>JBGAHV010000049.1:0-35276 GCA_044225995.1 Ferruginibacter sp. | reverse complement strand
AGAATGAAATATAGCATCCTAGTTTTTTTTCTAACTTTTTGTTTTTTTACTGGAGCAGGGCAAACAAAAGAGCATGATCAATCGAAAGAGATTGATATCCCTGCTTACGTATGGAAAGTATACGATAGCCTGAAGGCACAGGGAGTTTCTAAAATGATATCTGTTGAAAGAAGTTTTTTTGGAATGCACATATTGGATTCCTTAGGCGGGCCTGACATTTACTTTGACATTCTATGGGAAATAAACGACACTTCATATTTCCAGCTGATCAAGTTCTATTCTGATAGGGTTATCAGAACTCAAAGGAGAATTATTAAAGATTGTGACCTGTTCCCTTTATTATCGAGGTATTACGATAGTATAAAAGCGGAAGAAATTCTTCCTTGCGTTATAAAATCAGAAACAAATGGTATTGAAACCTACAGGCCATTAACGCCTGTTCACAAAACCATGTATGATATGCTTCTTTTTTCCAAAAAGGAGGTGTTACAAAAATCGTTTGAGGATTC
Organism: Ferruginibacter sp.; assembly: GCA_044225995.1. Lineage (GTDB taxonomy): Bacteria > Bacteroidota > Bacteroidia > Chitinophagales > Chitinophagaceae > Ferruginibacter. Next base: position 34,767 of record JBGAHV010000049.1, on the reverse strand, counting down.
ATATCTCCTAAAAAATTTTGTAGAAGATTATGTAAATTTAAATTACAAGTATAATAATAGTACTAAACTAATGATGCTTTGGAAAAAGATATGGGAGATTATTAAAAGTCAACAGTAAGAGCCCACCTACGGATTTTATAAAATAAAAAGTAAAAAATGAAGAAGGCTCTTATTTTACTTACCTGTTTCTTCCGGTTAACACCATTAATTTCACAGCATCATAAAAATCCTGTTGACAGTATAATTTCCGGTATTTCTCTTTCAGGAAAAGACTGGGTCATTGGCCTTACAATTGATGTAGCCGGAAGAATTCCTATTTATGATTCTTTAGGAAATGCACTGGATGAAGACCCCAATGGATTTTACATTATTTCTCATATCAACAATCAATGTGTGTTACGCAGGTATGATTATGATTACACAGAAACCATTCCGGGTGCTAATCTAAAATTGGTGAAGCAGATAAATCTTCCAGGTTCGGATATTTGTACTTATACCATTGACAGCATTCAAAAAACTGCAAATGAATGGATATATCCAAACACTTATTCAGAGAACCAGGACAGCCTGAAAATTTATGCAGTTCAGCAAAATGGTGACCACTCGCCATTTTACAGCATTTACTTCAGAACTAAACAAACAAATTTTCACATCAACTTCGGCGAAATTGATATTTTTAATTATAAACAGCCTCATCCATTCCTTAGGGAAAACTTAAATTTTAAATATAATTCCAGCACATTTATTTACCGTGCATTCATTAATTTTATTATGCTGTTAAAAGGGTTTTTTAAGTTTCAGATTTTAGTTTAGTTCTGTGGGTTTTCCAGCATAAAATTCATTTTAAAAACAGCAACTAAAAACAACACACATGAACAAATTTGTAAGAGGGTTGATTGCAGCTTATGGCGCAAAAAAATTAGGCAGTGGCTGTTTGGGCACCATCGTCGTTTTCATTATCATTTGGGTGTTACTGGGCTATTGCAGGTAATATAAAACAGGCTATTGCACCACCGCATAAATCCTGTTATCTTTAAGCAGAAACTATCACAGTAAAACCTTGCTTATGACAAAGTCTGCTAAATCTGTTTTTTATTTTGGCGTATATGTTTTATTAACCGGCATGCTGGTGTACATTATTCCGGAGCAATTTATTTCCCTTCTTAAACTCCCCGATATTCCCCTGCCATGGGCAAAATTTATCGGGCTGCTCACTATCATCATTGGCAGTTATGACATCATCTGCGGCCGCAATAATGTAGTGCCGCTTATTAGAGCCTCTGTTTATTTGCGCTTGTTTTTCTTTACGGGTGTGCTGTTGTTATTTATTACGGGGCAAATGCCAAAAGAAATATTGCCGCTGGCCATTATTGACCTTGCCGGAGCAGTATGGACAATGCTTGCCCTGAATGCCGAATCAAAAAAATAGTCCGCCTGAATTAAAGTTTACTCCTGCCCTCTCTTTTTATTGCTCCGCATTATTTAATTTTTAAGCTCAAAAGCATTTCGTCAACATACATGACAACAACATTGAACACTGCTGCAAAAAGAATTGCCGCTATCGACCTGCTGCGTGGCATTATCATGGTAATTATGGCACTGGACCATACCCGTGATTTTTTTCATAAAGATGCCCAGCTGGCCGACCCTTTAAATGCTGCCACCACCAACTTTATTTTGTTTGGCACAAGATGGATCACCCATTTTTGTGCGCCGGGTTTTGTATTCCTCTCCGGCCTTTCGGCTTGGCTGCAGCACCAGCGTAAAACAACAAAAGAGCTGAGCGTATTTTTAATTACCCGTGGGCTGTGGTTAATTGTGTTCGACCTTTTTATCATGTCGTTTATTTTTACTGCCGATATACATTTCAGCCTTTTTATTTTAGAAACACTCTGGTCAATTGGTGCAGGCATGATTCTTTTGGGGCTGATGATAAACTTACCGTTTATGGTAATACTCATTACCGGCCTGCTGATTGTTTTGGGGCACAACCTTATAAATATTGCAGAAGCCGGCCGCAGCACGCCTGTTCCGTTATGGTGGAACCTGCTGCACCAGCCGGGCATTAAACCATTGGGCAACGGGCATAGTTTATTTGTTTTTTATCCCATGCTGCCCTGGGCAGGATTAATGCTGCTGGGTTACTGCTGCGGTAAATTATTTACGCATACAGAAGCGGCTAAAAGAAACAGGGTGTTATTATTTACCGGCATTACAGCCATTGCCTTGTTTTTGGTGCTGCGCTTTATAAATATTTATGGCGACCCTCTTATTTGGAAAAAGCAGCCAACTCCACTTCAAACCTTTTTTTCGTTTATGAATGTGCAGAAGTACCCTCCGTCGCTGTTATTTATGTGTGCCACCATCGGGCCGCTGCTGGTGGTGCTTTCATTTATAAAAAATGGTAACGGCAGCCTTGCAAAAAAGGTAACCGTGTTTGGCCGTGTGCCGCTGTTTTATTTTGTGGTGCATTTTTTTATACTGCACCTGGCACAAATAATTACTTACCTGCTAAGCGGCCATTCTGTTGATGAAGGAATGAAAGGCACGCAGGCATCACTTTTTAAATTTTCTGCACCCGGCGAGGGAGTTTCATTGGGCTTTGTGTACCTTATCTGGATGGCTGTTGTATTGCTGATGTATCCCATTTGTAAATGGTACGACGGATACAAAACAGTACATAAAGAAAAAAAATGGCTGAGTTATTTATAGCTATGCTTATAAAAAATCCGGCAGCTGCCGGATTTTTTATAATGCCGTTTTAAAGGCCTGTTGCTTTTTCCATTGCCTCGGTATAGCGGGTGCCCATAATTTTAATTTGTGCAGAGGCATTTTCAATCTCCTGTAATTCTGCTGCAGTAAGTTCAATAGCAGCTGCACCAATATTTTCTGTTAAGCGGTGCAGTTTGGTAGTGCCTGGTATGGGTACAATCCACGGCTTTTGTGCCAGCACCCATGCCAGTGCAATTTGTGCAGGCGTGGCATTTCTTTTATCGGCAAACTGCTGTAACAGATCAAGCAGTGCTTTGTTGGCAACACGGGCTTCTTCTGTAAATCGTGGCAGCATACTGCGAATGTCGCCTGCAGCAAATGTGGTGGTGGCATCAATTTTACCTGCTAAAAAGCCTTTGCCTAACGGGCTGAAAGCAACTAAGCCAATACCCAGCTCTTCTATTGCAGGAATAATTTCATTTTCATGCTGCCTTGTCCACATGGAGTATTCGCTTTGCAATGCTGATACCGGTTGCTCTGCATGTGCTTTACGAATAGTTGCTGCACCTGCTTCACTTAAGCCAAAATATTTTGCCTTGCCTTCTTGAATTAAATCTTTCACCGTTCCGGCAACATCTTCAACCGGTACATTGGGGTCTACACGGTGCTGGTATAATAAATCGATGGTTTCAATATTTAATCTTTTTAAAGAACCCTCCACCGCTTTGCGGATATTTTCCGGCCGGCTGTTTACACCATTCATTTTTCCATCTTCTATATTAAAACCAAATTTTGTGGCGATAATTACTTTATGCCTGTACGGTGCAAGCGCCTCTCCCACCAGTTCTTCATTGGTATATGGCCCGTATACTTCTGCCGTATCAAAAAAGTTAACCCCCTGCTCTATTGCTTTGTGCATAAGATTGATGGCATCTTTCTTCTCCGGAAAAGGGTAATAAGAAAAACTCATACCCATACAACCCAGGCCAATGGCAGATACTTCTAAACCCTGGCCGCCTAATTTACGTTGTGCTAATGCTGTGCTCATAATTAAATGTTTTTATCAGTACAAAGATAGAAACGGAAAGAAGCGGTTACTAACAAAATTGAAACCGTTAGTTACAAAAATCAAACAGCACGGAATTTTAACGGGCTAAGACTTGTATGCTTTTTAAAGAAGTTATTGAAGTGAGTGGTTTCTGTAAAGCCCAGCGCATACGCAATTTCAGAAACATTCCAGGGGCTGTGTTTCAGTAATATTTTTGCTTCCTGTAAAATACGTTCGCCAATAATTTGCGAAGTGGTTTTACCGGTTATTTCTTTTACAGCCCTGTTTAAATGATTTACGTGCACATTCAGTTGTTGTGCAAAATCAGATGCGGCACGCAGCTTTACAGCCTGGTGATTTTCGTCAATAGGAAACTGCCGTTCCAGCAATTCAAGAAATAAAGTTGAAATACGTTGTGATGCATTTAGCTTATTGTTAGTTTCCAAACCCGGCTGCATCTTTAAAGCAAAATGTATCAGTTCCAAAACAAGCGTACGCAGCACATCATATTTATGTGTGTAATCACTTTCCAGTTCTTCAAACATACGCTGAAAAATGGGTGCTACTTTTTGCAGCTGCTCATCACTTAACTCAAACACACGGTTACCGCCGGGCTGGTAAACAGCATACTGGTTTAAATTACCAAACTGGTGAAAAAAATGCTGGTCAAAAATACAGAACACGCCGCCTGTCAATGTATCCAGGTGTTCCCACTTATACGGTATTTGCGGATTGGAAAAAGTAAGTGCCTGCTGTTTTACTTCATACATTTTATCAGCATAATAAACATTGCCACTGCCGAGTGTAATGGTGATTTTGTAAAAATCACGGCGGCTGTATGGCACCGGCCTGGCATTGGCACCAACATAAGGATCTAAACGAAACACATTAAAATGCCCCATTTCATTGCGCAAGTTATTGGGTACCCAGTCAAACTTTCGTTTATAAAATTGCTCTATGGTTTCCACTTTGGTCATCTCCCACAAACTTAGCAATTCCTTTTTGTTATTTGGTACGGGCATAATTTTTATTAAATGAATAAACAAGGCTGGTATTCCACACAAAATTTTTACTACCCGAAATATTACCGCTAACCGTTTTATTAATAATGGCTGATACAGACAGTGGGAAATTCCTTTTTGCCAATGACATAGAAGAAGAGAAATAAAAACCATCCCTAGCATCCTGCTTTAAATAATAAAACTGCGGTGTAAGCTTCATATAAAGCTCACCGGGAATTTTTATGTTGGAGATACTGCTGTTAATGGTAATAAAGTGCGAATTCTTTGGCACATTAATGTCAAACCCCCTTGAAAATAAATAATACACGCCAATACTAACATTTTTTGAAAGCAGGTAATTGGGGACGATTTCACCCGCCAGGAAACGCCTTGCCATAATAACATCGGTGCTGTCTCCATTAACCGGCAGCCGCATCGTAAGGAAATTCAACGCCGGGTGTGCACCAACGGTAAGCCTGAACTTACCCGACGGTACCACTTTATACCGCCACCAAAAAAGGAAACTCCACGGTTTACCTTCTAAAGCAAAGCGCAGATCCGGTTCAAAACTCAGCCTTTTACCCCCCACCGAAAGCAGGAAAATAGTTGCTGGTTTGCCCAAAGAAAAAGTAGGCACCAGCGAAATACCATTGTGTGTTACACTGATTGAGCCAGAGAAATGACTGATTGTTTTTGAGCTGTCTCCTGTTTGTGAAAAACCGGGGACAAAAAAATGCAGCAGTACTATAACAGGCAAAACGTTTAATTTCTTCATATTTCTGTTGTTCAATTTTACTGCACAAAGAAATTGAGTTTAAAAGCGCCTGCTTAACAAATTTCAAAGCAATGATTACGATTTTCAAACATTGGGCTTTAAAGATGTTCATATATACAGAAAAAGGTGCTTGCCATCTGAAAGAAATTTTAAGAGAAAAACTTTGTACCGGTTTTATCAATGTTGCCTACATTTAATTATGCAAACACATTTTCCCGTCTTAAAATCAAACAGGTTATTGCTCCGGCAGTTTACTGGCGCTGATATTGATAATGTGTTTAAGGGTCTTTCGCACCGTGATGTTATTAAATATTATGGAGTAAGTTATAATACGCCGGAAGCTGCCAAAGCTCAAATGCAGTTCTTTTCAGATCTTGAAAAAAACGAAACAGGATTATGGTGGGCTGTATGCAACCCTGACAACTCCGTTTTTTATGGTGCAACCGGTTTAAATAACCTGAGCAAAGAGCATAAAAAAGCAGAGATCGGCTTTTGGCTGTTGCCCGAGTTTTGGGGACAGGGCATTATTGCTGAAGCTGCGGCACTTGTTTGTGATTTCGGTTTTGCACAAGCTGGCCTGCACAGGATTGAAGCATTGGTGGAAACTGCAAACAACAATTCTAAAAAAGTATTGTCGAAACTGAATTTTACCCATGAAGGAACTATGAGGGAATGCGAAATTAAAAACGGCCACTTCATCAGCTTAGATATTTATGCCAAAATTAAAAACAGTATTAAATAACATCACGCCTGCCTTCCGGACCGTTTAACCGGTGCTGCTTTACCATACACAATACCTCCTTTCTGCTAACGTTAACATTTTTTTCCAAAAAAATATTTTGATGTTTAAACATTAATTATGTAACTTGCATTAAAATTCAAAAACATGGCAACTACAAAATGGGTGTTAGACCCCACACACAGCGAAATACATTTTAAGGTAAAACACCTGATGATTACTACCGTAACCGGCAGCTTTAACAGCTTTACAGCCAGTGCAGAAACTGAAGCGGAAGATTTTTCAAATGCTGCAATCAGCTTTAGTGCCGACACCACTTCTGTTGATACCGGTAACGAGCAAAGGGACGGCCACTTAAAAAGTGCTGATTTTTTTGATGCAGAAAAATTTCCTGCACTCACCTTCACATCAACCAGCTATACTAAAAAAGCGGATGATGAATTTACTTTAACCGGCGACTTAACAATTAAGGATGTAACCAAACCTGTAACACTTACGGTTGAATTTGGCGGTGTGGCAAAAGACCCCTGGGGCAATACAAAAGCCGGCTTCACCTTAAGTGGCAAAATAAACCGAAAAGATTTTGGTTTGAACTGGAACGCAGTTACCGAAGCAGGTGGCTTACTGGTAAGTGAAGATGTGAAGATATCTGCAGAAATACAATTGGTAAAACAAGCATAAGACAAACTAAAGCGCACTTATAAAAAAGAAACCTTCATGGTTTCTTTTTTTATTTACGGCCAGCTGTATTTTTGGGAAGCAAAACAAAAACATGGTTCAATACAACCCGAAAGACTGGCTTAGTTTCATTTTCCGGTTTCATAAATCGGAAACGTTTATGAAACTGCTGCCCATGATATTTATTATTGGAGTTTATGCCGGCATTATTGCCTTTTTTGAAATTGAATACTGGCGCTGGACAGAAGGCAACAAAGTAAAAAACATTGTGGTAATGCACAGTTTGCTGGGCTTTGTAATTTCGCTGCTGCTGGTGTTCCGCACCAATACGGCATACGACCGCTGGTGGGAAGGCCGCAAACTTTGGGGGGCATTGGTGAACAACAGCCGTAACCTGGCATTGAAACTATCGGCCATGCTGCCTAAGAGCGATAATACCGACAGGCTGTTTTTTAAAACCGCCATTCCTCAATACGCTCTTGCATTAAAAAATCATTTACGCAGCGAACATACAAGGCTGGCGCTGGATGAAAAAGCACATCCGGAGCTTGCAGCACTGGACCACGAAAAACACCTGCCCAACCAGCTGGCGGCATTGTTGTTTAAAAAAGTAAATTCCCTGTACGAATCAAAGAAAATTACGGGAGACCAGTTAATCATCTTAAACAGCGAAGTACAGTCTTTTACGGATATTTGCGGAGCATGCGAACGAATTAAGAACACACCCATCCCCTTTTCATACAGCACCTTCATTAAAAAATTCATTTTCTTTTATGTAATGACATTGCCATGGGGTTATGTATTCTCCCTCGGCTATTTGGTAATACCGGTGGTGGCGTTTATTTTTTATGTGCTGGCCAGCCTGGAGCTGATAGCTGAAGAAATTGAAGATCCATTTGGCACCGACAGCAACGACCTGCCGATGGATAAAATTGCTGCGAACATTCAAAAGCATGTAGGTGAATTACTGTAATACCGCTTTGAAATCTAAATTATTTCAGCCTGACTTCAAAAAGGGGTATTATACATTTACCCATTTTGAAATGCTTTTAATAAACGTTTTAAACATCTGCCTGGTATAACAAATTGTTTACAGCAGTGCTGATTTTTACTTTTATATTTGCGCCCTAAAACAGTTACTATGGCAACCGTAAAAACAGCGCTGGTGCAAATGAGCTGTGTGGCAGATAAACAGCAAAATTTAAACAAGGCAATTGAAAAGGTGAAGGAGGCTGCGTCAGCAGGTGCACAAATCGTTTGTCTTCAGGAGTTGTTTACGTCACTTTATTTCTGTGATGTGGAAGATTACGAAAATTTTAAACTGGCTGAAAGTATACCCGGCCCTTCATCAGATGCATTAAGTGCTGTTGCTGCTGAGCTGGGTGTTGTAATAATCGCCTCATTATTTGAAAAACGTACAGAGGGTTTATACCATAACACAACAGCTGTGCTGGATGCAGACGGCACATATCTCGGCAAGTACCGCAAAATGCATATACCGGATGACCCGGCTTACTACGAAAAATTTTATTTTACTCCCGGCGATTTAGGTTATAAAGTTTTTAAAACAAAGTTCGCCACTATTGGTGTGTTAATTTGCTGGGACCAATGGTATCCTGAAGCAGCCCGTATTACTTCATTAATGGGTGCTGAAATTTTATTTTATCCCACTGCTATTGGCTGGGCCACTTCACAAGATGAAGAAACAAATATTGAGCAATACAATGCATGGCAAACCATACAACGCAGCCACGCTGTTGCCAATGGTGTGCATGTGGTAAGTGTAAACCGTGTAGGTTTGGAGCAGGATGGTTTAATGAAATTCTGGGGTGGTTCATTTGTAAGCAATCCCTTTGGTTCTGTTTTATACAAAGCAAGCCATGAAGCAGAAGAAGTAAAAGTGATTGAACTGGATTTGAAAAAAACAGACCGCTACAGAACGCACTGGCCTTTTTTAAGAGACAGAAGAATTGACTCTTACCAGCCCATTACCAAAAGATATATTGACGAAGCGTAAATTAGTAGAAAATTGAAAGTTGATAGTTGAAAGTTTTGTACCTAAAACATCAACCGGCACTACTAACTTTTAATTTTCAGCTATCAACTTTCAACTTATGAGCACTCCTAAACAACTTGGCTATTATTTCCCTGCCGAATTTGCACCACAAACCGCTACCTGGTTAAGCTGGCCGCATAAAGAAGCATCATGGCCGGGAAAAATCAATAACATATTTCCCTATTACGCACAGTTTGTAAAAGAACTTGCCAAAGGGCAAAAGGTAAACATCAATGTAAATGATGCAGCAATGAAAAATTTTGCCCTGGGTCATTTGCAAACTGCGGGTGCAGATTTAAAGAAGGTGGAGTTTTTTTTACACCCTACAAACGATGCATGGTGCAGGGATCATGGGCCTGCTTTTTTAATTAATCCAGCTGCTGAAGAGAATAAAAAAGTAATTGTTGACTGGGGATATAATGCATGGGGTAATAAATATCCTCCGTTTGATCTAGATGATAATATTCCAACACTCATTGGAAAACACTACAACATGCCGGTGTATTATCCCGGTATTGTTATGGAAGGAGGCTCTGTGGAGTTTAATGGAAAAGGTACGATACTAACATCAACAGCATGTTTATTAAATCCTAACCGTAATCCGCATTTAAACCAGCAGCAGATTGAAGAATATTTATACAACTATTACGGCGCCGAACAAATTTTATGGGTGGATGAAGGTATTGTAGGTGATGACACGGATGGACATATTGACGACACCGTGCGTTTTGTGAATGAAGACACCGTGTTAACTGTTATAGAAGAAAATAAAAACGATGAAAACTATGCATTGCTGCAGCACAACTTAAAACAGTTACAGCAAATGCGTTTGCTTAATGGCAAACAATTAAATATTGTTGAACTTCCAATGCCAGATGAAGTGGTGTATGATGAACAGCGTTTGCCCGCATCTTACGCCAACTTTTACATTGCCAACCATGCAGTAATTGTTCCGGTGTTTAATTGCGCTAAAGATGATAAAGCACTGCAAATAATACAAAGCTGTTTTCCAACAAGGCAAATAATTGGTATCGATTCAACAGAAATAATTTGGGGGCTGGGCAGTTTTCATTGCATGAGCCAGCAGGAGCCGGCTGTATAGTACCCACCAGCGTTTAAACAATTCTGCCGTCTTTCATTTGCACCACCCTGTCGCCCATTTTAGAAAGCTCTTCGTTATGGGTAACAATTAAAAAGGTCTGGTTAAAACGGTTGCGCAAATCAATAAATAGTTCGTGAAGTTCTTTTGCATGGGCGCTGTCTAAATTGCCGGTGGGCTCATCTGCCATTACAATAGACGGCCTGTTAATTAAAGCTCTGGCGACTGCCACACGCTGCTGCTCCCCTCCGGAGAGCTGTTGTGGCTTGTTTTCAAGCCGGTTGCCAAGGTTTAAGCTGTTCAGCAGTTCTTCAGCCCTGTTCATCACTTCTCTTTTTTTGCCACCGGCTATCCATCCGGGAATACAAACATTTTCCATTGCAGTAAATTCTGGCAGTAAATGATGAAACTGGAATACAAAACCAATTTCTTTATTTCGAAATGCAGCCAGTTTTTTACCAGTAAGCCCGTTTACCTGCTGGTTGTTGAGTGTAATATTTCCGGAACTGGCCTTATCCAGCGTGCCTAAAATATGCAGCAGGGTACTTTTACCGGCGCCGGAACTGCCCACAATACTTACTATTTCCCCTCTCTCAATATCAATATCTACGCCTTTAAGTACTTCTAACTGCCCATAAGATTTGTGAATATTCCTTGCTGATAACATGGTTTAAAAATAGCTAATAATTCATTAAGGCGTACTAAATGCAACTTTAACCCTTTGCGCACAATCTAAGATGCAAACAGCCGTTAATAAAACACTTTTGGTTATTTCCACAGAACTTCTACATTTGCGGAAAATTGGGGTTATACCCTTTGATTACTAACGAAAACAAAGATACAGCATATGTTTTGGACACTTGAATTAGCCTCTCACCTGGAAGATGCGCCATGGCCTGCAACCAAAGATGAACTGATTGATTACTCCATTCGTAGTGGCGCCCCCATTGAGGTGGTAGAAAATTTGCAGGAACTGGAAGACGAAGGTGAAATTTATGAAAGCCTTGAAGACATCTGGCCTGATTATCCAAGCCATGAAGATTTCTTTTTTAACGAGGAAGAATATTAATCGCATTGCCCTGCCGTAATAGTGCAGAACTGGCTTAAAGAAAATAAATAGCCGCTCAAAAATGAGCGGCTATTTTATATTGAATACTGCAATACTGTGCAGTGATTTTAGCCTGATGAAGTGAGTAACACAACTTATTTTTCCATTTGCTCCAGCACTGCCTGCGTTACGCCTGTATAGGAAAATCCACCATCATGAAACAGGTTTTGCATGGTAACCATTTTAGTAAGGTCGCTGAAAAGGGTTACACAGTAGTTAGCACAATCATCTGCACTGGCATTACCCAGTGGGCTCATTTTTTCTGCATAATTAATAAACCCGTCAAACCCCTTTACGCCACTGCCGGCAGTAGTACGTGTGGGAGACTGAGAAATGGTATTTACCCGTACTTTCTTTTTAATGGCATACTGGTAGCCAAAATTGCGGGCAATGCTTTCCAGCACGGCTTTGTTATCGGCCATATCATTATAATCCGGAAAAACACGCTGAGCAGCTATATAACTTAACGCCACCACAGAGCCCCATTCATTGATGGCGTCATGCTTCATGGCACTTGCCAAAACCCGGTGCAGGCTAAGAGCGGAAATATCAAAACCCTTATGTGAGAATTCGTAATTGTTTTCAGTATATCCCAGGCCTTTACGCACATTAATACTCATACCTATCGAGTGCAATATAAAATCCACGCCACCGCCAAAATGCTTTTTGGCTTCTAACATCAGCTTATCTACATCTTCGTCGCTGCTCACATCGCAAGGCACTATTGGGGCGTTTACCAGTTCTGCCAGTTTTTTAATTTCCCCCATACGCATGGCCACCGGCGCATTCGTCAACAAAATTTCAGCGCCGTTTTCATGGCAGCGCATGGCTGTTTTCCACGCAATGGAGTTTTCATCCAGTGCACCAAAAATGATTCCTTTTTTTCCTTTAAGTAAATTATACCCCATATTGCTTTTTTAATTTGAACGGCTAAAATAACACACTATTTGGTAATGAAAAACAGTTCAGGCTTTATTTATCAACTTTGCCACTGCCACCGCCAGGTAAACGCCTGCAGTTATATAAATAAAAGCGCTTACAAGCAGTACCATAAAATAGATTAATAGTTTTGAACCACTATCCCTTGGTTTTATTTTACGCAGCAGGAAACGGTTAAAAAAGTAAAAGGGAACAGTCATTAAACCTGCTATTATTAATATGTGCAAATAAGGGGGAATCATTTTAGATGATTTAATTTCCCACCATTTCCCTTGCATTCTGCAGCGCTGCAGCTGTAGGCTTTTCGCCGCTCAGCATTTGTGCAATGGCGGTAATGCGTTCATCATTACTCAGCTGCCTGATGGCTGTTACAATTTTATCCTCCTTTATAGCTTTGTGTACAAAGAAATGGGCATTAGCTTTTGCGGCTATCTGTGGTTGATGGGTAATAGATATTAACTGGTGGCTTAAAGAAAGTTCTTTCATAATATTTCCCACCTGTTTGGCCGCCTCACCGCTTATGCCGGTATCAATTTCATCAAATATTAATGTAGGCAATTGCAGCTTTTGAGCCACCAGCGACTTTATACAAAGCATTAAACGGCTCAGCTCACCTCCACTTGCCACTTTATACAATGGTTCAAAACGATTGCTTTTATTAGCATCGAATAAAAACCCAATTTCATCACTACCATAACTATTCAGGCCTGTTTTTTCAAGCACCACTTTCAATTGTGCGTTGGGCATGCCAACCTGCTTTAACAAGGCGTTTACTTTTTCGGTAAACGGCTTTACCGCTTTATTCCGGTTGGTGGAAATGTTTTTGGCGATCTGTTCACATTGCTGCAGCAGTTCTTTTTCCTGCTTTTCTTTTTGTGCAATGGCATCGCTGATGTTGATCACATCATTCAGTTTTTGCTGCAAGCTTTCCTGTATGAACAACAATTCCTGTGTTGTAGTAACTCCATGCTTTTTTAGTAATTTATATCCGGCAGCAATACGGTCATTCACTATTTGAAAACGTTCGGCACTGTATTGCACTCCTTCGCTGATCGTTTCCAGTTCATCTGCAATATCTTTCAGCTCAATCTGTGCTGCCTGCAGTCTTTTTGCCAGTTCTTCAATACCGGTGTTGTACTGTACCAACCCTTGCAGTTTATTGTAAAGCGATTTTAATTGCTGTACAACCGGCTGTTCGCTTTCTTTCAATTCATAATATACGGCCCCCAGTTGTTGTTTTATATTCTCGGCATTACTCAGCAATTTTAGTTCCGCATCCAGCTCTTCCAGTTCGTTGGGCTTTAGTGCAGCGGTTTCCAGCTCACTAAATAAAAACTTATTGTAATCGTAAGTGGTATTTGCAGCCGCCTGTTCCTTTAGCAGTGTTTCCAATTCTTTCCTGGCGGAAAGATATTGTTTGTAAAACGAAGTAAATTGTAACAGCAAATTACCATTATCAGCCAATGCATCCAGCACCTCCCGTTGAAAACTACTGTCACCCAGTTCTAATGTATCAAACTGCTGATGAAGGTCAACCAATAAAATACTCAGCTGTTTAAGCTGTGCCAATGTTACCGGGGTATCATTAATAAAGGCACGTGATTTTCCATTTGCAGCAATTTCCCTTCTTACCAGCAGCTCATCATCTGCATCCAGTTCATTTTCTGATAAAAATTGTTTTACTGACTTATTTTCTGCGGCATCAAAAAAACCTTCTACCACACATTTTCTTTCTTTTTGCTGCAGCACACTGCTGTCTGCCCGTTCACCCAAAATAAGGCCCAGGGCGCCAATTAAAATACTTTTACCGGCACCTGTTTCGCCTGTTATAATATTCAATCCTGGCCTGAAGTTTACTGCCAGGTCGTCTATAATGGCGTAGTTCTGTATATGTAATTTCTGCAGCATTGCAATTATTACACGAATTAAACCAATTAGTGCAATGTATAAAAATAAACAGGCAACATTTTAAAAGAAAAGGGCTCACCATTGTGAGCCCTTTATCTATATGAAGTAAGTAACCTTTTGTTATTTCACATCCACAGAATCGTTCAGGTCAGCATCTACAAGGATACGGCCGCAGTTTTCGCAAACCATTACCTTTTTGCGCAGTTTTATTTCGCTTTGTTTTTGCGGAGGAATGGCGTGGAAACAACCACCGCAGCTGTCTCTTTCAACCGGCACCACAGCCAGGCCGTTACGGTAGCTGTTACGTATACGATCGTAGCTGGTCAGCAGACGCTCTTCCACATCTTTACGGGCTTCTGCAGCTTCCTTATTATAATGCGTTTCTTCTTTTTCCGTTTCGCCAATAATTTTTTCCAACTCACCCTTTTTAGCATTTAAATTGGCCTCTTTGGTGCCTACTGCTTTTTTAGCAATATCAAGTTGTTTGGCTTTTTCGGCAATTTCTTCAGTAGCATCTTTTATATGCTTTTCGCACAATTTAACTTCCAGGGTTTGCATTTCTATCTCTTTGTTGATAGCCTCAAACTCACGGTTGTTTTTTACATTCTCACTTTGCTTTTCGTATTTTTTTACCAGTGCCTCTGCTTCTTTAATACCATTTTTCTTTTGCTCAATAAATTCCTGTATGCCGTTAATCTCTTCTTCAATACGGGTCTGTCTTGCATGCAGCCCTTCAATTTCATCTTCCAGGTCTTTTACTTCCATCGGCAACTCGCCTTTTAAAATCTGAATTTCATCCAGCTTGCAGTCTACTTTCTGCAAACGAACCAATGACTTTAATTTGTCTTCTACGGAAAAATCTGCAACTTTTGCCATGTGTGTTTTGTTTGATTTTTATAAAACGGCCATCATCTCTTTTCCCACCTCCGGTTGTGTCACTCACTTATACTGCATCAACTATATTCAGCAGTTCATGTAAAGTATTGTACCGGGTTGGTAATAACGTCCGTTTTGAGGACGGCAAAGGTAGGGAATTTTTCCTGCAAAAATTCACTTAAAAGCTCTATAGTAAACTGTTCACTTTCATAGTGGCCAATATCAGCAATAACGAGGCGTTCATTAGCATCAAAAAACTCATGGTATTTAAAGTCGGCACTAATAAACATATCAGCCCCGGCCATTAGTGCCGTTTTCGTTAAAAAGCTTCCGGCGCCACCACAAACGGCCAGTTTTTTTACAGGCTTGCCTCTTAACCCTGTATGTTTTATTACACGGAGCTTGAATTTTTCTTTTAACATGCTCAGTAATCTTTCCTCCTCCATAGCTTCTGGAAGGTAGCCTAATAATCCACTGCCTGTGCTTGTAAGTACATTATCAAGATTAATTATATCATACGCCACTTCTTCATACGGGTGCGCCCTCTTCATAGCCTTACAAAGCTTGTTTTCCAACCAATAAGGAAAGATTACCTCTATTTTTATTTCCGGTTCTGTGTGTCGCTTATCAACTGTACCGGCAAATGGATTTGAACCCAACCCCGGCTTGTAAGTACCCTCACCGGGCGCATTAAAACTGCATTCGCTGTAGTTACCAATAGTACCCCCGCCTGCATCAAATAAAGCATTTCGCAATTGCTCTGCGTGGCTAACAGGCACAAACGTAACCAGCTTTTTAAGTACGTCTGCTTTTGGCAATAATACCTGGCGGTTTATAAGCCCCAGCTTATCTGCAATTTTTGCATTCACACCATGTAATACATTATCAAGGTTGGTATGAATGGCATAAATAGACACATCGTTTTTTATTGCAGCTATTATCGCTTTTTCAATATAATTACTTCCGGTAATTTTTTTAAGCCCGCCAAAAATTATAGGGTGATGAGCTACTATAAGATTACATTTTTTTTTCACAGCCTCCAGCACCACCTGCTCGGTTGCATCCAGGGAAATAAGCACGCCTGTACATTCCCAGGAGGAATTACCGGTAAGCAAGCCCGTATTATCATAATGCTCCTGGAGTGAAGGTGGTGCCAGCTTTTCTAATAAACTTGTAATATCTTGAACTTTCATTCTTAAAATTTAGTAATGAACAGTAGTGAATTGTATGCTGCTTATGTAACAAAGATGCAGCAAATAGCCGACATTAAGTATGCCTCTGCAGTGCTGCAATGGGACCAGGAAACTTACCTGCCACCAAAAGGAAATCAATTTCGTGGCAGGCAAATTGCCACCTTAAATGAACAGGCTCACTTACTGTTTGCCAAAGAAAAAACCGGCACCCTGCTTACGCAACTGATGGGCTGTGAAGATTTGACAATAAAGCAAAAACAGAATGTGGCACTCAGTTTTTACGATTACACCCGGGCAAAAAAATTTAGTGGCGACTTTGTACGTAAAATGAGCGAAGCCACCAGTAAAACATTTCATGCATGGATACAGGCACGCAGGGAAAACTCTTTTACTTTTTTTGAAAAACCACTAGAGGAGCTGATTAACTTAAAAAAACAGGAAGCTGAGACTTTAGGATATACCGACCATCCTTACAGCGCCTTAATGAATGACTATGACCGTGGCTTGAATGTAAGCATTGCAGACAAAGTATTTGCAGATCTGAAGCCACAGCTAAAAAAACTATTAGCTGTTATTGAAAGCAGGCCTCAGGTTGATGCCACTTTCTTACACAAATCGTATAATAAGGACAAGCAATGGGAGTTTGGTATTGAAATTTTAAAAAGAATAGAATTTGACTTTGAAGCTGGTCGTCAAGATGTTAGCGAACACCCTTTTACAATAAATTTTAACAACGCAGATGTAAGAATAACCACAAGAATTGATGAAAATGATTTTACCAATATGACCTGGAGTTGCATTCATGAAGGTGGGCATGCATTGTATGAACAAGGATTGCCGGGTGAAGAATATGGCTTGCCATTAGGAGAATATTGCAGCTTAAGTATTCATGAAAGCCAAAGCCGTTTATGGGAAAACAACATTGGCCGGGGGCTCCCCTTTTGGCAAAACAATTTTTCTTTATTACAAACGTTTTTTCCAAACCAGTTGACAGCTATTTCCGTTGAACAGTTTTACAGAGCGATTAATAAAGTAAGCCCATCATTAATACGCACCGAAGCAGATGAAATAACATATCACTTTCACATAATGATACGTTATGAGATTGAAAAGATGCTCATTGACGGCACGATTAAGACTGCGGATATACCAGGTTACTGGAACAGTCATTATAAAGAATACCTGGATGTAACAGTGCCAGATGACAAAAACGGCTGCCTGCAGGACGTACATTGGAGCCATGGTAGTTTTGGATACTTTGCTACTTACAGTTTAGGCAGTTTATACGCAGCACAGTTATATGCAGCTTTCACAAAAGGAAATGAGTCAATAGAAAAGGAAATTGCCGCAGGAAACAACAATATGGTTGTAAAATGGCTTAAGGAAAACATTTATGAATACGGCAGATTTTACACATCAGAAGAGCTATGCAAAAAAGCAACTGGCGAAACATTAAACAGTACCCATTTTATCCGTTATGCAAACGAAAAATTTTCAAAAATCTACCAGTTTTAAATGGACTGATATGCCGGGCTTCATTTATAAACTACGTTTTATTATTGCAATAGTTTTTGCGGCTTTGTTGCTTTTAAGCAGCAGCGGTTGTAAGAAAATTGCAGAAGCCACCACATCTCAAAGCGCTCTTGAACAGTATTTTGAACAGAATATTTTAAACAGGGATTTTATAGTTCAATATGCAAGTGATAATGGAACAGAGATTACATCCCAATTTAACGGCTTTACTTTCCGGCTTTTGAAAAACACGTATTATGATGGAGCTATGACAGCAACCAATAGCACATCTTCTCTCACTGGTACGTGGAATTGTAATAGTGATTACAGCAAATTAGTCATATCCCTTCCCTCTTCCATAACAGTTTTTACTTTTCTGAACAGGGAATGGAAATTCACAAAAAAGTCCGTACCTGTTATGGAACTTGCGCCATGGGGCTCTACTGAGCCAGATATTTTGCACATGGAAAGACTGTAAATGTGGATAACTTTCCCTATCTTTAATGAATAAACGGGATAACCGCTTATAACCAAAACAGAAACGGCTTTTACCACAAGAATTTTTCCAGAATAAATTACACCAGCACAATTTTAATTACTGTTTTTAGTTATTAGTTTTTGTAATATCAACAGCAGATTTTGCTGTTTATCCAACTATTCATAAAAAACAAAGCACTACCAATGGCTGCCTTTAGTGGAGTCAGATACACCCTGATAAGCCTGATGACCTTTATTGCCTTAAACAGTAAAGGGCAGCTTACGGCAAATTTCTCAGCAATTCCTGCTTCAGGTTGTGCACCATTACTTGTAAACTTTATTGATCAGTCAGCCGGATCTCCCACACAATGGAAATGGGATTTGGGCAATGGCACCATTTCATTTTTGCAAAGCCCTTCCGTAACTTATTTTACTTCGGGCCAGTACACAATAAAACTCGTGGTGTATAATGCAAACGGAGACTCATCAGTACTTATCAAAACCCAATATATTTCTATTTATGCCCAGCCAACAGTTTCCTTTTTAGGCACACCATTAAACGGTTGTGCACCATTACCGGTAACATTTACAGATCAAAGCTTGCCGGGCAGTGGTTCAATTACGCAATGGCAGTGGGATTTAGGAGATGGCTCAACAAGTAATACACAAAACCCATCTCATACTTATACTTCTTCCGGAAATTACAATGTTTCTCTGCAGGTAACCAATAGCCTGGGTTGCAGTAAAGTACTTACTAAAACACAATACGTAAAAATTAGCAGCCCTGTTACCGCAGACTTCAGCAGCAATAACACAACAGCCTGCCAGGCACCCTTTACTGTTAATTTTCAAAACCTGTCATTGGGTGGCAGCGGGTTAACTTATCAATGGTTATTTGGCGATGGCGGCACTTCCACACTCTTAAACCCATCTCATACCTATAATGCAGCTGGTACATATAATGTAACCCTGATAACAGTTAATTCAGGAGGTTGCAGCGACACTGTAACAAAAACTTCTTTTGTAAACATTGGTGCATACAATGCTTCCATAAGCAACCCCGTAACAGCATGCATAAACACCCCGGTGGCATTTACAAACACATCAGCCCCTGTGCCATCTTCTGTAGCATGGGATTTTGGCGATGGAACCACTTCCACCTCAATCAACCCGGCAAAGGCTTATTCATCCGCCGGCGTCTATACAATTCAAATGATTGCCGATTTTGGTGGCTGTTTTGATACAGCATATTCTTCCATTACAGTTTACAATAAACCACAGGCAGCTTTTAATGCCCCGGTTACATCATCCTGCAGTGCTCCTTTAACAGTTAACTTCAATGATAACAGTATTGGAGCGGCCAGTTATCAATGGGATTTTGGTGATGGCAACACTTCTAATCAAAGAAACCCATCACATACATACACAACAACAGGTTTGTATACTGTAACGCTTATTGTTACCAATGCCAATGGTTGCAGTGACACATTGATAATGCCTGATTATATTAAAATTCAACCGCCTCATGCATCGATAAATAATTTACCTTTTTCAGGCTGTGCACCATTAACATGGACTTTCTCGTCAACGGTAACTACCGTAGATCCGGTGGTAAGTTATGAATGGGATTTTGGTGATGGCAATACATCAACAGCCGCTAGCCCAACTCACACTTTTCCTGCGGGGCAATATACCATTAAGCTGATAGTTACAACTGCTGGTGGATGCTCCGATACTGTAATTGTACCAAATGGTATCAATGCCATGATTAAACCATCTCCGAATTTCACGGCAACCCCAAGAGAAGTTTGCGCATTTCATAATGTAAACTTCACGGACTTGTCCACTGGTACTGTTACTGGTTGGTTATGGCTTTTTGGAGATGGGGGGACATCAACAGAACAAAATCCGGTTTACCAATACCAGGATACAGGTTATTTTGATGTTACACTCATAGTTTGTAATGGAGGTTGCTGCGATAGTATAAAGTTTGCAAAATACATTCATGTAAACCCTCCTATTGCCAATTTCTATATCTCGTTTGACTGTAACAACAAATTAAACAAGCAGTTTACTGATCTTTCTATTGGTGCAGATGAATGGCATTGGGATTTTGGCGATGGTGCTACATCCACTTTACAAAACCCGGTTCACACCTATGCTGGTCCGGGTGTTTATCCTGTGTTGTTATGGGTTAAAAACAATACTACGGGGTGCGAACATACAAAAGCATTTTCATTGATTATTCTTGATGAAAAAGCAAACTTCATTGTATCCGGGGATACTGTTTGTAAAAACACGCCAATAACATTTACTGCTACCGGAACCAATGCAGCCAATGTTGCTTCATTTAACTGGGATTTTGGCGACGGCAATAGTGGCAACGGAATGACGCTTACGCATAGCTATACTCAGTCTGGCAACTATAACATACGCTTAATTGTTACAGATATACTCGGCTGCAATGATACTCTTATCAAAAACCTGTTTGTCCGGGTAAATGGGCCTGCAGCAGCTTTTACGCCTGGTGCATCTGCCACGTGTTTATTATCTGCTGTTACATTTACTGATAATTCCACTAATGACGGACAGCATCCGATAACGACATGGATATGGAATTATGGTGATGGAGTTTCTGATACTTTAACAGCGCCACCCTTTCAACATACTTACGCTTCACCGGGCAGTTATACAGTTTCCTTAAAAGTAATTGATAATTTAGGTTGCTACGATTCTGTTCCATCTGCTACTCAAATCATCATTTCAAAACCAACGGCTTTATTTTATTCTACTGATCTTTTATCCTGTCCGGCAAAAGACATCCACTTCATTAACCAGTCGAATGGATCAGCTGTAACTTATTTATGGCAATTTGGAGATGGTACCACTTCCACATCCAGTGATCCCGTTCATCAATATGCTGCCGATGGCATTTATACTATTAAGTTATTTGTTACAGATGCATATGGCTGTATTGATTCATTAATAAAACCCAGCTATGTCCAGATTGTTTCTCCTCACTCGGTTTACAGCCTGAGTGATACCCTAAGCACCTGCCCGCCATTGGTAGAAACATTCACTAATAGTTCTCAAAATTATATTTCGGAACTGTGGGATTTTGGTGACGGGACTTCAACCATTTCGCCTAATCCGACACACTTTTATACAAGTATTGGAACATACATTACAAAGCTTACTGTTACAAGCCCCGGTGGTTGTGTGGATGTTTCTCAAAAAACTCTGATAGTAAGAGGCCCCCAGGGTAATTTTACGTACGGGCCCACAAACGGATGCAAACCCCTTACTGTAAGTTTTAACGCCGTTACACAAGACCGTCTTTCTTTCATTTGGGACTTTAATGACGGAAGCACCAATGTTACAACTGACTCACTTGTTTCTCATACATACAACATATTAGGTGCTTATCTGCCAAAAATGATATTGGTTGATTCCAGCGGATGTGTGATACCGGTTACAGGACCCGATACAATTTTTGTGAAAGGTGCTTCAGCTAATTTCGGGTTCCTTAATCAAACTTATTGTGATGAAGCATTTATTGCATTTTCTGATTCATCTGTAAGTAATGATGCCATTATAAGCTATTCGTGGAATTTTGGAGATGGCAATACTTCTTCATTGCAAAACCCTGTTCATCATTATACAGCAGCAGGGTTATATTATCCGAGACTGGTTGTTACCACACAACAAGGTTGTACGGATACTGCGCAGCTGCCGGCTCCTGTTAAAATTGTGGCGTCTCCACAAGCAGTTATCAATAACAATCAAAATGGTTGCATTCCATTAACCGTTAGTTTCAACGGTAATCTTGCAGTGCCAGACACTTCAGTAATTAGCTGGAGCTGGACATTGGGCAATGGCAACAGCTCTGCTTTACAAAATCCGCCACAGCAAATTTATAATGCAGTGGGTGTATATAATATTCAGCTTATTGCTGAAAACAGCAGCGGTTGTAAGGATACCGTTAATACAACTGTGGAAGCATACGGAATACCTGTAGTTAATGCAGGGACAGATACACTTATTTGCCGCGGTAAATCCATTGCATTGAGTGCTGTGGGTGCAGCAAATTATGTTTGGTCTCCACCAAATGGTTTAAGCTGCATCACCTGTGCAAAACCTGTTGCAAGCCCAGATTCATTAACTGTTTATTCAGTTAAAGGCACTACAGTAAACGGTTGCAGCAATGTTGATACAGTTATTGTAGATGTAAAACAGCGGTTTACCATGCTCAACAGTGCAGGCGATACAATTTGCCGTGGAAGTTCTGTTCGCTTATTTGCCAATGGAGCAACCACCTATTTATGGAGCCCTCAGGCAGGATTAAACAGTACCACAATCGCCACTCCTTTGGCAAATCCATCAGTAACCACCACCTACCGTGTTATTGGTACTGATAATAAAAATTGCTTTAGCGATACAGGTTATGCAGTGGTGCAGGTATATCAAATACCCACAATTGATGCAGGCCAGGATAAAACGATCAACGTTGGACAGAGTATTGAACTTAAACCAACTGCATCTTCCGATGTATCAAAAATTACCTGGTTGCCCTCTCCTGGTATTGTAAGCACAAATGGCAATAACTTATTGGTAAAACCAAGAGAAACCACCACATACACTGCAGAAGCTGTTAATGCCGGTGGATGTAAAGCTAAAGACAATGTGACTGTTTATGTTGTATGTAATGGCGCCAACATTTTTATTCCAAATACTTTTTCGCCTAATGGCGACGGGGTGAATGATATTTTCTATCCAAGAGGCACCGGCTTGTTCCGGATTAAAACCTTACGCATTTTTAACCGCTGGGGAGAAGTGATGTTTGAAAAAAATGAGTTTATGCCAAATGATGTATCTGCAGGATGGAACGGAACTTTTAAAGGAAAGCTGCTTACTCCGGATGTATATGTATACACTGTGGATTTGGTTTGTGACAACAACTCTATACTTACATTAAAAGGAAATGTTGCACTGCTGCAATAATAACCAGCTTTATTATAAAAACAAATGCCCGCTTTAAGCGGGCATTTATTTTATCCTTTCAATTTTGTTACCAATTCAATGTATTGTTGCATGGCAGCTTCTTTAGGTTTACCCTTTAAGGAAGACCAGGCCTCGTATTTAGCCTTACCTACAAAATCAAACATATTACCTGGTGGGTCAACATTCACATCACCTTCTGTTCCCTGTTTATATAAAGAATATAACTGCAGTAATGTTTCGTTATCAGGTTTAGATGGCAGTAATTTACTGTCTGCAACAGCTTTTTCAAATTGTTCTTTCAGTTCCATTTTAGTTTTTTTACGAAGCTACTGTTTACCCGGCATAAATAAAAAGGGTTGCCGCTAACGACAACCTTTGTTTGTGGAGAATACCGGAGTCGAACCGGTGACCTCTTGCATGCCATGCAAGCGCTCTAGCCAACTGAGCTAATTCCCCTTTGGGAGTGCAAATATATAGCTGCTTAAAGTTTCATCCAAAATAAAAGCCCGGTGTTTTACTACCAGGCTTTCATCATTTAAAATACTTTCTTATTCCCCCCAAATTTCATCTTTACCATCAATCCATAATTTCACAAGCTCAGTTGTTACGGATTTTGGCCTTTCAAGAGGCAAGCCTAATGCCCTGTCCCAGCACAAACTGGCCAGTACGCCTAATGCTCTTGATACGGCAAATAACACTGTATAAAATTCATATTCAACCATACCATAGTGCACAAGCAATGCCCCGCTGTGTGCATCTACATTAGGCCATGGGTTTTTAATTTTTCCTATTGTTTGCAAAATGGGCGGAACTGTTTCGTAAATATTCCAAACAGTTTTTACAAGCTTATCGTCAGGCATGTGCTTTTTACCAAACTCCATTTGTGCTGTAAATCTTGGGTCGGTTTTACGTAGTACTGCATGACCGTAACCAGGTACAACTTTTCCTTCACTCAAAGTTTTTTTAACGTACTCAGCTATCTGCTCTTTTGTTGGTTCATCAGTATTCAGTTCTGCCTGCATTTCAAATATCCACTTTATCACTTCCTGGTTAGCCAAACCATGCAGAGGCCCTGCCAGGCCGTTCATTCCTGCGGCATAAGCAAGGTAAGGGTCGCTTAATGCCGAACCTACAAGATGTGTGGTATGTGCCGATACATTACCGCCTTCATGGTCGGCATGAATCGTCATGTAAAGCCGCATTAGTTCTTTAAAACTTTCATCTTCATAGCCCAGCATATGGGCAAAGTTTCCAGCCCAGTCTAATAAACCGTTGGGTTGAATATCTTCTCCATTTTTATATTTTCTTCTATAGATGTATGCAGCAATACGCGGCAGGCGTGCAAGCAATACAATCGTATCATCAAACACCGGCAACCAGTAATCTTTTTTACTTATCCCTTCTGCATATTTTTTTTGAAAATAACTCTCCGTTTGTAAAGCCATAACTCCCACTACAAACATCGTCATTGGGTGTGTAGACAGAGGTAGTGCATCAATTGCCTCAAAAACATATTTAGGTACATGGCTGCGGCGCTGAAATATTTCAGTAACATGATTGGCTTCGTCACTTGTTGGAAGTTCTCCAATCAGCATCAAATAAAAAAGGCCTTCAGGCAAAGGCTCGCTGCCATTGGGCGCTTTAGGAAGTCTTTGCTGTAACTCAGGTATGCTATATCCTCTAAAGCGGATACCTTCCTGCGCATCCAGCAAAGATGTTTCTGTTACAAGCCCGGTTATTCCCCTCATACCCTGGTAAACCTGGTTAAGGGTTACTTCACCAATTTTTTTGTTACCGTGTTCTTTCAGTAACGCTTTTATTTCCTCAGAAACAACATCGGATTTGGCCTTGAATTTGTCTTTTAAGATACCCATATTCTGTCCGGAGATTTTGCAGCTATATATTGCGGGTGCAATAAATGTATGCCTGTAAACAATAATTGCCTAAAATTACGATGCCATGCCCTGTTAAACAAAAAACTTTAAAAGAAACTTTGCAAACATGGGTATTTACTTTGGGGCCCGTTTGTAGAGGTAAAAAGCAAGGACACCAAATATGAAATTAGGGGTCCAGGCAGCAATAAAAGGAGTAAAATTGCCCTTTGTGGCAAATACAACTGCAAAGCGGCTGAAGAGAATGTACATAACACTTATAATTACGCCTACAGCAAGGTGCAGGCCGCTCCCTCCCCTTACTTTTCGGGATGCAAGTACGGCACCAATTATAGTTAGTATTAAAACCGAAACAGGAATGGCATCCCGGGTATAACGCTCCACCAGCAGTGTATTCAGGTTTTCCGATCCACGCAATTTTTCCTGCCTGATAAACTGGTTTAATGCCGGAGTTGGTAACTGGTCTTTTAAATATTCATCTTTTCTTAAATCAACAGGTTTAAAATTATACGCCACCTGAAGTGAGGGGGTGCGTTTTACATTTTCAGATATTCCTTTTAACTCCCGTTCCACAATATTATCCAGTTTCCACTTACGTACAGCTGTATCCCAGCTAAAATTATCAGCACGCAGATTATAAATAAGTTTATTTCCGGAAAAGCGCTGGACGAAAAAACCGTTCCCGATTTTTGAAACCGTATCATATCCCCTTATGCCAATGTATGTATTGGAATCGTTTCGGAAATAGAGATGTGTTTTATAGCTGCGTTGGTTATTGTCTGCGCCAAAATTCGGGTCAATGTATTTCGCTTCAAAATCCCCCCACTTTTTATTTGCCCTGGGAACTACGTATTGATACCCCAACCATAAAATTGATGCTAAAATAAGTCCACCTGCAAAAAAAGGAACCATAAACCGCCTGAAGCTTACACCGCTGCTGAGTATGGCAACCACTTCGGACCTGTTAGCCATTTTTGATGTAAAAAATATTACTGAAATAAAAACAAACAGGGGAAACAACATGGCATCAATACGGGGTATGAAGCCAAAATAATAATCAGTAATAATTTGGGAAAAGGGCAGTTTTGATTTTACAAAATCATCGGTTTTCTCGCTAACATCAACCACCACCACAATTACCGTCATTAGTAAAATGCAAAAGAAAAAAGTGGAAAGGTATTTCGACAGTATGTAGCGGTCTATCTTTTTAATCATGCCCGGTTATTTGGGTGTAGCAAAAGTAGCCTAAAATTAACTGCTGCAAAAACAACAGCATGTAAGCATTTGTGAATTTTTCCAGCACCTTAAACACCGGCTATTGCCTTTGCGGCTATCCAGCCCGTTGTCCAGGCATTTTGAAAATTAAAACCGCCTGTTATACCATCCACATTTAGTACTTCGCCTGCAAAAAATAAACCGGGTACTTTTTTACTCTGCATTGTATTATGGTCAATTTCTGCCAATTCAATTCCGCCTGCAGTTACAAACTCTTCTTTAAAGGTTGTTTTGCCTTTTACTTCCATTTCGTGACTGCAAAGTGTTTTTATAAGTTTATTCTGTTCTTTTGCAGGCAAATCAGCCCAGCGTATGGAAGTGTTTACACCACTGCATTGCAACAAATATTCCCACAGGCGGCTGGCCAAACCAAACGGGTTTCGGTTATTTATTTTTTGTGCAGCTAAATCAAACCGAAGGAAGTGTATTTTTTCCTTCAACGTGTTTTCATTGTATTGCGGCAGCCAGTTTATAATAACAGAAAACTGCCAGTTTTTTGCAGCAAGCTCTTTTGCAGCCCATGCGGATAGTTTTAAAACGGCAGGACCACTGATACCCCAATGAGTTATTAGCAACGGACCTTCTGAATTAAGTTTTGTTCCTGCAATTTTTATAGATACGTTTTCGGCGCTTACCCCCATTAATGCAGTAATAGTGTTGCCCGGCATATTAAATGTAAAAAGGGATGGCACTGGTTCTTCAATGGTGTGGCCGGTTTGGCGCAGCCATTCAAATTGAGTGTTTTTGGGATAACCGCCACTGGCAATGCACAAATAATCTGCAGTAATTACTTCACCACTTTTATACTTTATTTGCCACCTGCTGTGTGCAGAACCGGTTTGTATTACTTCCCTGTTCAGCAACACCTGTACGCCGTATTTATTTGCTTCTTTCATCAGGCAGTCGATAATAGTTTGAGAGGAATCTGTTACAGGGAACATTCTGCCATCTGCTTCCGTTTTCAGTTGCACGCCTCTTTCTTCAAACCAGTTAATAATATCAGTAGTAAAAAAATGATGAAAGGCTTTTTTTAAAAATGACGAGCCCCGGGGGTATTTTTTAACCATATCTGCAATACTGAAACAGGCATGTGTAACATTGCACCTGCCACCACCGCTTATTTTTACCTTACTAAGCAGTTTGTTACTTTTTTCTGCAATAATAACCTGCAGTGCCGGGTTCATCCGGGCAGCATTAACCGCACAAAAAAATCCGGCGGCCCCTCCGCCTATTACCACCAACTGTTTTTTCTTCATTATCTGGAATTCGTATCTTGATTACTAAAAGTACGCACTCGGCAAAAAATCAGCAATTAACTTAAACAAAAATTTATGGCCAGCCCGGTTACCAAAAAACAATTAAAGCAAATGCCCGTTATGCCCTATGAGAAAATAAGAGACTTTTTAAAAACAGGGGATATTTTTTTCAGCAGCGGAAGCTACGCTTTTTCAGGAGTAATACAACGGCTCACCAAAAGCACCTGGAGCCATGTGGCAGTAATTTATAAAGATGAAGAATTGAAAAGGGTGCTGGTGCTGGAGGCCGAGCCTTATGTAGGTATCCGTTTAATTCCGCTTTCAAAATACCTGCATGATTACAAAGGAACGAAACGGCCATATAAAGGGCAAATTACCCTTGCAAGGCTTACTATGGATGTACCACATGAGAATTTGAACAAGGGCATAAGTTTTGGACTGGATGAGTTGACAAGGCCGTATGACAATTTTGAAATTGTAAGAATAATGATCCGGATATTATTCCATATTAGCAAACGGGAACGAAACCGCAATTACATCTGCAGTGAGCTGGTGAGGGATATTTTTGCTAAGGCAGGCGTTATAATGCAATACAAAGACACTTATATAAGCCCGGATAATATTTGGAGCGATGCAAGGGTTGAAATGAAGTACCGGATATTATAACTAATAATCACTGCATAAATTAGCATTCGCTTTTTCTGCAGCTTCAATTTCTGCAAAAGAAGAAAGTACATCAGCCTTGCCTTTTTGTATGCTTACATTATGCTCATAATGGGCTGCAGGTTTTCCGTCTTCTGTGCGTACGGTCCAACCATCTTTATCGTGGTATACATTTTTTGTACCCATGTTAATCATTGGCTCAATGGCAATCACCATTCCCTCTTTCAGCTTAGCGCCTGTGCCACGTTTTCCATAGTTGGGTACTTGCGGTTCTTCATGCAGCTTTCTGCCAAGGCCATGCCCCACCAGCTCTCTCACCACACCATAGCCATGTTCTTTCTCTGTATAGTTCTGGATGGCAAATGCAATATCTCCCACCCTGTTGCCATGAACGGCTTTTTCAATACCCTTGTATAAAGATTCTTTGGTAACTCTTAATAGTTGTTTTACTTCCGGAGCTATTTCCCCAACAGCAAATGTATAAGCACTGTCTCCATGAAAACCATTTTTAAAAACACCTACATCAACAGAAACAATATCGCCATCTTTTAATGGTGTTTTAACCGGGAAGCCATGTACTACTGCATCGTTTACAGAAATGCAGCAGGCAAAGGGAAAATCCTGGTATCCTTTAAAAGAAGGAACGGCATCGTTATCCCGTATAAATTTTTCAGCAAATGCATCCAGCTCAAAAGTAGAAATACCGGGGCGTATTATAGCAGCCACCTGTGCCAGTGTTTTACTTACCAGCAGGCTGCTGATACGCATCAGTTCAATTTCTTCTTTTGTTTTGTAATGAATCATGTTGCTTTAAAACAAACCCCGGCACAGGCCGGGGCTTAATTATTTTTAAGTCCCCACAAACAGGGGAAATTATTTTAAATAGATGTTGTGGTTGCTGTTTGCCTTCCCTGTATACGGCCACCACTCATTAAGCCATCATACTGACGCATCAGTAACTGCGTTTCTATCTGCTGCAATGTATCTAAAATTACACCAACCATAATCAGCAATGATGTACCTCCAAAGAAGGTGGAGAAACTTTGCTGCATACCTACAAATGCCAATTGGCACAAACCGGGTAATATACCTACTATTGCCAGTAAAATAGCACCGGGCAAAGTAATGCGGTCCATAATAGTTCCGATATAATCTGCAGTAGGCTGGCCGGGTTTAACTCCGGGAATAAATCCGTTATTACGCTTTAACTCATCCGCCATTTGTTTGGGGTTAAAAATTAAAGCCGTGTATAAAAATGTAAACCCAATTACAGCAACTGAATAAATGAGCATGTACCAGATATTGGTATGATCATTTAAAAAACTGGTTTGATCGGTTTTGCCCAAACCAGTAATAAATGCAACAAGGAATAAAATTGCCTGCGCAAAAATGATTGGCATTACGCCAGATGCATTTACTTTTAAAGGCAAAAAGTTACGGGCACCACCAAACTGCCTGTTACCAACAATCTGCTTTGCGTAATTTACAGGAACCCTTCTTGTACCTTGTATTAAAAGGATGAGTCCCATAATTACAGCAATAAGAAACACAATCTCCACCAGCATAATCAATAACCCACCAGCGCCTCTTGTTGAACGACTGCTCCATTCCTGGAAAATTGATTGTGGCAGACGGTTTAAGATACCAATCATGATAATGATGGAAGTACCATTACCTAAACCTTTATCAGTAATTTTTTCACCCAGCCACATTACAAACAATGTACCTACAGTTAAAATAACTACTGTAGACAACCAGAATAAATTACCATAAGCTGGTATTAATGCACCACGGTATGATGTGGTTAAGAAGCTGATATAAGCAATAGCCTGGAACGCAGTAACACCTACAGTGAGGTAACGTGTCCACTGGTTAATTTTTTTACGGCCGCTTTCACCTTCTTTCTGAATTTTAGAAATTTGCGGAACGAGAATGGTCATCAGCTGCATAAAGATAGAAGCAGAGATGTAAGGCATAATACCTAAAGCAAAAATAGAAGCCCTGTTAAAGGAGCCTCCTACAAATGTATCAAGCAAACCCAGCAAGCCTCCAGAAGACTTGTTGCTTTTTTGCATATTAGCCAGCTCGTTAGGATCAATACCTGGCAGCACCACGTGCGTACCAACAATGTATATGAATATAAGCAGCAGTGTAAAAGTTATTTTATTACGCAGCTCCTCAATACTCCAGATATTTTTTAGTGTTTTAATTAACTTCTTCACAGGTTTAAAACTATTTAATGTTTGCGCTCAATTAAAAAAGACCCAACTGTTGTTTGGGTCAGGCAAATATCGGTAAATTATTTCACTATCTCTACAGAACCACCCGCTGCTTCAATGGCTGCTTTCGCCTTGGCGCTTATAGCATTAACCTTGAATACAAACTTTCCTTTTATTTCACCAGTACCTAAAATTTTTACATTATCAAACTGGCTGATGAGGTTATTGATGTAAAGGTTTTGCAGGCTAAACTCTGTAATACCATATTTTTCTGATAAGTGATCAATTTGACCGAGGTTGAATACTTTATACTCAATACGGTTGATGTTTTTAAACCCACGCTTTGGTATACGGCGCTGAATAGGCATCTGGCCACCTTCATGTGCTTTTTTACTTTTGTAACCGGCACGGCTTTGCCCACCCTTGTTACCTTTTGTAGATGTACCACCTTTACCGCTTGCTTCACCGCGGCCTAATCTTTTCTCTTTGTGTGTTGCGCCTTTTGCAGGCTTTAATGCATGTAATTTCATTGTACCTATTTTAAACTTACGCCCCGGGTAAACGGGGCTCGCTGTTAATAATTAAAAATGTAAGTTGTATGTGATGGAGTTTATGCTAACTCTTCCACTTTAATAAGATGGTTAACTTTTTTAACCATACCCAGTATTTGAGGAGTAGCTTCCACTTCTACAGTAGCGTTTAATTTTTTTAAACCTAAAGCCACCATAGTTCTTTTTTGGCGTTCTGGCCTGTCGATGGTGCTTTTAACCTGTGTAACTTTTATCTTTTTCATTGTATTATGAGTTGTAAGTGGTAAGTGGTAAGTCATAAGCTGATTGATGATACTTAGAACTTACTGCTTATAACTTTTTATCCGTTAAATACTTTTTTTAATGATACACTGCGCTTTTTAGCAATGGTAACCGGCTCACGCAAAGTAGCTAATGCTTTAAAGGTTGCTTTAACCACGTTATGAGGATTGGCAGACCCAAGGCTTTTCGCCAGTACGTCTGTAATACCTGCAGCTTCCAGCACTGCACGCATACTTCCCCCGGCAATTACACCAGTACCATGGGCAGCTGGTTTTATATAAACCTTGGCAGCTCCTTCTTTACTTAACTGATCGTGGGGAATAGTACCATGCATAACAGGAACTTTAATCAGGTTCTTTTTTGCATCTTCAATTCCTT
Organism: Ferruginibacter sp.; assembly: GCA_044225995.1. Lineage (GTDB taxonomy): Bacteria > Bacteroidota > Bacteroidia > Chitinophagales > Chitinophagaceae > Ferruginibacter. The sequence continues at coordinate 3,150 of JBGAHV010000049.1, read as the reverse complement.
TGGTAATAGCTTCCTGCACCTCTTTCGCTTTGCCTAAGCCGTGGCCAACAACACCAGCTTCGTTACCAACAACCACTAATGCTGAGAAACTAAAAGCACGGCCGCCTTTGGTTGTTTTTACCACACGGTTAATTGCAACCACTTTATCTTTTAACTCCAGGTCGCCAGCTTTTACTTTGTTTAAAATTACGTTTGACATTTATAACGATTTGCAATTTTGAATGATTAATTAGAATTGAAGACCACCTTCCCTTGCACCTTCTGCTACAGCTTTAACACGGCCATGATAGATGTAACCACCACGGTCAAAAACTACAGTAGTTATGCCCAAGTCTTTGGCTTTTGCAGCAATGGCGGCCCCAACCAATTTGCTTTTTTCAGTTTTAGGGGCTTTTTGTGCAGCAATATCTTTTTGTTTGGATGATGCGGAAGCGATGGTTACGCCTTTTGTATCATCAATTAACTGTGCATAGATGTCAGTGTTGCTTCTAAAAACACTAAGCCTTGGTTTAGCTGTTGCTCCGCTTATTTTTTTGCGGATGCGGTAGCGTATTTTTTGCCTTGCACTTGCTTTATTGTTCATGATTATTCTATTTTTTATTTCCGATACTGCCGGAAAATTATTTACAATTATTTACCTGCTGCTTTACCTGCTTTTCTCCTTAATACCTCACCTTCAAACTTCACACCTTTACCTTTGTATGGTTCAGGCTTACGCAGGCTTCTTATTTTAGCACATACCTGGCCGAGCAATTGTTTATCGACGCTTTCCAGTGTAATAGTCGGGTTTTGCCCTTTTTCCTGTGCTGTAGAAACTTTTAATTCTTTAGGTACTTCAATAATAATATTGTGAGAGTAACCTAAAGCGAGGTCTAACAAATTACCCTGGTTAGCAGCTTTAAAACCCACACCCACTAACTCAAGCTTTTTTTGATAACCGGCAGTTACACCTGTAACCATGTTATTAATTAAAGCCCTGTACAAACCATGCATAGCACGGTGACGGATTTGATCTGTTGGACGTCCTAATTCCACGTTACCATCTTTCACTTCCACTTTAATATCCCTGTCAACAGCTTGCTTTAATTCGCCCTTTGGGCCTTTAACTGTTACTACATTATCAGCACCAACTGTAATAGTTACACCTGCAGGAACTGAAACCGGTTTTTTACCTATACGAGACATATTGTTTATTTTATTTTTTCTGAACTATCAGCCTGCTATAGGTCCGGCTTAAGGCACAGAAAATGATTTTTACGAATTAATAAATGTTACAAAGAATTTCCCCACCCACATTCTGTGCTTTCGCTTCTTTATCTGTCATTACACCTTTAGAGGTAGAGATGATTGCAATACCCAAACCGTTTTTAACACGCTTAAAATCGGCTGGTTTAGCGTACGCACGCAGACCCGGGCGGCTTATTCTTTCTAAACTTTGAATTACTGGCAATTTTGTAGCAGCATCGTACTTCAACGCAATTTTAATAACACCTTGCTTGCTGTCATCTTCAAATTTGTATTTTAAGATGTAGCCTTTATCGTACAAAATTTCAGTAATACGCTTTTTTAAATTGCTTGCAGGAATTTCCACAATACGGTGGTTAGCCATTTGGGCGTTGCGTATTCTTGTTAAATAATCTGCAATAGGATCAGTTACCATTGTTATGTTGTAATTAGTTTTTTAAAAATTATTTCAATGCGATATCCCCGTTGTGCTTACCAGCTTGCTTTTCTTACACCCGGAATTTTACCTTGTAAAGCCATATCACGAAACTGGTTTCTGCAAATACCAAAATGTCTCATGTATCCTTTAGGACGGCCGGTTAACTGGCAACGGTTCCTTAAACGGATGTAAGAAGCATTTTTTGGTAATAAATCCAGTGCAGCGAAATCGCCGGCAGCTTTTAAAGCAGCTTTTTTCTCTGCAAATTTGGCAACCATAGCTTCACGCTTTCTTTGCCTGGCTTCAACTGATTTTTTTGCCATGATATAGTCTTATTATTTTTTAATGTTTTTAAATGGCATACCCAGCTCTTTCAACAATTCAAACGCTTCCTCGTTGGTTTGTGCTGTGGTAACAAAAGTGATATCCAAACCGGTAATTTTATTTACTTTATCAATATCAATTTCAGGGAAAATGATTTGCTCAGTAACACCCAGTGTGTAATTTCCACGGCCATCAAATGATTTATCGTTGATACCTTTAAAGTCACGTACACGGGGTAATGATACTGATACTAACCTGTCTAAAAATTCATACATTTTTACGCCACGTAAAGTAACTCTTGCACCAATGGGCATGTTTTTACGCAGCTTAAAGTTTGATATATCTTTTTTAGACATGGTTGGCACCGCCTTTTGACCAGTGATGTTGCTTAATTCATCAACAGCAATGTCAATTAATTTTTTATCGGCAACAGCACCGTTTACACCACGATTCAAACAAATCTTGGTGAGTTTGGGGGCCTGCATTACAGTTTTGTAACTGAATTTTTTCATTAAAGCAGGTACCACTTCCTTAGTGTACTTATCTGCTAATCTTGCAGTGTTTGTTTTTGTGCTCATTATTTGATTACCTCCCCTGATTTTTTAGAAATTCTAACTAGTTTACCATTTTCCCTGGTACGTTTAACCTTAGTGGCTGCACCAGCTTTAGCATCCCATAACATTACATTGCTGATGGCAATAGGTGCTTCTTTTTTAATGATACCACCTTTTGTGTTTTGAGACGTTGGTTTGCTGTGCTTGGTTACGATGTTAACACCTTCTACCAATACACGGCCCTTATCCAAAATAACTTCCAGTACTTTACGGGGCTTTTTTAAATCCTTGTCTTCGCCACTGATAACAACCACGCTGTCGCCTTTTTTAATACTGAACTTAGGTTTAAATCTTGTACTCATTTTTTATGCTGTTTACATCCCGGATTTTGCCGGAACTGATTTTAATCTGATTATAATACTTCCGGAGCCAGTGAAATAATTTTCATGTATCCCTTATCCCTCAGCTCTCTTGCCACAGGGCCGAAAATACGTGTGCCTCTTGGTTCATCGGCATTGTTCAACAATACTACTGCGTTATCATCAAAACGAATGTAAGAGCCATCTTTACGACGCAGTTTGTTGGTTGTACGTACAATAACAGCTTTAC
>JBGAHV010000048.1:0-35288 GCA_044225995.1 Ferruginibacter sp. | reverse complement strand
ATACCACTGTTACGTGATGAGATTAAGCTGGAGGATACTTATGCAAAAAGTGCTGTAATAAACGGCACACACAAGATAGGATATATTTACCTGCCGGAGTTTTATCAAAACTTCCAGGATAAAAACGGAGCCAGCTGTTCTAAGGATGTGGCAAAAGAAGTGGAGAAACTGAAAGCCGAAAATGTTGAAGGCATTGTTATTGATTTAAGAGGAAACGGCGGCGGTTCTTTATCGGAAGTGGTAAAAATGGTTGGGCTGTTTATTGACGACGGCCCTGTAGTGCAGGTAAAATCCCGTGACGATAAACAAAACGTTTTAAAAGACCGTGATAAAGGTGTTTTATACAGCGGCCCGTTAACTGTTTTAGTTGATGAGTTCAGTGCTTCTGCTTCAGAAATTTTTGCTGCAGCGATACAGGATTATAAAAGAGGTATTATTATCGGCAGCACTTCCACTTATGGTAAAGGCACCGTTCAGCGTACCATACCACTTTCTCCTGAAAGCGAGAATCCTTTGTTTGCAGATAAGAATGCAGAGGACCTCGGTGCCCTGAAGTTGACACTGCAAAAATTCTACCGCATCAGCGGTGGTACAACACAATTAAAAGGAGTAGTGCCGGATATTGTTTTAAGTGACCGTATGGAGAACCTCAAATTCCGTGAAAAAGACAGCCCCTCAGCATTACCTTGGGATGAAATTTCAAAAGCTGATTATCAGCAATGGAGCGGTGCTGCAAATAATGATGCAGTGGTAAGCACCATTAATGCACAATTAAACAATGCTTCAGTATTTAGTAAAATAAAGGATAACGTAAATAAGCTGGAGAAATTTGAAGAAAAGGAATACTCGCTGAATATTACTAAGTACAAAGAAGAACAAAAAGCAGTTAAGGATTTATACAAGCAGCTGGAAGAGCTGAGCAAGCTTTCAAAAGACATTAATGTTACTAATTCTTCTGCAGATGCTGAAGCGGTAAATGCTAATAAAGACAAGGCAGAAAGAAATAAACAATGGCTGAAAAGACTGAGCGGTGATATTTACCTGGATGAAACAGTGAAAGTAATTACGAATGTGATCGAGCAAAAATCCACTGCAAAAAATAACTAAGCAAACGAACCTCCGTTAATAAAAAATCCCGTTGCTGAAAAGTAACGGGATTTGCTTTTATTATAAGTAACGTTCTTCAATAATTTTTTTGTGGTGATATACATGTCCTATTGCAGTAAAGCCCATGCTTAATGCAGTGGCCGGGTTATTATTGGCAGTTCCGGTATTATGCAAAGCTTCTTCTGTAAAACTGGCAAACATAATTTCAGTAGTTTGACGCACCAGTAAAAATTCCTTTACAAGTTCATTCCATGAGCGGCTGTTGGCATTGCTGTTTGCTGCATACGTGTTTTCGTCAAAGCCGGGCAGTGATTGTTTTTCACCACGGGCAAAGCATAATGAGCGGAAAGAGAATACCCGTTCTGTGTCGGTCATGTGCAACAGTAATTCTTTAATGGTCCATTTGCCCGGGGCATATGCATGCATGGATTTTTCTTCTGTTATGCTGTTAAAGAATTCTGTTATAACAGGCAGTTGTGCTTTAAAAGCGGTAAGCAAATCATCTTCGGGTACTAAATTAATGTAACGGTCGAAGTAGGAAGGATGATTACCTTTTAATGGTTTGGCCATAGTAATTTTTTAAAAAATAAAATTACTGAAAACAAACTGTGACTAACAGAAAATTTTATGAACAGAAAAAAACTATTGAACGAAGTGCCAGCACACACCTGCAATATCAATTATGTTTACTTCAATGCCATAAGGTTGCTTTACGGGTTTGCTCACCCGTATCCCATACTTTTCGGCAAGGTTCTTCTCTGTTACAAATTGCCAGAAAGCAGCAGCGTCATTGATTTTTACGGTGAGCATAAAATTTTCAGCAAATTCTTTATTGTTGTAATGCTGTAATACAAACCGGCATCCGTTATTTTCAAAACCCACATAGTCGCCGGCATCCCATGTAATCGTAAAACCCAATTCCTGGAAGAGTTGTTTACTGCCTTCAAAATTACTTCCTGAAGGAACAAATGGTTCCAATGACAAATAGTTCATGACTGGATTTTTTATTTAGTAAATCTACTTTTATTTGAATTGATAAACCGCTTTTAAAAGAAAACTCCGGGTTTAATTACCGGAGTTTTTAATAAGATCTATTTTGATGAACTGTTTTATCAGCCCTTCTTTCCTTTTACCAACTTTGGTTTAGGTAACGCAGGTTTTACCTGCTTGTTTTCTCCTTTTAAAGTAGCAGCCAGCTTTAAAGCTTCATAGGCATTAACAATGCCGCCGGTTTTAGAAATATCACTCAGGTTCACCATTTCATCTGTACCGGGTTTTGTTACTTTGTAAGGTGGCATTTGTGCCGATTTTTCAATTACATATTTTAATTGTTTTGCAGAAAGTGTTGGAAAATATTCCAGCGTTAATGCAGCAATGCCGGCAACCAACGGGCAGGCCATACTTGTACCGTTTAAATTACCATAAGTGTTGCCACCCGGCAGGGTAGAGTAAATTTTTACTCCGGGAGAAAATACATCCACTTCATTTTTGCCATAATTACTGAACGAAGCGGTAAGCCCGCCATTTTTTGGATCTCCACTGGCGCCAACTGTAATTACATTGGCCGCTCTTCCCTTACCGTTAATGTAAACCGGCGAGGGGAAATTGTCTTCCACATCTACATTTTTATTATCGTTTCCTGCAGCATGCACCAGTAAAACATTTTTACTTTCTGCATAGCGGAAAGCATCATCCACCCATTGTTTTTGGGGAGAAAAATCTTTACCAAAACTCATGCTGATGACTTGGGCGCCATTGTTTACTGCATACCTTATTGCGTTAGCAATGTCCTTGTCATGTTCATCACCATCCGGCACGGCACGTATCATCATTATGCGTACATTATCTGCAATACCGTCCACACCAACTCCGTTGTTACGCACTGCGCCAATAATGCCGCTGCAATGTGTGCCATGCATGGATGTAGAGGCCATGATGTCGTTATTACCATAAAACCGGTCGTTAATATTGGTTTCATCATCCTTTACAACAGTAGCCCTGTAAAGTTGTGGTGGTGTTGTCTTAGCCTCTTCTTTGCGTTCTTCACCTGAAAGATATTCATCAAATCCATCTAAAAAATCTTTGTTAGTGGCGTCCAGCTGGTTGTTTAATTTCATCAAGCCCAGCAGGGAGTTTTTAGCTTTCCTGGCAGCGGCATCCTGCGGTAAAAATGCGTTTAATTCATTGCCGGTAAATACGGGCTTGCCGATTGCAGCTTTTAAAATGCTGTCACTTTCTTTAAGATTAACCCCCAACTTTCTCAGCATAACAATGTCGCCTCCGCCACCACCTTCTTCATCTTCGCCCATTATTTTTGCCTTTGCTTTTTTCCACATGGTGTATTCCTGTCTTTCGTCGCTTTTCAGTTCACTTTCGTTTATTTCTTTGCCTTCATATTTTGCTTTAAGGCCATGATAAACCCTTGCCGCTTCATAACTGTCTTCCTTAACATTGCTGCCGTCTTTACCACCTAAAAAATTCCAGCCATGGATGTCATCAATGTAGCCATTTTTATCGTCGTCAATACCATTGCCCGGAATCTCTTTTGGGTTCGTCCATAGAATGGGTTTTAAATCTTCATGCAGCGTATCAATCCCACTGTCAATTACGGCAACAATAACGGTTTTGCTTTTTAGATTTTTACTTTTGATGAAGTCGTAAGCTTTAGCAGCGCTTACACCATAATAGCCGTCAGTTTCTTTATCCATCATATGCCATCCATTAGGTGTGGTTTCCTTTTGCGCATTTGCGGATAAGGCCAGTAAAATGGTACCGATTAAAACTCCTGAAAATTTTATCATTTTAAATATTGATTGATTAGTGCGAAAATAAAGTTACAACTTTATATCACCATACCGTTTATCAGGTATTTACAGAATTTTAAGTTGTTTGGATGTTATTACAAGTCGAATTTAATACCCTGGGCCAGCGGCAATTTATTGGTGTAGTTGATGGTGTTAGTTTGACGGCGCATGTAAACCTTCCAGGCATCACTGCCGCTTTCCCTTCCGCCGCCCGTTTCTTTTTCGCCACCAAAAGCGCCGCCAATTTCTGCACCGCTGGTGCCAATATTTACGTTTGCAATGCCGCAATCACTTCCGGCTGCAGAAAGAAACTGTTCTGCTTCACGCAGGTTAGTTGTCATGATGGCGCTGGATAAACCCTGTGGCACGGCATTTTGCAAGGCTATGGCTTCATCAATGGTTTTATATTTTATTAAGTAAAGTATGGGTGCAAATGTTTCGTGCTGTACAATGGCATATTCATTTTTTACTTCAGCAATGCAGGGTTTTACATAACAGCCGCTTTCGTAACCTTTGCCCTTTAACACTCCGCCTTCCACGATAAACTTGCCGCCTTCAGCTTTACATTTTTCAATAGCATCCAGGTACATCTTTACTGCACCGTTATCAATCAACGGCCCCACATGATTTTTTTCATTCAACGGGTCGCCAATGTTTAACTGTTTATAGGCATTCACCAGTTTTTCCTTAAACTTATTATATACAGATTGATGAATGATCAGCCGTCTTGTTGTGGTACATCGTTGTCCTGCTGTGCCCACTGCACCAAATGCAGCGCCGATCAATGCCATGTCTAAATCTGCATCTTTGCTTATTATGATGGCGTTGTTGCCGCCTAATTCTAATAAGCTTCTTCCTAATCTTTCTGCCACTGTTTTTGCCACCGCTTTGCCCATACGAGTGCTGCCGGTGGCTGAAATCAATGGTACCCGTTCATCACTGCTCATCCATTCACCTGTTTCTCTTCCGCCAATGATAATATTGCTTACCCCTTCAGGAACGTTATTTCGTTCAAATATGGGCTCAATAATTTTTTGACAGGCTATTGCACACAAAGGCGTTTTTTCACTCGGCTTCCATACACATACATCGCCGCATATCCATGCAAGCGCTGCATTCCAGCTCCATACTGCCACGGGGAAATTAAAAGCAGAAATGATTCCTACAATTCCCAACGGATGATATTGCTCATACATCCGGTGCCCCGGACGTTCGCTGTGCATTGTTAAACCATGCAATTGCCTGGAAAGGCCCACAGCAAAATCGCAGATGTCAATCATTTCCTGTACTTCGCCTAAACCCTCTTGCAGGCTTTTGCCCATTTCATAACTTACTAACTGGCCCAATGCCTGTTTGTTTTTACGCAAGGCGTCACCAACCTGCCGTACTACTTCGCCACGTTTGGGCGCCGGCCATTGCCGCCATTCAATAAAAGCCTTTTGTGCAGTGCTGATGGCAGCATCATAACTTTTTTTATCAGCACTGGTTACAGTGCCAATTAATTTACCATTAACAGGAGAGAAGGAACTGATGCTTTCACCTTTGGATGTTAGCCATTTTTTTCCGGTAGAAACACCGGCATTGTTTTTTTGAATTTTTAACTGGGCAAGAAATTTCATTGTGCAATCTTTAAGGTGCAAATTTACGAATACACAATGAGTGAGCGAAGGCTTTAGTATTGTTCTTTATCGTTGGGGAAATCTTTGTTTTTTACATCAGTAATATATTGCTGCACGGCTGTTGTTATTTGCTCGTTCATATTCAGATACTGGCGTAAAAACCGTGGTTTAAACTCCGTATTGATACCCAGCATATCATGCATCACTAATACCTGCCCGTCACAATCGCCACCGGCACCAATACCTATAGTGGGAATGCTTAAGCTGTCGGTAACTTCTTTCGCCAAAGCTGCTGGTATTTTTTCTAATACAATTGCGAAGCAACCTGCTTCCTGCAGCAGCAAAGCATCTTTACGCAATTTAACTGCTTCGGTTTCTTCAGTGGCACGTACCACATAAGTACCAAACTTATTAATAGACTGCGGTGTTAAACCCAAATGCCCCATTACAGGCACTCCCGCACTCACAATTTTTTTTACAGATTCCAGTACTTCTTCCCCGCCTTCCAGTTTAACTGTATTAGCACCGCTTTCTTTCATGATTCTAACGGCAGATGCCAATGCTATCTCAGAATTGGACTGGTAGTAGCCAAAAGGGATATCGCAAACAATCAAGCTTCTTTCCCTTGCCCTTACCACACTTTGCGCATGATAAATCATTTGATCAAGCGTAATAGGCAGGGTGGTGGCATGACCCGCCATTACATTACTGGCACTGTCACCTACCAAAATAATATCGATACCTGCCGCATCAAAAATTTTTGCAAAAGAAAAGTCGTATGCCGTAATCATAGAGATTTTCTCTCCTGCGGCTTTCATCTTTTGTAAAGTGTTTGTGGTAACTTTTTTAACCTCTTTAATGGCGGCAGACATGGTGGTTGATTTTACCACAAGATAGGTATTGCCGGTTAATTGAGAAGATGGCCACTTTTTTTGGGAGCAGGTTAAATTAAAATCTTGGGCAGCGAACAGATTCAGTACTCCTGTTATTCCTGTTCAATGATTTTTGATAGCTGATGGATAGCTCAAAACCCCCTTGTCCACGGCTGGCTTGTTTAAGCTGTGAAATATTGGCGTCGTAACTTACCGCAAAGGCAAAAGGTTTAAACTCCAGCTTGGCAACGGGTATTACAGCATCTTTCCAGCGTAATAAAACACCACCGTGTAAAATATACCTGGGGTCTTCAATATCATCGAGCCGCCAGGAGTATAAAGCGCCACCCAATGTTTCTGTATAGGTGCCTTGTTTGGAATAATCAGCATAGAGTGTAAAATAAGAATACTCATTTACATTCATTCTAAGCCCGAATGACCCCACCCATTTTGGTATCATTTCATAATTAGGGTTGCCATAAAAAGATACTTTAGTGGCTTTATTGAAATGATGATAAGCAGCTCCGAGATAAATATTGTTATCAGGGTTCTCTCCAATTTGTGTATTGAAACTCATACCTACGCTTGCATCCAGGTAGGAATAAGAATTGCGTGGGAATGTTTCTCCATCGGATAACCCTGGATTAAAACCGGTGCCGTCGTACTGGCTGTTGGTAGTTACTTTACTGCGGTCTATACTTCGTTGTACCCATCCGCCCATAAAACCAAGAGAGAGGTACTGATTTCTTTCTGCGCTTAATGATTTATGATAATTGAGTGCCGGTAAAATATGTGTTGACTGCAGGGCAACGGTTCCTGCTTTATCATATAATATCTGCCCGCCGATAGTTAAAAAATCATCTCCTTTGCCAACCGGCCTTTTATATTCAGCATTGAGTGAACCTGTTTGGTAAGGCGTAGTTACGCTGTTCCATTGATTACGGTAAACAGACTGCACTCTTAAATCTCCTGTAAAAATACCTGCTAATGCCGGGTTTCTTAAAAGCGGTGTTTCAAAAAATTGGGAAAAGTGAATGTCCTGCGCAGAGGCGCATGCAGCAAGGAAAATAAGCAGTAAAAATGGTAAACCTCGTTTCATGTTTGCCCTGGGCCTGGTTGTTAGTGCGCTGGTTATAAAACGGAAATTTTTCATAAATATTATTGAATTAGCGTGATATTGCCTTTAAAAGTGAGCACTTCACTGTTTTCACAAACTATTTCAATAAGATACGTGTAAACATCGCTGGTAAGCAGCTTTCCGTTATACTTTCCATCCCAGCCGCTTAAAGGATCATTAGGCGTAAGATCTGCTTTTTGAAATACCATTTCGCCCCAGCGGTTAAATATCCGCATCCCCTGTATTTTAAACAGGCCCTTACCTCTTGGATAAAAACGGTCGTTAACCCCGTCGTTATTGGGGGAAAAAGTATTAGGTATAAAAATATTCTGCTGGTTACACAAAACAATAATGGTAATGTTATCTGTATTGATGCAACCATTCAAATCGGTAACTTTTATATTATAGGTAGTGGTGTTTTTGGGAGATGCCACTGTATTATAACAATTGATACAGCTAAGCGCTGTGGGCGGGCTCCATAAATAATCTGTAACAGGCGAGCCGGCAGGTGTTATTGAAGCGGAGGAGCCGACCAGGATTGTTTGATTTGGTCCTGCATCAATAACTGGTAAAGGATAAATTACTACTGTTTTGTCAACTGTATCTGCACAACCGGTACTGTTTGTTACAATAAGGCGCAATGAATAGTTGCCTGCCGTGTCATATTTCTGAGGCAAAGGATTTTGTGTAATACTTGTTTTGCCATTTCCAAAATTCCAGCGCCAGGTAACATTGGATGTATCAGGAATCAATAATATGCCTCTGAATTGAAGCCTGTCATAAAGGCAAACGGGGATATTGCCTGTAATATCTGCAACAGGGTTGGCCACCACTTTTATATAATTCTTTTTAATGGCTGTATCACTGCATCCATTGGCGGTAGTAACAATTAAACGAACAGAATAAAATCCTGCGCCTGTATAAACATGGGAAGGATTTTGCTGTACTGATGTACCACCATCACCAAAATCCCATCGATAATTGGTTATAGTTCCGTTGCTTTGAGTGGAGTCAGTAAAATTAACAATACCGCTTCCGCAATGGAGGCTATCATCTGCACCAAAGTTTACATAACTTTTAGTAACAAAAATGGTGTCAACGCCCTCAACAGGAATTTTGCAACCGGTCTGGTCTTCCATAATTACTTTAGGGAGAAACTCACCAGGTAATAAATAATTATAAACAAGATTTGAGTCAGTAGTTGTTAGTGTATTTCCATCATTAAAATCCCATAAGTAAGTTACTGGGCCGGGCGTGGATATATGAAACGTTACCGGCAATGGCGAACAACCCGCCAGCGGGCTGTAGGTTAGTACCGCAGTGGAAGGGTAAACTATAATGGTTTTGAATGCAGAGTCAGTACAACCTCCTGGCCCTGCTACAATTAGTTTTACGGTATAAGTTCCTATTGCAGAAAAATAGTGTGTAGGGTTAGCTAATGTGGAAGTGCCGCCATCACCAAAATCCCATCTGCTGCTGGTAAAATATTTTGAGGTATTGGTAAAGTTCACTTCAAACGGTGTGCAGGAACTCAGGGAGTCATTCACTGTAAAGAATGCATCTGCAGTATGTATTTTAATAAATGCATTTTTTGTGAGAGTATTTGTGCAACCATTTACATCTGTTACTGTAAGCCGAATGGTATAGTCGCCATCCACCGCATAAACTTTTACGGGGTTTGCCGCATTTGAAAAAGTGCCATCACCAAAATCCCAGTTGTAAGTTAAATTAACGCCTGTGGAGTTATTGGTAAACCTAACATTACTGCCAATACACACTAATGTATCAACAGATGCAAACACCGCTTTGGGGTCTGTGATAAAAACCTGGGCACCATTTAATAATGTGCTAACGCATCCGTAGCTGTCCGTTACAGTAAGCCGTGCATTGAAATAGCCTGCTGTATCATAGATATGAGTAAAGGGAGGTGCAGTATAAGTTTGGGTAATGCCATCACCATAGTCCCAAACCCAACTCACTAAGTTATGAACTCCATCGGTAAAGCTTTGGTCTACAAATGTAACTGGTAAAGGGCGGCAGCCTTTAACAGGCATAAAACTAAACTGTGACGTGGGGCCCCATACCCTTATAACATTTGTTCTTGTGAATGTAGAAACACAACCCCTGCTGTCGGTAATTATAAGGGTTACAGAATATAAACCGGGATTACTATATAAATGTGCAACAACAGGAGTGCTAAATTCTGAGTTGCCATCCCCGTAATCCCAGAAATATGAAACAATGTTAGCCTGGTTGAAGCCAGTAGCAACAAATACCGCCGCCTGGCTTTTACAAATTGTATCATCGGCAGGGTTAAAATTGGCTGTTTCATTAAATACTGTTACCTGAAACGTTCTTGTATTGCTGCATCCGCCGTTTGTTACAGTTAATGAAACATTATAGGTGCCATAAGTTAAATAAGTATGTACAGGATTCTGTAAGGCAGATGTGCCGCCATCACCAAAATCCCAAAACCATGTTTGCGGCAATATGGATTGATCAATAAAGGCTACCTGAAGCTTATTGCCACAATTAAAAGTTGTGGAAAACTTAGCAACAGGCGGCAATGCTGTAATCAAATTTGTTTTTACAACAGTATCGGCGCAACCATTATTCCATGCAATAAGGCGAACAGTAAACTTTCCAGTATCCTGATAAGCATAAGCCGGGTTTTGCTGTGCAGAAAAGCCAATACCATCTCCAAAGTCCCATGCCCACCTGTCAGATGGGTTTGTAAGATCAGTGAATTGTACGGGTTGACCAACACATTGTGATAATGGGGCAGCGCTGAAATCTGCAATTGATTTATTTCCTGCCCTTACAGCATTTATCATTACAGACGAATCGGTACAGCCATCATTTGTGGTAATATAAAGTTTAACTGTATAATTGCCTTGCGTGGTGTAAGTATGCGAAGGTGTTGCTGCAGTTGACGTAAACCCATCACCAAAATCCCATAAATAACTGGCCACACCATCAACTGCAGTTACATTGGGTAAAGGCGAAATAGTAAGCGGCACACAACCTTCCAGTGGCAAATTATCAATCCCAACAATGGGAGCCAGTACTTTTATATACTGCGTTTTTATTATAGTATTACTGCAGCCATTAGCGCCGGTTACAAAAAGTGTTACTGAATAAGTGCCTAATGCTGTATATGTGTGAGATGGATTTTGTAAGGAAGATGTTCCCCCATCTCCAAAATTCCAGGCCCATGCTGTGGCACCTGCAGATTGATCAGTAAAGTTTACAGTAAAAGGCACTTTACAATCGGTAACATCCGGCGCTGTAAAATCAGGTGCCGGAAGGCTTAAAACGGTAATCGTTTTTGTAACAGAGTCGGCACAGGTGCCATAATCATTTCTCAGTTTGACATTGTAAGTTCCAACGGCGTTATATGTTTTTACCGGGTTGGTTGCATTGGAAAAAGTACCATCACCAAAATCCCAGAACGAAACTGCTGATACGGGTACAGAGGTATTGGTAAAATTAACGGGGGCACCAAGGCAAACAGTTGCAGGGGCATTAAAGTCGGATACCACATCCCTTATAACTACAGCGGCTGGTTTTGTAAGTGTATCCACACAACCAAGGCTGCTTTGCACAATAAGGGAGACATTAAAACTTCCCCCGGTTAAATAGGTATGATTGGGGTTTTGAATAAAGGCGTTCCCACCATCTCCAAAAAGCCATTCGTAAGAAAGTGTTCCTGGTCCGCTGGAGGTACTATTGAAATTGATTGTCTCTGGTGGCTTGCATTGTGTGGGTGTACTATTGGTAAATGCAACTGTTACACCTGGTGAAACCTGAATATAATTTGGCTTTGTAACCACCTTTGAACATCCGCCGGCATTGGTTACTTTAAGCGTAACAGTATAATTTCCTGCAGTGGTGTAAATATGAAAGGGGTTTTGCGCATTCGATAAAAACCCATCACCAAAATCCCACTCCCATGATGAAACGGCAGCTGAACCTCCTGATGATAAATCTGAAAAATTTACCCTTAACGGAAAACACCCGGAAGTAATGGAAGCTGAAAAATCAACTGTGGGCTTATCATCCACTTTAATGTATTGTGTTTTTGTAATGGTATTACTGCCTGCACTGTTGCTAACAGTTAACACAATCGTATATAATCCTGAATTAAAATAAGTGGTGGTTGGATTTTGTTGTGTTGAAGTGGCGCCATTGCCCAAATCCCATTGCCAGGAAGTGGGGCTACCGGTGCTTTGATCTGTAAAGCTTACTGCTAAAGGAGTGCAGCCGCTTAAAGGGCTTGCTGTAAAGGCGGCGGAAAGCTGCGCTTTTGAATGAATACCAATAAAACATACCAACGTCAAAATAACTAAGCGAAGGCATAAGCTGGTATACGAAGTAAGTAGTTTCATTGAATATTAAAAATAAGCAGCGTACATAATTACCAAAAACTGTTCCGTTTTAGTATATCCGGTAATTATATGACCCATTAAAGATTAAAAGCGCTTACCCGGTGTATAAATAATCTTTTATGGCCATTCAATATACAACAAAACCTCCGTAAAGGAGGTTTTGTTTAAATATGTTGTAATGAATTTAGCTTTTTGCAGCAGCTGGTGCTTTTTTGCCTTTTGAAGCTTTAACAGGCTTTGCAGGAGCAACAGCTGGTGTAGCAGCTGCAACCGGTTGTAGTTTTACAACAGGTGCAGGGTTTTCTGCCTGCCATTTAGCAAAAGCATCTGCATCCAGCACATCTCCGGTAATGGTAATGCTTTTTACTTCATCCACGCCTGCAAACTTTACAGTCATGTGTTTTTCAAAATGGCTGGCCGCAGCGGCATTGTAAGTAGCGGTAATGGTACCTGTTTTACCTGGTGCAATAGGAGCTTTTGTATAATCGCCGATGGTACATCCGCAGGTTGGGTTGGCCTGTTCAATAATCAGCGGTTCTTTACTTACGTTGGTAACAATAAAAGTAGCCGTTGTTGGAACGCCCTGTTTTACTTTACCAAGGTCAATGGTTTCTTTTTCAAATTTTGCAACGTCTGCTACCGTTTTAGTCTGGGCAAACATTACCATAGTGGCTGCTAATGCAGTAAAGGATAATAACAGTTTTTTCATTATTGAGTGTTTTATTTTGTGTGATTAATTAATTTTTTAAATCATCCAGGCTTTTATTTTCGGGAGCCGATGTGGCGGGTGTTTTCCAAACTTCACCCTTAATAAAAATTACTTTTGTCTGGCTGTTGTTGTAAGTAATGGTTACAGGTTTTGTAAATGGCCCTTCAGCGGCAGCATTGTAACCAACGGTTATTTTACTGGCGGCACCGGGAGCAAGCACTTTGTCTTTATCCCATTCAGGTGTGGTGCATCCGCAGCTTGCCTGTACATTTATTATTCTTAAAGAATCTTTGCCAATATTGGTAAACTCAAAAATATGAGTCACGGGTTTGCCTTGTGGTATTTTGCCAAAATTAAATTCGGCTTCTTTTAATGATAATGCTTCAACCGGCGGCAAGGCAGGTTTTGCATCTGCTATTTTCGCATTTGAAGCGCCATCCACCTGCGCATTTACAGCAATTGCTGTAAAACTGATAAAAACAAGCGTAATAAATTTTTTCATAAAATGAGTTTATAGCTTTGCTTCTCAAAGATACTAAAACGGTGTTTTATGCTGTAAATTGTTAACCTGTTAGCAGATTATTAACAAAGCAACATCAGAAATCTATATTTTTGCCGCATAACTGCCAGCTTATGTTTTCAACTACAACACATGAAATTACTGCTGATGAAAAGCTGAGTTTCGAAAACTTCCGGAACGAAGTACTGAATGATTACCGTGTTGCCTGCATCAGCCGTGAAGTAAGTTTAATGGGGCGAAAAGAAGTACTTACAGGCAAAGCCAAATTTGGCATTTTTGGCGATGGTAAAGAAGTGGCGCAGGTGGCAGCTGCAAAGTTTTTTAAACCAGGAGATTTCAGGGCGGGTTATTACCGTGACCAGACTTTTATGTTTGCTGCGGGCATTACCAATACAGAACAATATTTTGCGCAACTCTATTCCGACCCTGATATTAACAATGATCCTTTTAGTGCAGGAAGGCAAATGAATGCACACTTTGTTACCAAAAACACAGATGAAAATGGTGAATGGCTGCCGCTGGCACATCAAAAAAATACCAGCAGCGATATGGCACCTACTGCCGGTCAAATGCCCCGCTCTTTAGGATTGGCACTGGCATCAAAACTTTTCAGGAATGTAGATGACCTGAAAGCTTTTACCAACCTGAGCACAAATGGAAATGAAATTTGTTTTTGCACCATCGGCGATGCGTCCACCAGTGAAGGGCACTTTTGGGAAACAGTAAATGCTGCAGGAGTGTTGCAGGTTCCTTTAGCGATTTTTGTTTGGGATGACGGATACGGAATATCAGTGCCCAAAAAATATCAAACCACCAAAGGCAGTATTTCCGACGCACTGGCGGGTATGCAGAAAACAGACGGCACAAACGGTATTGATATTTACAAATTGAAAGGATGGGATTATGCAGGCATGTGTGAAGTGTTTGAACCGGCATTGCAAAAAATAAGAGACACACATACACCGGCCCTTTTTCATGTGGAAGAAATTACACAGCCGCAGGGGCATTCCACATCAGGCAGCCATGAAAGATACAAAACAACAGAACGGCTGGCCTGGGAAAGAGAATGGGATTGCATTAAACAAATGCGGGAATGGATATTGCAAAATAACCTGGCTTCAGCCGACGAAATAAGTACGCTGGAAATTGAAGTAAAAGCTCATGTAAAAGATGGACGCAATAAAGCCTGGGAAAATTACATTACACCCGTATTACAGCAGTCCGCCAAAACAAAAGAGTTGTTACAGCCTTTTGAAGAAAACAGCACCATAAAAAAATTACTGAACGAACTGGCTCTTAATAAAGAACCATTACGCAGGGATATACTAAAAACGCTTTATAAGGCAATTGATGCATTGGAAGAGGAGCCTGCCAGGGAAATAAAGGCGTATTACGATGAATTGAGAAGACTTAATAAAAGTTTATACAATTCTTTTCTTTATAACGAAGGCCCAAAATCTGCATTGAATGTGCAGGAAGTTAAACCTGTTTATGAACCGGCAGTAAAAGCAATTAATGGATACGAAGTACTGAATAAATATTTTGATGAATTGTTTGCAGCCAATAAAAAAGTAGTTGCGTTTGGTGAAGATGTAGGTTTTATAGGGGATGTGAACCAGGGCTTCAGCGGGCTGCAGGCAAAATATGGAGAACACCGCATTTTTGATACCGCTATACGTGAACTTACAATAATGGGACAGGGCATAGGCCTTGCATTGAGAGGCATCCGCCCAATTGCAGAGATACAATACCTGGACTACCTGTTATATGGACTGCAGACATTAAGCGATGATTTATGTACCACACATTTTCGCACGGCCGGACAGCAAAGTGCTCCTTTAATAGTTCGAACAAGAGGACACAGGTTAGAAGGGATTTGGCATAGTGGTTCACCCATGCAAATGATATTAGGCGCCCTGCGTGGTATGTATGTGTGTGTGCCACGTAATATGGTACAGGCTGCAGGCATGTATAATACACTCTTACAGGGCAACGATCCCGGTCTGATTATTGAATGCCTGAATGGATACCGGTTAAAAGAAAAATTACCTTCCAATCTTTTAGAAATTACCGTGCCGTTAGGTGTGCCGGAGATAATAAAAGAAGGAACAGATATTACTGTAGTAAGTTATGGTTCCACTTTACGCATTGTACAAGATGCTGCCGAACGGCTGGAACAATTGAACATCAGTTGCGAAATTGTAGACGTGCAAACCTTGCTGCCGTTCGACATTCATCATAGCATTGTTGCATCGCTTAAAAAAACAAACCGCATCGTTTTTGTTGATGAGGATGTGCCCGGCGGCGCTACCGCTTACATGTTTAATAAAGTGATGGAAGAACAGGGCGGTTATAAATTCTTAGATGTATCGCCAAGAACCATTACTGCGCAGGCACACCGTCCTTCTTACGGCAGCGATGGAGATTACTTCAGCAAGCCGAATGCAGAAGATGTGATGGCTGTGATCAAAGAAATGATGAGAGAATAATATTACTAACAGGAGCCGCAGCAACAGTCATCTTACAAACATGAAACATACCATTTACCAGGTTGATGCTTTTACCAGCAAACTATTTGGCGGTAACCCTGCCGCCGTTATTCCTTTAACAGAATGGCTGCCTGATGCATTGATGCAGCAAATTGCATTGGAAAATAATTTGAGTGAAACGGTGTTTTTTGTGCCCTCTAAAAATGATGTGGCAGATTTTGATATCCGCTGGTTTACACCTGAAGCAGAAATAAATTTATGCGGGCATGCCACGCTGGCAAGTTCATATGTATTGTTTGAACTATTTGGATTTAATAAATCACAGCTGGTGTTTTCATCAAAAAGTGGTTTGCTGAAAGTAACACCTTCAAAACAAGACGGCATTTTTTTAGGCATAATGGATTTTCCCAGCTGGAAACCGGAACGGCTGGATTTTTACACAGATGAACTATCCACCATACTGGGTGTTGAAGAAATTGTTGGTGTATACAAATACAGGGATCTGCTGGTGGAACTAAATAACGAAGAGGCTGTTAAAAATTGTGCGCCTGATTTCACACTGATGAAAAAGCACGTGGACAAAATGATTATAACAGCACCTGGTAAAACAGTTGATTTTGTATCCCGCTTTTTTGCGCCCGGTGTGGGTATTGATGAAGACCCTGTAACCGGCTCTGCCCACTCTCAGCTTATTCCTTTCTGGAGTGAAAAACTCAATAAACCGAAAATGCATGCACTGCAGCTAAGCAAACGCTGCGGTGAAATTTGGTGTGAGCAACTAAATGCGGAAAGAGTTACCATGGCAGGTAATTGTGTGTTTTATATGAAAGGAGAAATATCGCTTTAAGAAAGCTTATTTATGCTTTCTTAACAATAAATAATATTTCTTCTCCCTTAGCTTGTTTGTGATACCCGATCTTTTTCTTTTGCCATTTATGTAACCAGTCTGCCTGCTAATCAAAATCTTTATAATATTTAGCGACGGTAAGAATATTTTTGCTCGTCTAATACCAGAAGTATAACCATTTTGTATGTTTCCAAAACTATCTACTGCTTTATTTTTATTAGTTCTGTGCTCCTGCAGCAACTTTAGTGCGGCCCAGGAAAAAATTTATTTTGAACCAAAGTTCACATTAGGCGGCAAACAATCTGATTTTATTACCTGTAAAGATATAGTGGTGTTTGAAACAACACCAGAAAGCAAGTTTGACCTTTACAGCCGGATAATACCCACCAAAAAATATTTTGTGGTTTGCGATTACAGCGCTAAAAAAATCCTGGTGTTTGACAAAACCGGGCATTTTATTAAAAAGGTGCCCAATAAACTTGATTTAGGCAGGTTGACATATAATGAAGAACAAGACCGTTTGGAAGTTGTGAGCCCTAATAAAATGTTTCGCCTTACCAGCAGGGATAATGCTGAAATAAAGGAGGATTACAAAAACCCTAAAAACCTGAAGTATTTCCGTAAATATTATATTGACTTCTCCAGCCCGGAACATTTCGAAGTGCAAAAACAAAAAATATCGGCAAAAGATATATTGAATCCTCTGCCTTATGAAGATGGTAAGTTTATAGTTAACCAGGCCATTGTTGATAAAAACTATAAAATAGTGGAAGACTATGAACTGAAAATTTATAAAAACGACTCTCTTATTAAAAAATACTTTCCTTACAAAAAGAAAAACGACAGCCGGTATATTTTTGATGGTGGTACTGTTGCTGTCAGCTCATCATCAACCGCAAATACAAAATGGGTAACACATCCATACGACTATTCAGTGTATGCCTTAACCGGAGACAGTTTATATAAAGTGTATGATTTTGTTTTGCCTATTGACCGGGCTGTACCGGGTGATTTTTTTACAAAAGAATTTCAGAACAAAACAGAAAAAGATAATTACCTGAGGCAGAACAGGAGGCTTGTTAAGCAGTTTAATGTTTACAGCCTGTCGCCACGGTATTTAAGTTTTTCTATGCAGGGTATGTCCTATGACAGGCAGCAGTTTATTTTCGACAGCAAGGCAAAGGCCTTCTATAATTATGATAAAGTAACGCCAGACAGTGCAACTTTTTTTATGCCGGTTTGCAGAAACCTTAATTTTTACGACGGTACTTTTTATGCAAAAATATCGGCTGATGAAGCAAAAAGAATTTTAGAAGAACATAAAAGTGACAGCGCTGCATTTCCGCCAGCTTTAAAAGCATATATGGAAACTGCCACTACTGGCAGTAACCCTGTTCTTATAAATTTTACATACCGAAATTAATGATGAGTAAAAAATTTGCCCTGCTGCTTTTCTTATTTGCAATAAGTGCAACTGCGCTTGCACAGCCGGGCACGGGCCGTATTTACGGTGTAATAAAAGATACAGTAACAGGAGTGCTGATGGAATCTGCCACAGTAATTATATATAAACCTGATTCTACAGTTGCCCTGTTTAAAATAACTAATAAAAACGGTGGCTACGATTTAAGTGGTTTGCCTCTTCATTCAAAATATACTCTTGTAGCCTCTTTTGCAGGATACAATGATTATAGACTGGCTTTTACCATGGATGCAGCCGTAAAAAAAATGGATACCATTTACCTGCAGCTTAAAAGCAGTAATGAAGTAGTGGTAACTTCCATTGCACCCATCCGTATGAATGGAGATACGCTTGAGATAAATCCTGCCGCATTTAAAATGGCGAATGATGCTGTGGCAGAAGATTTATTGAATAAAGTGCCCGGCGTTGTGGTTTGGGCTGATGGCTCTATCACCATGAATGGAAAAACAATACCTAAAGTGCTGGTGGATGGCAAGCCGTTTTTAGGCAGCAGCGACCACCGAATTGCCACACAGAACCTTCCTAAAAACATCATCGACAAAATACAGGTGTATAATGAAGTGGACATGAGCAGTGAAGCCAACCGCAGCCGCATCACCGACAGTGATGCACCTAAAGACTCGCTGCTTACAATGGATATAAAACTGAAAGCAGATAAAAAGAATGGTTACTTTGGAAAGTATGGCGCAGGCATAGGAACGGACAACCGTTACCAGGCAGATGCGGCTGTACAGTTCTATAATAAGCAATCCACACTTTCGGTAGGCGGAGGTTCTAATAACATCAATGCTGATATTGCCGGGCTGGAAGATATACAAAGAGAAAACACTTTCAGGAATAATTATGCCACTTACCGTAACCGCAGCAATTTTGGAAGGAATGGTATTAACCGTGTAATTTCTCCGGGCTTTCAGTTTACCCATTCTTTTTCACCCAATGAAAATGAACGTAAAACCAACAGGCTTACCGGAGGATATGATTACAACAATAACCTGAGTAAAGTATCAACACAAACTTACAGGGAGCAATACCTGGAAAAAGGCGATCAGTTCAGCAATGATCAATCTGATAATGAAAGCCAGAACGAGCAACATGCCATAAGACTGAATTATGGCAAAAGCCTTGATTATAATAAACGCTTTAATGTAAGTACCACAGCCCGTACGGGTACTTCCAGTTCCCAAAACACAGCAACATCCAATACAAACGATAAGTTTGGCGCACCTGTAAGTGACAATTACAGTAACTCAGGCAGCACAGGCAATTCAAAAGGGTTTACTGCAGGAATTAACTACAGCAATTTTGATTATGACAATCCTTTAAAAGCAATAGATGCCAATCTCTCTTTTTCACGCAGTGAAAACACTTCAGAAAGAAATGAAAACAGTGTGTATCATTTTTACTCCCCAACTGGTGTAACCAACCGGGTTTTTAACCGGTTGTATAATACCGAAGGCGGTAACACAAGTTTAAACAGTACTGTGAGTTACAATGGCCTGAAGCGTTTGCTGATGGGCAGGTTTAATTTCTTTGGAATTGACATCAGCACAAGTCATAACCTCTCATACAATAAAAACAATTCAATTAGCAAGGTGTATGATATTGACACCACTAAAAAAGCAAGTGTAAATAATAATCTTACTTATACAGAAGGAACATCCACCTGGCAGTATGCTCCTTCACTTTCACTCAATAAAAATTTCAGTAAATGGTCTTCCCGTTTATATAATTATTACAGCATACGGGCATCAGTCAACAAGCAGTTTATAGAAGAAGACAACACATCATCCCGTGTAAACAGGAACCTGAACCGGAATTTTTCTTTTTTGCGTTTTAGTGCCGCCGCCAATTATAACCGCCAGGTTACAGAGAAATACCGCATAAACGGGGGGCTGAATTATGAAAACGGATATGGCTATCCAACATTGAACCAGGTGGCACCTGTCATCGACAGCCTTAACCTTACCAGTATTTACCGTGGAGGATATAACCTTGTTAACAGCAAAAATCACAACTTAAGTCTCAACCTGGGGTTTAATACTTTTAACCCCAAAAAGCCCAATCAAATTAATTTTAACCTTAGCGGATGGTTGAATAATACTTTAATGCCTTTTGCCGACAGTGTGATTTATTTAAGAGATACCGTACAGGTAAACGGAAAGGATTCTTCTTATTACAATGGAAAACAGGAGCGTTATACTATTAACGGAAGCCGCCGTTACAGTTCAGGCACCAGTTATAACCTTTCCTTTAGCCGGAAAATAAAAAACAACCAAATACAAGTACAATTAAACGGCAGCGTTACTGCCGGAAGCAGCCCTACTTATATTGATAAGGTGTACAGTAATGTAAAATCCCATGGCTTTGCCGAAAACCTGCGGTTTACATACTATTACAAAACATTTTTAATTACCGGTGTAAGTGCCAGTGCATCGTCAAACACCAGCAAGCAAAATGATAAAAATATCCGCACAACCACTTTTTCCGGCGATTATAATGTTACCGTAAATGTTACAAAAACGGCAAGTGTTTCCAGTGTTATTTCTTATTCAAAAAATAATGGCATTGCAAAGCCAATAACTTTATGGAATGCCAATGCCACATACCGTTTCTTAAAAAGCAAGCAGGCCGAAGTGAAATTTACTGCCACAGATATATTGCGGCAGTTTAAAAATATCAGCTACACTGTAAACCCGCTGGGCAATGGTGTAACCACCCGTATCAGCAACGGACTGCAGCAATATTTCATGCTTACATTCTCTTACTTTCCAAGAAAATTCGGGGGTGGCAAAAGCAAAGGGAACAACGGGGAAGGCAATGGCGAAAAACGCCAGCAAAGAGCTGCTAATACAGGGCGGGGTACCAATGCTCCTAATGGCGGTGGTAGCAGGCGTGGAGGAAAAATGTAAGCCGGTGTAGCAGCAATGATGATTACTGATATTCGTATTCAATAGAACCCATCAGCCTTTTTTCTTTGGAAAAACATTTTTCTTTTATACGCAGGCCATTGTCGTAAGTGTATTTCCAAATAAAATAATAGGTGCCTCCTTCTTCGGTTGTGGTCATTTGAGAAATTTGCCCGCTATAGTTGTATTCAAACATATAATCCGGCAGCATTTTCTGCGTAATGGGGTTGAGCCGTACTACATCTGTCAGCCTTTTTTTTGCATCGTAATAGTAGTAGTAAGTATCCCCGTTTTTTGTGTTTTTTTCAATGCTCACATTACCATTTTCATCTTCGGAAAAAAGAATTGTTGTGGTATCGGTGTAGTTTTTTACCCGGTACATTTTAACGGGGTTTCCCTTACTGTTGTATTCATACAAATGTTCTTCTCTTATCTCATTGGTAAAATCATCATCGCTGCTGCGGTTAACGGTTACAATACTTTTTACATTGCTGCCTGTATAAGTGAAAAACGAATTACTGGAAGCTATGCTGGAGCTGTCGGTGGTTTGTGTCAGCATTCCTTTATCATCAAACTCCGAAACAAATTCAGAGGCTGCCGTTACGTTGGATTTGGTACGGGTTTGAACTGAGGTGTATTTTTTGTTTATTTTCTTCTCACCAAAAAAACCTTCGCTGGGGCTGCCATCGTCTTCAAAGCTTTTAAGGCTGATGGTATGAATGTTTTGCGCTTTGTACTGGGCCATTTCTGCCATCAGCTGCTGGTTGCTTACAATATCCTTATAATAATATTGGGCACCGGCAGCCGAAGCAATTAATGTAAAAGCAATTGAGGACAGGACTGGTTTTATCATATGTGAATTTTTCTGCGCCAAAAGTAAACTATCTTTTGATATATTATATTGTGCCTTCAAAGCCTATGCTGACAAACTTTATTATTTTTAACAAAAAATCAATACTGCTTGAGCCATCTTAAAGAACGAAAAGAAAAGAATTGCTTAAACTGCAATGCCGTGGTGCAGGGCCGTTATTGTCATATTTGCGGCCAGGAAAATATTGAACCAAAGGAATCTGTTTGGCATTTGGTAACACATTTTTTTGAGGATATTACCCATTTCGACGGTAAGTTTTTCAGCTCCCTCAAATATCTTATCCTGCGCCCCGGTTATCTTTCAACTGAATATATGATGGGCAGGCGGGCCAGCCATTTGAACCCGATACGGATGTATGTATTTACTTCTGCTTTTTTCTTTCTTATTTTTTTCAGTGTATTTAAATTCGATCCAAAAAAATCAATCGGTACAACAGTGGATAACGGCATCCGCAAAGCCACGCTTGAAGAACTGCACCAGATGGATCCAAAGGAGTACAAAGATTTTGTGGATGGGCTGGTAAAGAACGACAGTACGCTGACGTTTGCCTACGACAGCTCCCGGTATTTTACTTACCTGGACAGCCTCATTGGTAAGAGCAGCGGTGGCTTCCGGATCACTCCTTCCAAATATAAAACCAAACAGGAGTATGACAGTGCGCTGGCACATGGAAAAAATCATAACTGGGTGGAAAGGCAACTGGTATACCGTCAACTGGAACTGAATGAGAAATACCATGGGGATGGTAAAATGATCCTTGAGGCAGTGGTGGACCGGCTGCTGCATTCCCTGCCGCAAATCTTGTTTATCGGCCTGCCGTTGTTTGCACTGATGCTAAAGCTCCTGTATGTACGACATAAGCAGTTCTATTATGTCAATCATGCCATCTTCACCATTCATCTTTTTGTGTTTGTATTTATTGCCATGCTGGTAACATTTGGCATCAGCAAATTGAACAGCATTATCCACTGGGGCTGGCTCAGTACCCTGAATGGGTTTATTTCCTTGTTTATTTTTCTGTATAACTATAAAGCCATGCGTAATTTTTACCAGCAGGGCCGGGCGAAAACTATTATCAAGTTCATTCTCCTGCAACTGACGAACTTGGTACTGGTGATATTGCTCTTTTCAATATTCTTTATGGTATCACTTTTTAAAGTTTAATAAATGAACAGTAACAGTACCGCTTTTTTGCGCCTCGTAAAAATAATGGATGAACTGCGTGCCCAATGCCCATGGGATAAAAAGCAAACCATACACACACTGCGGCATTTAACCATTGAAGAAACTTTTGAGCTGGCTGATGCTATTACGGAAAGTGACTGGAAGGGGATAAAAGAAGAACTGGGCGACCTGATGCTGCACATTGTTTTTTATGCTAAAATTGGTGCAGAGCAAAACCAGTTTACGCTTGCCGAAGCGATCAATGGCATTTGCGATAAACTGGTGCACCGCCATCCGCATATTTACGGCGACGTAAAAGTGGAAGACGAAAATGATGTTAAACTTAACTGGGAAAGGTTAAAGCTCCAGGAAGGAAAAAAATCGGTGCTGGCCGGCGTGCCAAAATCTTTGCCAGCCATGGTAAAAGCCATGCGCCTGCAGGACAAAGCAAAACAGGTGGGCTTTGAATGGGATAACAAAGAACAGGTGTGGGACAAGGTGGAAGAAGAAAATAATGAGTTGCTGGAGGCTGTGGCATCGGGCAACAAAGACAAAATAGAAGATGAACTGGGAGATGTTTTTTTCTCTTTGATAAATTTTGCAAGGTTTTTGCAGGTAGATGCTGAGAATGCGCTGGAACGCACCAATAAAAAATTTATTAACCGGTTTACAAAAATGGAAACAGCCGCTGCAAACGAAGGAAAGCAACTGCATGATATGACACTCGATGAAATGGACGCCATCTGGAACCGGATAAAACATACAATGCCTTAAAACCCGTAATTGCAAAACACAATCACCTTTTGGCGCTTTTTGTATAAAAACAGTTACCTGCCGGTTATTGCAGCGTGGCTGATTACCCTCTCGTTTATAATTGATAACTATTGGGCTGATAACTCATCAGTAAGATCTGTACAGAAAAAACTGGAGAGTTATATAAGGGAGCAGCAAAAGGATTTTGACCGGCTTTCGGCTGATACCGCTACATTAACAAAGCTTGCTCAAAAAAAATACGATGAAAGTTTATTGAGGCAGCTTACTGGTAAAAAATATTTCTTTTTCCAGTATCAACAGGAGGAATGGCCTTATACACTTGCCTTCTGGAACACTCAAACTGTGCAACCCACCGATGCACTGCTAAGCCGTACCGACAGCTGTGGTTTTGCAGAACTGCCGAATGGCTATTATGTATGGTGCAAAAAGAATACATCAAAAGGAATGTTGGTAGCACTTATTCCTGTTAAGTGGAATTATGTAATTACAAATGAGTACCTGCAAAATAATTTTGCTATTGGGGATGATCTTGAAAAGAATTATGACATTACACTTGATGAGGGGATGGCCACTGTAAAAAGTGCAGATGGAAAAAAACTGTTTAATCTTATAAAAAAAGCAGGCACTATCATTCCCCGTAACAATATCGTATCTGTAATACTGCGATTGCTGGGTTCGTTATTGGTGCTGCTGTTTATTCATATCTGCGCCATTTACATTGCTATGCACAACCGTTTGTGGAAGGCAGCGTTTTTCCTTGGCGGTATTGTGATTGCCCTGCGTATTGCCAGTTATTATTTCCCTATTCCTTTAAACTTCCGGCAGTTTGAACTATTTGACCCTTCTGTTTACGGCTCCAATGTAGTGCTGCGTTCGTTGGGAGATTTGCTGATTAATGCAGTGCTGTTTGTGTGGCTCATTCTTTTTGTGCGCCATCACCTGCTGGTAAAAAAATATGTGGTGGCATTACGGTTTCATTCCTTGAAATGGCTTTGGTTGATTGTTGCGGCGCTGGTTATGCTGGCTGCCACATATGTATGCGGCCATATCCTCCGCAGCATGGTGGCCGATTCGCAAATTTCGTTTGATGTAATCAACTTTTTCACCCTTAATATTTACAGCATTATCGGCTTTATTGTACTGTGCTGCATTGCCATTGGTTATTTTTTACTGGGGCAGATTTTACTATATCTTTTGCGGCCGTTGTTCCCACAAAACTTTATTCCGCTTTATATAACCGTTACCATTGCAGGGCTTGCTTTTTTAACTGTGGGGTTTAATATTACACTGGTAACTTTTGAACTTTATCTTTTAATATGGCTGCTTATTTTCCTTGCATTACTCAGCAGCCGGGAGCTGGCGTTGCCGACCACCAACATTACTTCATCCCGTTTGGTGTTCTGGTTATTCTTTTTCTCTCTTTCTATCACACTGGTAATTGTAAAGGAAAATAATATTAAAGAGCTGGTAAACCGCAAGCATTATGCAGAAACACTTTCAACAAAGGCCGATCCTTCCAGCGAAACACTGATGAATACATTACTCACCGATTTCAGGAATGAAACACTGGCGGCAAACTTTAGTAAGTTTAGTGATTCGGTGCAAAGCCAGCTGTTTAAAGACAGCCTGGTGGGTAGTAATTTTTTGGGATACACCAATAAGTATGAAACACAGGTGTATGCTTTTAATGCACAGGAAAAACCATTAGTAAACGAGGACAGTACCGGGTTTAATGAATTGAATACGGTGTTAAGCACACAGGGGCGCCCCACCGGCATTGCAGATTTGTATTATTA
Source organism: Ferruginibacter sp. (assembly GCA_044225995.1). GTDB lineage: Bacteria > Bacteroidota > Bacteroidia > Chitinophagales > Chitinophagaceae > Ferruginibacter. The sequence continues at coordinate 9,822 of JBGAHV010000048.1, read as the reverse complement.
TGATGAATCGTACGACCGTTTCAGCTACATAAGCCGCAAAAATGTAACAGATACCGGCGGCAGGCTGATGGGATATGTTTTTATACTGGCACGTTCTAAACGTTTTAAGTCGGATGCACCTTATCCCGAACTTTTTTCCAGGGGCAATGAAAATGCCATTGAAAATTCTTCGGTGTATGCATTTGCGGTGTACAATAACCTGCAGCTCATCAGCAGTCATAACGATTATGCTTTTGCTACAAAAATTACAAAAGCGCAGGTGCCGCATGATGATTTTGAATTAAAAAAGAAAAACGATTTTGATGAACTCTGGTACCGTGCCGGGCCGGAAAGCGTGGTGATAATTGCCAAAAAAGATAATTTTTTGCTGGAGATGATAACGCTTTTCTCTTATTTATTCTGTGCCTTCCTGCTGGTTACAGGCGTGTTCTGGTTACTGAATGTTTTTGTACGTTCCCGCCTTAATACTGTTAAGCTGAGAAGTTATATACAGTTGAGCATCCGCAACCAGATACACGGTACTATTATCTTCATCAGCGTACTTTCTTTTTTGGTAATTGGGGTGGCCACCATTTTATTTTTTATACGGCGGTATGAAAATAATAACCGGGAACGCCTGAGCCGTACCATTAAAGTAATGGAAAATGAAGTGCGTAATTCTTTTGCAGAGCTGGCCGTATTTGATGATGTAATAAAAATTTACGACGAGGGCTACCGGGAAAAACTGCAGCAAACCATTACTAAAATTTCTGAAATACATGCTGCCGATATTAACCTGTATGATTTGGATGGCAACCTGAAAACCTCTTCATTGCCGCTGCCGTATAACCGTGGTATTGTAAGTACAAAAATGGATCCCGAAGCTTATTACCACATCAACAAACAAAAAGAAGTACAGTATTTTAAAGATGAGCACATCGGCACACTGGGTTTTGTAAGTAATTATGTACCGGTTATTGATGAAAGCGGTCGGGAGTATGCCTATCTCAACATTCCCTACTTTACATCACAAAGCCGGTTAAAACAGGAGATTGCCAACTTTTTAGTAACCATTATTAACCTGAATGCATTTATATTTTTAATTGCCGGTATTGTGGCGTTGTTTATTACCAACCGTATTACACGATCGTTCTCTTTCATCAGTAATAAAATGAAAGAAGTGAACCTGGGCAGTGTGAACGAAGCCATAGAATGGAAACGCAAAGATGAAATTGGAGAACTGGTAAATGAATACAACAAGATGGTGGGAAAGCTGGATGCCAGTGCCAGTGCTTTAGCAAAAAGCGAAAGGGAAGGAGCATGGCGTGAAATGGCCAGGCAGGTGGCACATGAAATAAAAAATCCGCTTACACCCATGAAGCTGAGTTTGCAGTACCTGCAAAAAGCCATCAATAATAATTCGGATAATGTGCGTGAGCTTACTGCAAACGTTGCCCAAACATTGGTAGAACAAATTAACCATCTTAGCCAGATCGCCGGCGAATTCAGTCAGTTTGCCAATATCGGAAATCCGCACAACGAAACTTTTGATTTGCATGAAGTGCTTTATCAATTGATACAGCTGCATCAAATGGATGAGCGGGTGCAACTGGATTGTACACCGGTACACCAGCAGGTAATGGTAGAGGCTGACCGCACACATTTAAACCGCCTGTTCACCAACCTTATTCAAAATGCCATACAGGCGGTACCGGAAGGAAAAGACGTGCAGATACATATTGATGAAGAACTGGTCAATAACAAAATACTGGTAAAAGTATCTGACAATGGATCCGGCATTCCGGAAGAAATGCGCTCACATATTTTTACGCCCAACTTTACCACTAAAACCTCCGGAACCGGCCTGGGCCTTGCGATGTGCAAAGGTATTGTGGAGCAGGCTAGGGGAAATATATGGTTTGAAACCAGTCCCGGTGTTGGCACTACTTTTTTTGTGGAGCTTCCTTTAGTGAATGATTAATTTTTCTTCAGCAGGAATGTTATTATTCTTGGCAGTGTATTTACATCCCCATCATCAAAATATTCTTTGATGTTCACAATACTGAAATCATGCTTTAGTGCCGGCTGCACAAAATCTGAAATATGATGATTGAAGCAGGTAACTACCTGTGTGCCGGTTTCCGTTTCAAATCTTGCTTTGGTGCCGGCATATTGTTTAAACGGGTGCAATTCCCCAATGTAAACATAACCGCCGCTTTTTATTTTTTTAGCCAGCTTTTCAAATACGGCATCCAGGTTTTCAATATGCTCCAGCACCAGGCTAAAGGTGGCCAAGTCAAAAAGATCGCTGGTAAAATCCCAGTTGTTATTCATGTTGGCCTGTATAAAGCTTACATGTGGTGCAGTAATTTTTTCTTTTGCTTTACGCAGCATTTCTTCAGATAAATCAACACACAGCAACTGATTTGTTTTTTGCAGAAGCCACGCTGTATTTTTACCGGTACCGCAACCCATTTCAAGGCAACTGCTGAAACTAATTGGTGAGAGGATTTCTCTCAAAGCAAGCGCTTCAAGGTCACGTGTTTTGTTTTCATTGCTGTCGTAAATGGCTGCCCATTCATTGTATGCCTGCTGTACATTCATGCGCCGGGTTTTGCTTCAAAAATAAAACAAATCAAATTATAGTAAAGATTTAAGGTGCTGATTGTAATATTCCCTCTGGAGAAATTTACAATCAGCACTTTTGTAAACCACTTTTTTATTGTACTTAAAATGGTGGTTGGTCAGTTGCCTGTGCTGCTTTAAAATCACGGGTGTTTTTCTGTACTGCAATAGCTGCAAATAAACTCAGCACAAAACTCATGGCATAAAAACCTTTCTCACTTTTCAATAAATCGGCATTCCATAAACCTACTGTAAGCAGCACAACGGAAAGCAACGTGGTAAACCAGGCAATACCATAATACAGGTTAGTAACCGGGATGCCTTCCAGTTGATCTCTCACCGCTTTTTGTACTGATATCACGGAAAACAAACCAAACATCAGTACAGTAAAATAGTAGCCTTTTTCATTCAGCTGCATATCTGCATTCCACAAGCCAATTAAAAACGCAATAACACCGGTAAATAATGCCAGCCAGGAAGCTGCAATAAATGCTGCGGATGGCTGCTGCAATTTTTTTTGTTCCATATTTATATTTTTAGTGGAACAAATGTATAGGTGTAGTTACAGCCAATTTTTGACAAAAATCAAAAACACAAAAAGTAAATGTTAAAACCTGCTGCGGATGCGGCTGAGTGTTTCCTGTGTGATGCCCAAATAACTGGCGATGTAACCCAGCGGCATCCGTTCGAGAATATGAGAGTTTTGCTGAAGTAAATTTTCATAACGCTCTGCAGCGCTTTTAAACTGGGTGCCTATAAAGCGCTCTTCCAGCCTGATGTAATATTTTTCGTAAGCAATACGCAACAGCCGTTCCGTTTCGTGGTGGGTGTTTAGCAGAGATTCCAGGTCAGGTTTGCTAATGGCCCATAATATGCTGTGCTCGGTAAGTTGTATGTTTTCTACAGCGGGCTGTTGCGTAATAAAGCTGTGGAAAGAAGTGACAAAATCATTTTCAAAACCAAACCAGTGAGTAACTTCTTTACCATCTGCATTATAAAAACCACGCAAAGCGCCTTTTTCAATAAAATATAAGTAGCGGCAAACTTGCCCGTTTTGCAACAGCAGCTCATTTTTTGCCATGTGCTTTTTTTCAAAGCAATCATATAATGCCTGTTGCGCTTTGCTGCTGAGGGTATGGTATTGCTTTATGTGCTGCAGTAAATGTTCCAAACAAATAATTAAGTTGTGTGGTGCAAATTATGTAATATTCATTTACTGCCAGCCTTATGTTATTATTGCAGCTTTTTTATAAAATCCATCAGCTTGTCTGCCAGGGTTGTATTGTTGTATTGTTTCAGTAAATTGTATTGCTGCATGGCCATGTCTTTATTTTTAGTGTTATAATACAATAACCCCAGCCCGTATATTACAGTTTCGTCCTTAGGATTTAATGCCAATGCCTTTTTGTACGCCGGCAATGCATTGGTGTAATCGCCGCTGTTCATGTACGCATCTGCAAGGTACAACCACCCTGTTTCATAAGAAGGTGACAGCTCTGTGGCTTTTTTATAATAAGGCACCGCTTCTGCATTTAAATGCTGGTTATAATAAACATTGCCCAATCCTATCTGCACATCGGTGCTGGTTGGTTTTATCCGCATGGCTTCTTTATAAGCAGTAATGGCATTGTCGTATTGTTTAAGTCCGGTATAAGCATCTCCCAGCATTTTATATGCGTCATAATTGTCTGCATTGTATTTTACGGCTGTATTCAGCAATTCGGCAGCACGCTGAAAATCTTTTTCACCATAAACAATTTCCGCCAGGCTGTACCAGGCCCAGGTATTAACACAGCCCAACCGAATGGCGGTTTCCAGTTCTGTTCTCCAGGAAGTTGGGTTATTCATTTCTTTATAACAGCGGGCCAGGCGGTAGTGTGCCTCTGCATAATCGGGCTTTATTCTTATGCTGTTTTGAAAATAGCTGACAGCCGTGTTGTAATTTTTCTTCCTGTAATGCAGTACTCCCAGTTCAAAATTGGCAGATGCATTGTTTGGCTCTATCTGCAGTGCTTTTTGATACGCTGCAACGGCATCGTCGGTACGGTCCAGGTTATCATATGAATTGCCCAACTGAATCAAAGCCTCTGTATAATCAGGCTTTATATCGATGGAACGTTTAAAATAAGCAGCTGCTTGTTCATTATTAGCCAATTTATAGTAGCAAAGCCCGATATTATATAAGGCAGTGTAGCTTTTGGGGTTAGCAGTAACATAGGTGCTGAAAGAAGTAATGGCATCATTATACTGGCCGGTTTTATACTGTTCCAGCCCTTTGTCGAAAGCTGATTGTGCTGGTACTGCAAGGGTTGTACAGCAAAACAGAGCAAGAAATAAATACTTTTTCATACTGGTGAGTTTTATATGCATTAAAATAAGCTGATGCAGATTTTGCCTTTGCATCATACGGTTAAGCAACAGGTATATTGTAATTACAATTAAAACTACAACATGCGCAGAAGGAATGCAATACCGTGTGCAGGGTATCTGTGGAATAAAACGGACCTTCGGTTAAGGCAGTGGAAAACCAACTTCAGTTTATTTAATGGATTCATACAGGGCATTCCATTTTGCCTGCTCAGCCGCCCATTTGTTTTTTTCCAGGTCAGTAGTGGCTTTTACTTTTTTATACTGTGTAATATCACCCAGGTAAGTCACTGCTTTTTTATATTGCGCTTTATCTTTTTGTTCCAGGTTATTGTTTTTTTGAAATATGGCAACAGCTTTTTCATAAGGCTCGCCCGCTGCCAGTAATGCAGTACCGTATTGCCCGTCAAGAAGTTTTTTCTTTTCAGGGTCTTTTTCCACGTTTCTTATGTTGTCAATAGCAACGGCTTTGTTAATGAAATAGTCGCCCATGTATAAATAAGGTATGGCATAACCTGGTTTTGCTAAAGCTGCCTTTTTAAAAGCGGGGATCATGATGGCTTCCAGTTGTTCACCAGAAGAAAAATCATTTTTTTTTCCAAGCCTTTTGTTCAGTTCGTCATAAATAACTTCACCCAATACCTCATTGGCTTTAAAGTTACCGGGGTCATCTTTCAGTAAAGATTGTACCGCAGAAACCTGGTTATCAAAACCAGTAGTGGTTCCAACGGCAAAATCTATTTTGTCGAAGGAGAAGTAATCGCTGGAAGGGTATGCTGCCTTACCAACTGCTTTGTACTTTTCAAACAATGTGTAATTTTTCTGGGTAAAGTAATAACTTACCAGGTAGCGGTACACCGATTCAAAACCTTCGCCTTTTATTCCAGCATCTGCCAGCCGGCCATAGTAAACAACGGCTGCATCTTTTTTACCAAAATTTTCTGCTGCAACACCAGCCAGTACCAGCACGTTGGTATCAATCGATGCATTTATTATCTTTTTCTGGATAAGCAGGTCTGAATAGTTTACCGCTTTGCTGATTTTATCCAATGCAGTACCCCATTTTTTCTGGCTGTAATCAGTATAACCAGTGGTGTAAAAAAAAGTGTAAATATTTACAGGCCCGTTCTGGTACAATACATCGTTCAGTAATTGCAGGCCGGCATCTTTCTCTTTATATTTTTTAAAAGCAGCATCGGCTTCCTGCGCAAGGCTTTCTGCCTGTGCCGGATTGGTTTTAAGCGCATCAGCCGCCAGCGCTCCATAGATAGCTGCCTTAAGAATATAGGCTTCAGCTTTGGATGAAAAGGCAGCATCCTGCATGGCCTTATCAATATCCGTTTTTGCTTTGCTGTATTGTTGCAGTGTAAATGCATTCCTGATATCCTGGTACGATTGTGCACCTGCCTGAAGCACGGGTATCAGCAATATTGAAAAAAATACTTTTTTCATCCATTAAGTTTTGTTTAAAAATACAAATCAGCGTCTTCATGCCAATACCGTACAGAGGGTATTTGTACAGCCGGGCAAAATTCCTGGCTAATTATCTTTTCAATTATTTTTGTAAAAAGAGTTTAAACCACAAACAGATTGAAATGAAAAAACTGCTCGCCTTTCTTTCTATAATCATTCTCTTTACATCTTTTAAAAAGAAAGAAATAACATGGACTGCCATTGGAGACTCGATCACCTACCTGAATGACCATGCCAACGAAACAGGCAACCGCATTACCAAAGGATACATGACAATGGTAACTGAAAAATTGCCAAACATTCATTTCATTAACCAGGGGCATAATGGGTGGACATCCAAAGGAACAGCAAAAAATATTGAGAAGCTGGGATTGGTAAAGTCGGATGTGTATTCCATTTTTTTAGGAACAAATGATTGGTGGCATGCAGATACACTGGGGCAGCTTTCTGATTATAAAAACAGCACGGGAGCAGGTACGTTATTTGGTTCTTTCAGGATTATTATTGATAAGGTACGCAGCCTGAATAACGATGCTAAGATCATTTTAATAACGCCTATGCAGCGTTCCGATTTTGTGTATATCAATAACCCGAAAAATAATGCTTATGGATCTTACCGGCAGAAAAACGGGTTTTCACTGGAGCAATTTGCCGCCGCTGTTGACAGCATAGGGCAATATGAAAATTTTACAGTGGTGGATCTTTATCACAAAAAACAACTGGCCGTTGAACACCTGGTGAAATTTAAAAGATTGAAAGACCCGCAAACCGGGGAGTATAAAAATTATCCTTACCCTGCTTTTGTTGATATCCCGTTTCAACCAGCAACGGATGAATACCCTTACCCAACAGATGCCATTGACATGACCTATGACGGATTGCATCCTTCTGACAAAGGCAATAAAATAATTGCAGATATGCTGATTAAGATTTTGAAAAAATGGTAACTGATTTTCTGTTCAGGGTACTTTAATAAGCACCTGCCGATTATTTCCTTAATGACTTTTTCCAAAAGCGCAACGCCAGCCATGCAAACACTCCTGTAATTATAACTGCCACAGGAATCAGCTCACTGCGGTTGCCGGCAATATCCGGCGCACTGGATGTAAAAATGCGGAAGGCTTCCTGCAATGCCCCAAAAGTTAATACGGCAAATAAAATAGCCAACACTTTATTCCGGTTCATGGAGTGTTTTTAGTTTTCAAATATAAGCCGAGGAATTTAATTGCCTGCAGCTGAAGAATAATGCATTTCTTTTCCTTTTTTAAATGCAGCAGCAGGCTAAATCGGGGTGCACAAGGCAATGTTGCGATGAATGACTGTTTTCCTGCGACGTAATGACCATACTCATTTTAAACGCTGCACACAATTTATCATCTCATATACATTGAATAACTTTTAAAATTTACAATTATGAAAAAGATTTTTACACTCGTTGTTTTATCTGCAGCTACTATCAGTTTTGCCGCAGCACAATCTTACAGCCAAAAAGATGCTGGCTTTAAAGATGATAAAAGAGTAAGCGATGTACGCAATGTTTTTGTTAAGGACAAAGACAAGGGATATAACGACAGCTACTTTGCCTACAAGCAACAGGTGGAACGTGTTAACCGGGAGTTTGACAATAAGATTGCCGATGTGAAGCACAACTGGCGCTTAAACGGCAGGGAAAAAGAAAGGCAAATTAAATTTCTGCAAAGGCAAAGACAGCAAGAACTGGATAAGCTGCAGTATGAATTTGAAAAAAGCAACCAGAAATATAAAGGTAAAGAGCACGGACATGATTCCCGTTGGTGATGAGCACAGGTTGATAGAAAAAATAAGGGCCGCAACTGCGGCCTTTATTTTTATGAATGCGGTCAAATTTCTTGCAGGCATTATTCAAAATAAATATTCTTATGGGCAGCCTGTGTATGGGCGGAGAACGAAACGAAAGAAATCCGCACTTTATTACCCCCAAATTTTAACCTGGGTACCATCGCCTTTAACTGAATAGATGGCTGTAACATTTACTGAAGCGCTGTTGAACCTTGCATTAATAGAACCCTGGTTATCCTGTATCCATTTTTCAATGCCTGTGTCCTGCATCGGTTCTTCGGAGGTTGAGGTGTTGAATTCTCCGGCGCTGGTTACAACCCTATAACGATAAACGGGAAACGTTGGCATGGTTAATTGTTTTATTGGTGAAGAGGGAATTGCAATCCCGTATTTCGGTTAGCATGCTATTCAGCTAAAGATACAAATTATTTTATACGGTGTATGATGGAAACACGGTTAACACTGATTGAAACAGGTCAGTGCTGATTAAAATAAATTTACAGCAGTTACGTTATGTTACATTAACCGCCCTGCAGCCCGGGGCGGTTACCTTAGACAGCAAAGCCGTTTACCTGTACTAAGCGATAACTTTAATCCGGTTTACTACCATGAAAAAACTATTGATATTTATAACCATTGTTTTTATTGCAACCACTGCCACCGCCCAGGTAAAAACTGTATTTAATGCCAATATGATTTTTACCATACCTGCCGGCTGGTACATAAAAGATTCTTCTTTAAAAAAGATTACGCTGCGCAAAACAGGGGATGATTACTGCCGCATAGAAATTACATTGAACCAATACCCCGATAAAGACCTTACCAAATTTATGGCGCTGGATAAAATGAAGTTTTCTCCAGACCCGCATGTGCGTACCATATTGCCCGATGTAAAACTGGGCAACCACATTTATAAAAAAGTAAAATACTTTACCAGCAACAAAGTATTAAAATTAGATACCGAGTTTAACTATGCCACCTTAACCCTGCTTAAAAATCCGGTGCCGGGTGTTACCAACGCATTGGTACAGCTGGTAGTTATTTGCAGTAAAACCCAGGAAACAGAAATGGTTAAAACGGCGGATGCGCTGGGAACATCTATGGTTTATTGATAGAGTATTGTTTTACCACAACTAAAAGGTTATAGTTCCTGAGTTATTTGAGGGCTTTTGTTGCATCAATGCCCTTTGGCTTAAACAGAGGGCTTTTGGCAGGCATTGTATTTTCCAACTGTTGCACCAACCGCTGCCGATTTCTTGTTTGATCTGTCCTGAAAAAGTTGACTGTTTTAGTTAATAAATTCTGGTATTGGCTGATTAAGATTGATTAAAAAGTTGTTTCAATTGCTTTGTCTGTTAGATGTCTTTAGGAAATGGATCGGCCAGTCTTACTTTTTGGTCAAACAAATACTGCTCATTGTCTTGCAATAAACATTTTTCAAGGTCGGCTATCATTTTTTCTTTATCGATATCTTGACCAATAAACACCAATTCATTCATTCTGTCGCCCCATTGTTTGCTCCACCTGCTTTCTATATCCGCTTTATTATCGGCAAATGAT
>JBGAHV010000047.1:0-36329 GCA_044225995.1 Ferruginibacter sp. | reverse complement strand
TGATTACATGCTAAAACTGATGTACAGCGAAGCATCATTACAAAAACAAATAGAAGCCGACGGCATTACATTCATTATTATTAATGATGAACACACTCCCGTTGCTTTTGCTGCTTACAACGAAGTAAAGCCAACCATCTGGAAGCTGCATAAAATTTATATTCTCCAATCACAGCAGGGAAAAGGAACCGGCCGGTTTATTATTGATCACATTGTTTCTGAAATAAAAAAACAGAATGCAACAGCATTACAATTGCAGGTAAAGAGAGATAACCCGGCTCAACATTTTTATAAAAAACTGGGTTTCGAAATTATTGAAACTGCCGATTTTGATATTGGCAACGGCTATTTTATGAAGGACTATATTATGCAGCTGGAGTTGTAATTACCAAACCAACTGGTGCGTTTGTTTTATCACACCCATTACAAACACACTTTGTACATGCCCCATATTCTCTACGCTGCTTAGTTTATTTACATGAAAATCATGGTAAGCATTCATATCCTCTGTCACCACTTTCAGCATAAAATCAAATTCGCCGGATATGGTGTAGCACTCAATAACCTCGGGCATTGCATTAATGGCCTTAATAAATTTTGTGCCTGCCGTTTTACTGTGCTCTTTTAGCTTTACATAGCAAATGGCAATCAGCCCTTTTTTCACTTTTGCATAATCCACCAGCGTGGCATACTGTTTTATTACACCATTTGTTTCCATGCGCTTGATACGCTCATGTACAGGCGTGGTACTCAGGTGAATTTTATCAGCAATTTCTTTTACAGTCATTCTGGCATTTTGCTGCAGCAATGCAAGTATGGAAAGGTCTTTTGAATCCAGCACAATATTTGTTGTAGCTGATTGTTCTGTTTTAGCAGTTTTTGCCATAATAAAATAGAATTATTTTCTGTAAAAGTATTTTTAAAAGCGGATTCCACTTAATTTTTATAAAATTATAGAATATTATTCTAAGAATATATTTTTGCATTTCAAATCATAAAAAATATGTCAATACTCGCAAACACCTCCATCGATTTCAGCCTTAAAAATAAGGTTGCCGATATGAGCCTCGCAGAATGGGGCCGTAAAGAAATTAAATTAGCCGAAGCAGAAATGCCGGGCTTAATGGCCATTCGTGAAGAATTTGGCCCTAAACAACCTTTAAAAGGCGCACGCATTGCCGGTTGCCTGCACATGACCATTCAAACAGCTGTGTTAATTGAAACACTGGTTGCTTTAGGTGCAGAAGTAAAATGGAGCTCTTGTAATATTTTCAGTACACAAGACCAGGCTGCTGCTGCTATTGCTGCTGCAGGTATTGGTGTATTTGCATGGAAAGGACAAACCATTGAAGAAGCTGACTGGTGCATTGAGCAAACATTATTCTTTGGAGGTGCTGACCGTCCTTTAAATATGATTTTGGATGATGGTGGTGATTTAACTAATATGGTATTTGATAAATACCCTGAACTGATTGCAAACATCAAAGGTTTAAGTGAAGAAACAACAACTGGTGTACACCGTTTGTATGAAAGAATGGAAAAAGGTACTTTGCCCATTCCCGCTATCAACGTAAACGATTCTGTTACCAAATCCAAATTCGATAATAAATACGGTTGTAAAGAATCATTAGTGGATGCTATCCGCCGTGCTACTGATGTAATGATGGCTGGTAAAGTTGCTGTGGTAGGTTCTTACGGTGATGTGGGTAAAGGCTCTGCCGCTTCATTAAAAGGTGCTGGCTGCCGTGTTATTGTTACAGAAATTGATCCTATTTGCGCATTACAGGCTGCTATGGATGGTTTTGAAGTAAAACCAATGATTAAAGCTGTACCTGAAGCTGATATTATCGTTACTGCTTCTGGCTGCCGTGATTTGATCACTGAAAAGCATTTCCGTTTGATGAAGGACAAAGCAATTGTTTGTAACATTGGCCACTTTGATATTGAAATTGACATGGCATGGTTAAACAAAAACTATGGCCATACAAAAGATACCATTAAACCACAGGTGGATATTTATAACATTGAAGGCAAGGATGTGATTGTATTGGCTGAAGGCCGTTTGGTGAATTTAGGTTGTGCAACCGGTCACCCATCATTTGTAATGAGCAATTCATTCAGTAATCAAACTTTAGCACAAATTGAGTTGTGGACTAACAGCGATAAATACGAAAACAAAGTTTATGTGCTGCCAAAACATCTTGATGAAAAAGTTGCCCGTTTGCACTTAGCAAAAATTGGTGTTGAGTTAGATGAATTAACTGCTGAGCAAGCTGCTTACTTAGGTATTCCTCAAAGCGGCCCATTTAAACCAGAGCATTATCGTTACTAATACCTGATAGTATACTTTTTAAAGCCCCGTTTTCTAAAACGGGGCTTTTTATTATAATGCCACTTGAATAAAACAACAGTAGTATCAATTCTACAAGCAATACTGATTAATAGTATTTCGATTACCATATGTTTCGATGTTTAGCCATTTTGTGAGAACAATCAATATTATTCTGGAAAAAATCAGTTTATTTGAGTAGTGTCCCGATGAAATTTGGGGAGCAATTTTAAATATGAGTACAAAGTGCTTATGACACTCCTGAAATTTAATTAATGAAATTCCTGTCAACCAATAAATTCATTATTGCAGCACTGGCGCTTTGCATTTCAGCATCCCTTTTTGTATTTATTATTTCTGTAAAACAAACTAAAAAAGTAGAGAATACTTCAATAGAAGTGGTACATACCAATAAGGTGCTGGGCAGCCTTGATAATATAATAACCACTACACTCGACATCCAGGTTTCTGTAAGAGGGTTTGTTATTAGTGGCGATGAAGAAATGCTGGAGTCTTATAAACAAGCGGCTGCCCGATATAAAGCCGCACTCGAAATAATAAGGCAGCAAGAGGGCAGAAAACACATTTATACAAAACAACTGGACTCATTGGGGTTTTACATCAGCAACCGCCTTGCATGGGCCAATAAAACAATCGCTCTTCGGCGGCAACAGAAAAACCAGGAAGCAGCATCCATAATTGCTTCCGGAGAAGGCAGCTACTATTCTGGTAAAATAAGGGCTGTTTGCGATGAAATAAAAGTGGCAGAGCTGCAAAATCAAAATGATATCAGAACCGCTAATGAAAAAGCAATCAAGAGCCTCAACACCACGCTGTATATGGCACTTATTGCGGTGGTTATACTGGGGGTATTGTTGTTCACAAAAGTAAAGACCAGCTATAACGAACATAGAAATGGTGAAGCAAAATTCAGGGCATTGATGGATTCTGCGCCAGACGCCATGCTGATATCTGACCAAAGAGGAAATATACAGCTGGCAAATAAACGGGCTGTTGAAATGCTGGGATTCACGAATGAAGAATTTGAGGGAATGCCCGTTGAAGCGCTGGTACCTGTTGCCATGAGGGAAAAACACCAGTTTTTAAGAACTGATTATGCGATAGCTCCTAAAATAAGGGAAATGCATTCGGGTTTAGAGATGCAGGCAGTAAATAAAAATGGTAAGGTCATTCCGGTTGACATAAGTCTCTCTCCTATTTACACTAACGGAGAAACATTGTTTGCAGCAGCCTTAAGAGATATTTCTCAGAAAAAATTGGCACAAGAAGAAATCCGTACCCTATTTACCCAAATAAACCAAGCCAGTGAAGCCATTTATGTGGTAGACAATAAGCTGGTAATAAAAAGCTGGAATAAGGGAGCTGAAAATTTATACAATTACACCGCTAAAGAAGCTATTGGTCAAAACTCTCTGCAAATGTTAAAAACAGAATTGACCAATGAAGAAATGAATGAGGCGTTAAGTAAGATTGAACAAACCGGCTTTTGGTCGGGAGAAATAAAACGCTATACCAAGGAAGGAAACGAAATTTATGTTTATTCGTCACTGTCAGAAGTAAGAGGCAGCGACGGCCAGACAAAAAACTATGTATCCGTAAGTTTTGATATCTCACAAAGGAAAAAACTGGAAGCCCAGGTAAAACACCTTGCCAGTATTGTGGAAAATTCTTCTGAAGCAATTTTATCCCGTGATATGGACCGGCGCATTATTACCTGGAATAACGGGGCCGAAAAAATGTTTGGCTATTCTAAAGAGGAAGCAATCGGAAAATCTGTTACCGAACTGGGCGTAATGCGGATTAATGACAGTAATAAACTGCAAATTGAGAAAGCAATTAAAAATAGCGGGGTATGGCACGAAGAAATAGAATATTATCATAAAAACGGCAATACTATTTACGGTGAAGTTACAGGCAATGCGGTAAGAGACAGCAAAGGAAATATTACAGGGCTTTCCTTTGTAATAAGGGATATCACTGCAAGAAAGCAATTGGAAAAACACCAAAGGCAATACAACGAAGAACTGGAGAAAAAAATAAAAGAGCGTACAAAGGAAATTACATTGAATGAACAGAAGTACAGGTTACTTTATAATAATAACCCGATGCCGATGTTTGTGCTGGACCTGGAAACATTTAAATTTCTTGATCTGAATGATTCTGCCGAAAAACTCTATGGATACAGTCGTAATGAATTTCAGCAAATGACTGCCCTGGATATCAGGCCGGAAGAAGACAAAGCCGATTTTATAAACATGGACCATTCCTTTGAACCTGCTGCAGCCGGTAATAACAAAGGCATCTGGCGCCATATCAAAAAAGACGGCACCCTCATTACTGTTGAAATCTTCGGGCATTCCATTCTTTTTGAAGGCAGGCAGGCAAGGTTGATTCTTGTTAATGATGTTACTGAAAAGCTTAAAGCAGAGCGCCGGTTAAAAAAGAGCGAAAATCGTTTCAGGGCACTGATAGAAAAAAGCTATGACATTATCATCCTCCTGGATAAGGATTTCAGAATAACTTACCGCAGCCCTTCCACCTTCCGCAGCACTGGCAGATCCGATGAAGAAACCATCGGCACAGATGTCAGGGGCCACATCCACCCCGATGATTTATTTATAATAGAAAGATGCGCTAACAGACTTTTAAACATAGAAAATACTGTAGAAGACTGCTTATTCCGTTACCAGCATAAAAACGGCTATTATTTGTGGTTTGAAGGCAAGGCCACTAACTTATTGCAAGATGAGAATGTAAAAGCAATTGTTTTTAATTACCGGGATGTTACCGAACGTGTAAAGGCACAGGCAAGAATAAAAGCTAGTGAAAAACGCTTTCGTGCCCTTATTGAAAACAGCTACGACATTATAACCATGCTTGATAAAGATTTTCGTGTTATCTACCGCAGCCCTTCGGCTAAACGTGTAACAGGAAGAGAAAGTGATGATGTGATAGGACTGGATGGACGCACAAGAATTCATCCCGATGATATGAATATGGTTGCAGCTGGCATTAAAAGGTTGCTGGAAAAACCCGGTCATGCGGAAGAATGCACATTCCGCTACCTGCATAAGGATGGGCATTGGCTGTGGTTTGAAGGCAATGCCACCAACCTTTTGCATGATGAGAATGTAAGGTCGATTGTTTTTAATTACCGGGATGTTACTGAACGCCTCAAAGCGCAAAAGAATCTGCAGCTGAGTGAGCGCAGGTTCCGCTCCCTCATTGAGAATGGTTCCGATATTATTAACCTGCTCGATGATTCCTTCAGGGTGATTTACCGCAGCCCTTCTGCTGTAAAGGGCAGTCTTTCTAATGAAGAAGTAATGGGCAAAGATGGACGCAGCCGTGTTCACCCCAATGACTGGCCTGCAATGAGTAAAGGTATTAACCGCCTGCTGTCCAAACCTGGTAATATTGAAAAAACCTTATTCAGGTATCGCACAAAAGATGACAATTATATTTGGCTGGAAGGTACCGCCACAAACCTGCTGCAGGATGATGCGGTAAATGCCATCGTTTTCAACTACCGGGAAGTTACAGAAAGAATGGAGGCGGAAAATAAATTAAAAATAAGCGAAGAAAGATACCGCAGCACCCTCGACAATATGATTGAAGGGGTGCAAATTATCGGGCTTGACTGGAAATATAAATATGTAAATGATGCTGTAGAAAAGCAGGCAAAATGCACAAAAGATAAATTGATAGGTTATACAATGATGGAGCGGTATCCGGGAATTGAAAACACAGATTTTTTTAGAGCTATGCAAAATTGTTTAGCCACAGGCAAGCCGGTATTACTTGAAAACAAGTTTGTGTATCCTGATAAATCTGTTGCCTGGTTTGAGCTGAGTATTCAGCCGGTACAGGAAGGTGTTTTTATTCTTTCGGTAGATATTACAGAACGGGTTAAAGCAGGAGAAGAATTAAGAGAAGAAAAAGATAAACTAACATCCATTGCTGCAACATCACCCGGTCTTATATATTCCTTCAGGATGACTAAAGAGGGTTCATTCAGCTTCCCGTTTGTAAGCAGCTCTGTGGAAGATATTTTTGGATTTACTGCAGAACAACTTAAAGAAGATGTGAGCTCACTACTTGAATCTGCCTTACCAGATGATATTGATATGGTGGTTTCAGGCATACGGCAATCAGCAGAAAACATGGCCCAGTGGCAGCAGGAGTTCAGGTATAATCATCCTGCAAAAGGAATCAGGTGGCTGGAGGGGAATTCAATACCCACCAGGGAAAAAGATGGTAATATTTTATGGCACGGCATCATTATGGATATTACCGAAAGAAAAAAAGCCGAAGAAAAAATAACAGAAAAAAATGCACAACTGGAAACCCTCAGCAACAACCTGCCCGGGGTGATGATTTACCAGTTAAGTGGAGAAAATTTTAATGACCGCAGGTTTACCTATGTAAGCAAAGAAGTAACAAGATTAACCGGCAAAACACCTGAACAGGTAATTGCAGACCCGTCATTACTTTACGGGCTTATTGTTGAAGAGGATATTGCAAGGTTGCTTGAAGCAGAGAAAAAAAGTTACCAGGACTTCTCTGTATTCAACGAAGAAGTAAGATGCAGGTTAAACAATGGTGAGATCAGGTGGCTCAATATTATATCAACACCAAGGCGTACCAATGAAGGCAAAATTGTATGGGACGGCTTTCATGTTGATATTACTGAACGCAAAAAAAATGATGCAGCAATACGCAGCAGTTATACAGAAAAAAGAATTTTGGCTGAAAAGTTAACCACCATTTTAAATACCCTGCCCGCCAACATTGCCCTGCTGGACGAAAACGGGATAATTGTGGATGTGAATCATACGTGGGTAGAATCTGCCGCACAATACAACTGGTATGGAAACAATTATGGTATTGGTGCCAACTATATCTCCCTTACAGAAAGTTCAGCGTTCTTTGAATTTGAGGGTATTGAGAGGAAACAACTGGCAGAAGGCATCAATGCAGTCCTCAACAAAACCGCAGATAAATTCGTGTATGAATGCCATACAACTGATCAAAAGCATTGGTTTCGCAAAATTATTTCCCCTATTTCAGGTGACGATAGCCGGGGTGCTGTTGTGATGCATATAGATATTACACAGGTGCACCAACTGGAAGAAGAGAAAATAAGAAGCAAAAACGAAGAACAAAAAATGGTTACGGCAGCAATATTACAGGGACAGGAAAAAGAAAGAAATGCCATTGGAAAAGAACTGCATGATAATATTAACCAGATACTCGCCGGCATAAATATGCTGATGGGCATAGTGGTAAAAAGGCCTGAAAGAATAAACGAGTTGCTGCCGCTTTGTATTGATCATATCAATCTTGCAATAAACGAAAACCGTAAAATGGCGCATGAACTGGTAGCCCCGGGAGCCAATGCAGAAAACCTGATAGAGCAAGTTAAAAATGTAGCAAAGAATATGCTGCAAAAGGCTGGCATTGCAGTAAAGGTTAATTATAAAAACTTTGACGAGTCCTTACTCAGCAATGAACAAAAGCTGGCGGCTTACCGTATAGTGCAGGAGCAATGCAACAATATTCATAAATATGCCGAAGCTAAAAAAGTGGTTTTTCTTCTGGACACTTCCGCCACCAGCTTCCTGCTTATAATTAAAGATAACGGTAAGGGCATGGATAAAAACAAACATACGGACGGTATCGGCATACAAAATATCAAAAACCGGGCAGGCGTTTTTAACGGGCATGTAAACATAACAACTAAACCGGGTGCTGGTTTTATGCTTTCTGTGGAAATACCGCTTATGCCATTAAATTAGTTGACATTAGCTAACATACATAACAGTTATTCCAATTTAACAGCATTTACTTATCTGATACGGGCAGTTATTTATTAGCAATAAAAACTAACAAGTGGCAGATTATTTTAGCGTTTTAAAAACCAATTTCTTTTAAAACCTAAAATCAATCATTATGAAAATGAAAATCCTGCCGTTGCTGGTAATAACAACAGCAGCTTCAATCGTATCATGTAAAAAAAATGATACTTCACCTTCCCCCACTCCGGTTACGCCCTTATCGGTTACTGCAATCAGCCCGGCAAGTGGTCCTAAAAACACTGTTGTAAATATTTCCGGAAAAAGTTTTGGAGCGACAGCCAGTAATATAACTGTGTACTTTAACAGTGTGCAGGCGACAGTTCAGTCCGTTTCTGACACGCTGATTACTGCCACTGTACCTGCCGGCGCAGGCACTGGCTCTGTAAAAGTGATGAAAAACAGTGAGCAGGCAACTGGTCCTGTGTATACTTACTGGGGGGCAGGATCCACCGCAACTCTAACTGGTACTGGCCATGCAGGTTATACAGACGGTGCGATGAACATCGCAGAATTTCGCTTACCAACGGGCATCGTAAAAGATGCTGCTGGAAATTTATTTGTTGCAGACAGGGACAACTATTGCATCCGCAAAATTACACCTGCAGGAGTGGTTAGTACCCTGGCTGGCAGTGGAACTCCCGGCTTTGTAGATGGTACAGGAACTGCCGCAAAATTTAATCTTCCTTTCGGTATCACCATTGATGCATCTGGCAATTTATATGTTGGCGAAATAAATAATAATGCTATAAGAAAAATTACCCCTGCAGGTGTAGTTACAACATTAGCCGGTAGCCCCAATGGTTACTCAGGAAGCCAGGATGGATTGGGAAGCAGTGCAAGGTTTAACTCACCCGTTGGTCTTACTGCTGATGCAGCAGGCAATATTTATGTGGCAGATTATAACAATAACCTTATACGCAAGGTAACCCCTGCGGGTGTTGTAACCACGCTGGCCGGCAGCAGCAATGGTTTTAACGGCTTTCAGGATGGTACCGGATCAGCTGCGCTGTTTGATCATCCAATTGCACTTGCATTTGATCCGGCAGGCAATTTAATTATTGCTGATTATTTTAATCATGCTGTAAGGAAGATGACAACTGCAAATGTTGTTACCACTATTGCAGGCAATGGTACAGCAGGGAATGTGGATGGTACTGGCGCTGCTGCAAGATTTGATAAACCAGCTTCTCTTGCAGTTGACAATACTGGTATTATTTATATCTGCGATGCTAACAATAATACTATCAGGAAAATTACCACATCAGGTGCAGTAAGCACTTTTACAGGTGACGGAAACGGTGGTTATGCAAATGGTACCGCTTCGGTTGCATCATTTCATTACCCGCTGGGGCTTTGTGCCGATTTTACCAATAATTATTTGTTCGTAGCTGATTATTTCAACAGCAGTATCAGGAGAATTAATCTTGACTAAACGTGATGCTCTCTTTTATAAATAAAGGCTGTGCAAAAACACAGCCTTTATTTTTTTGAGTAACTGATTCATTTTTACCAATAACTGCATACAGGTAATAAGTAACTGCAATAATCCACTTTAGGGGGATAAATAGCAGAAGTATGTTTACTTAAGTTAGCTACTTTAGTATTTAAACATACCCCATCAATGCAGATTTTAACTGTTGGCACCAGGGCATTTTTTTTGATATTGTTTTTTTTAATTGCTGCCACCTCTACAGCCCAGGATGCCTGTGGATGTAAAGAAGGGGAACAATTAAGGGCTCCCATAAGTATGCACTTCAATTCTGGCCGCCTCGACTCTGCCGAATACTATATCAATAAATTTTTAAACTTTAAAGAGAAGGGCTGTAAAATAAATTTTAACGGCGCCATGGCACAGGTGGCATTGGGAAAAAAGGATTACACAGCAGCACGTGCTTATCTTATTAAGGAAGAAAACTTATTGAAAGAAAATGGTTGTGACAGGGCGATGTATGTGAGACATTTTAGTACGATGGCAAAACTGTACCAGGAGTTGAACATTTTTGACAGCCTGACTATTGCCTGCTTAAATGGTATTGATGCAGCTGAAAAAGCAGGAGATAATTATGGGCTCAGCAGGGCGAGTGCCGACCTTGCATCAGCTTTTTCTCAAATGGAGCAGCATGAAAAAGCAGTATTTTATTTTCGCAATGCGTTGCAGGCTGCAATAAAACAAAACAAAGCTCCCTCATTATCTGCCAGTGTACAAACAAGGCTTAGCAACGAATATTTAACACTGCTTGAAACAAGCGGCAACAAAATTTATGCGGACAGTGCCGCCTTATTAGCAAAACAAGCTTTACAAACAGCATTGCAATACCATGATATGCTTGCTTACCTTGAAGCAAATCAATCGTTAGCCAGTCATGCTTTGTTTACAAAGCAATATGACAGCGCACAAAAATATGCTGACGCAATTTTGTCGGCTACACCCCGGGGGGTTCATTTGCTGGACCGGTTGCTGTATGAAGGATTTTCAAAAAAAAGCAAAGCACTATCAGCGCTGCAAAAACCAGGCGAGGCGGAAAGCCTGGCAGACTCTGCATTAATTTATGCCAGTGCCTTTAATGCACAAATGATGGTGGGTGCTTTGCAACAGTTATATGAAACTGCAAAAGCCAACAACAACCCTTCTAAATCGCTGGGTGCCTATGAAAAAATGACCTTACTAAAAGACAGCCTTTTTTCCCTGCAAAAAAATACAGCCATTACCGAACTGGAAAAAAAATACAACCAGGCTAAAAATGAGAAAACAATTAAAGAGCTGGCACAGCAAAAAAGCATTTACCTGTTGCTGGCATTGGCAGGTTTGCTGGCGCTGGGGCTGCTCCTTTTCTTCATCCGTCAGCAATCATTAAAAAACAAACATAAAATTTTAGAAACAGAACAACGGTTAAACAGGGCCAGGATAAATCCGCATTTCTTTTTTAATGCGCTGGCTTCTTTACAAGCCTTTGCAATGGAGGACGGTGACGGCAAATCTGTTGCCATTAACCTCTCTAAATTTTCTCATATCATGAGACAAACACTGGAAAGCACTTATAAAGATTATATCACAGTGGAAAGGGAGGTTATCTTCCTGACTGAATATCTTGAATTGCAGACACTCCGTTTTCCAGGAAAATTCACTTATGCAATTACAGCTGATGAATCAATGGAGGCTGATGAGCTGCTTTTACCTTCCATGATCTTACAGCCATTTATTGAGAACAGCATTGAGCATGGTTTTGCAGGCATTGACTATACAGGCCATATTCAAATCAGTTTTCAGCAAAAAGAGAAGATCCTGGAAATCATAATTGCTGATAACGGTAAAGGTTTGCCTGCCGCTCCAAAAGAAAGCGGCGAACACATTTCAAGAGCCAGCCAGATCATCAAAGACAGAATCTACCTTTTGAATATAAAATTGAAAACAAATGCATCCTTCACAATCTCAAATAACAAAACTGAAAATGGAGTTACTGTATTTATTCAGCTGCCCGTATTGTATAAAGAAGATATTGAGCAATAATCAATTTACATATTCACAAAGCATTGGTTGTCCTTTTCCAACAGCATACACCGATTTTGTTCCGATAAATGAACTGCCGACGTATTCCTGCTGAATAAAAAACTCCTCAATTAAACGGCATTCGCCTTCTGCATTTTTATAAACCACTGCTCCCTTTCTCAACCGTCCTGTTACAATACCCGTTATTTCATTACGTTGTATCTGCCAGTCATCACTCACTATTATTGCTTTTATTGCTTTCCCATTGTGAGATGCACCATACATCTTATCATAAGCATCCATAAATAATTTCTCCAGTGCTGCGTCTTTTACTTTGGCTGCCGGCAAACGGGTATCTTTCATCTTCTGGTCGGCATTTTTAGCAATCAGCACCTGCAGATTATCTTCTGTCCCCAATCCAGTAAGAATACCGGATATAAGACTATAGGCATTTTTAAAACTCACTTCTTCCGGAAAAATCTTTTGGGCCGCATCCCAGTAAGACTGGTAAGATTTAAAATGACGGTAATAATTTTGTGCTTCGATTAATTTTGTCTGCTCCCTGCAAATTTTTTCCAGTTTAGGATAGCGAACCAGGGCTTCATCAGCATTTTTCTTTAACCGGCCCAGCCATATTTTCAGTTGAGATGCATTTCCGCTTCTGTCAAGGACAAGTATTTCCGCTGTTTTAGCTTTCATTTCTGCAGGAATATGATCATCTTTATTGCCATCAAAAAGAAAAGTAAGTAATTCGGTCACCCTTTTCGTTGTTACGTCGTCTGATACTTTTATATTTACTTTTTCCTGCTGCTTTTCTTTTGGATAGGCGCCTGCTTTCAATTGAAGCAATGCCCTCAATCTCTTTACCTCATCAGCCATCTTTGCGGTATTATATGCCGGATCTTTCTCTTTTATTATACCGATGGTTTTATCCATATCATCAATTCGGTTTGAAGCTCCAGCAATACCCTTTTCCGCAAGTGCCTGTGTTGTTGTTGCCGTTTGCCAAAAACTGTTGACAAAAGCTTTTGCCGGACCTTTATAATTTTCATCCTGCGCATTTACAGCAATACAAAAAATAAACAGTGTAGCTGACAATAACAGTATTTTCATTTTATTTTCTCTTTAAAATAATTATTTTACGTTTTCACAAAGTATTTGCTGACTGCCCATAACAGGATAAGCTGATTTCATAGTACCCTGGAATGAACTGCCTACATACTCCTGCCGAAGGAAGAAGTTAGCTGTAAGAAAACATCTCCCGTCTTTGTCTTTATACACAATTACCGCCCTTCTGATGCGCCCGGTAACAATACCCGTTATCTCATGCCGCTCAACAGACCAGTCTTCACTGGTGAGTACTGCTTTAAATGCAGTGCCTTTAAATTCTTCGCTGTGGTATTTGTTAAAAGCATCCACAAAAGTTTTTTCCAATGCGGCATCTTTCACTGCAGCGGCAGGCAGCCGGGTATCTTTTATTTTCTGTTCTTTGGTTTTAGCAGCCAGCTGCTTTACGTCATCAGCCGTGCCTAATCCATCCACCAGTTTGGTTGCAAGGGAATAGGCTTTTTTAAAATCAGCTTCATCCGGGTATATTTTTTGCGCTGCATCCCAATAGGCCTGGTTAAAAACTAGTTCATAATATTGCGCCAGGCTATATTCTGTATTAGCACCTGTTCTGCACCTGCTGTCCAGTTCCGTAAGGTCTTTTTCGGCATGTTTATAAGAGTTTCTGTTATTGAATAATTGTTTTTCCAGGTCGCTTTTACAATTGGTTTTATCCAGCTGCAGTACTTCAGCAAGTTTTTGTTTATAAGCTTCAATTTTTTCCTTAATAGTAGGTAAGGCAAAAGTGCTAACCTGTACAGATGTCTCAAACAGTTCGCCCAGCAACACTCCTGCTTTGTTACCGGCAGCCCTGCTTTCTTTGGCAGCTTTAACTGAATTAGATGTTTTAGTTTTTATAGCTGCAATACCATCTTCAAAGGTTTTTATTTTTGCTTCCATTGATGATGTGCTGTATGCTGCATCTTTCTGCTTAATATCTGCTATCTTTTTTTTAAGGTTAGAAAGATTATCCTCATCCAGCATGGAGCCGCCATTTGCAATGGACTTTTCCAATTTTGCGGCGCCATCCCAAAATGCTTTTACGGTAACTTTTGCAGGCCCGGCATAAGATGGATCCTGGGCAAATGCCAATACTGAACAAAAAACTAACAATAGGGCGGGAGCTATACGTTTCATATTTCAGATTTTCTTTTAAAAGTATTGGCGCTGACTGTAAAAAAAATAGTTGATAGACTAATGCTGCCTTTTAATAGACAAATGCAGCCGAATGCAAATAAGTGATCAGAAATACAAAACAAAAGGCGAAAAAATTATGAATGCAATTTTGTGTGGATGGTTTTTTAATATCTTTGGTACAATTGTAAAATGAAACTACTGATAGTTGATAACGAAGCTCCGCTGCGGAAAGCATTACGTTTAATGCTGGACGCTGAGGTGACGGGTATTACATCAATTGACGAAGCTGAAAGTGTGCAAAGCGGTATTGCTTCAATAAAGAAAAACCT
This sequence comes from Ferruginibacter sp., assembly GCA_044225995.1. GTDB lineage: Bacteria > Bacteroidota > Bacteroidia > Chitinophagales > Chitinophagaceae > Ferruginibacter. The sequence goes on along the minus strand of JBGAHV010000047.1, from coordinate 22,061 downwards.
TCCTGATGTGGTGTTACTGGATGTTGAAATGGAAGATGGTACCGGGTTTGACTTGCTGCAACAGCTTGGCAATACTAACTTTCAAATTATTTTTGTTACAGCGCATAATGAGTACGCTATTAAAGCTTTTCAGTTCAGCGCTATCGACTACCTTTTAAAGCCTGTGAACCCCGAGGCGTTGAAAAAAAGTATTGAAAGAGCTGCACAAAATATTCGTAATGCCAATTTACATGGCCAAGTACAGGTTTTATTACAACAGCTTTCGGGGATACAAAATGCGGATAAGAAAATTGTGTTAAAGGATATTGACAACACTTATTTTGTAAACATTAAAGACATTTTGTATTGTGAAGCAGAAGGCACTTACACAAAATTTTATCTTGTAAATGAAGCGCCGTTACTGGTATCAAAAAATTTGAAGGAATATGCTATGATACTAGAGCCGGCTGGTTTTTTAAGAACACACCACTCTTTTTTAGTAAATGCAGATAAAATAAAATTATTTGATAAAAAAGACGGCGGCCTGCTGGTATTAGATAGCGGTGCTTCTATCCCCATATCACAACGGAAAAAAGAATTTGTAATGCAGATGCTGGAAAAAAGGTAGCAGTTATAATACCTTTGCAAAAATTTGACCGTGGAGATAAGTAACCGTAAAGCATATCATGAATATTTTTTTGAGGCAAAGTATATTGCTGGCATGGTGCTTTCCGGAACGGAAATAAAAAGCCTGCGTGACGGAAAAGCAAGTTTTAACGACAGTTATTGTGTTTTTAACGATGGGGAGTTATTTGTAAAAAGCCTCCACATTTCTGAGTATGCATTTGGCACTTATACCAATCATCAGCCCATGCAGGAACGCAAATTGCTGCTTACAAAAAGAGAATTAAAAAAACTGGAAACCAAAATAAAAGAAAAGGGCTACTCCATCATACCATTAAAAGTATTTTTATCTGATAACGGTTGGGCCAAGCTGGAAATTGGCCTTGGAAAGGGTAAAAAAATATACGACAAACGGCAAACTATAAAAGAAAGAGAAAACGACCGGGATTTAAAAAGGAAATTCGGTTAATCTACTGCTTTTATAGAAAATGCTGTAAAAGTTTGCACCATTAAAAACTGTGTATTACCTTTGTTCCTGATTCAATCTCCTTCCACAAACCATCTCCCCTAAGGTAAATTCTTATAAATTTTTAAGTTTCATTCGGTATCTCCTGGAAAACAGGTTTTTAAATCTATTTTTTAAACATTTTAAACCGTAGAAAATGAAAAGGATTTACTCTCCGGAATTAACGGATGCATTAGCTGCTATTGGAATTATTGTGGCTTTTTATGGCGCTTTGGCTATTGTGGCATTAATTGCTTTTTAAGCTGCGTCACACTTACTGCATGAACACACAAGGGTTTCCGGAAGGGGCCCTTTTTTATCTATTGGCGGTGGATGTCCAGGATTATTACAGGCTTTACAAACGCCTCGCCATTTGATGGTTGCCGGTGTATGCTTCTTACTATACTCATACCGCTAATTACTTTACCAAAGGCCGCATAGCCAAGCCCGTCTGGGTTGAGGGTCTTACTGTCATCATAATTACTCTGGTCGCCTATACAAATGAAGAATTCACTATTGGCTGAACCCGCCGTAGTTCTTGCGAGCGAGAGCGTGCCTGAAGTATGAGTAAGTCCCGTTTGTTTTGGAGATTCATGTGGTATACCCGGTAATTTTTCTGCTTTGGCATTATTCGATTGCCAAATGCCGCCCTGTATCACACCTGCATCATCATCATTACTCATGGCTTCATCAAATACAACCCTGTAAAACGAGCTGTTTTTATAAAAACCAGAATCTACATACGACAAAAACGCCGCTACTGTTTTGGGTGCTTTGTCAGGATATAATTCTGCCTCAATTTTACCAAGATTGGTTTCAATTACAATTTGAGGATGTATGCTGCCGCTTTTACACGAAAACAGCAAAAACATAAGAGCAGGCGCTAACAATATTTTCATACTGCAAAGTAGCGCAATAATTACTGCATAAAAAAACCGGCGTTAAGCCGGTTTTTATTTTTAGTTATTTGCAATCAGCTTTGTACTGTTAAATACCTCGGCGGCTGCGAGTATTTTTTTTGATGCAGATAAGGTTTTATTTTTTGAATGAAGCACAGCTACGGCATCGCTGCTTTCTTTTACCAGTTCCTCCATCAATTCATGGGTGCAAACGGTTATTTCCCCGTTTTCGCCATGCTGTACAAAAAGACGCTCAGTAATGTTTTGCCCATTATAATATTTTACTGAAAAAATATTCAGGTGGCCTTTTACAATTCTTACAGCAAAACCCGGCAAAACATCTTTTGCAACGTAAGTCTTTTTATCACCAGCAAATTCTTTTTGAGAAACTGCGTAGCCATTTTCATTCTGATAGGCCTTTAACTCAGCAGCATAAATTACTACACTGTCATCTGCCACCAAATGTGGTGTTTTAAAAATGCCGGTAACCAGTTTAAGTGTTCCAAACTGCTTAACAGTACCATCCGTGTACTGAACAAAGCAGCCATTATACTCCCCGTTTGGAAGTTCAATTGCTGTTGGTAACACCATCAGGTTTTCAGATTTTGCAGTAAAACTAACAAGGAAAAATACGCACAGTAATATGTGCACTTTGGGTACAATTGTTTTCATATTATCAGGGTTTGCCTATTAACGCTTTTTAAGGCCGGATATTGCAAAATTTTTAATGATATTTATCATCAGTTTACATACCCGATTAACTTAATTTGAATAAAATACCTTATCGCTTTCTTTTACAGGATAATTTTTGTACTATTATATCCTAAACCTGTAAAACATGACAATTAAAAAAGCATCTTTTCTTGCCGTAACACTGTTTTTATTCAGCGCAGCCGTAATTACAACAAGCTGCAATAACGACGCAGAAAAAGCAGCTCCTGTTGAAGAAAAAAAGACAGAAACTGCTGCACCAGCAACCTCCACGCCTCCGGACACAATGGCAAAGCCCAAAATGGACACTGCTTCTACCCGGCCAACAAAGCCAGGGGCTTAACACTGGGTTTAAAAAACTAAAAAGGGAGAAGCTTTACAGCTTCTCCCTTTTTTATGCGTTGTTGAATAATCAAAATATTATTCAGCCACTTTATCCTTCTTTTTAGCCGTTTTAGATTTTGGCGCCAGCATTATCTGCATACGCTTGCCCTCTAACTTAGGCAAGCCTTCCAGTGCACCGGCCTCTTTCAATCTGTCGGCAAATTTCAATAATAACAATTCGCCCCGTTCTTTAAACATAATAGCACGGCCCTTGAACTGCACATGTGCTTTTACTTTATCCCCTTCTGCCAAAAATTTTTCGGCATGTTTTATTTTAAACTCAAAGTCGTGGTCATCCGTGTTGGGTGTAAAACGAATTTCTTTTACTTCGCTGGTCTTGCTTTTTGCTTTCAGCTCTTTTTTCTTCTTCTTTTCGTCGTACAAAAATTTGTTGTAGTCAATAATTTTACAAACCGGCGGCACGGCTGTAGGAGAAATTTCAACAAGATCCAGTTCCTGGTCTTGTGCCATTTTTAAAGCCTGCGGAGTAGGGTAAATACCTACTTCTACATTGTCGCCAACCAAACGTACTTCCGGTACTCTTATCATGTGGTTGGTTCTATGCTCCTGTTGTTGTTCTTTTCTAAACCGTGGGTTAAAACCGCCACGGTTATTGTTGTTGTTGGGTCTTGGTGGAAATGCCATTTACAATTTTTAGTTTACAATGTTGTTTTGTGATACTGGCAACAGCAACTTTTTTCAGCATCGTTGTGTCACTCACTTTTACCTTTTGTTATTTATTCAGCTTTTCTTGCTGCAATTTCTTCTTTTATTTCAGCGATAAATTCGTCCACATCTTTTGCACCTGAATCACCTTTGCCCTGCCTGCGTACGGCTGCTTTTCCTTCGTTCATTTCTTTTTCACCCACCACCAGCATATAAGGCACTCTTGCCAGTTCAGTATCCCGAATTTTCTTGCCTATTTTCTCGTTCCTGTCATCAATTTCTGCACGAATATCTGCTTTTTTCAGTTTATTCAAAATAGTATTTGCATAATCCATAAACTTATCGCTGATAGGAAGAATTTTAACCTGCATCGGCGCCAGCCATGTGGGAAATTTACCGGCGAAATGCTCCAGCAAAAATCCAATAAACCGCTCATGGGTGCCTAAAGGTGCTCTGTGTATAATCAGCGGCACTTCCGGTTGGTTATTTTGGTTGGTAAAGCTTAGTTTAAAACTACGGCTTTGAGCAAAATCTACCTGGTTGGTAGCTAACGTAAACTCACGGCCAATAGCACTCCAAATTTGTACATCTATTTTAGGCCCGTAAAATGCCCCTTCGCCTTTTACCTCTACAAACGGAACTCCTGTTTCAATCAGTACGTTTCTTACAAGTGCCTCTGTCTCCAGCCAAAGCTCCGGCTCGTTTACGTATTTCTGTCCTAATTTTTCCGGGTCGTGCAGGCTAAGCCGCATCACATATTTTTCAATGCCAAAAATCTTAAAATATTTAAGATACATATCATTTACAGCCTTAAACTCCTGTGCAAACTGCTCTTTACTGCAGTAAATGTGGGCATCGTTCATATGCAGGCAACGCACCCGCATTAAACCAAATAATTCACCGCTTTGTTCATACCGGTAACAAGTTCCGTACTCAGCTATGCGGTATGGTAAATCTTTATAACTCTTCTGTTCCGCATCAAATATTTTATGGTGATGAGGGCAATTCATTGCCTTCAGGTAATATTTTTCACCATCCATTTCCATTGGCGGAAACATACTGTCGGCATAGTATGGCAAATGCCCGCTGGTGAGATACATGCTTTCTTTAGCAATATGAGGTGTTACCACTCTTTTATATCCTGCTGCATTTTCAGTTTCTTTTGCAAGCCTCTCCAGTTCCTCAATTATAATGGTACCGTTAGGCATCCATAATATCAAGCCGGGGCCAACATTATCATCCATTGTGTAAATGCTCATTTCTTTACCCAGCTTGCGGTGGTCACGCTTTTTGGCTTCCTCCAGCATAGCCAGGTATTCATCCAGCTCTTTTTGTGCAGGAAATGTTACACCATATACCCGGGTAAGCTGCTTGTTTTTTTCATCGCCTTTCCAGTAAGCACCAGCCACACTCATCAACTTTATGGCTTTAATAAAACCTGTATCCGGAATATGTGGCCCACGGCATAAATCAGTAAACCCCCCTTGTGTGTAAAAGGTAATACCCCCATCGTTTAAATTACTGAGCAAATCCAGTTTATATTCATCTCCTTTTTCTTCAAAATATTTTACAGCATCTGCCTTGCTGATTTCTTTGCGTATATAACTGTTTTTTTGTTTAGCCAGTTCATTCATCTTCTTTTCAAGTATTGCTAAATCCTCCTCACTTAGTTTACGGTCGCCTAAATCCATATCGTAATAAAACCCTTTTTCAATCGCCGGCCCCACCCAGAATTTTACCCCGGGAAACATACTTTCCACCGCTTCTGCCATTAAATGTGCAGAGGAGTGCCAGAAGGTCGATTTGCCATCAGTATCATCCCACGTTAATAATTTTAATGTCGCATCTGTGTCGATTGGCCGGGTAGCATCCCATACCTCTCCGTTTACATTTGCTGCTAATACTTTTCTTGCCAAACCCTCACTTATAGATTTAGCCACATCCAATGCGGATGTTCCGGGCTGGTATTCCTTTACCGCTCCATCGGGTAATGTTATCTTTATCATATCTTTATTCGCTGCCGTAGCATTTATTTCAGGCTGCAAATTTAACGAAGTATTATAGATAATAAGTAATGATTTGCCAACTTACAGAATCTGTAAGCATATAATTTTGCAAAAGATATTTAAGAAGATGAAGAAACTCACTTTTTTGCTCCTTTTTCTGTCCGTTATCCGAACTGGTTTTTCACAATCGGTAAACGGTCAATGGCATGGATATTTTAATGATGGCAATAATGATATAAGCCTGATTGGTGGGTCAACAGAGTATGTACTTGAGCTGATGATTGATGGCGATAAAGTTACCGGCACCTCATACACTTACTTTGAAAACAGGCGCTTTTATGTTATCTGTAACCTGAATGGCTCCTACAATAAAAAGTCAAAACGAATAGTAGTGAACGAAACAGAAAGGGTTAAAGGCTCTACACCGCCAGACTGGAGAGATTGCCTTCAAACCCACATACTGTTTTATGCAAAAGAGGAAGGAAAAGAAGTATTGAAAGGAGACTGGAAAACCTCCCCTTATCAGCAAAAAACAAATGGAGGCTGCGGCTGGGGCAACACTACATTAAGCAGAAGGTTGTTGAACAATACTTTTACATTTAACAAGAAGAACCGCACTCCTAAAGAAGAAAAAGCTACCGCTAAAACAAATGCTTTTTTTAAAGACAAAAACAAATCCACACCGCCTGCTACGGTTAAGGTGCAGCCTAAAACCACCAAACCTGTGATAACCCCACCGGCCGCAGTTAAAACCGACAGCCCCACCTCAATTAAAAAAGATATTGCCAAAGCAGATGCGCCTGCAACACCTGTTGAAAAAAAGCCGGAAGAAAAACCAGTTATTACTGAAAGGCCTTTTGAAAAACGCAGCTCAAACCTGCTTAAAACTATTGAAATAGAAAAAGAAACCTTCCGGGTGGATTTGTATGATAATGGTGAAATAGATGGGGATACGATTTCCCTGTTTTTTAATGGAAAATTGCTGCTAGCTCATAAAAAACTAACTGACAAAGCCATTACATTAAACCTTAATGTTGATGATGCCAGGGACGTAAATGAGCTGATAATGTATGCAGAAAACCTGGGGTCCATACCTCCTAATACGGCTTTAATGGTGGTTACCGATGGCGATAACCGGTACGAAGTGCGTATTTCCTCAGACCTTCAAAAAAGCGGGGCTATCCGGTTTGTACATAAGCCAAAGGGCACACAATAAAAACATAACAGCCTGCGTTATAAGCGTAACCAATATTTCAGGAATGAAAAATTTTACTCTGGTTACAGTTTTGTCCGGTATCCTTTTATTAAGCATTTCAATCACATCCTGCTCAAAATCTGAAGCAGATACGAATAAACCCATTGAATCAATCGCCGGACAATGGATGATAAACCGTGTACAATTAAAGCTGTACTACGGTGCTGTTTTTTATAAAGACACTATTATATCAAATGGCGGGGCGTACACTGTAGACTTCAACAGCAGCACTCAAGCTTTTTCTTACAAATACAAATCACCAGTTACAGAAACGGGAACCTATATTACCAAGGGAACTGACTCTGTTATTGCTACTACCAGTACATCAACATACCGCTGGAAAATGCTGACATTAACCGATGTTTTGTTTACCGCAAGAAATACCAGTAACAACGATCCGGCATTTCCCGGAGCCACAGTAGAAACCTATTACACATTCGTTAGATAAAAAAACTAAAGACAGTTCTTAATCCGAACTCTACAGTCAACAAACAATGCCCCGGGAAGCCGGGGTATTTTTGTTTTTATCAGAATTTAAAATTCCATGTAACCGCAGGTATAATGGGGAATAACGAAACCTGTTTTGCCTGTATTTTCAAGGTGCCATTTAAAGGGCTTCCCTCCTGGTCAAAATAAATGAAGTAAGGGTTTTGGCGGCTGTAAGTATTGTAAATACTAAATACCCACTCGCTCTTCCACTTTCTGCCTTCATTTTTCTTTGGTGTATAAATAGCCGATAAATCAAGGCGGTGATAAGAGGGCAACCTGTATTGGTTAATACGGCTGTATTCCTGTGTTAAAACACCATCAATTATATAAAAGCGCTGGGGTAAAGTAGCGGCATTGCCGCTGCCATAAACAAATGCTGCGGAGAGTTTCCATTTTTTATTCAGTTCGTAACTGCCCACCACACTCAAATCATTTCTGCGGTCGTACTTGGCAGGATATTTTTCGCCGAAATTTAAGGCAGCAAATTTGCGCCACGTCCAGCTTAAAGTATAACCAACCCAGCCTGTTAATTTCCCTTTTGTTTTATTTACAAAAAATTCGGCTCCATAACTCCAGCCTTTGCCAAACGTAAAAAAGTTTTCAGTGTCTTCAAGTGTATTGGGGGTGTAACCTTCCTGGTACTCTATTTGGTTTTGCATTTGTTTGTAATACAACTCCACCGAGGTTTCATACATATTGTCTTTAAAATTTTTAAACAACCCGGCCGCATACAAATTACTTATTTGTGGTTTTACCCTGTATGTGCTGGGCACCCATAAATCTGTAGGTAATGTAGTGCCGGCATTACTAACAAGGTGTATGTATTGAAGGTTTCTTGTGAAAGACGCTTTAACAGATGTTTCGTCATTCAGCGCATAGCGGATGGTAAGCCTGGGCTCAAAACCGCCGTATGCTTTTACAGTTTCGCCTTTGCCAAAAACTGTACTGTCTAACCGGTTGCCGTTGTCATCCGTTTTATAAATTTTGTATTTACCTACCTGCTGAAAAGCGCTGTATCGCAAACCGGCATTTATTTTTAGTTTATCGTTTATTTCCCAGTCATCCTGCACATACAATCCAACTTCGTTGGCATATTTTGTTTGTGCATTATTGGGTTTAAACACCACCGAATCCTGCTTACCGCTTACTACAGAGGGGGTAAATGTGTGAAAGGTGTAGATGCCGCCAAATTTTATCTTATGCCTTGTAAACGGGTACAAATCAAAATCCTGTTTAAGGCTTAAATCCCGTATGCCAGAAGCCAGTTTTACTTCAAAATTATTTTGTGCCGCTTTAAAAGTGAAGTTGTAATCATTATATACCGCAGTTGTGTTGCCAAACAGGCGCTTATTAAATACATGGTTCCAGCGCAGGGTGCCGGTGGCATTTCCCCAGGGTATGTTCACTTTCAAACTTTGTTTTCCATTTACAAAATCAAATACATCCCTGCCAAAATAACCACTTAAATACAGCCGGTCTTTTTCACTAAAGCGGTAATTAACTTTTGCGTTTAAATCGTAGAAATAATAACCGGAGCCATAAAATGCGCTTGTCTTTTTTACAAAAGGCTTCGTAAGCACATCAATATAAGTGCGCCTTGCAGAAACAATAAAAGATGCTTTGTCCTTTTTAATGGGCCCCTGTACGGACAATCTTGAAGCAATCAGGCCGATGCCACCATCCACCTGGAATTTTTGATTATTGCCCTCTTTCATGGCCACATCCAGTACACTGCTTAAACGGCCGCCATACTGCGCCGGCATACCACCTTTAATCAGCGAAACATTTTTTATGGCATCTGAATTAAAAATGGAAAAGAAACCAAACAAGTGACCTGTGTTGTAAACCGGGGCATCATCCAGTAAAATCAAATTCTGGTCAGGTCCGCCACCACGTACATACAAGCCTGCACTCCCCTCGCCGGCATTGCGTATGCCCGGTAACAGCTGAATGGTTTTTAATAGATCCACTTCGCCCAAAAAAGCCGGAATAGTTTTAATTTGTTCAATGGGTAATGTAAACTTTCCCATTTGTGCATTGCGAACGTTGGCGTCCCTTTTTTTTGTGGACACAATTACTTCCTCAGACAAGTTTACTTTTGGCAGCAGTTGCATATTCAGCTGCTTGTTACCATCCAGTTTTAAATAAAATAATTTAGGCTGATAACCTATAAATGAACAGGCGATAATATAATCTCCTGCCTCCAGTGTTAAGGAATAAAAACCATATTGGTTACTACTGATGCCTTTGGTTTTTCCATTTACGGCCACTGTTGCGCCTATAAGTGTTTCGCCGCTCAGTGAATCTTTTACAAAGCCACTAATGGTATATTTTGTAACGGCAGCATTTTTTTGCTGCGCCGCAACACAAAAAGGCAGTGCTGCTATTACCAGTAAAAAAAATTTCATTTTCATAAGTAAGAAAGTCTGTCTTTACCTAGCCACCACCGAATCCATTTCTTCGCCGCAATGCAGCATACCACTGCCAAATTTTGGGTCGTTCTTACCAAGGTATGGATTCATTTTTCCATCGCCACTTTTTGCATCCAGCCAATAAGCTTCTTTATCACCGTCAAAAGCCATAGGGCATTTTTGCCAGTAAACGGTGTTGCCTTTATAATTAATAGTTTTAAGCAGGGCATATAACTGCTGGTTTACCTGGTGAAAATCCTGCCGCATTTCTTTTAATTGTGTTTGCTGTAATAAACTAACCGCATTAGATTTTACATCGCCTAAAAAGGGAAGAACCGTGGTAATTAATCCAGAAGTGTCTTTCTTCAATTCGTCTGTTTTAATACTATCGATGGCTGCAATGAGTGTATTGCATGAAGCTTTAGCTGTTGCAGTATCGGCATTTACAAATGCATCCTGCAGTTTATAATAAGCGTCCATTACTGCCGCCATACCGCTGTCAAATACTGGTGTAGATGATTTTATCTCCAGTTTTTTTGCCTTCTCCCCTTCAAAACCACCGCCTTTTGCAGTGGCAAATTTGTACCATACATAACCGGCCACCCCCAAAATAACAAGCAGTAAAAAAAGCAGTATTCTTTTTATCATATAAAGAAATTTCCGGCAAAGTTAAATGTATAACCATAATCGTTTTAAAAAGTTTAATGATTAACATAGTTTTGCAGCCTGAAAACTGAAAGCTGATTGTTGGAGACTTGAATCCTGCAGCACGGCAACTTTCAACTTTTAATTTAACTCACTATGCTTTTAGGACTGCAAAACGTAACATTTGAATTTGGCGCCCGTACCATTGTGGAAGATGCCACCTGGCATATACAACCCAACGAACGTATCGGGCTGATTGGCTACAATGGAACCGGAAAATCTACTTTATTAAAAGTACTTACCGGTCAATACTCCCCCGCCAAAGGAACCGTAGAAAAAGGACGGGAAACCACCATTGGTTTTTTGCACCAGGACTTATTGGGTTTTGATACAGATGACTCCATTTTAGAAGTAGCCTTAGGCGCTTTTGAACGGGTGCGCCAGCTGGAAAAAGAAATTGAAGCGATTGGTTTAGAACTGGAAAAAACGGGTGACGAGAAACTTGCACATGATTATGCGGATAAACTGCATGAAATGGATGTGCTGGATGGCTACAATATTCATCATAAAACAGAAGAGATTTTACAGGGTCTTGGTTTTGCCAATGCGGATTTAGGCAAGCCTTACAAATTGTTTAGTGGTGGCTGGCGCATGCGTGTGCTGCTGGCAAAAATGATATTGCAGCATCCCGATGTTTTATTGCTGGATGAGCCGACCAACCACCTTGACTTGCCCAGTATTGAATGGCTGGAAAAATATTTGGCGCATTACCAGGGTGCGGTGGTAATTGTAAGCCACGACCGTTTTTTTCTTGATCGTATGGTTACAAAAATTGTAGAGCTGTACCAGCAGGAGCTGCATATTTACAGTGGCAACTATAGTTTTTACGAAACAGAAAAAGCATTGCGCATTGACATACAGCAAAAGGCTTACGAAAATCAGCAGGATTATATACGCCAGCAAAGCCGGGTGGCCGAACGTTTTAAAGCAAAGGCCAGTAAGGCGGCCATGGCGCAAAGTATCATTAAAAAACTGGACAAACTGGAGCGGATAGAAAATGTGGAAATTGAGCGCCCTAATATCCGTATGAATTTTACGGTGGATAAAACACCGGGCAAAATCGTAAACACCTTAAAGCATGTAAGCAAAAGTTTTGGCGATTTAAAAATTTTAGAAAATACCGGGGCAGAAATTGACCGCGGTGATAAAGTGGCCCTGATTGGCGCCAACGGTAAGGGTAAAAGTACCCTGCTGCGTATTATTGGCGGCACCGAACCGGTGAATGCCGGCGAACGTATACCCGGCTATAACGTGGTGCAAAGTTTTTATGCACAGCACCAGTTAGAGGCGCTGAATTTAGATTATACCATTCTAGAAGAAATGCAACGCTGCGGCAGCGGCAAAAATGATTTGGAGCTGCGCCAATTACTCGGTTGTTTTTTATTTAGTGGTGATGATGTGGAGAAACGCATTAAAGTATTAAGCGGTGGAGAGAAAGCCCGTGTGGCATTGGCAAAAACCATTGTAAGCAAAGCAAATTTCTTATTGCTGGATGAACCGACCAACCACCTGGACATGCACTCCGTGGATTTATTGGTGGAAGCATTAAATAAATACGAAGGCACATTGGTACTTGTAAGCCACGACCGTTACTTCATCAGCAAGATTGCCAATAAAATTTGGGAAATAGATGAATACAAACTGCGTGAGTTTAAAGGAACATATGCTGAATGGGAAGACTGGAAAGAACGCAGGGAAGCGGATTTGAGGAAAGGAGATAAAGTTGAAAAGCTGACGAAGGAAAGCAACCAGCCAAAGGCGGGGAATGAACAGTTGACAAATAACAATGAACAACCGGTTAAAGACAACCAGGAAAAACCAGAAACCAGTAAACCTGTCGCCGGTGCTCCTATAGACAAAGAATTAAAGAAAGAACTGCAAAAACAAAAGAACCGTTTTACCCAGTTAGAAGAAAAAATTGCACAGCTTAATAAAACAAAAACCGAACTGGAAGCTGCCCTTGCCGACCCGGCTACTTACAACGACAAAACAAAATTTGTAAAAGCCGAAGCTGATTACAAGAATGCAGAAACAGAATTAAACAAACTGAATGCAGAATATGAAGTGGTGTTTGAAAAAGTGATAGAGCTGGAGGAGAAGATGGGGTAATGTAAAGTAATTGGTTACTAAAATGAGGTTGCTAAATGGCAACCTTTTGTATTATTTCCCCGTTACTTTTCTAAAGCAATTTAATAAACACAAAAAATTTGTGTACTATTAACCCCTAAAACTTTTTTTATGAGACAGATCATTGCTATTGCAGCACTTGTTTGCGCCGCAACCACCTTTACAAACAAAGCCGCAGCACAGGCTTTAACTACCGAAGACATAAAAGCACAAATGGTAAAAGAATGGGAACGTGCAAAAGCTTATACCATTGAGTACATGAACACCATGCCTGCCAACAAATATGATTTTAAAGCACAGGACAGCATCCGTAGTTTTGCGCAACAACTGCTGCACCTGGCAGGTGGTAACGTATTTTTAATGAGCAATGCCAGTGATGATGCCAAACCCTCCTGGGCCGGCCGTGACCTGGAACACAGTCCCGGTGCACAAAGCAAAGACTCTGTAATGTACTTTGTAAACTCCAGCTACGACTATTGTATTAACGCTGTAAAAAACAGTGACCTGGGTAAATGGGGTGAGAAGAAAAAAGTATTTGGTATGGAACAAACACGGTATGCTATGATGATAAAAACTTTCGAGCATCAAACCCATCACCGTGGGCAAACCACTATCTACATCCGGCTGCAGGGCATTAAACCGCCGCAGGAAAAATTGTTCTAGAAAAAAATAATTTTTACGGCCCCGCTTTTAGCGGGGCCTTTTTCGTATTTATTCCTGTATAAGATCAATCACCACCTTTGCATTTTGTTTTTCCGATGAGGAAAGGCTGACTTCATACCGGCGGTTTTTAGAAGTTATGATCATTACAGATGTATTGGGCGGAATACTGCCAAGGTTATCGGCCACCATTACCAGTTCGTGGTGTGGTTCTGCAGGATTTACTTTTATTTTGAACGTGATAGGTTTATCAGAAAGTCCCTGGTGCATCAGCAATGGCAGGTTATTATGGTAAATAGATACAGTGTCACCGTCTATTTCTCCATTATCATACAGTTTTATTTCAAGCTCATCAGCAGTTGTTTCAATTTGCCGGGCAATTACATTATTCCGCTTTTGCAATGGTGTTGGTGTAATAATTACTGGGTTAACCATTACGGGTCTTTCCGCAATTTTTTGCGGTTGCTCTTTTTTTGCAGGAGTAACTATTTTGGTTATTGGCCGTGGCTCGGCAACAACCGGTTTTACAACGGGCTTGGTGGCAGGTTTTGTTTCAAGTGGTTTTATTACAGGTTTCTCCGGGGGAATTGTTACTGCAACAGGTTTAACAGGTGGTGCTTTCTTTCTGCATAAGCGAAGTTCAATATCATCCATGGCAAAATCATTGCCACAACCTCCGTTAGCTAATGTTTCCATCATGATCATGCAGGAAGTAACGTCTGCAGGAAGGTCGAATTCTCCGGTATATTGTTTCCAGCCCGTTGGTCCGGAGAAATCGATGTTGCCAGATTGCAGGGAAGCAAATACTTTATTATCGAAAGAAACGGTTACCCTGATGGAAGGCAGCGTGGATGTACATTCCGCATCGGGCCGGCATAAATTCAGGAACCATGTACTGAAAGTATAATGCGCTTCAGCAGTTAATCCGGTTATCAGGCAAGAAAAAAAAGGGGATGGTTTCTGTGCCGCATTTACAAGCATCATGCGCCCCCGCTGGCTGCCTGGCGTATGGTCTCTCGGCACGTTAAACCAGTGTCCGCTGTAACAGTCACTGGTGGAAGAAACATAACTATACTCCCCGTCGTTAGGGCATTGGCCTTGTATCCGGTGATAAAACTTTCGTACATAGTTTTGCTGCAGTTCTACAGGGTTGCTGTCATCTCCAAAATTCATTTCAAAAACACTAAAAGTATTGTTGCAGTCATATTGCTGGCTTTTGGCAGGTAAAACAATCAGCATTGTTCCAATACACAGAAAGAAGGTTTGTAAGAACAGCAAGATTTGTTTTTTCATTAGCATGTTTAAAATTACAATTTTAGAAAACTACGTTATTGCCATTAAAAATATTTAACAAACCACCGTCATCTTAAAAGCACCAATTAATTTCTATCTTACAGCAATTATAAACCGTTGAAAACACTCCTGCTCATATACTTACTTACGATATGTTCGTTACTTCAGGCACAAACGGACATTTTCAGCGGCACCTGGCAAATGGAAACGGCCGGCAACATTCCTGCTTGTATTGAATTAAAGATAGGTGCTGCAGAAAAAGGCACCCTCTACCCTGCAGCCATCACCATTCAAAGTGGAACATTTTACGGTATATACGAATTGCTGCTGGTAAAAAAGAATGCCTGGCAACTGGCCATCAGTAAAAACAAATATGCAGTTACAGAAAAGCCTTTTCACCTCAATATGCTGCCGTTGAATGGCAGCTTTGATTTGGGAAGAAACTCCAAAGGGCAACTGCAAATAAGCATTAACCATTTACCCTTTAAACAGAATGATATTGCCATTACGGACAGCGCATCATCATCGCTGCAAAAATTAATTAGCAATGGTAACCTGCAGTTTGCCCGAACCAGCACAGTGCCCTGGCGGGATGCTTACACAAACATCATTCTCAGCCCATCATTATCGCCTGTTTATTTTGGTTTAATTGATACAGTATATGTTCCCACCCGCTACGGAGCATACAGTGTTTCCAGCCTCACCAAAAACGATGTTGCCTCTGCAGTATATAATGGACGTGTGTTGTTTGAACAATGGCCGCTTACAAAAAAAGACCGTACTGAAGATATAATGATAGACACAGGGGGTAATGTAATTGCCTTTTTTCCTGACTATACAGTAAACAGCAGTTCCAGCTATGCACATTTTCGTGGTGAGTTTGAAAAGAAAAAATTTGTACTGGATTTTGATAACCCAGATGACAGCGGTGCATCTTTTATTGCAGTAAAACTAACCATGCAACAGGACAAAGAAAAGAACCCCGGTTTTCAACCATACATTTATCCCGGTGCAGGCGAACCACCTTTACAAAGCAATGAAAAACTGCTGGGCAGTGTAAAATCCGTTTCCAAACAACTTACGCTGGCCATTTGGGATGATGCGGTGGAAGACGGCGACACGATTTCCATCAGCATCAACGGTACATGGGTGGCAAAAAACTTCCCGGTAAAAAAAACACCGCAATTTCTTACAGTTACCCTCAGCCCCGGCCCCAATACAATTTTATTTGAAGCGAACAACCTTGGTTCCATTCCGCCCAATACTTCTGTGCTGGAAATTATAGATGGTAAAAGAAGAAAAGCTTTCTTTTTAGAAACCGTGCCAATGGAGCACAACCTGCTAAAAATATTTTATGATTTTGCGCCACAGTAACGACTCACTTGCGCAGCTGTTTTAAAAATATTCTATTGCTGATAAAAAGGAGCACCGGTATCATTATATAACAAATCCCGGACAACATTTCCAAATGCAGTACAGCAAATAAAATCGCAGCGGCCCCTACCAGTGCATTCCATAAAGCACCCCTCGTTTCTTTTTTTGTATAAACAGTTTCGTATTTATTCAGTTCAAGTTTTTTGCTTAACCGCAGCGCATGGCGGTGCATCAGGTACAATAAAAACCAAATAACAAAATAACCTGCGCTGAAAATAATAATGAGTGAAGGGAACTCGTGTTGCGTTATAACAGTCAAATGTTTTTCTGCTGCTTTGGGAAACAGCTGCAGCCCCGTCCATGATGAAAGTAATAATGAAAACAGGAACTTCAGCGGGTACACATAAAACAATATTACGGCAAGGTAAATAAGGTTCAATACAATAATGTATAAATCATTTACTGCATAATGCCTGAAGAAAACATTTTGCTGGTACCAGAAAAGGAACACCAGTGCCACCGTACAAAAAAAAGGAATGGCTCCGCTGAGAATAAATTTCAGCTCCTCAAAAGTTTGAGGCACTTCCAGCGCAGCAACCAGCAACGAAACTGAAAAAGCAAACACGGCATCGCTCAATGCTTCTACTCTTACAATTTCATGGCTGCGGTGGCGGAACTGTTCGTTATGCAGTGTGCCAAATATTTTTTTACGCAGCATGCTTTAAATTGGTTGCCAAATTACCGGCAGGATACGGCAAATTTCATAGCCTCAAATCATAAAATTTAATGACTATAATCATACATCATCAAACGATTATGCTCAAACTTAACAGCCGCAAAAAATGGCTTATTGTTATAGTTTAAAAACATAGCTGGTTTTATTAAAACAAGAATCAGTTAACTTTAAATAAAATTGAATGCTGTATGTCAAAACAAAACAATGCCTTTAAAGTAAAGGCCGGCGGTTTTGAATTTACAATTGATAAAGCAGCCATTGAAGCTGCCGACATGGTAAAAAAATCTCCCACAGAATTTAATCTCATTAAAGATCATCGCTCCGTAAATGCCCATTTGCTGGAAACAGATATTACCGGCAAGCGTGTAAAAATTGAAGTGGATGGCGAAACATTCGACATTGAGATTAAGGATACGCTGGACCAGATGCTGGACCAGATGGGCTTTAACAGTGCCAGCACCAAACATATTAAGGAAGTAAAAGCGCCCATGCCGGGCATGGTACTGGAAGTAAGTGTTACTGAAGGGCAGCAGGTAAAAGAAGGCGAAAGGCTGCTGATACTTTCTGCAATGAAAATGGAAAACAGTATTCTTATTCATGCTGATGCCACCATTAAAAAAGTAAAAGTAAGCGCAGGCCAGGCAGTGGATAAAGGACAAGTACTGGTAGAACTGGAGTAATCAATTAAAACCATTAACCCTGCCAAAATTCATAACTTAATACTTACAACTTATAACTTACCATATGCAAAAGATATTAGTTGCCAACCGTGGAGAAATTGCACTGCGTGTAATGCGTACCATTCGCAAAATGGGAATTAAAAGTGTGGCCGTTTATTCTGAAGCCGACCGCAATGCACCGCATGTTTTATTTGCTGATGAAGCCGTTTGCATCGGCCCTGCGCCTTCAGCACAATCCTATTTAAACGGAGATAAGATCATTGAGATTTGTAAGGAGTTGAAAGTTGATGGTATTCATCCCGGCTATGGTTTTTTAAGTGAGAATGCAGACTTTGCGCAAAAAGTTACCGATGCCGGTATTGAATTTATTGGCCCAACCCCCGAAGCCATGCGTGTGATGGGTTCTAAACTGGCAGCCAAGGAATGTGTAAGCCATTATAATATCCCCATGGTGCCGGGTATTGATAAAGCCATAGAAAATGTTGACCTGGCTATTGAGATTGCAGAAAAAGTGGGTTATCCCATTCTCATAAAAGCATCAGCTGGCGGTGGCGGAAAGGGCATGCGTATTGTTGAAAAAGCTTCAGACATGAAAGAACAAATGGAACGTGCCATCAGCGAAGCAAAAGCAGCCTTTGGCGATGGCTCTGTATTCATTGAAAAATATGTTACCTCTCCACGGCATATTGAGGTGCAGGTGGTGGCGGATAAACATGGCAACGTAATTCATGGTTTGGAAAGGGAATGCAGCATACAGCGGCGCCATCAGAAAGTGGTGGAAGAAACTCCATCTGCTATTGTAACGCCGGAAATGCGTGAAAAAATTGGTAATGCTGCAGTGATGGTGGCCAAATCATGCAACTATGTTAGCACCGGCACGGTGGAGTTTTTGGTGGATGACAAATTGAATTTTTATTTTCTTGAAATGAATACAAGGCTGCAGGTGGAACACCCGGTTTCTGAAATGATCATTGGGCTGGATTTAGTGGAACAACAAATACGCATTGCGAGGGGCGAAGTACTGGGCATTACGCAAAGCGATATCAAACCAAACGGCCATGCCATTGAATTACGTGTGTATGCAGAAGACCCGCTGAATAATTTTACACCATCCGTCGGCACACTTACCAAATATGTCCGGCCTGTTGGTGAAGGCATCCGTGTGGATGACGGCTATGAAGAAGGCATGACCATTCCTATTTACTACGATCCAATGATCGCCAAACTGGTGGTGCATGGTAAAACAAGAACGGAGGCTATACAAAAAATGCTTGAGGCTATAAAACAATATAAAATTGAAGGTGTGGCCACTACTCTTCCCTTTGGCACTTTCGTATTTGAGCATGATGCATTTTTCTCCGGCCATTTTGATACACATTTTGTAAAGAACTATTACACGCCTGAAAAAATAAGGGAGAAAGAAAAAGCCAATGCAGAGATAGCGGCATTTGTGGCTTTGAAATGCATGCTGGAAAAACAAAAAATGCTGAGCCCTGTTGAAAATAAATCCACCAGCTGGAAACGAAGGCTGGCACATTAATCATTCTTAACCGAGTATCACAATTCACAACCATGAAATCGAAAATTGAAATATTAAGAGAGAAATTAGAGGAAGGAAAACTGGGCGGTGGAGAAAAAAGAATTGATGCACAGCATAAAAAAGGAAAGCTTACGGCAAGAGAGCGGGTGAACCTGTTGATGGATCCCGGTTCGTTTGAAGAAGTGGGTGCATTGGTTACACATCGCACCAAAGATTTTGGAATGGAAAGTCAGCAGTTTTATGGGGATGGTGTGGTTACGGGTTATGGAACGGTACATGGAAGACTGGTGTATGTGTTTGCACAGGATTTTACTGTTTTTGGTGGTGCCCTTTCTGAAACACACGCTGAAAAAATTTGCCGCATTATGGATATGGCAATGAAGACTGGAGCCCCCATGATAGGCCTCAATGATTCTGGTGGTGCAAGAATACAGGAAGGCGTACGTTCATTGGGTGGTTATGCCGATATCTTTTACAGGAATGTGCAATCATCAGGTGTGATACCACAAATTTCCGCCATCATGGGGCCATGTGCCGGCGGTGCGGTGTACTCTCCCGCTATGACCGATTTTACCATTATGGTGGAGAATACGAGTTATATGTTTGTAACAGGCCCTAACGTGGTGAAGACGGTTACCAACGAAGAAGTAAGTTCAGAGGAACTGGGTGGTGCTTCTACGCACAGCACCAAATCGGGCGTAACACATCTAACTGCAGCTAATGATATGGATTGTATTGAACAAGTGAAAACGCTGTTGAGTTATATGCCGCAAAACTGTGAAGATGTGTCTCAAAAACTTCCCTACAATTTAGGAGATGAAACAAGAGAAATTTTAGAAACCATTGTTCCCGAAAGCGCCAATCAGCCTTACGACATCCGTGAAGTGATAAATGGAATTTGTGATGCAGATTCTTTCTTTGAAATTCATAAATATTACGCCGACAATATTGTGGTTGGTTTTGCAAGGCTAGCCGGAAGAAGCATAGGCATTGTAGCCAACCAGCCAATGAGTTTGGCTGGTGTGCTGGATATTGAAAGCTCAAAAAAAGGCGCCCGCTTTACCAGGTTCTGCGATTGTTTTAATATTCCTTTATTGGTATTGGTGGATGTGCCCGGCTTTTTACCCGGCACCGACCAGGAATGGAATGGCATCATCACCAATGGAGCCAAATTACTTTACGCATTGAGCGAAGCGACTGTACCACGCTGCACCGTTATTACCCGTAAAGCTTATGGCGGCGCTTATGATGTAATGAACAGTAAACATATTGGTGCTGATATGAACTATGCATGGCCTTCGGCAGAAATTGCTGTAATGGGTGCTAAAGGCGCCAGCGAAATTATTTTTAAAAATGAAATTGCTTCAGCAGAAGATCCCGCTAAAAAATTATTGGAAAAAGAAGCTGAATACGCAGAGTTGTTTGCCAACCCTTACACGGCAGCCGAACGTGGATTTATAGATGAAGTGATTGAACCAAGAGAGACACGCAAAAAACTGATTAAGGCATTTGCCATGCTGGAAAATAAAGTAGCAAAACGTCCCAGGAAAAAACACGGAAATATACCGCTCTAAACATTACTGGTATTCCGGGCCGGCAAGTCTTGTTTCGTTGTACAATGTTTGTTTAAAGCTGCTTTTGCCAAGCTTTCCTTTTATGGTAATGAGTTTTACTTCATTGCTTGCAGGCATTTCTGCATCAGCAATAACAACAATCCGCCAAAGTTTATTCCCTTTTTTGGGTGTGATGAAAAAGGGTTTACCATTTGAGTAAATACTGCCCGCCTGGC
The DNA here is from genome assembly GCA_044225995.1 of Ferruginibacter sp. Classification (GTDB taxonomy): domain Bacteria; phylum Bacteroidota; class Bacteroidia; order Chitinophagales; family Chitinophagaceae; genus Ferruginibacter. Next base: position 1,228 of record JBGAHV010000047.1, on the reverse strand, counting down.
ATTTTTTACCGGTAACGGCATTTATCGTCGACCGATATTGTTTGCCATCATATAAAACTGATTCAATCTTTGGTTCTGCTTTGTAATTGGTCTCTATAAAAATAAAACGCACAATAATTGAGGTTGGTTTTATCTCTTTACCATTCTCATCTGTCATTGGCCGGGCACCGGGCATCGATTCTGTTACAAATGCCCACATCTTTTGTACTTTATAAACCTGTGCATTGGCAACAACCGCTGCACCCATTAAAAAAAAAGTAAAAAGAAATTTCATGTGACAGGAGTTAATTTGTAAATTTAAATAAAGTAATTACCATGAAAGTTACAATTGTTATACCAGTTTTTGTTTGTGCTTTTTCTGCTGCAAGCGCACAAATGAAACAGCCAGCAGCAGTACCAGTTATTATTAAAACTCCGGTAACAAAATTGCCACAGGCAACCTTATTGTCAGTAAATGAAAAGGGAGAAATTTATGCATTGCCGCAGGATAATATGCCCTGCCTGGTTCCTCACCAATCTTTGTCATACAAAGTGCCGAATGGCAGCAGGTTTAGCTTACCCAACAACAATATGCCCAATGCAATGCGTGTGCAACCTGTTATACCTTCCAGGTAAACAAAAAAGCCTTTCAAAAAATGAAAGGCTTTCAGCAATTAGTTTTGGTTTGGTATTACCACTTATCTACTTCCTCAGTACTGCCGTTATCAGCTGGTGAGGCTGGTTCAGCAGGTGTTTCAGTCTTTTCTTCAACAGTAGCCTGTGGCGCTGCTGGTGCAGCAGCTTCAGGTGCACTGCCACTACCTTCGCCTTCAGGGTTGTCATGGTTAAATGCATCAAAGTCGAAGTCCGGCATTAATTCTGTTTTTACATAATTAACGGCTTCTTCCAAACCTTTAAGGAACTTATTAAAGTCTTCCTTGTATAAAAATATTTTGTGCCGCTCATACCCGTCGCTGTCAAATTTTTTGCGGCTTTCAGTAATGGTTAAATAATAATCGTTGCCACGGGTTTCCCTTACATCAAAAAAGTAAGTTCTGCGTTTGCCTGCACGTATGCGCTGGCTGTAAACGCTTTCCATTTTTTTGTCGTTGTTTTCGTACGCCACTGTAATAAATAGGTTTTAATTTTAACTATAGCCCTTTTTTGGGCATGGCAAAGATAAAATTGTTTTTGAATTGGCAAAATATAAGTAAACTTATTATCAACAGGATATTCATCAATTATCCTG
>JBGAHV010000046.1:0-36499 GCA_044225995.1 Ferruginibacter sp. | reverse complement strand
CCCGAAGGCGTAATGATATAAGCTTGTACATCTGCATTTGTAAGGTTTATATCTTCCCCACCGGAATTGATTACCTCATAGTTTACGGTATAAATACCTGCCACACCAATAGCAAAATTGCTGCTGTTTTTATCAATAGATGCAAGTACAATCTTTAAATCTTTGCCAACTGGTTTTCGTAAATCTGTTTGTTGTGCTGGTATTGCAGCCTTTATAACTGATGAAGGAAGCTGCGTCTTTTCAATTTTTTTAATCTGTGCTTTGATTGTTACTGCCCCTGCAGTAAATAAGAGCATCATTAGTATCTTTTTCAAATCTTTAATTTTAAGATGTAAAAATAGTTTTGTAAAAAAAGTGTGACATCATTAAAAAAGATGATTTTATAGATTCACTCCAGCATATTTCTTACCCCATCAAAATCGAAATTGTTAGTGAAATTTTCTACCAGCGATTTCCCTAGGGGGGTGTTAATATACCGGTAGGCAAGTTCAATAAAACGGGGTTTTACAGGGTTGGTTTCCGAACCTTTAAAATATTCGGGATTGTATTTGTATAAAGCCGCTCCGCCTTTATTGTCCCAAAATCCGCTGAACGTAAATGACCCTGTTTTCTGTGCATCTTCCGGTGTGTCTGCAAAATTTACTTCAACATTTGCAAAATCATTGGCGCCGTTACCATAATAATTTTTCCAGGTAAAGGTTTCGGTTTTAGCTTTTACGATGGCAGGTTTGGATAACCATTCTGTTGTGTTTTCCTTCAATGCTTTTTGAACAATGGCTTTTTTCAGTTCAATTTTTTTCTGCCAATCGGGATATTTAGCTTTTCTGGCGATCAAATTCCGTTTGCCATTTTCATACAGCTGCGGATACTTTACAGCATCTTTCATCATTCCTCCGCATTCCGTTTCTATTTCTTTAATCTTATTGGCTGTGTACATGGCTTCCCTGTCATAATATTCCAGTAAAGCAGCTAAATATTCTTTTCTGGTTACCGGAATAAAAAGCAACGCACCCGGTTTTGTAAAGTACCAATGCCGGTTAATAAAAGTATTCCGGTCTCCGGGTTTTACCGAAGATTCCTGTATATCCTGGTAATACCCTTTACCATTGTTGATGGTTTTAATGTCATCTTCTTTTATAAAATTGCAGAGTGCAATAAATCTCCCATTGTATTTGTTGTACGTTTCGTAATATGGATAGTCTTCAGAAAACCGGAAAGCACTTTCAATGCCTGTAAACCTGTTTACATACGCTCTGAAAACTATCGAATATTCCCCGTTTATTTTTACTTTGTTATTGATGCAGAAATATTCGTGATATCCCAGGTTCAGGTCGTAACTAAACAAAGATTTATCCCCATAAGGAATTTTGGCATTTGATGGCGTTCCAAAACTTGTTTTTAGTACGCCTCCTTTAAGGATAAAATTCTTACGGCTTTCTTTTTCCAGTGTTTCAATTTGGGTAAGCATCCTGGTAGCTAAAGCTTTGTTAGCCGCAGTTTGCAGCTGGTCAAGCCAATGTGCTTTTTGCTGCGGCCATTCACAATGTGCAGCATCTATCTGTTTGCCGGGCAAAGTCATTAATTCCTCATTTGAAGAACAATTTTGAGCAAGGTCTGTTTGCAGGAATATTCCACTGCAGACAATTAGTACAAATCTTTTTTTCATTATTTTATTCCACCATTTTTTTCAACGCATCCAAATCAAAATTCTTTTCCCAATTATTAAAGAGCCTTGCAGAGAAGCCTTTTTCTTTACTAATTTCATACCGGAACTGCACTTCCATCAGCAATGGTTTTGTAAGCTGCCCGTTATTGCCGGTAAAGTAAGCCGGGTTCAAAACATAGAGCGCTGATTTATATTCACCCTCTTCATCATAAAACCTGCCCAGCGCTTCCAAACTTTGATTGGCATCCTTTAACATCGTGTTTTGATCAACTACAGCCGATTTTTGCAGCCACTCCGGTTTTTGCCTGGCCAGCAAATCTTTCAGCTTAGCTTTTTTAGCGTCATAAATTTTAGGATAGTCCAATTTGTCGGCTTCCAGGTCAGCTCTTCTTTTTTTTGCCCAGTCAGCAGTTTCATTTGCTATTTCATTCAATGATTTTGTATTGAGGTATTCAAAATTGGCTTTTTCTATTTCCAGGTATTCCAGCATATCCTCCAGGTATTGCTTACGGCTTACAGGGATGAGTAAAGGCACACCGGGCTTAGTGATATAGTAATGACGATCTATAAGATGATATGAATTAGGGGAAATGCCTTTATACCTGCTATCGCCCCAACCGTTTTCAACATAACCATTACCATTATTGAGCTTCAAAAATTCGGCATGTTTGTTCTTATAATCATCGGACATACTATTAACCAGTGTTTGCTCTGAAAAATATTGCGATACCCTGGAGGGTCTTTCTTTTTTATCTTTTTCAAAATCAGAACCTGGTTTGGCTTCTATAGGGAAGGAATAAACCTGATGACCATATTTCATATAAAATTCACCCGTACCTGCGGCATTGGCGCCGCTTGGTGATATATATGGATTGATGGTAACGTTGAAAACGGTTCTGTATTCATCTACTATTTTGGGTACATGTTCGGTAACATGGCAAACGAGTTGATAAACACCCAGAGTGTATCCATATCTGGCGTAAGTATATTTCCCGTAATCACTATTGCCCCACTTTGCAAAACTTACCCTGGCCACACACCCGGTTAATTTAAAATTGTTGCGGCTGGCTTCTTCCAGTTTTTCAATGTCGATGAGGTTTTTCATCATAGCAGCTTTTTCGGCTGCAGTGCCTTTTAATGAAAAACCATATTTTGTTTGGGTATGGTCGGTATAAATTCCGGGCACCTCATCAGCACTTCCATTGCAGGGCGTTTGTGGGGCAGTTATTTTTTTTGTTGTTTGCGAAAAGCAGTTGAATGCAGGTAACAAAAAGAATAGTAAAATGAAATTGCGTTTCACCGTATTTAAAATTTTGAGTGGAATAACCGGGTTGCTATTTTATTTTTCAGCTATCAGAAGTTAGGTGGTGTAACCGTCCATGCCTGCCCGGATTTTGCATCAAACCCATTGGATGTACTGTTAAGCAGTTTTCCGTTTACATCATAGTTATAATTAACCCAGCAAATTCGTTGCGGCTTCAGGCTTACTGAAGTTGCCATTACGTTGTTGCAGGCCCGTGTGTCTGTGCAGGCATTTATCTTTGCGTCTTCAAAATAAATTTTATACTTTATCCTGTTGTATGCCGGGTTATTGGGAACTTTTTCAAGCACATCAATTTGAGCCTGCATGATGTTTTTCCCGAGTTGCGTATGCGCCAAAAAATCTGCGCTGGCAGAGCAGGGCGAAAATTTGAAATTGACGGTTGTATTTTGATTTTGTCCATTGGTGGTTACTTCAATTATTTCTACCTGCTTTTCGTAACCTCTGTAAGCTGAATTGCCAACAAATTTTGTGGGATTGATGCTGCCTAAAAATTTTCCGTAAGTGAGATTTTGGCTAAATCCATGTAAGGAAAACAGTATGCACAGTAAAGAGATTGAGAGTGTTTTTTTCATGTTATATTTTTTCAAGTGAATTATTTAAATATTCCTGTACCGTTTACTGAGGCTGCGCCACTATTAAGACTCATTCTTCCTTCCATGCCCGCACTGGCACCAACAGGGCCTGCACCCGCTGAAACTTCTGCATTGGCACTAATCACTACATCGGTTATACCGGTTCTGTCTATTTCTATATCTGCACCCACACCTGCACTTGCACTGGCCTGTAATGGTCCCAGTTTAGCACCGACACTTGTTTTAGGTCCAATGCTAACAGTGCAATTTTTAAATGAATCGCCGAAACCGGCATGATCCAGGTCCTGGTTTAAAGTAACACCTATCACTCCTGCATTGACAGAGGTGGTTAAGCCACTGCAGGTAAGCTTCATGGTAAAGCCAAGCTTTGCACTGCCAAACTCACTGTTGATGGTACAGTTGGGGTCTTTAAACTGTGTTAACCGGCCGCCTTTACCTTCTGCATCATCAGTACAATCATATTTTGTAATGTTGGCAAAGTTGAAACCGTTTTGCGTTAAGCTTAAATCTCTAAGCCATTGCGCCTGCAATCCTGCATAGATACCGGGGAGCAAATTGGGATAAGTTGTATAAAGAGATGAATAAGATATTTCGTTCAATAATTGCTTATCGGCAGAGAGGTAATCATTGTATAAGCCTTCCAGTTTTGTATTGTATGGCTTTAAAAATGCATCGGACGCTTTTACCGATTCCCTGCAGATCATGTCCAGTGTTGTACTTCCACCTTCTCCCACATCAGCCATTTTTTTATTAATGGCAGTCATTGCATCATCATATTTTTTCTTTAAGGCGCCACCTTCTCCATTTATATAGTCCTGGATAGTTTTAATAGCTGCCTGTTTTTTTTGCTGCAGGTTTTGAAGCACCATATTTTCTCTTGCATTCATTTTCTCTGCATACATGGGTGCTGCTGCAATTTTCAGTGCTTCACTTTGGCTTACCGAGCCAGGGTTGGCTTTAGCCTTATTCATGGTATTCATAAACTGTTTCTGCTGTTCTTCAAGTTGCTTCAGCATTTGTTTATTGGATTCTTCGCCTGCTTTTTGTAATGGTTTTAAACGTTGATCTATATCTGCACGAAATTGTTGCCAAATTGGATCTAAGGCTTTGCATTCTGCTACTGATTTTGGAAAAGGCGGCATTGCAAAGCTACCCAGGTTAAGCAGGTCATCGCTTTTATTGGAAGGTGGAAAGCTATTGTAATCGCCTGCGCCTGGTGTGTAACCTAATTGCTTCAACAGATCTGCCCTTGTGCTGCTGTATCCTTGTTTGAAAGCTGTTTTTGCTGCGGCAGTGGCTGCTGTTTTATTCCCTTTGCCTTCGGCAATTAAGCACATTGTTTGGTTGGCCTGCGAATGTGCCGGGGAAAGCGCAAGTGTGGTATCCAAATATTTTTTTGCTTTATCCATTTCACCCAACGCAAACCAGGCCTGGCCAAGGTTATTGAGTATGGTACTGTTCTTTTTAAACCGGCTATTGAGGTTATTAAGAATAGGGATAGCCATTTCTGGTGCACCCATCATCGTAAGCATAGAGGCATAATTATTCAGGTTATCCGTATTGGCAGCATCATCATTACATACCTGTGTCATTAAGCTCAATGCAATCTGGGCACGGCCATCTAACCACAATGCAACTGCCGCATTGCCCATTTCATCAGTAGTTGCTCCTTTTTCTTTAAGCGATTTATAAATTTCAGTGGCTTTATTTTTTGCGGCAGGCAGTACAGCAGCAAAAGTTGCTGTTCCGGTTGTGCCGATAAATCCACTCATATTTGCATTGGAGGGTGTAGCGGCAATAGCAGCAATTGCTTTTGTATTTTTCGCCGGAACAGGGCCATTGGAAACTGTGCCACTTCCAGCAGACTGACTATTGTTTACCTGGTTTATTGCATTATTCATTTTTTGCCCAACACCCATTGCATTCATCATGCTGTCCATTTGCTTTCGGGCTTCCGGGCTCATGCTGTTCAGTGTTTCGTTAAGTTTTTTTTGTGCTTCGGCATACTTTTTCTTATCGGCTTCCATTTGTTCTTTGGAAGGCTTTTGGGCAAATGCAACAATTGCCAGTATGCTGAATAAAGTAAGGAATGGTATTTTTTTCATTGTTAAAATCAGTTTTTAATTGTGGGGTACAAACTTTTTGTCCAGCCTGTAAAACAGATTATTATTGATGATAAAACCGAGATTATCAACCGCAGCAGGATTTGCATCTAATACCGGAGTAAATGCTACTTGTAATTTTCGTCCGCTTTGTGTAGTTAGTATCAACGAATAATTGATTATTTCATAAGTTCCTTTTCCTATGGCATACCCATCACCAAAAGTGATATTGCTGAATTCAATACCTTCATTAATATAAGTGCCGTCCTTTTTAAAGAAGATTATGGGACGTTTATTCGGATCTATCTGCTGTGATATGATATCAGCCTTTCCATTGTAATAAGAAAGCTCCGGCGAGTAAGCTCCATCAAACCGCAGACCGTCAACTGGTTTTACTTTTTTGTAAACCGATGATTTGCTATTGGGGTATTGGCTCATAGACGTTGAGGTTATCTTGTACAATTCCATTTTACCAAACTTGTCATTTACAAGACTTAGAGAATTTCCCTTATCGGTAAATTTTCCCCAACTACCTTCCTGATCGCTATTTGCAGGCGTAACACCGTTCATGCCTTTCTCTGGCATATGGTAAAGACATTTACCATCGGAAGAAAGTATCACAGTATTTAATTTTGTTGTTACCTGTGTGCCTTTAGAAACGTTAATACAATTGCATTCCCACACTTCATATTTTATATTATTACCGGGTGCAGATGTGTTTGTTTTGGTATTAACAGCATTTTCTTTATCCAGGTTATTTATTTCTTTTTGGCTTTTACCGTCAGTCTTAATTTCTTTTACTACATCCACCGATGCAATAAAATCTTCAATCTCTTTTTTATAATTATCCGAATTGGAAAGAATACAAATGCTTTGCATATTATTTTCACCACTAAAAGTCGTGAGCATTGCCAATGTAGCTACTCCATTATCTGCATAGTTTGTAGTGCCTATTAAAAACTGCCATCCTTTTAAAACTGCTGCCGGCTGCATGTTTGCCGTAGCTGTAACTTTAAATGGTTTTTGTAACTGATTACTCCATGCAAAATTAAAATCCTGTTGCACACCACCTTTGCCGGGCATTATTTTATAAATAAAAAAATTACAGTAGGCGCCGGTGCTTTTGTCTTCTTTGTAATAAGTAAGTACATTGTCATTTTTTATCAATTCATATCCTACAGGAACGGAATAGCTGATGATACCAAAGCTGCTTTTTTGAGCAAACGATATTTGAATTGATAAAAGAAACAGGACAGAAAAAAATATTTTTTTCATACTGTAGAATTTAATACAGTAAAATTAGTTGGACGGTACTGGCAGCACAATCATTAAAAAAGATGATTTTATATAAACATTCAAAAAATCATTAAAAAGAATGATAGAAGAAAAAGCTATTAAATCCTTATTTTGTAATAACTAAAGCTGATTAGCGCTTTTTTTATGAAGAAATCACTATTATACTTTATTTCACTTGTATTGCTGGCGATAAACTTAACGGCGCAGGCTCCTGCTAAGAAAGACAGTTTGCTGCAATTACTTAAAACTGCCAAAGAGGATACTTCAAAGATCAGGCTGATCTTATTGATCCAGAAAATATACAGCTCCAGTGATTTTGACAGTTCGCTTTATTATTTGAACCTATCCAGTGACCTTGCCCAAAAGCTTAAGACAGATAAATTTGATTTTTTTATCAACACTGGCTTTTCGGAATATTATTATTACAACAACGATTATAAAAAATCACTCTTTTATGCTTTAAAGAATAAAGAAGGTTCCGAAAAGCAAAATGACATGAAGTTTCTTGCTAAAAGTTATAATAACCTTGCGGCCATCTATAATCATTTTGGACAGCATAGAGCCGCCATTGATTGTATTTTAAAATGCCTGGATATTTCTGAAAAAACAAAAGACAGTGCAAGTTTTCCTGTCCGCAACTTAACAGCATCCGCTACCTACTTTAACCTGAAACAATTTGATAAGTCCATCATTTATGCAAAAAGAGCAATTGAATACGGAAAGCAATTCAACAATACTTTTGCAGTGATGATGGGGCTCAACAATCTCTCCGCAAGCTACTCAGGTTTAAATATTCTGGATAGTGGAATTGCAACCAATAAACGACAATTGGAGTTGGCTAAACAAGATGAAGATGTTGTCAACATCAATTATGCGCTCATTAATCTTTGTCATGATTATTTTAAAACCGGGGATAAAAAGGCATTGGAAAATTGTGCCAGTGAATTGGCAAAGTACAGCAAAGATTATCCCGATGAAAAAACCATTGCCGATGTACATAATGCATTTGCATTGAATTTTATTGCCCAGCAAAAATATGGACTAGCAAAAGTTGAACTGGATAGCGGCATCAGTATCTCTATAAGAGAAAGCAACCTGGATGCGCTGGAAAACCTTTACCAGGCGTATTCCATTTGGCATTATATGCAGGGCAACATAAAAGAAGGTGAAAATTTTTCTTTTAAATATGATTCCGTAATAACCGCAGAGAACATTAAAGAACTGAATTTTTATACAGAAGATTTGGAAACAAAATATGAAACTGAAAAAAAAGAAGCGCAGATAAAATTGCAACAAACAGAACTAAAGCAAAAAAGTATTTTTAATTACATTCTCATTGGAGGTTCAATTGCTTTGTTGTTAATTATTTTACTCGGTTATCGCAATTACCGTAATCGTCAAAAACTGCAGCAGGCAAAGATTGATGAATTAGAGACTGAAAAAAAACTTACTGCCACCGAAGCTGTATTAAAAGGCGAAGAACAGGAACGCACCCGCCTTGCTAAAGACCTGCACGATGGATTAGGCGGAATGTTAAGCGGCATAAAATTTTCACTAAGCAATATGAAAGAGAACTTAATAATGACACCCGGTAATGCACAGGCATTTGAACGTAGCATGGATATGCTTGATAGTTCTATTAAAGAAATGCGGCGTGTTGCACACAACATGATGCCTGAAATACTTGTAAAGTATGGGCTTGACACAGCATTAAAGGAATATTGCAGTGAAATGGCCCGCAGTGGAGTAGTAAATATCAGTTACCAGTCAGTTGGCATGCGTAATGCTGCAATTGAGCAAATTATATCGGTTAACATTTATCGTATTATACAAGAGCTTGTAAACAATGCAATGAAACATGCCACAGCTAAAAATGTGCTGGTACAGGTTCATGCAGCAGAAGAGCAAAAATTATTGGCTATAACAGTTGAAGATGATGGCCGTGGGTTTGACCGAAGTGTGTTGAAAAACGCCGGTGGTATGGGTTGGCAAAATATCCAAAACAGGGTTGAGTTTTTAAAGGGAAAAATTGATGTGCAGTCATCGCCTGGCAAAGGCACTTCAGTATTAATAGAAATTACAATTAAATAATGGCAAGTATTTTTATTGTAGATGATCATTACATGGTAATTGAGGGCATACGTTCTTTGTTGCAAAATGAAAAAGATATTGTATGGCTTGGCCATGCCACTAATGGAGGTTCCTGTCTCAGTTTCCTTAAAAGCCAGCAACCTGATATAATATTGATGGATGTAAACCTGCCTGATTTGAGTGGCACTGATTTATGTAAAGAAGTGAAGCATTTATACCCGGGCGTATTTGTGCTGGGGCTAAGTACCTTCAATCAGCAGGCAGTCATTCAAAACATGGTGGATAATGGGGCATCTGGCTACGTATTAAAAAACGCAACAAAAAGGGAGTTGATGGAAGCTATAGGCGCAGTATTAAAAGGCAACACGTATTTTAGTATTGAAGCTGTTAAATCTTTAAAACAATCCCAGGCACAGCAGCCTATAATTACCAGGCGGGAAAAAGAAGTACTGCAATTAATTGCTGAAGGCTTTACAAATGCAGAAATATCTGAAAAGCTCTTCATAAGCGTCCCCACAGTTAATACGCATCGAAAAAGTCTTTTAGAGAAATTTGAAGTAAAGAATACTGCAACATTAATAGGTAAGGCAACAAAAACCGGTTTAATATAAAATTGCAAAATAAAAGCCCTGCACGCAGGGCTTTTATTCTTTATTATAACGCTTGTGTTTTAGTTATCGTCCGTAAAACTTATTTACAGCTTCAATCCGGTTATCTACATGAAGCTTATCGTAAATGTGACGTACATGTTTGCGTACGGTTTCTGTACTTATAAAAAGTGCATCGGCAATTTCTTTATATAGCAGGCCTTTAGCAATCATCTCCAATATTTCTTTTTCTCTTTTTGATAATAGCTCCAGGGCAGTTTCGTTGGGGTTTTTTTCAGACTTTTTATTCTGGAATGCTGCTACCACTTTTCTTGCAATCTGGCTGCTCATGGGTGCGCCTCCATCCACCAGTTCCAGTATTGCTTCCAGTAATTTACCGGGGGGTGTTTTTTTAAGAATATAGCCACTGGCACCAGCGCTTAACGCTTCAAACAACTGCTCATCATCCTCGTAAATGGTACACATCATAAACAGTATTTCGGGATGTTGCAGTTTTAATTCCTTTACAACCTCAATACCAGTAATACCCCCAAGGCTAATGTCCATGAGCACAACTTTTGGATTTAATAAGGGGAGTTTAATAAGTGCTTCTTCACCATTTACACAAGATCCTGCTAATTCGCAGGTGTCCGACATCTCAACGATTTGTTCAAGCGCAAGGCGGATGTCATTATTATCTTCAACTATTGCAACTGGTATTTTCATATGTAATGCAAAACTGGCACAAATCATTCTATCTGCCAATACCCTAAAGCGGGTACTATTACTGCAATTTTACATACAGCAAGTATTTTTCTTTAAAAAATGGCATTTCAAACAGTGGTTCTATCTCCCATACATTTGGTTTACAACCGCTTTCAAAAACCTCTTGTGTAAGGTCGCCGCCTTTTAGGCAAATAAGCCCGTTGGGGAAATCTTTTTGTAAGGTATTTTTTTTTAACAGTGGCTTACTCCATTTCCATAAATCTTTTAAGGGAGCTACAGCACGGCTAACCACCACATCAAATTTCCTGTTTTTAATATCCTCAGCACGGGAGTGCTGCACAGTAACATTCTTCAACCCAACAGATGCGGCCACCGCTTCCACAACTTTCAGCTTTTTATTAATACTGTCTACCATGTGAAAATGTGTATCAGGGAAAAAAATAGCTAATGGAATACCCGGGAAACCGCCGCCGCACCCCAGATCCATCACCTGCATATCTTTATTAAACTCAAACTGTGTGGCAATGGCTAGGGAATGCAGTACATGATGTTCATAAAAATGCTCCATATCCTTCCGGCTGATAACATTTATTTTTTCATTCCATTCAGCATACAACTCTTTCAATGCAGCAAACTGCTGTAATTGGTTTGGTGTAAAATCAGTAAAGTATTGCTGAAGTAGCTCCATGTTGCATTGCTTTAAAAATACATTACCATCCTTTTTTAGGTTTTTTAACCAGAGAGATGGAAAAAATAAGGTAGTAAAAAAACATCCAGATATCGAAAAATAAGAAGAAAGGAAATAAATCCTTTTCATTTAATTTTTTCATGCAGGTATAATAAACAAATGCCTGTAATAAAAACCGGATGCCAAACACCGCTAAAGAAAGTTGCCAGCCATAAAATAACAAACATGCAGCAAGTAAAGGATAAAATAAAAACTGGCTTAAAGAATACAGCCCCAATAGAAATTTATGTACAGGCTTGTAAAATTTTGCCGTGCTGTAGTGCCTGCTTTTTTGCTTCATCCATTGGCCAAATGTTTTGGCTGGTTCACTTAAAGTAAAAGTATCGGGGTCAACAGAAATTTTAGTGTTGTGCTTTGTAGCAGCTGTTTTAATAAACAAATCATCATCCCCGCTGGCAATATGGTTGTGTGCCGTAAATCCTTTATGCCTGAAAAAAAGTTCTTTGCGGTAACTCAGGTTCCTGCCCACACCCATGTAAGGAGAACGAGCAAGTGCATAAGATAAATACTGCATGGCAGTATGAAATGTTTCCCAGCGTATCAGTTTATTAAGCAGCCCCCTTTTTTTATGAAAAGCGCCATAGCCTAAAACAATTTCTGTATCCTCATCATATACCTGCTGCATTTTATCCATCCAGAATTCGCTTGCAGGCACACAATCAGCATCGGTAAGCAACAATACCTCATACCTGGCTGTTTTAATACCTACACTCAGCGGAAATTTTTTGCCGGGTATAAACTTGGCTTCCTGTTTCAGCAGCACCACATGCAGCTGTTTATATTCTTTTTGAAATTCTTCCAGCAGGTATTTGCTGTCATCATAAGAGTTATCATCCACTACAATTACTTCATGAGTGGTGCGGTATTGCTGTATTAATGTACCGGGCAGATTTTTTGCTAAATTTGCCGCTTCATCACGGGCGCAAACGATTACCGAAACCGGGTGCGTTTGTGATGATGTTTTTGGCTTTGCTTTATAAAAAGCGAGGCGCATAAAAAAATAAACGTAATAAAAAAGCTGTATCAGGGTAATGAGGCAAAAGCTATAAAAAAGCCATTGCCACCAATGGGTAAAATTCATGCGGCAAAAATAGTGTTTTAGCACAGGTTTATAGTACCATAATTCCCACAGCAACCGGATAAAAAATGGCAGCATTACAATTTGAGCTACAGCATACTGATGCAAATTCATCTGCACGGGCAGGTAAAATCATTACGGATCATGGAGAGATTTTAACACCCATATTTATGCCGGTTGGTACAGTGGGCAGTGTAAAAGCCGTAACCCAGCAGCAACTGCATGAAGATGTAAAGGCGCAAATAATATTAGGCAACACCTATCATCTTTACCTGCGCCCCGGCCTGGAAACATTAGAAGCCGCCGGTGGCCTGCACAAATTTAACGGGTGGAATAAACCCATACTTACCGACAGCGGAGGCTACCAGGTTTTTTCATTAGCTAATAACCGTAAGCTTACAGAAGAAGGAGCCATATTTCAAAGCCATATTGATGGCAGTAAGCATTTGTTTACACCCGAAAATGTAATGGACATACAACGCACCATTGGCGGAGATATCATAATGGCGTTTGATGAGTGCCCGCCTTACCCGAGTGATTATAAGTATGCAAAAAACTCTATGGAGCTTACCCACCGCTGGCTGGAACGTTGCTTTAAACGTTTTAATGAAACGCCGGATAAGTATGGATACTCACAAAATTTATTTCCCATTGTGCAGGGCAGTACATACAAGGATTTGAGAACAGCATCTGCAGAGTTTGTCGCTTCTAAAAATGCTACTGGTAATGCCATTGGTGGTTTAAGTGTGGGTGAACCAACCGAAATGATGTATGAATACACAGCTTTGTGTTGCGATATTTTACCAAAGAAAAAACCCCGCTATTTAATGGGCGTGGGCACCCCCTGGAATATTTTAGAAGGCATAGCGCTTGGTGTGGATATGTTTGATTGCGTAATGCCCACCCGTAATGGCCGCAACGCCATGTTATTTACATCAAATGGGGTTATCAATATTGACAACAAAAAATGGGAGAGGGATTTTTCTCCAATCGATGATGGCATAGATTGCCCTATAAGTAATTTTTACAGCAAAGCATATTTGCGTCATCTGATGAAAGCGAAAGAATTTTTAGCGTATACTATTGCCAGTGTACATAACCTTGCGTTTTATTTGTGGCTGGTTACCGAAGCCCGCAAACACATTATTGCCGGTGATTTTACAGGCTGGAAGAACGAAATGGTGTTACGCCTGCAGCAAAAATTATAGGTTAAAGCATCGGCTTTTTTGCATTTCCTGTCATTTGTATCCGGCTTTCCGTTGCAAGCCAGTCCTGCCGTCCTGTCTTTCCACTGCAATCCGGGCTATGCTCAGCATAAAAGCTTTACTGTGCTTTTAAACAGCTTGTTAAGGTATTTTTACGCTTCTCACTGGCACAATAATTGAAATCTTAAGAAGTTATATCTTTAAAATCAAAACGTAAACAATGAAACAAAAACTATTTTACTGGTTTCTTGGTTTCCTGCTGCCGGTTGCGGCCATTGCCCAAAATGGTACCGTACAAAATGCTGCCATTCCAAAAGATGCGCCTGTAAATGTTACCATGACGGACTTTAAAGGAAAAGTACTCAATAACGAAATTGTGGTTTTTAAAAGTAAAGCAAATACCAAAGAGTACCAGGGTATCACCGATGATAATGGAAAATTTTCGACCCGGCTTCCTTCTGGCGACACCTACGAAATATTTGTTCTTGGATTTAAAGACTCAACCAGCAAAGATGTATTGGAAATACCTGCATTAACCGGCAATGCCTATTATAAAAACCCTTTTATTGTAGATATTCAGCATCTGCCTGCAAAGAGTTTTATATTGGAGGACTGTAATTTTGAAACAGGTAAATCCACTTTGTTGCCTGAAGCATATCCAATTATTGATGAGCTGGTAGCTTATCTTAACAGGAAAGATGATGAGAAGATCGAACTCGGTGGCCACACAGATAATGTAGGCACTGCTGCAAGTAATCTTAAGCTTTCGCAGGACAGGGCCAATGTAGTACGTGATTATCTTCTTTCAAAAGGGATTGATGCGGCAAGGGTAACTGCAAAGGGCTATGGAATGACAAAACCTATTGCCAGCAATAAAACAGCCGAAGGCCGTGCACAAAACAGGAGAACCGAGGTTAAGATATTAGAGTAAGATATTTCAAAACAAAGAGAGTGTTTGAATAAAAAAATCCCTTCAGCACGCTGAAGGGATTTTTTTATTTTAAGTTGTTATTACTTATTCTGCTTTTGGTGCATCACCAGCTGCATTTCCGGCAGCAGCATCACTGTCCAGTTTAGCTTTCAAATCTGCAAGAATTCCTAAATCACCCAAAGTAGATTTTTCTACTTTACTCTGCAGTTGTTTTACAGCTTTTTTGGTTTGTTCTGCTTCCGCTTTCTTCTCTTTCATTACAGCTTGTTTTTCATCTTCAACAGCCTGCTCCCAAATACGGGTATGACTTAACACGATGCGTTTGTCGTTACGGTCAAATTCAATAACAACAAATTTTGCTGTTTCATCTGCAACAACGGTTTTACCATCTTCTTTATGCAGGTGACGTGCAGGTGCAAATCCTTCCAGTCCGTAAGGTAACTGAACAACGGCACCTTTATCATCTTTCTTAATCACATGCCCTTCATGAACGCTTCCAACCGGGAAAGTTTCCTGCAGGGTGTTCCATGGATCTTCTTCAATTTGTTTGTGGCCCAGTTGCAGTTTGCGGCCGTCTTTGTCAATGTTCATAATAACAACTTCGATGGTTTCGCCAACTTTGGTATACTCATTCGGGTTGTTAAAACGCTTCAACCAGCTCAGGTCGCTTATGTGGATCATACCACCAATACCAGTTGCTAATTCAACAAACACACCATAAGGAGTGATGTTTTTTACAACACCTTTATGACGGCTGCCTTCTGGGAATACTGTTTCGATATTGCTCCATGGGTCCTGGCTCATTTGTTTAATGCTCAGGCTCATTTTACGGGTATCTTTATCCAGCGTTACCACTTTAGCTTCATGTTCATCACCCAGCTTAAAGAATTCTTTTGCATTGATAGGAGTGTTAGCCCAGGTAATTTCACTTACGTGTACCAAGCCTTCCACACCTGGCATAATTTCCAGGAATGCACCGTAGTCTTCAATATTCACCACTTTACCTTTTACAATTTCACCTTCTTTCAGTGTTTCAGGTAAAGTATCCCATGGGTGAGGGGTGAGTTGTTTTAAACCAAGGCTGATGCGTTTTTTGTCATCATCAAAGTCTAATACCACCACGTTTAGTTTTTGGTCCATCTTCAGTACTTCAGAAGGATGGTTGATACGCCCCCATGAAATATCGGTGATGTATAATAAACCGTCTAAGCCACCAAGGTCAAGAAACGCACCGAAGTCGGTGATATTTTTGATAGTTCCTTCCAGTACCTGGCCTTTTTCCAGTTTACCCATAATCTCTGCTCTTTGAGCTTCGATATCGCTTTCAATAAGTGCTTTGTGAGATACAACAGCATTTTTAATGGCTTCATTAATTTTAACCACTTTAAATTCCATTGTTTTACCAACAAACTGGTCGTAGTCAGTAACAGGCTTAACGTCAATTTGAGAACCTGGTAAGAATGTTTCCATTCCAAACACATCCACAATAAGACCACCTTTTGTTTTGCTGGTAACCAAACCGGTAACAATTTCACCAGTTTTGTGTACTTCAACAATACGCTCCCAGGCCCTTGTTGTACGTGCATTTTTACGGCTAAGGTGCAGGTTGCCTTCACGGTCTTCTTTTTCAACCACCATTACTTCAATAACATCTCCTACTTTAACGCCACCCTGTACATCGCGGAATTCGTTTAAAGAGATCAAACCATCGCTTTTGAAACCAATGTTTACAACTGCGTCGGTTTTGGTTAATGATACTACAGTTGCCTGTATCATTTCACCATCGTTAATTTGTTTGAAAGTGTTGTCGTAAACGCTGTCGTATTTAGTTTTTTCTTCGGCAGAATAACTTACTACGTTACGTTTGTCAACATTCCAGTCAAAATCATCATGAGCTGTAGCAACAGCTTCAGCCACAGGCACGTTTGTTGTCGCAGCAGTTTCAGCAGCCTCAGCCGCTGCACCTTCCTGTGCATCTGCGTTTAATTGTTTAAAAAAATTGAATGACATAAAATAACCCGTGGTTTTTAAACGGGGTGGCAAAGTTAGTTAATCTTATAAACAAACGGGCATTAACAGGGCCTTTTTTAAGCATGTATAAAAAAAGCATTTTTCTTAAAGCGCTGAAAATGAATAGTAATAAAAAGCCCCTCGAATGAGGGGCTTTTTATTATTTGAAAGAGGCAGTATTATCTTAATACTTCAGCTCTTCCCATTGCTAAACGGTTACCGCTTGCGTCAACCACTTCAATCCAGTAAACACCGGCTCCATGATTACGTAAATCAACATCCATTCTTGCATAAGGAGTAGCAATTGAGTAAGATTGTGTTAATACACGCTTACCTCTTGCATCATAAACATTAATACCACGTGGTAAACCAGAGTTGTTAGCCACACTGTGATATCTTACCTGGAACTGTCCGTTATTCGGATTAGGATAGATAAATACCTTACCACTAACTGAATCAGTAACTGATATAATACCAGAAGTGTTGCTACATCCGTTAACATCTGTTACACGTAATGAATAATCACCAATACCATCCACATCAATAGTTAATGTAGCATTAGTACCACCTGATACTGCTGCGCCATTTTTCAACCATGTGTAAGTAGCCGCAATTGGACTAACGGTAGAAGACAAGGTTGTTTTAAGGCCTGGCAGCAGCTTGGTAAACGGAGCTACAGAAAGCACTATGGTTGGTAACGGGTTAACCGTTAACCTGGCAATATTAGAAGCTACAGATCCGCAAGGTGCAGCTCCTTTAACTGAATCCCTGAATACCCATCCGTTCATAGAAACAGGAGGTGCGGAAATTACCAGTGTACCAGTATTAGCACCGCTGAACACACCACCATTGGTAATAGTTACCCAGGTACCCGGGTTACCATTATTGGTACTGTATTGCCAGTTATGTGCTGGTGATGTACCCGCAGCAACTACCGTAAAGCTGGTTACTTTGTCCGTACAAACAACTGCATTAACTGGTTGTGTTGTAATAGAAGCAGGGGTATTAACTGTTACCGGAACAGTGGTTGCAGCAGAAGTACAGCCAATAGATGGATATACAAGTGTAAGATCGTATCCACCGGCAAAAGCACCAGTGTCGCCACCAGTATCATCTACTACAAACAATTTCCAAACACCATTCATGTTGCCTGTAAAGTTAGCGAGTGCCGGTGAGGCATCGTTCACAGCTCCGGGCCCTGGTGCAGGATATGTATCGGCTGCGCCGTTATTTGTTGGATGGTAAGTGCCTGTTGGATTACCTACAGCAATGCTCATAGCAGCGCCTGCGTCATCCATTGTGTAAGTAACATTGTTCAAAATATCAAAGCTTCCTACGTCAGACATCAGGGTTACATTTGTTCCTGTGGGTGACTGTAATATCACGTCGATATCATCTGACCAAGTATGACTTAAACCTTTCAGTGTAACAGATTTAACTTTTACTCCTGAAGTTGGAACACCACTCACTGTTACATTAGCAGGATATGGTGAACCGGCGCTTCCATCGCCTGTTGAAATAGAACCTGTGAAAGAGAAAGTTGGTGTTACATCAGGTCCAATACCAGTTACAGTTGCTGAATAAGTAGTGCTGGAAGCAGGATGCGTCCAAACGGTATCTCTTGGAGTACCTGCTACATAAGGAATAGTACCCGCTGCGTTTGTAAATAAACCAGCAGCCGGGCTCCATATTGCAGGGTTTGCAGGAGTGCCTACTGTATAAGTAAGTTTCAATGACCATGAAGTTAATGTTCCCTGGTCGCCTGCAAATCCGTCACGCATTGCTAAAGTCCATACACCATTTGCTACTGAATACAAACCATTCCATGTGGTTACGTTTGGTATATAACCAGTAGGACCACCCGGAGGGTTAGAAGCGCCTCCAGCTAAGTCAGCTTTGAAAGTTCCTGTCCATGGATTGGCTCCTGAACTTAATAAAGCAGTGCCTGTAGAGCTGATAGTAGTATTTGTAAAACCAGTTGTAGCTCCTGTACCGCCAGTAGCAGATAAATAGTAATCCAGATTAGCAACATTGCCATTTGGTGCTTTTAATGCAATAGCAACATCACCAGCCCATGTATGTGCCATATTAAATGTAACACTTGCACCAGTAAGGGTTGCATTAGCAGGTATACCAGCAACAGTAATATTGCTGGTTGCACCAGCTGGACTTGCATCGGGAACAACTACACTGATAGTACCAGAGTTAAATGTGCTTGTTAATGTACTTGAAGTAGAGCTTGTAAGCCTTACTGCTGTATCTGTTGCACACATTACAACCGGGTTAGGAACTACAGTTGGGCTTGGTGGCATATAGTTAACCAATACCTGTGCGGTATTTACGCAACCAGTATTACCATCAGTACCAGTAATTGTATAGTATTGGTACTGACCAGCCGGAGCAGCATAAACAGTATTTGTTTGAGTACCTGCTATGTAAGGAACAGTAGCAGTAGATTCTGTATACAATCCTGCTGCAGGAGACCATGTATAAGTTAATGGGTTACCTGCACCACCCGGAGTTGTATAATCAATTTTAATTGACCATGAAGTAAGGTTACCAACGTCAGGAGCACCAGCATCATAAGCTGCCAATGTCCATGCACCGTTAGGTACAGAATAAAGGCTTGTCCATGCTGTTGCAGTTGGCGCATAACCTACAGGGCCGCCAGCTAAAGTAAAGCCAAACGCTGTAAAGGTAGCACCTACCAGGTCAGCTTTATATGTACCAGTCCAAGGTGCAGTACCTGCGTCCAAAGCTGTAACACCGGTAGAACTGATAACAGTATTTACAAAGTTAGCACCCGGATTATTGGTTTTATTCAATAATGCATCAAGATTGATGATTTGTCCATTAGGAGCTTTTAATACCATTACAACATCTCCAACGTAAGCGTGAGTAATATTGCTTGTAACGCTGATGCCGGTAATGGTTGCATTAGCAGGAATTGTAGAAATATTAATTGTACTAACACCTGCGGTTGCCGGAGGATTAGGGAAGTTACCTTCTGGAATTGCAACACTGATAGTGCCAGAGCTTGCAGTTAAAGTACCAGGAATTGGAGGCGCTGCAGAGCCAGCAGTTATTTGTGTACCAGACACACCAGCGATACCGCCGCAAACTGGCGAAGCCGGAGTGTAAGCAATAACAGGCAGGTCCTTAACAGTTAATACCGCTGCAGCTGAATTAGCAGCAGGCGGACATGTACCAGTTACAACCATGCGGTAACGATAATTATTCATTGCCGTGGTTGTTGGATTAATAGTTAATGTACCTGTTGTTACACCAGAATATGGAGCAGCATTTGTAAGGTTGGTCCATGTTGTACCACCATTGGTGCTAACCTGCCATTGTACATTTATACCTGCGCCAGTAGCTATTGCAGTAAATGTGGCTGGTAAGCCTGCACAAACTGAAGCAGCAGCTGGTTGTTGTGTAACAGCCGGCAACTGGTTAACATTTATAGTAATAGCCGCGGTTGTTTGACAGCCATCAGGCGCAGTACCTAGAACTGTATAAGTAGTTGTTTGCATTGGTGAAGCAGCAACTGGTGATGAGGTAGTATTGCTTAAGCCAGCGGCAGGAGTCCAATAGAAAGTATAACCAGGAGGTAGTGGGCCGGCTGGGATAGCATAGTTTAATGTTAAAGTCCAGTTTGTAATAGTACCAACATCGCCACCAGCATTATCCCTTGCACCAAACGACCATGTGCCATTAGTTGCGTATAGCGGAGTAAAGGTGGTTGCTGTAGGCGTAAACCCTGTTGGAGCCAGAGCTGTTAAAGAACCATCAGGTTTATATGTACCAGTGTATGGTGCACCTGATGTAGGAATAGCAGTGGTAGCTGTAGAGGTAATGTTAGTATTTACAAAGTTATCTGCAGAACCACCTTTTTGGTTTACTAGATTCAACACCGCACCATTTGGCGATTTCAGGAATAAAGTTAAATCTCCGTCCCAGGTATGTGTAATGTTAAACAGTACACCAATGCCTGTACAATTTGCCGTTGCAGGAATACCAGTCACTGTAAGTGAGGTAGATACACCAGCAGCATTATTATCAGGAATACCAACACTTATTGGGCCTGATGCAGTTGTGGATACACCCGTAGAAGGTGCTCCGGTAACTGTAAGCAATGTAGGATCACCAGCGCAAAGTGGTGTACTTGGTGCCGCTGTAATTAACAAGGGTTGCGTGGTTGTAGCACTTGGAGTAATTGTTACCGTACCTGTATTACCGGTACCAATACAACAAGGATTGTCTGATTGTATTACAGAAACCAATGTATATGTTGTAGCACCTGCAGGAGTTACAGGAATGTTAGAACCGCTAACATAATTGTTAACCGTAAAGTTACCTCCCGGGTTTGCATTAATAGTAACATTATAAGCGGCACCGTTTCCTCCTGTAATGTCTACTTTCAAATTAGCAGTAGATCCAGTACAAGTGGTAATCGGTCCGGGATTAAATGTGGTATAAACTGCATCGTCAATACCAATATAGTCTGAATTAGCACCGGCGGGACCACCTCCTTCAACAAAATAACGGAAGGCTAATCTGCCAGAAACGCCTGCAGCAGGTAAACCAGACATGGTCAAGGTATACTGTGTCCATGCAGTAGGATAACCTGAGGAAGTATAAGTTGGATTTATATCAAGCAGTAATGTGCTGTAATCCCCAACACTTGTTGGTGTTGTACCAACGTTTGTGCTTGTGCCGTTAGTACTCATTCTAACCTGTAACCTGTCTGGGAATAAGCCCGAGGTTGTTCTGGTGTAGAATGAGAATTTATCTCCATTTTTTAAAGTAACACCTGGAGTAAACAACCAGTTGCTGATTGTGTTGTTACCAGAAGTATTATTGAAGTTAGCAGCAATGTAATCGGGAGCGCTGTTTGCACCGAATACGGTTGTATTGCCCTGGAACCAGCCTGTTAAACCACCGGCAACGCTGTTATTTTGAACAGCCCATCCTGCCGGAGGTACTGTAGCACCAAAACTTTGGTTAAATACCTGGGTAGCTACTGGTATACCACCAGCCTGGCTCAAGATAGAAGAGGTAGCTGGCTGACAAGGAGGAGGAGCAGAACAATTAAGACCTGTTACTGTAATTCTGTAAGCAGGAGTTTCAACTAAATTACCCACCCCGCTCGCAACAAGTACAATAGTTGCGTTTGGTGCTAAAGTGAAGGAGTAGGTAACGTCAGGAATACCGGCAGGGACACTGGTACCACCATCAGCAAGGTAATTTTGACATACGTTGTTAGGGTTAAAGCTGTTTGAATAAGCAGTAACGAAAACATCACCTACCTGGCCTACGTTTGAGAAAGTAACAGTTACACATTGCGAAGCACAAGTAAGGTTTTGCATGGTGTAGCTGTCATAATAAACAGGGCCGGTACCGTTAGCGCCCGGGCATGTTGTAGGAGCTGCGCAAGTTGAAATAACACCTAAACGTGCAATACGGTTAGGAATTTGCGGGTCTGTGGAAGTAAGACTTCCATCAAACACACATGTTTCGGTTGCTGAATTGGGAGAAAAAGAAGCACCGGGAGCATACAGGGATTGGCCTGCTTTAGCTGCCGCTTCCATTTTTTCAGCAAATTTTTGATTAATGGCCGGAACATCTGATGGCCCATTGAGATTAGCGGAGCCTCCGCCAGAAAATGCCTGCTGTATCAATGCTTTTTTAGGGCTTGATGCAGCCTGAGTCGCCGTTGCTTCCTTCGGTCGTTCCGTAGGTAGCCCTTTCTTAGCGCTCGTCGGTTTCTGTAACCCCTCTTGTGCAAAAGAGGCCATTACAGAAATGCTCAAAACAATACTCAGGAGTAAAGTTTTGAACAGAAACACCTTAAAGTCTTTAAGTGTAGCTGTTTTTTGCATAATTAAATGGTTTTAGTTTGTGTGTGTTACATGAAAGCACGCTTGTTGTACTTGTTTTGGCTTTAGCAGTGCAGTTCAGGTAGTAGAAATTTAAAGATAGCAACTTTAACTTAAAATTAAACATTTGCCTCTCTTTATTTTGACGAAAAGGTCCTGATACAACAAATATGTGGAAAACTAGTATTTAGCTGATGAAAATAAGGCGTTTGTATGCTTTTTTTCTTTAAAGAGAAAGCAATAAAAGGTCATTAAAATTAGAAAGAGAGGCTATTTTTAGATCGGCCGCATTCCAGCGGTTATCTTTTTGGTTTTTTGCATCAGGCACAACAACGCATTTCATACGGGCTGCTTTTGCTGCAATCAAACCATAAAATGAATCTTCAAAGCAAATACATTGTAGCGGCGAAGTACTCAATTGCCTGGCGCAATTAAGATAAACTTCGGGATGAGGCTTTCCATATTCCAGCTCTGCAGCTGATGCATAAACGTTCAAATGATTACGGATTTTCAATACATCAATAACAGTATTTATTAAACTTAATGGGGACGATGATGCAAGGCCGATTTTGAAATTCCGGCTTGTGAAAAAATTAAAAATATGTTCAAGCCCCGGCATTGGCTTCCCTTTTTGTATTACTAATTCAGTTACCTGTTTAACTATCTTTTCTTCTGCTTCGTCAGCGTATTTCAAAGAAATGTTATTGGCAGAAAACCACCAATGCACAAACTCTTTTGTTCTTAATCCTGTTGTAGTGGCGTATTGCTCTTTTGTAAGATGAATATTATAATTCTCAAAAATTGCAGTGGCGGCTTCATTCCAGATTGGCTCTGAATCAATCAGCAGGCCATCCATATCAAAAATTGCGGTATTGAGTTTCATGAGCAAATATATCCCTGAAGTTTTAATCAGGGATTGGTTATATTGCAAAACCGTTTTATCAAAAACAAAATAATGAAAAGATGGCTTGCTGGCATTAAGGAATGGAAGATTGTGAAAGGTACTGTGTATGCAATTGTTGGCCTTTTCTCTTACCCGGGTTTGAACATCATTAACCGTTTACAGATTAACGGTACTGAGCACCTCAAAAACCTTCCCAAAAAAAATGTGCTTTTTGTAAGTAACCATCAAACATATTTTGCTGACGTAATTACTTTCCTGCATATTTTCTGTGCAGTGAGCTGGCGTAAAAAAAATAAACTTGGTATACCTTATTACCTTTTATGGCCATTTACCAAGGTTAAGTATGTGGCCGCAGAAGAAACTATGAAAAGCAGTTTCATCAGCCGGTTGTTTACATTGGCCGGAGCTGTTACCGTAAAACGAACCTGGCGTGCTGAAGGTAAAGAAGTACAGCGTGGGCTGGATCCAAAAGATACCAGGAATATAGAGAGAGCACTGCAAAAAAACTGGGTTATTACTTTTCCTCAGGGCACCACCAAGCCTTTTGCGCCCGGAAGAAAAGGAACAGCTTTTATTATTAAACAACACCGTCCCATAGTTATTCCGGTAGTAATAAACGGCTACTGGCGGGCATTTAATAAAAAGGGATTAAAATTTAAGAAGAGAGGCTCACTACTTTCAGTTACATTTAAAGAACCATTAGAAATAAATTATGATGACAGTGTAGACAATATTTTGAACACTGTAATGGACGCCATTGAACAAAGCAAGCGGTTCATGCTTAAAGGCAAACATCATTTAATGACTTTCCTGGATAAATAATAAGCTGCGAAAACCTTATTTTTCAAACAGTGCCTTTAATTCAAACGCTTCCTCTGCTTTCATTTTACCACCTAAAACCAAACGGAGTTGCCTCCTTCTTAAAGCTCCATCATAAAGTTTTTGTTCCTCGGGAGATTCAGGAACAACTTTATTTACAGGCCTGGGCTTATTGTTGGGATCCAGTGAAACAAAAGTATAGTAAGCTTCATTGCTCTTGTACCGGTATTGTTGTATAGCATCTTCGCCCCAAACATTCATATGCACTTCCATGCTGCTGTTAAACGCCCGGGTAACTTTTGCTTCTATATGCACTACATTTCCCAGTTTAATAGGATTTTCAAAAGAAATATTATCTACCGATGCAGTTACAACCGGGGCACCGCAATGTTTCATAGCTGCCAGTGCTGCGGCAATATCCATCCAGTACATTAAACGGCCACCCATTAAATTGCCGAATGTATTTGTATCGTTTGGTAACACCAATTCTGTCATTACCACCAGTGAATCTCCCGCTTTTTTATCCATTGATTTTTTTTGCAAAGATATATCCCGGCAATCGCTGTATAAAATGAATTTCGATAGTTTACCGGCGATGCCTGCATCGTTCACTGCAATACTTCACTTCATCCCAAACCCTTGCCCATTTTTTTCTCCAGCTGAATGGCCGCCTGCAAACAACACAAATTTTTTGTGGCAGGTTTGATTTGTTTTTACTCATATGCTGTTTAAATAATTTTCAGCAATGCTGATGTATTTTTTTTGTTTTGTTTCAGGCATTTTGTCGAATGTTTTTATCAGCATGCTCAGCCTTGGGTTTTGTTGTAAAAAATCCCTGTGCACATGCATAAACCGCCAGAAAAGGGCATCCCAAATTTCGCACCAGCTGTCTTTTTTGTAATCACTCATTTTTAAAATGTAATTGCTGCCGCTTATATATGGTTTGGTGCTCATCAGTCCGCCGTCTGCAAATTGCGTCATGCCATAAACATTGGGTACCATCACCCAGTCATATGCATCAACAAACATTTGCATAAACCACTTGTATACTTCATCGGGATCTGTTTCGCAAAGCAGCATAAAATTGCCCAGTATCATCAAGCGCTCAATATGATGGCAATAGCCTGTTTTCAGAATTTTATTGATGGTATTATCCAATGGAAAAATTCCGGTGCTGGCATTCCAGAACCCTGCGGGCAGTTTTCTTTTAAAACCCCAGAAGTTGGTGGTGCGCTGTTTGCCACCTTCAAGTGTATAAACAATTTTTATAAACTCCCGCCATCCGGTTACCTGCCTGATAAAACCTTCAGCCGCATTAATTGGTACATCCGCAGCGGCAGCATAAGCAAGCGCACGTTCTGTTACCAGTTTGGGTGTAATAAGCCCGGTGTTGAGCGGAGGTGTTAAAACGGAGTGGTGCAGGTAATGTGCGTCTTTAACAATGGCGTCTTCATAAGTGCCAAATTCATTAAAACGGTGCAGCAGAAAATCTTCCAGCCATTTTTCTGCATCATCAAAATTTACAGGATAAATAAATGGTACCGAATGGCCGGGGTTTTGTTTAAAATTTAATTCTACATAACGGATTGCCTCATCAGTAAACACATTACCTGCCGGCACATTTAGCAGTGGTATTTTTTTTCCGGGAGGATATTTCTTACGGTTTTCTTTATCAAAAGTCCATTGCCCGCCTGCGGGCCTGCCATCGTCATTTAAAAGTATTTTTCTTTGTTTTCTTTGCTGGATATAAAATGCGGTTTGAAAATAATTTTTATTGTTTTTAAACAACGCCATCCCTTCTGCATTGCTGTTAAGGAAACCTGGACACGGATATTGAACAAGCCTGATGTTATTTTTGGCGCATCCTTTTTCAAGCCTTTGCTGCAGCCAGTCGTCTCCCGGTTCGCAAACATGCAGGCATTCAACTCCCAATTGTGAAAAATGGGCCAACAGCAGCCTGGTATCTGAAAGCTTATCATCGGCTTCAATATAGGTAACATCCAGATTTTTTTTTACCAGGTACGATTCATAAAATTTCATGGATGCCCGGTGCAGCACCAGTTTTTGTTTGTGAAATGCATACTGTTTAAAAAAAAGAAATTCTTCAACAATAAATACAGGAGATGTTTTTGCCAGTGCCGGGTTCTCCTTAAAAAGCTGATGAGGAAAGATAACAGTTACTTCTTTCATTTTTAATAAACAAACCGAGTAGGATTTTGTTTATCTCCCAAAAACATGCAATGGAAACATTGAAAGGAAAAAATATATTGCTAACGGGTGCAACAGGCGGCATTGGTGCTGCCACTGCAAAATTACTTACTCAAAGCGGTGCGGTGCTGTTCATTACCAGTAAGAATGAAGATAAGTTAAACAGTATTGCAGCAGCATATGGTATACCTGCACAACGGGTGTTTGCCGCGGATATTACTTTGCCGGAAAATGTTGCAGCATTGAAAGAAAAATATTTTTTGCAATTGCCTTCTCCCGATATTCTCATCAATGCTGCAGGTATTGGTATTATCAGGAATATGGATTCTCTTACTGAAGATGATTTTTTAAAAGTGATTAACCATAATCTTTTTGCACCATTTCTTTTACTTAAGGCTTTTTTACCGGCAATGAAGGAAACAAAGAAAGGGCTTATCATTAATATTCCGGGGGTGCTGGGCAAAACACCTATGGCCGGTGCGGCTGCTTATGCTGCCAGTAAATACGGACTGGTGGGTATGCTGCAAAGCATCCGTGAAGAACTGAAAAGAACAGAAATACGCATCACCAATATTTTCCTGGGTGGCACAGACACTGCATTTTGGGATGCCGTTGAACTGCGGGTACAGCGGGAAAAAATGATTGCTGCAGAGGAGGCAGCAAAAGCTATATGGTTTTTATGCCAGCAACCGGCCAGTGGTGTGGTGAGCGAAATGGTGCTGCAGCCATTTAATCACCAGGCTATATGATACTGCTCAGTCTTTACTGTTTTAATTTGGCAATTTAGTTTCATCGTCCGAATTTCGAATATTGAATTGTAAAATTTATGAGCCAGCAAAACAATATCTCGTTCGACAATACTGAAACCGCATTTGCCTACAAAAGCAACGATCAACTAAAAAAAGCGAATTTCCTTTTTTCATCTATGGGAAAACCATGGCTGGTTAACTTTGGATTAAAAATTACACCTGTTGCTATTAAATGGAATTTGCCCTTTACAAAAACAATTATACGCAGCACCATTTTTCAACAATTTGTAGGAGGAGAAACGCTGGAAGAAACTGCACAGGTTGCCGGAAAGCTGAAAGAGTATAATGTACAGGTGATTTTGGATTATGGTGTGGAAGGAAAAGAAGGAGAAGATAATTTTGAACATGCAAGAGATGAGTTTAAAAAGGTAATTGCATATGCATCAACGCAGCCAAACATTCCCTTTATGAGTGTGAAGGTAACCGGCTTTGCACGTTTTGGCCTGCTTGAAAAAATGGACAGCCTGATGAACAGCAGCACAGGTACGCTTATGAAACGTTACCTGCATGCAGTGGAATCTTTACCGGCAAATGAAAAAGATGAATGGCATAAAGTACGTCTGCGTACATTACAGGTGTGTGAAGAAGCCGCAGCAAAAAACGTGGGGGTACTGATTGATGCAGAGGAAACATGGATTCAGGATCCGGTTGATGCACTGACCATTTTAATGATGGATACTTTTAATAAAACAAAACCTGTTGTTTATAACACTTTGCAATTGTACAGGCATGACAGGCTGCAGTTTTTAAAAGATTCTTATGAGGCGGCTGTTGAAAGACAATTTATACTCGGTGCCAAACTGGTACGGGGAGCATATATGGAGAAGGAAAGAGAGCGTGCAGCAGAAAAAGGTTACCCTTCACCCATACAACCTGATAAGGAAAGCAGTGACCGTGATTATAATACCGCGGTAGAATTTTGTATTGAGCATCTAAATACTATTGCCGTAATTGTGGCATCGCACAATGAGTATAGTAATTTATACACCACACAGCTTTTAGATAAAAAAGGCCTTCCTCACAATCACCCGCATGTACATTTTTCGCAACTTTATGGCATGAGTGATAACATTACTTTTAATCTTGCCAAAGCCGGTTGCTCGGTTAGTAAGTATTTGCCATTTGGTCCTATTAAAGATGTTATTCCTTACCTTATGCGCAGGGCACAGGAAAACAGTTCAGTTGCAGGGCAAACAGGCCGGGAACTTTCACTTATAAAAAAAGAAATGCTACGCAGGGGCATGTTGTAAAAATGCCTTTTACAGAGAAAGTATTATGATTTTATCGGCTATATTTGCCGGATAACCTGCTGCTTTGTGTTGAAAATTTTAATCTCCGTTTTATTTATTGCCCTGTTTTCTCTGGCGTCTGCACAGACGAAAGGTAGTTTTTCATTCACCTCAATAAAATCGATTGCTGCCGTAAAGATTAATTCTCCCATTAAGATTGATGGAGACCTGAACGATGAGGCATGGAATGCTGCGGAAGCAACCGGGGATTTTATAACTTCTCATCCGGAAATTGGCAAACCGTCAGCACACAAAACGCTGGTAAAAATTGTTTATGATAATTCTGCAGTTTATGTAGGAGCCTACTTGTATGATAAGCCTGAAAACATTCGAACCCAAATTACGGCAAGGGATGTAATGGACAGGCAGGATGTTGACATTTTTTCAATGGGATTTGATACTTACCTTGACCGGCAGAATGCTTTTTTATTCCGGGTTACAGCAGCCGGAGTACAGGGGGATGCTAAAGGCGCACAAAATAACAGCCCTGTTTTTGATTTTAGCTGGAATGCGGTTTGGGAAAGTAAAGTAAGTATTAAAAAAGACGGGTGGGTGGTTGAAGCTAAAATCCCTTTCAGCGCACTGCGTTTTTCTAAAAAAGAAATACAGGATTGGGGTATCAACTTTGCCCGCTTTTGCCGTACTGATAATGAAAACAGTATCTGGAACCCGGAAGACCCCAATATCAACGGGGATATCAATCAGTGGGGCACGTGGAAAGGGCTTCAAAATATTAAACCACCCTTACGGCTTTCTTTTCTTCCCTACATTTCAGGGGGTGTTCGTATTTCGCCTACTGCAAACGGAAATGTAACGGAAAATTTAAAGAGTGGTGGTATGGATGTTAAGTATGGAGTAAACGAAAGCTTTACACTCGATATGACATTGATACCGGATTTTGCGCAGGTACAAAGTGATAACCTTTTGCTTAACCTTACTCCTTTTGAAATAAAATTTGAGGATTACAGGCCCTTTTTTACCGAAGGAACAGAATTATTTAACAAAGCAGGTTTGTTTTACTCAAGGCGTATTGGAGCCACACCCTCAGGGGCTGCAGGTATATTGGATGTATATGGTAACAACCCTGATTATAAAATAAGTAAGAACCCCGGGATTACTCGGTTATACAATGCAACAAAGCTTTCGGGCCGTACAAAAAATAACCTGGGTATTGGTGTATTCAATGCTGTTACTGCGCCCATGTATGCTAAGGTAACCAACCTGCATACAGGGCTTGATTCCAGCATACTTACAGAGCCGCTCACTAATTACAACATTTTAGTTATTGATAAGGCTTTAAAAAATCATTCTTCTATCAGTTTCACCAATACCAATGTGCTGCGCAAAGGGAACAGCCGCAATGCCAATGTAAGCAGCGCCGATCTTTCATTGTTCAATAAAATGAATACTTATAATTTATTCTGGACTGGTCGTTACAGTTCAATCTGGGGCAACACAGTTAATAAAAATGGATTTACCTCTACCGCCGGTTTTGCCAAGGTAAGCGGGCTGGTACGTTACAAAGCTTTTGTAAATGTAGAGGATGATAAGTATGATCCTAATGACATGGGATACCTTTCTAATAATAACAGCGTGGATTACAATGCAAGCGGAGGTTATTATTTATTAAACCCTTCAAAAATATTTATTAACCAGATATATTCTGTGTCAGTAAAAAACAGTTACCTGTATCACCCTCACAAATGGACCAATTTAGAAGTTCACGGAAGTGCTTTCTGGCTTTTTAGAAACTTCTGGGATCTTTCATTAGTCTTCCAGTCAACTCCAGTTTGGTACAACGATTATTTTGTAAACAGCAGCGTTTATACCGGGCATTTTTTAAAACGGGTTCCGTATTATTATTTTGGTTTTAACGGAAGCAGCGACAGCCGTAAAAAATTATATTTCAGTTATGAATTGGATGGGGCAGAATCTCCACTGCCGAACGATCCCTATTGGGCTACTACACTTGGATTGCGCTACAGGTTTACAGATAAGTTCCAATTAAGTACAAGCATGGCTGTACAACAGGACAGGGGTAACTGGGGGTGGGCCTTTATGAATAATCCCGATGGCTCACCAATAATTTCACGAAGAAATACAAAAACAAATACAGGTATCGTTAGCGGGCAATACAGTTTTACAAAACGCATGAATGCCTCAATTAGGCTGCGCCATTATTGGTCTGCTATTAACAACACAAACTTTTACAATTTAAAGCCGGATGGCTATTGGAATGAGATTGCTTTTATCAACGGGAAAAATATCAGCTATAATACTTTTAATGTGGATATGTTTTATACCTGGGATTTTTTATTGGGCAGCCGTATTACCGTTGCCTGGAAGAATGCATTAGGAAGTAATGCTGTAATAGACCCATACTTGTATACTTCTTACTTGAAAAACTTTGGCAGATCGATCGATAATCCTCACAGCAACGAGTTTACTGTAAAAATTGTTTACTTCCTTGATTACCTGAAGTTGAAAAAATAAATTACAACAATGGTATTTGAAATACCTTGTAAAGCATTTATCTTGGCAGAAAAATAATTTATGAACCAGGACACAAATGATATACTTTCCCAGGATAATGAGCCGGCTAAATTGCCAACCGGGCTGAATGTATTAACCATTTTGACTTTTATTGGTTGTGGCCTTCTGGGGCTTTACCTTCTGTTAATCCCAGTAATCACTAAGTGGTTGTCGGGGTTTATGGATAAAGCACTTAATTCAGGCCAGGAATTGTCACAAAAACAACTTGCGGATATTGAAAAAGGGAAGGCATCACTGGAACTTTTAAAAGCGAATATGATCCCGATAATGATAATTGGACTTGCAGGAATAGTACTTTGCCTGCTTGGAGCAATTTGGATGAGGAAATTTAAAAAGGATGGCTTTTGGTTATATGTTGCAGGAGAGCTGGCTCCTTTAATCGCAGGCTTTGCAATAATGGGAACTGCGCAATTTTCAGGTGTTATGAGTTATGTTTTTGGAATTGGTTTGCCGGTATTATTTGTAATTCTATATGCAATGCAACGAAAGTATCTTGTAAAATAGTAAGCTTAAAAAGCCGAAATCATTTGATTTCGGCTTTTATTTTGCATTTACCATGCTTTTGATTTAGCACCGTTTAATATCTTAATAAAGTACAAATGTTTGTTTTCAAAATAATCGGGGGTTGAAGTTCCTTTTACGAGCATTACCGGCTTAAAGTTATAATCACAAAATACTTTTACATTTTTATCATTCAAATAACTCATAAAATCATGCGGATGCTGAATCAATAATTTTGTAAAAAGGTAAACTGCCTCAAAGCCTTTAAAAGCCATGTCGCCGGGTTTTATTTTATATTTTTTCTGGTAGGCAGCGCCAAGCATTTTACTGTAACTATCCCATTTATTATTAAAGTACGGTGTTGTAAAATGGATGGGGAAGTTTTCAAAGGCATCTTTTTTATAGAGCGATGAAAATGCATCCCAGTTTGGCATCCCAATAAGCGTAATAGGATAGGAGGGATATAAGTTGTAACAGGCTGTGGCAAGGTTTTTAGCAAAATTTTCATCCAGGCTGCCACCAATAATAATGCATTGGCGGTTGCTGTCTAACTTTGGCTGAAGCGCTGCCGTTGTAAAAATACTGTCTGTGTTTATTGTTTGTATGTTAAGTAAGGGTTTGCCATCCTGTTCATTTAACTGCTTAAAATAGCTGCTTACTTTGTCTTCCTGTGCACCATTTTGCCTGCAAAGGTATATCAGGTCTGTACCATGATTTTGCAAAAGATAACTGTAAATAGCCTCGCAATGCGATTTTAAAGTTGAATTTAATATTACAGTAAATGGATTACCAGTAACACCGCCATCATTGGGATATGTAGCTGAAATAAAAGGGATATTTTTTTGCAGTGCGAATTCCGCCAGTTGAATATAATCAGCATCTTTAACTGCGCCAATAATCAGATCGAGGCTGTCGATTTTGCTGCTTTTTATCAGCGTACTTAAATTTTGTGTATATGAACGTGTGTCATAAAAAAATGCCTTTACATTTGCGGCTCCCACTTTCATCGAGTCAAGGGCAATTACAGCCCCTTGTACAAAATCAACAGCAGGCATTATAAACTTAGGAACCGCATCTTTATACTTATAATCAGTTTTTGTAAAAACTGAATCAAGATACATTGGAGCAAACACACCAATTTTGTAAACGGGCAATTTTTTTGCCGTATCTGATTGAGCATTTGCTGCTGTACTGCAAATAAAAATGAATGCTGCAACTCCAATAAAATATTTCATCTTCATAATTAGTGCGTTCTTCTTATTCCCATTCAATGGTAGCCGGGGGTTTGCTGCTTATGTCGTACACCACACGGTTAATACCTTTTACGTTATTGATTATTTCATTGGATATATTGGCCAGGAAATCGTAGGGTAAATGCGCCCAGTCTGCCGTCATGCCATCTACAGAAGTTACAGCTCTTAAAGCCACTGTAAATTCATAGGTACGTTCATCCCCCATAACACCTACGCTTTTCACCGGCAGCAAGATGGTGCCTGCCTGCCATACCGTTGCATATAAATTATGTTTTTTCAAACCATTAATATATATGGCATCTGCATCTTGCAATAATCGTACCTTTTCTTCCGTAATATCTCCTAAAATACGTATAGCTAAACCAGGACCAGGAAAGGGATGACGGAACAGCATATCATGCGGAATACCCAGTTCTAAACCCACACGGCGTACCTCATCTTTAAACAATAAGCGAAGCGGCTCCACCAGTTCAAGCTTCATTGTATCGGGCAAGCCTCCAACATTGTGGTGACTTTTAATAGTTGCTGAAGGGCCATGAACAGAGAGCGATTCAATCACATCAGGATAAATGGTTCCCTGTCCCAATAATTCAACGCCTTCAATTTTGTGTGCTTCCTGATCGAATATTTCAATGAAGCAACGGCCAATAATTTTACGTTTTTCTTCCGGCTCTGTCTTGCCCGCCAATTCATCGTAAAAATGTTTTTTTGCGTCAACTCCCTTTACATTCAACCCCAGTTTGCCATAGGTTTCCATTACACTTTCAAACTCACCTTTACGTAAAACACCATTGTCAACAAAAATGCCGTAAAGATTATTGCCAATGGCTTTATGCACCAGCGTTGCGGCAACAGTACTGTCAACACCGCCACTTAAAGCCATTATTACTTTACGGTTGCCAATTTGCTTCTTAAGGCTTTCCACCGTATCGGTAATGAAATGTGCTGGTGTCCAGTCTTGTTTACATCCACAAATGTTTACTAAGAAGTTTTTAATAATGGTTTTGCCTTCGGCAGAATGATAAACTTCGGGATGAAACTGTAAACCATACAAGGGGCAGCCGCCGTTTTCTTTACGCTTAAAAGCCGCTACAGGAATACTGTCGGTAGTGCCCAGTAACTCAAAATCCTGGGGTAATTCTTTAATGGTATCACTATGGCTCATCCATACCTGAGATTGGACGGATACGTTTTCCAGCAAAACATCTTCCTTATCTTTTTTAAAAATGGCACGGCCATATTCTCTTTTGTCGCTTTTGCCTACCTGGCCGCCAAAAAGTTTGGCAGTTAGTTGTGCCCCATAACAAATACCCAGCACGGGCAATTTATCTGCCATGGCTTTAATATCCACAATCAATGCTTTTTCTTCATTTACAGAAAAAGGGGAACCACCGAGAATAATGCCCTTTAATTCTGGGTCGTAGCTAATGGATTTGTTATAAGGAACAATTTCACAATACACATTTGCCTCTCTTACGGTACGGGCAATTAATTGTGTGTATTGGGAGCCAAAATCGAGAATGAGAATTTTTTCCGTCATATTGCGGCGAAGGTAAATAATGTTGACGGATTGTTGCAGTGCTTATCAACACGTTTTATATTTGTTATAAAATAATTAAGCCATGAAACGATTTATTTCATTAACGGCATTAGCACTGCTGTTATATTCCTGCAATTTTGTATCCGAAAGCGGCAGTGGTAATATAGAAACCCAAAAAAGGGATGTATCCGCTTTTACTGGCATTCATGCCAGCAATTCTATTGAAGTAGAGGTAAAGATTGGTGCCCCTTCCGTTGAGGTGGAAGCGGACGACAATATACTACGCTACGTTAAAACAACAGTGTCAGGTAATACGCTTCATATAGGTATTGAAAGCGGGGTTAGTATGCATAATACCCATATTAAAGTGTATGTGTCGGCCCCGGAAATCGACCGGATTGAGGCGAATTCATCCGCCAACGTAAAAGTGCAGGATGTTATAAAAAATTCCGGTAGAGTAAGTTTTGATGCCAGCAGCTCCGCCGATATTGAAGCCGAAGTAGATGCTCCGGAGGTTGGGGCTGAAGCCAGTAGTTCCGGCTCCGTAACCCTCACAGGCAAAACAAAGAATTACCGGGCGCAGGTATCCAGCAGCGCAGAAATAAAATCATTTGAGCTGTTGAGTGAAAACACTAATGTATCCGCTAACAGCAGCGGATCTGCAGAAGTATATGCCAGTGTAACCCTGGATGCAGATGCCAGCAGCAGTGGCGATATTGAATACAGCGGAGGAGCCACAGTAAAGTCAAATACCAACAGCAGTGGCAGCGTTCATAAAAAGGACTAATGCTCGTTTACCATTGATAATTTATTTAAAGCCTCTGTTTACAGGGGCTTTTTTGCTGATTTTATCCCCAAAAACCTCAAAACCAAAAAAAAACTTTGTTTAATACTTTGCTGTTACAAATACAGCCCTTACCTTTGCACTCCAAATTTTAAAACGGAAATTTTAAAGTTCTTTACATATGTCACAGAGAATCAGAATCAAATTACAGTCTTACGATCACAACTTAGTAGATAAATCTGCAGAGAAAATCGTAAAAACTGTACGTAGTACAGGTGCAGTGGTAACAGGTCCAATTCCTTTACCTACACACAAAAAAATCTTCACCGTATTGCGTAGCCCGCACGTAAACAAAAAAGCACGTGAACAATTCCAGCTCTGTACGCATAAACGTTTATTAGATATCTACACCAGCAGCAGCCGCACAGTGGATGCATTAAGCAAACTGGACTTGCCAAGTGGTGTTGATGTTGAAATAAAGGCCTGATGAACTCCCGCCAGAGTGGTGGGAAGCAAAAGGTAAGTTCTTAAAAGAAAAAATGTGAACGCTTATCTCCGGTTCTCCGGAGCGCTGGGCATAAAATAGATACAATGAAAAGTATTATTGGAAAGAAAATTGGCATGACCAGTATCTTTGATACCACTGGTAAGCAAACTGCTGTTACCATTATCGAAGCTGGTCCATGCGTTGTAACGCAAAAGAAAACCGTTGAAACTGACGGTTACAATGCTCTTCAAATTGCATTTGGCGATAAGAAAGAAAAGCATACTCTCAAATCAGAAGCCGGGCATTTCTCCAAAGCTCAAACGGCTGCAAAAAAAATCGTAAAAGAAATACGCAATAGCGAAATTGACAAAAACGTGGGTGAAACCATTACTGTTGACATTTTTACTGAAGGTGAAAAAGTTGAAGTAGTGGGTACTACAAAAGGTAAAGGCTTCCAGGGTGTTGTTAAACGCCATGGCTTTAGCGGTGTAGGTGAGCAATCTCACGGTCAGCACGACAGGCAAAGGGCTCCGGGTTCAATCGGTAACTCATCTGATGCCAGCCGTGTATTTAAAGGCATGCGCATGGCTGGTCGTTTAGGCCAGGACAGGGTTACCATGAAAGGTTTGAAAGTGGTAAAGATTTTCCCTGATAAAAACTATATTCTTATCAGTGGTTCTGTACCCGGCCACAACGGTAGCATTGTGTTAATTCAAAAATAAATAACAAGGCTTTGCCTTTAAATAAATAAGTAAGATGCAAGTAGATGTTTTAAATAAAGAAGGAAAAAAGACCGGCAGAACGGTTGACTTACCAGAAGATATTTTTGGTATTGAACCTAATGACCATGTTATTTATCTTGCCGTAAAGCAATACCAGGCTGCACAACGCCAGGGTACACACAAGGTAAAAACCCGTATGGAAGTGCACGGTTCTTCTAAAAAGCTGCACAAACAAAAAGGTACCGGTGGTGCCCGTAAAGGTAACCTGCGTAACCCGCTGTATAAAGGTGGTGGTACTATCTTCGGCCCCAAGACTCATAAATATGATATTAAGCTGAACCAGAAAGTTAAAACACTGGCTAAGATGAGTGCACTGGCCTACAAAGCAAAAGAA
>JBGAHV010000045.1:0-37109 GCA_044225995.1 Ferruginibacter sp. | reverse complement strand
TAATGATTTTTTACAAGTGTTGGAAAATATAATTGCAGACAGAAAGAATAACCCTTCTGATAAATCATACACTACCTCTTTGTTTACAAAGGGTATTAATAAGGTGGCTCAAAAAGTGGGAGAGGAAGCAGTGGAACTGGTGATTGAAGCTAAAGATGATAATAAAGAATTGTTTTTAGGTGAAGCGGCGGACCTGTTGTTTCACTACTTAATATTGCTGCAGGCAAAAGGATTTAAATTGAATGATGTACTTGAAGTATTGCGCCAGCGGCATAAAAAATAATCAATCTTCCCGCTGAAGGATTTTAATGTCTTCAACCAGCTGTTGTATCTCCAGTTGCAAGGTGCCGTTGTAAATGCCTCTTATTCGTTGCGTTTTATCTACCAGTAAAATGTGTTCGGTGTGTAAAAATTCCGTACTGTCTTTTGTAAAGCCTAAATCTTCTTCTGCAAAATACGATTGACGGGCCAGTTTATAAATCTCCCCTTTATCACCGGTAAGAAAATGCCAGTTGCTGCTTTCAATATTATGGCCTGCAGCAAATTTCTTCAAAACAGGCACACTGTCAATCCACGGAGTTACAGTGAACGATAATAGTTGGACAGCTGCATTATTTTTAAAAGCACTGTCCACCAATTTCATGTTATCAGTCATTACCGGGCATATATTTGCGCAGCGGGTAAAAATAAAATTAGCTACATGGATGCGGCCTTCTACATTTTTATTGCTGATGTTCTGTCCGTTTTGATCAGTAAAATTAAATGGCGCAATCGTGTGGTTTATTACTGATAGAGCAGAATCTTTTTGAGTGATAAAATGCGGTGTAAAATCGGGTGTGTTATAATAAGGTAATTGCACAGCCGCTTTTTTTGAACTGCAATGCGCAAACAAACAAATTGCGGTTGTGCTGATTAAAAGATTAAAAAATACTGTCCTTAACATTTACACAATTTTTAGTACCCAGCAAACCATAACGCTTGCCATTTATCACTACGTAATTGGAGCGCACCTTTCCATTATCATAAAAATATTTTTGTGCGCCCTCTTCATGCCCGTTTTCGTAATTCATTTCTTTTATCAGTACCCCATCTTTATTCCACTCCCTGCAAGTGCCCTCATATTCGTCATTGCTAAAAAAATATTCCAGTTGTTTTTGCCCGTTTTGCCACCAGGCTGTTAACAAGCCTGTTTTCTTTCCATCAGTAAACTCACGTTGTTCTCTTATTGCTTTTCCCAGGTAAAACTTTTTCCATATGCCATCTTCCCTGCCATTTTTAAAACTTGTAATAGCGACAGTATCATTGCTGTTGTCAAACAAATAATAAATGGTGCCGGTAAAGAACGTTCCATTATAGCAGGCACGGCCGTTCAGCATTTGTAAACGACTATCAGTTGCCGCTATTGATTGTGGTTTTGTCTTAGCCACAGATTCCTTGCCTGCTTTTGCATGGCAGGAGCAGATACAAATAATGATGTAAAAAATAATGCTATTGCGTAACCGTTCCTGCTGTGCCATAAAATCCGCTGCCATTAATGTAAGGGTCTGTGCTTGTAATGTGGTAATGATAAATGCCATTAGGATAATCAGCAGTTGCATGAGTATGCCCATGATATGCATCCAACGAAGCATTAGTAACTGCCGTACCATTTTCTTCGGGCCCATACACAGGAAACCCGTCTAATAAAAAACCAAGCAGCGCCGATTTAGAAGCTTTTACTGTGGTTAAATATTTAGGCTCTACATGGTAATGATATTGCCCGGTTTGCTGCGGATGACCCCAATATTGATCAAAGCTGGTTACTTCATTTGTAAGCGGCTGGTTAGGGCCGGCGTACTGGTTATAAAAGGGAACACCATTAAGTGAAACTCCAATAGGCCCCAGGGGTGTGGCACTGTGCGATGTAGCCACAGAAGGGTTTGCTGGTATTTTAAAAGTGAATGTTTGTGCAGAAATGCTGTTAGGGTTTTTATTAAAAGTATATCCGCCAAAAGTTGCGCCGCTGAAATTTTCATACAGCGCATTGCTGGTGGGGTAATACACACTTTTATGGTCGGGCATTCCATTTGTTTTTATGGTGATGTATGTGCCATCGGAAGTAATGCTGGTGGCTCCGTATATTTTCTTATACACTTCCGGCACGGCAATGCTGCTGCCTCCATTGTCTGTGCTGCTCTTTTTGCTGCAGTTGATGATCAGTATACTGAAAGCTAAAGCGATTCCTGTTCTGGCAAGTGTAGCTGTTTTCATATATTGTTCTGTCTTTAGTTATTATTTATTGAGGTCCGCCTGGCGGAGGAGGAGAAGCTTGCTGTTTGCCGGGCGGGCCACCAAAAAAACCTGCAAGGTCTTTTGTTAATGCGTCAAAATATATCAGTTGTTCTGGCTTGCATATTTTTTTTATTGCTTCAAAATGATTGTAGTGGGTATCTTCAATTTTCCTGTGCAGCTGAGTCAATATAGTTTGAAATGAATCTGCCGCGGCCTTGTTATCATCGTTTAATGTAGCATACAGCTTATTCTTTGTTTCACGTATTTGGTTATCAGTTTCACTTATAATACGCCGGTGTTCCTGTATCAGTGTTTCATATTGTGCCTCCTGGTCTTTATCAAAATGCAGCCTGTCAATAATAATTAGTTTGGGTTCACGTACAGGTGGCCCAAAAGGTCGCTCCTGTGGTTGTGCCATTCCGGTTTTTGGTGGCTTTGCAAAAAATAAAAAAGCCAATAAGCCAAGGTTCATTACAATTAAGCCTGCAACCGCAATGCCCAGTAATTTCAATTTACTCATGGTACAATTCGTTTGAAGTGGATAATTGCATACTGTTAACTACTGTTTCAATGCCTCCGCTCTGTGGCTTTGGTTTGGAGGAAAAGAGGATACCTATATTAAGTATCAGCAATAAAACAGCAGTAGCTGCAAAGGCAAACCGCCACTTAACAGGGGCAGGGGCTTCTGGCAGCAGGCTGATGCGTTGAAGGATACGGGTGTACAAAAAAGGAGGTGCTTCTTCCTTCCGCACTCTTTTTAATATATCCAGTTTACTTTCCATGGTCTTTTGTTTATACGACGGGTTATCTATTTTCCTTCGGCAGCTGCCCATTTTTTTTCTACCGTTTGCCGGGCCCGCTGCAATAAAGATTCTACAGCCTTAATACTGATGCTCATAATCTCCGCTACTTCCTGCTGTGGCCTCCCGTCCATACGGGTAAGCAATAAAGCTGTTTTTTGATTTTGCGGAAGGCCGTTGATAATGGTAAAAAGTTTTTGCAATTCTTCCCTGTCTTCAGCGGCAATACCGGGGTGGTTCAGGTGCACTGCTTCTGACAGTGGTTCGTTCGATTCTTTTGAAAAAAGGGAGGTAATAAACCCAAAACGTTTTTTGGTTTGTTTTGCTTTTACAAAATCCAGGCACTGGTTAATGGCAATGCGGTAAATCC
Organism: Ferruginibacter sp.; assembly: GCA_044225995.1. Classification (GTDB taxonomy): domain Bacteria; phylum Bacteroidota; class Bacteroidia; order Chitinophagales; family Chitinophagaceae; genus Ferruginibacter. The sequence continues at coordinate 33,668 of JBGAHV010000045.1, read as the reverse complement.
AGGTTTTTAGCGAGGCAGCTGTAGCATCATACTTATGAAGGCCCTGGTGCAATTTTACAAAAACCTCCTGTGTAATATCCTCCGCATCTTCTTTTTGCTGCACATAATTAAGGGCAAGGTTATACACCATGTCCTTAAATGTTTCATACAGTTCATTAAATGGCGGTGCAGTGCTCATTCCTTGCGAAGAAACAATTTTTTTGTTATAAAGGCGGCAATCACTGGCATGATGTGCCTTACCCTGGTATGGTTGGGTTAAAAATAAAAAGTCCGCAAACTATTTGCGGACTTTTATAAAATAATAGCTGGAATAATTAACGGAGGTCAACCACTTCCACGCCGGGATATTTTTTAGCATCAAATACAAACTGTGCATCTGCAACGGCGCTGGTTGTATTCATGCTGTTTACTGAATAAGTAAAACGGTTACCTGTTTTTTCAAACACTTTAGTGCTGCTGATGGTTTGTGTGGCTTTATTTACTGATACCAGTACTTTATGAAAGGCTTTGCTTTTGTCTATGGGTGTTAGCTCCACTTCCTGCACACCTTTAACCTCTCCATTAAGTTTGTACAAAAAATCCTTGTCATAAAAGTTGGTAAATAACTTTTGTGGGGTAATGGTGTTGTTGGTAGGATCCAGTTTTGTAATTGTTACTTCATTACTGGCTTTGTCATACGTCCAAACATTGCTGCCATCACAAAAAATTTCCTGGCCGGTAACACTAATACGGTATTTGGTGCCTTTCATATAAACTGTACCATTTTTGTTGCCCAGGTTTTTACCTGCACCATTTTCCATTTTTAAAAGAAACTTGGCTGTTACACTTTTAAAACTTTTAAACTTGGCACTTACGCCATCCAGTATTTTTTTTGCGGCCGGGTCACTCTGCCCCATACCTTTTGGAGGCTGGGCTGTTAAGGCTGTGGCAATCGCTAAAAACACTACTCCACTAATAAATTGCTTCATCTTGTAAAATTGTTTAATAAAAGGCTGTTTTCTACGCCGCAAAGATAATTGAATAGATGCTTTTTTACAACCATAAGTTTACAGGGTAAAAATTAAGAAACTGTTAATGTGCTGCGCCTGCTGAAATAATAATAAAGTGATGCCGTTTATCATCCAGCAATTAACTATTTTGCATCCACTTCAACTCAACCATCTGGCTCAACTCAACTATTGATTCTTTATTACTCATTTTAATTTTAAGAAATGACAGAAAGAAACATTCCCCTTTCGCAAAGGGAGAGTTATGAGCCGTCACAGTTTACAGAGTTTTTATGGTGGCTCTCCACAGCCGAAAAGGAAATACTGATTGATTCCGTAGTTGACCGTAACCGCTACCGCATTATTGGTATGACGGTTTTAGCCACATGGGCTTTTGCCAGTTTTGCCTGGACGTATTTTTTCAGCACTGTGGTTGATTCTGTTGTAATGGCAGTTGCCCTTGGTTTGTTTATGGGCTTTATTATTCTCACCATCGACAGGGCTCTCATAAAAGGTATTACCAAGTTCAATAAGAAAAAGTTCACGCCAATTTTATTCAGGGGTTTGCTGGCTGTTACTATTGGTACGTTTATGGCACAGCCTGCAGTACTGTACATGTTTGATAAGGAAATAAAAATGCAAACATCGCTGGATAATGAAAAACGTAAAATGGTGAAACGGCAGGAACTGGATTCTTTATTCAGTAACCGTAAAGCAGAATTACTGGCGCAAAAGACAACAATAAAATCTGCGTTAGATGCAAAGTATGCAGACGTAAATACAGCCCGGCAAAACTTTTTGGCCGAAACAGACGGCAGTGGCGGAACCGGAAAAGTGGGTATTAAAGATATTGCCATTGCCAAGCGGAACGAATATCAAAAATTAGATGGAGAATACCAGGCGCTGTTAAAAAACGAACAGGCAAAAATTGATGGTATAGAAAAGGAACTGAATGAAATGGAAGGAAAGATAAAAGCAGAAGAAACTGCCTTTACCCAATACCTCAATAATGGTTTTTTAACAAGGGTGGAAGCTTTAAGCAATCTTTTAAAAACAAATGCTGCACTGCAATACCGTTATTACCTGATTGTTTTTTTATTAATGCTGATTGAACTGATGCCGGTAATTGCAAAAACATTATTACCCAGCGGCAGTTACGATGAAAAAGTATTGCTGAGGGAAGAAATGGAAATTGAAATTGCCAGGAGTAACATTAGAAAAGAGCAACAGTTAAAAGAACTGTACAATCAAATGGCGCATGAATACGACGGCGAAGCCATTAAAGCTTTTTTCCGGTTAACAAATGAAGACCGGACAGAAAAGATAAAATCGTTCAGCAAAAAGTGGAAAGAAGAAAATCATCAAACCTTTGATGGTTTTTGGGAAAAAATGAAAAAAGAAATTTTAACCAAGCAGGAAAATTAGCCATGATGTAACCCCCGGAGATGCCGGCCGCAAGGCCGGCTTTTTTTGTGGAAAGTTTGCAGGGAAATGCATTCTAAAAAATATGCTGTTAAACCTTATTTTTGCCCACTCCCGATAAACCGGGACAAGTTATGGCAAAAGCGGCAGGAGAAACCCCTTTAATGCAGCAACACAACGCCATCAAGGCAAGATACCCTGATGCGATTTTGCTGTTTAGAGTGGGTGATTTTTATGAAACATTCGGGCAGGATGCGGTGAAAGCGTCGGCAGTACTTGGGATTACTTTAACCAAAAGGAATAATGGCGATGAAAACTCTTCTCAATTGGCCGGCTTCCCACATCATGCATTAGATACTTATTTGCACAAACTGGTAAAGGCTGGTTACCGTGTTGCCATTTGCGACCAGTTAGAAGATCCCAAGCAGGCCAAAGGAATTGTAAAGCGGGGAGTTACAGAATTGGTTACTCCTGGTGTTGCCACCAGCGATAAATTATTAGAACATCACAGCAATAACTTTTTGGCGGCACTGCATTTTAATGAAGATAAAATCGGCATGGCCTTTTTAGACATCAGCACCGGAGAATTTTTTTTAGCAGAAGGTGATGCCGCTTATGCAGACAAATTATTGCAGAGCTTAAAGCCTGCTGAAGTAATTTTTCAGCGTAACAGGCAAAAACAGTTTAAAGAACAGTTTGGCAGCAAGTTTTTTACCTACACACTGGAAGAATGGATTTTTACAGAAGCATATGCCACTGAAAGTTTATTAAAACATTTTGGAACACACAGCCTAAAGGGTTTTGGTGTAGAGAATTTACCCGAAGCTATTATTGCTGCCGGTGCGGTGCTTCATTATTTAAAAGATACGGAGCATCCTAATCTTGGTCACATTACAACTGTGCAGCGCATTGACCGTAACGAACATTTGTGGATGGACCGCTTTACCATACGCAACCTGGAGCTATTTGGCGGCGAAGGCAGCAATACTTTACTGAATGTAATGGACAATACTGTTTCTGCAATGGGAGCAAGGTTGCTGAAGCGCTGGATGATTATGCCGCTGAACGATATTGCTAAAATAAATGAGCGGCTGCAGGCGGTGGAATTTTTTATTAAGGAAACGGACGTTCGCAATAAAATCATTCACCATATTAAACAGGCGGGTGATGTGGAGCGTTTGGTGAGTAAAGTGCCGTTGAAAAAAGTAAACCCACGGGAAGTTTTGCAGATTGCAAAAGGGTTACAGCAAACAGAAGCTATTAAACTTATTTGTGAAACATCTGCCAACGATTATCTTAAAAGATTGGGCGATTCTCTAAATCCGTGCAAATACATTCTTGATAAAATAAGTAAAGAGGTAAATGAAAATGCACCGGTTGCGGCAGCTAAAGGCGGTGTAATTGCAGAAGGCGTAAATGAGGAATTAGACAGCCTGCGTAAAATTGCCAGCGGAGGTAAAGATTATTTAATTGAACTGCAGCAGAAAGAGGCAATGGCAACCGGCATCTCTTCTTTAAAGATCAGTTTTAATAATGTGTTTGGGTATTATTTAGAAGTTACGCATGCACATAAAAGCAAAGTGCCCGATACCTGGATACGCAAACAAACACTGGTAAATGCAGAACGTTACATTACGCCGGAGTTAAAAGAATACGAAGAAAAAATTGTTGGTGCCGAAGAGAAAATTTTAGCAATAGAACAACAGCTGTTTGAAAAACTGCTGAACGAACTGCAGGATTACATTGCACCCATGCAGGTAAACGGGCATGTAATGGCGGTGCTGGATTGTATGAGTTGTTTTGCAAACAATGCTTTGCATTTTAATTATAAAAAACCATTGGTGCATGATGGATTGGTACTGGATGTAAAAGAAAGCCGCCACCCGGTAATTGAAAGAAATTTACCTGTTGGTGAGCCTTATATCGCCAATGATATTTTGTTAGACCCTTCCTCACAACAAATAATTATTTTAACCGGCCCCAACATGAGTGGTAAAAGTGCGGTGCTGCGGCAAACCGCATTAATTACTTTAATGGCGCACATGGGCAGCTTTGTGCCGGCATCGGATGCTAAAGTGCCGCTGACGGATAAAATTTTTACAAGGGTAGGGGCCAGTGATAATTTAAGCGGCGGTGAAAGTACATTTATGGTGGAGATGAATGAAACCGCCAGCATCATCAACAACATTACCAGCCGCAGTTTAATTTTATTAGATGAAATTGGAAGAGGTACATCCACTTACGACGGCATTTCCATTGCATGGAGCATTGTGGAGTTTTTATTTGAAAGCACTCATGCACCCAAAACATTATTTGCCACGCATTACCACGAATTGAATGAACTGGAAAATAAACTGCCCCGTGTAAAAAATTATCATGTTACCAATAAAGAAGTGGGTAATAAAATAATTTTCCTGCGCAAGCTGGCACCCGGCGGCAGCACACACAGTTTTGGTATTCATGTGGCACGTATGGCAGGTATGCCGCCATCATTAATAAAACGGGCCAACGAAATTTTACACCAGTTAGAAGAAAGCCGGGAAAGTAACCACACTGATGACGTGGTGAAACAATTAAACAATCCTAAAATGCAACTGAGCATTTTTGATGCTCACTCTGCTACGTTTGATGAAATACGCCAGCTTTTAGAAGCCACCGATATTAACCGCTTAACTCCTGTGGAAGCATTATTGAAACTGCAGGAGATAAAGGGGAAGGTGAAATAATTACAAATAACTCAGCCACCATTTATCATGCGTACTCTTATACCGGTTATATTTTTTACAGATAGGGTATAACACTACCACCACAAAAATCCAGATACCATATACTCCCCATAAATTAACACCAAATGTATCGGGCCTGAAGAGAAATGGAAGATTTGGGTTTACAATATCGTTATTACCGTATCCCTGCAGGTAAAACACAATCACCACCAATAGGTGTATCAGGTAAAAATGCAGGATATAATATAACATGGGCACCCTGCCATACACATTCATTATTGCAGTAAAACGATTTTGTACTTTTTCAATCATTGCAAGAAATAACATACCAGCACCAATAGTTACAGCAAAATACATTAGTGAAGGAGGGTATTTATTAATGTTAATGAAAGAAAGGAAACTGAATACAGCGCCTCTCGGCTGTGTACTCCAGGGCACGGGGTCGCCATAAATATTTATGATCCGGAGTACAACAAACAACAGCAGCAAACCTGTGCCCAACCGCAGTAAATATTTTCTTCGCTGCTCTGCACTGGTGTCTTTGCTGTATAATTTTCCAAAGCAATAACCCATCATCATGGCACCCAGCCATGGCACAAAGGCATATACAATTAACGCCACGTGTGTGCCACTAATGGGAATTATTGAAAATTGAGAGAAGTATAAAAGATTGGCTATTGCAGAGCCTTTTAGTCCTTCATTCACAGCTTTAAAATCCAGGATATTATGCCCGAATACAATGATAAAACCCAGGACAAAAATTACTTTATATGGAAGCTGTACTATCAGCCCCATCAGTATCATGCTTATACCAATTGCCCAAATAACCTGTAAGATGAGTACATTGTATAGCGGGTTAAACGTCCAGCTAAAAGTAATAATAACCACTTCAACAAAAACCAGCCACAGCCCACGGGTAAAAAGAAAAGTACCCAGCTCTTTCTTTGTTTTTTTCTGCCCCATTAAATAAATAGATGCGCCAGCCAAAAACACAAAAATGGGGGCGCAAAAATGGGTAATCCACCGGGTGAAGAAAAGCATGGGTGTGGTGGTGGCAAGGTCGGTTGGCCCTGTTGCGGGTGTACCGGCATCGGTAATAATTACTTTATGAAAAAAATCACGAACATGGTCCAGCGCCATAATTACCATTACAAGGCCGCGGAGTACATCAATCGACTGTATTCTTGGCCTTAAAGCAGTTGTGTTTTGCATAGTAAGGTTTCTGTCGTTTGTAAAATACAATGTATAATCAGCAAAAACAAACTGCAGCCTTTGTTTAAAAAATATTGTCCTTACTTATGTAAAAGTCACCGGGTAAAGCATCAATGTTAAAGCTTATTAACACTTGCAGCGGAATGGTTTTTGCGGGCATCTTTTACAATACTTTTGCATGGTATGCTAAAAAAACTGCTTTACTCCTTTATAATAATAACATTTTCGGCCAGGGCGGCTGCACAAACCTGCAGTTTGCCGGGGCAAACGCCTGATAAAGCGTACCCCGTATGTGGTACTTCTGTTTTTCATGAAACAGTTATTTCCAGTTGCACAGGCCCCAATGTCGCTTCAAATGGCTGCGCCAGTATTGGGGTTACATCCAGCAGTTCCATCTGGTATAAGTTTACCTGCTATCAATCCGGCTCTTTAGGCTTTTTGATAACTGGAATTAATCCCGATGATGATTATGACTGGGGTTTGTATGATGTGACCGGGCATAATCCTTTAGATGTTTTTTCTAATGCCTCTTTGGAAATATCCGTTAACCTGTATGGTATTGGTGCAGGTGGAACTAATCCTTTTCCCAATTCTCCAACGGGGTGTAAACCGGGTGCAAATGGCAATGTCCATTGTTCAGGCGCAGCTTCTACCAATTCGCCATTTAATGGCATGCCAAACCTTACTGTTGGGCACGATTATTTGTTAATGGTAACTAACTGGACCAACTCCCAGGGAGGAAGCAATGCAGGTTACGATCTTACATTTACCGGCGGTACAGCTAGTATTACCGATCCTAAAGAGCCACATCTTCAGGACTCACGTGCCATTTGTGATGGAACACAGGCTGTGGTTAGAACAAACAAACGAATGAAGTGTAACAGCCTGGCGGCAAATGGTTCCGATTTCAGCATCAGCCCCAATGTGGCTACTGTTATTGCTGCCACCGGTGTTGGCTGTTCTACAGGGTTTGATATGGATTCAATTATTCTTACACTGAGCAACCCATTGCCACCGGGTACTTATAATATTATAATGAAGAAAGGAACCGATACCACAACTATTAAAGATAACTGCGACAGGGAAGTACCGGTTAATGAAAGCATACCAATGATTGTTTACCCGCAGTTTCCCACACCCATGGACAGTGTGGACAAACCGGGTTGTGCGCCTGATGAAATTATTTTGAACTTCAGCAAACAAATACGTTATATAAAATGCAGCAGCATTGCCCCCGACGGAAGTGATTTTGCCATAACCGGCCCTACCACTGTAAATATTATTGGCGCATCAGGAGTGTGCGATGCAAATGGCTTAACCCCCATCATAAAAGTAAAGTTGTCTGCGCCAATACAAACAAAAGGGACCTATCAAATAAAATTGACACCGGGTGGTGTTGATGGTAATACAATCATTAATGAATGCGGCCAGCCTACAGCGCCGGGTGCCACACTTACATTTGTTACGAAGGATACGGTGAATGCAGACTTTACCTACAATGTGCTTTATGGCTGTTTACGGGATACGATTGATTATTTTCATGATGGCCTTAACGAAGTGAATTCATGGAAATGGAATTTTGATGATAACCGTTTCAGCAGTTTGCAAAACCCGCAAATAACTTATGCCACGTTTGGCAATAAAACAGCACAGCTCGTTGTATCAAACGGTACCTGCAAGGACAGTTCAGAAGTAAAAATAATTCCCCTGGATAATTACCTCGATGCAAGATTTGAAGGAACATCCGTTGTTTGCCCCGGCGATTTGGCATTTTTTAAAGACAGCAGTGTGGGTAATATTTTGCAATGGAACTGGAATTTTGGTAATGGAAATATTACAAGCGGAAAACAACCGCCTGCACAAACATATCCTTCATCCAACAGTACGCATGATGTACCGGTGCGGTTAATTGTTACAAATAATATCGGCTGCAGCGATACCGCTGTTCAAACCATCAAAGTGGTTAATAATTGTTACATAGCAGTACCTAATGCATTCACACCTAATGGTGACGGGCTGAATGATTATCTCTATCCCACCAATGCCTACAAAGCAAAAGATTTGGTGTTTAAGGTATTCAATCGTTTTGGAGAGTTGATATTCAGTACCACCAACTGGCAGTATAAATGGGATGGAAAGTATAAGGGCCAGGATGCAGATGCAGCCACTTATGTTTGGATACTGCGATACACCAATACAGACAGTGGGCAAAAAGTGGAGCAAAAAGGCACAACCATTTTATTAAGATAGGGGCTGTATGGAATAGTATTTTTATTCAGCGGTAGCTCCGGCTTTACGTTACAATTCGCCCTGCTCATTTTCACTTCAATCCGGCAGCCCGTCAACTCATGGCTCATCATTCATCACTCATAACTTATCAGCCCATCAGTTTTCTTCGTTCCTCTCTTTCTTCCCTGAGCATGGCACCAAAATCCATTTTACGCACCATGGTTTTTATAACTAAGGCAATGCGTTTGGCTTTAGTGGCATCGGTTTTGGCACTGTCAATCCATTTGGTAAAATAGTTGCGGTGGCTTTGCGGCAGGCTGTTGAAATATTTTAATGCTTCCGGTTCGTCCTGCATACATTCAATTAATTCGCAGGGCGGCAGTATAGGAGCTTCGTCAATTGTAAGCTGTAATTTTACTGTATCGTTTTTTTGTTTGCGTATACCTTTGCGCATGGCAGCATTCAGTGGCATTATAAAATCTCCTTCACCTGCAGGCATTAAAGCCACCTTGTTAATTTCAAAATCATCCAGCTTGCCTTTTACCCTGAAGCTTTTTTTGCAGTTGGGGTTTATTTTATTGGCCACTTTAGCCGGAATGGTAATAACCGTCCACCCGGTTTGGTGGGCTTTTTGGCCATATTTTTCTATAGTGGCGGTAAATTTTGTCATTATAGTTTAAATTATAACTCGTATTCCTTTTTTAAAAAATTACAATTGCAAAATATATCTTCAATTGCCTTCATCTGAAAGTTTTCAATTGGGGTGGTAAACGTAATGTACAAATCTTTGCAGTTAAAGTGTATGAGAAGGTTATCCTGCTTGCCAATTAAACCAGTTATGTTATTGTCAAGATATTTAATCGCCATTTCTTTTTTATCAGATGTCAGGTAATATTTTTGATTAAATAATTTTGCATTGCTCAATTCAATATCCCTGTTAAATATCCCAAATAAGATATTGTCTGCCTTCAATTCAGGCCTTATGGTTGTTTTGCCAAAATCAACAGCTAGTTCAGCAAAACCGATTACCTGGAAATGATAAACCCGGTCAAAATTCTGTGTTGAACGCCTGCCGGCAGGAAAACCAAAATCTAAAAGCATTTGTGCAATGTAAAATTTCCCAAAAGGCATTGCGAACTCCAGAAGATTATGAAACTGGCAATTAATCAGCTTGGGCAATGTTAACGAAGACAATACTCTGGTAAGAAGTTTTTCTTTACATCATCATCTTCTATTAAAGTTGCAATTTCTTTATTTTTAAGCTGATTGAAAGCACCAGTTATTGCATTTGCATCGTCACTGTCAAATGCAAATGTATTTAATGTAACCATTTACAAATATTGATAAATTTAAAGAAACTTACAAAGCCCTTTTACAGGTGTGGGCGCTACAAACAACCTGACCGGATTTAATAGTCTGCCTTTATTTGTAGAATACAAATTTATTGTTGAACGGAGCGTCGCCACTGCTTCCAAATCACGGCTCAAATGCCTGTTACAAAATCTATAAATCCTGTTTTGCATTAGCTATCCCTTAGCTTACCTTTGCACACTTTAAATTAAATAACTAACTAAGTTCCCCTTTAGGGGACAGGGGTATGAAGTACATCAACGAAATAAACAAACGCAAAACCTTTGCCATCATCTCTCACCCGGATGCAGGTAAAACCACATTAACAGAAAAATTCCTGTTATTTGGTGGCGCCATACAAACAGCCGGTGCGGTTAAAAGCAACAAAATAAAAAAACATGCCACCAGCGATTTTATGGAAATTGAGCGGCAGCGTGGTATTAGTGTGGCAACAAGTGTAATGACATTTGAATACGAAGGTTTTTTAATTAACCTGCTGGATACACCCGGACACAAAGACTTTGCGGAAGATACATTCAGAACTTTAACTGCGGTGGACAGTGTGGTGCTGGTTATTGACAGTGTGAATGGTGTGGAGCCGCAAACAAGGCGTTTAATGGAAGTTATCAGCATGCGTAAAACGCCGGTAATTGTTTTCATCAACAAAATGGACCGTGATGGTAAAAACCGTTTTGATTTGCTGGAAGAAATTGAGAAAGAACTGAAGATACAATTGCACCCAATGACCTTCCCGATTAACAGCGGAAAGGATTTTAAAGGTGTGTACGACTTGCATGAAAAAAGTTTGGTGTTGTTTACAGCCGGCACAAAAGCCAATGATGAAGATGTGGTGGAGATAACTGATTTGAATGATGCAGTGCTTGACAAAAAAGTGGGAGAGAAAGATGCGGCTACGTTACGGGAAGATGTAGAGTTACTGGATGGAGTGTATGGTGAATTGGATACCGCTAATTATTTAAGCGGTGATGTGGCACCGGTATTTTTTGGCAGTGCGGTAAACAATTTCGGTGTAAAGGAAATGCTGGATACATTCATCCGTATTGCACCAACACCAAGACCACGACATACAACATTGAGAGATATAAAACCGGATGAAGATAAATTCAGTGGATTTGTTTTTAAGATACATGCCAATTTAGATCCCAAGCACAGAGACCGAATTGCTTTTTTAAGAGTGTGCAGTGGAAAATTTGAGCGTAACACTTATTACCATCATGTGCGTATGGAACGGGATTTTCGTTTCAGCAACCCCTACACATTTATGGCCCGTCAAAAGGAAGTAATTGAAGATGCTTATCCTGGTGATGTGGTGGGTTTGTTTGATACAGGCAATTTTAAAATTGGCGATACATTGACAGAAGGTGAAGATTTTTATTTTACCGGCATACCCAGTTTTAGCCCGGAGATATTTAAAGAAGTGGTGAACAAAGACCCAATGAAGACAAAGCAACTGGAAAAAGGATTGTTGCAGTTAACCGATGAAGGTGTGGCGCAGTTATTCACACAATTCGGGGGTACTAAAAAAATTATTGGCTGCGTGGGCGAACTGCAGTTTGAAGTAATACAATACCGTTTGCTGCAGGAATATGGAGCATCAGTACAAATGAATAACCTGCCATTTTATAAAGCCTGCTGGCTGTACAGCAAAGACGCAAAAAAGCTGGAAGATTTTATTAAGTACAAACAGGCCAATATTGCGGAAGATAAAGACGGGCATATTGTTTACCTGGCGCAAAGCGAATGGTTTTTAAATACGGAAAGGCAGAATAACCCGGATATTGAGTTTCATTTTACGAGTGAGATTCACAAATAATTAGTGCCGGTTAAAAAAAATATCATACCCAAAGCGCAGGATGGTAGCCGCAATAATCAACAAAAAGAAAATGCGGATGAATTTGTTGCCCTTTAATATAGCCAGTCTTGCGCCTAAAAATGACCCGGTAAAATTACATACAGCCATTGGTATGGCATATTGATACAGTATATGGCCGCTCAGGCTGAAAAAAATAATGGAACCAAGATTGGTGGAAACATTTACAAGCTTGGAATGGGCGCTTGCTTTTAAAAAATCAAAACCTAAAATACTGATGAAGAACAGCACCATAAAACTGCCGGCACCCGGGCCGATAAACCCATCGTAAAAACCAATGAGCAGTGCAAATACAGCACCGTATAATAATTCTTTTTTAGCGTTGTGCTCTTTTTCTTCAGCAATGCCAAAGTCTTTTTTGGTGTATGTATAAACGGCCACAATAACCAGCATGCAAAAAATAACCGGCTTCATAAAACTGTTGCTGGTAATGCTTACCAGTTTAGATCCGGCAAAAGCTGCTGTTAAAGCAATGCAGCACATCAGCAACATCAGCCGCCATTTAATTTTTACCTTTAAACTGTACTGTATGGCTGCAATGGAGGTGCCCGATATAGAGGGAATTTTTGTAGTGCCCAGTAAAGTAGCAACAGGATATTGAGGTAAAGTTATCAGTGTAACGGGTGTTTGTATCAGCCCGCCGCCACCAATGATGGAATCAATAAAACCTGCGGCGAATGCGGCAATGCATAAGATGATAATTTCGGGGGAGATCATTTGTTATAATTCCTTTCGCCAAACAATAAACTGCCAATGCGTACCATATTGCTGCCCTCTTCCAGCGCTATTTTATAATCGCTGCTCATGCCCATTGAAATTGTTGATAATTGAAAATTGATAGTTGAAAGTTGAGCTTTGGAATCGAAAATTGCTTTAAGGTTTTTAAATTCACTTCTTACAAAATTCATGTCATCAGAAAAAGAAGCCATACCCATTAAGCCAACAAGACGTATGTTTTTTAATTCGTTCAATGAGGGTAATTCGTTTAACTCACTTTCGTTAAATCCAAACTTGGTTTCTTCTTTAGCTATATGAATTTGCAAAAGACAATCAATGATGCGGTTATGTTTTACCGCCTGTTTGTTTATTTCTTTTAAAAGATTAAGACTGTCCACCCCGTGTATTAAATGCACAAAGGGAGCAATGTATTTTACTTTGTTGCTTTGCAGGTGGCCAATAAAATGCCAGCGGATGTCTTTGGGTAGCTGTTCGTATTTATCCACCAGTTCCTGTACATAATTCTCGCCAAAATCACGCTGACCCATGTTGTACAGTTCCTGTATATCTGTAACAGGTTTTGTTTTAGACACTGCCACCAATGTTGCTTTGTCATTTAACTCCTGTGCTATTTTTTGATAATTTTCTTTATTAATACTCATATTGAAATAGCCGCAAAGGCGCTAGGCCACAAAGTTGCACAAAGTATTTTAATAAAATGCTGTAATGCTCAATAATGATGTTGTGTTGAAGAGAGTGACACAACAATGCCCCGCAGCGCTGTAAAGGTCTGTAACAAAAAAAATGTGCAGATGGTTCATATCTGCACATCATATTTATACATCATCAAATTATTTCAGTATGCTCCTGCTGATCACAATGCGCTGTACCTCGCTGGTGCCTTCATAAATCTGTGTGATTTTTGCATCCCTCATCATGCGCTCTACGTGGTATTCTTTTACAAAACCATAGCCACCGTGTATTTGCACGGCTTCGGTGGCGGTCCACATGGCGGTTTCGCTGGCAAATACTTTTGCCATGCTGCCACTGAGGGTGTAATCTTGTTGCTGATCTTTTTCCCATGCGGCTTTTAAACATAGCAATCTTGCAGCTTCGATTTTTGTTGCCATATCGGCCAGTTTAAATTGAATGGCCTGGTGATGCATTATTTCTTTGCCAAATGCTTTTCGCTGTTTGCTGTAGGCAAGTGCTCTTTCATAAGCACCGCTTGCAATACCCAGCGCCTGCGATGCAATGCCAATACGGCCACCGGCGAGGGTCTTCATTGCAAACGTAAAACCAAAACCATCTTCGCCAATGCGGTTCTCTTTGGGCACTTTTACATCGTTAAATAAAATACTGTGGGTATCGCTGCCACGGATGCCCAGTTTGTTTTCTTTGGCACCTACGGTAACACCCGGCGTATTTTTTTCTACAATAAATGCATTGATGCCTTTGTGTTTTTTAGCGGCATCTGTTTGTGCAATTACCAGGTATACCGAGGCAGAGTTGCCGTTGGTGATCCAGTTTTTGGTTCCGTTAATGAGGTAATGGTCTCCTTTGTCTTCTGCAGTAGTGCTTTGAGATGTGGCATCGCTGCCAGCTTCCGGTTCACTCAGCAAAAAAGCGCCGATGTATAATTCACCATCTTTTTTTCCTTGAGCCAGTGGTGTTAGGTACTTCTTTTTTTGTTCTTCTGTACCGTATTCATTCAGCCCGTAACAAACCAGGCTGTTGTTTACACTCATACATACGCTTACGCTGGCATCTACCTTGCTGATTTCTTCCATGGCTAAAACATAACTTACGGTATCCATGCCGCTGCCGCCGTATTCTGTCGGTACCATCATACCCATAAAGCCAAGGTCGGCCAGTTTCTCTATTTGTTCTTTAGGAAATTTTTGATGTTCGTCCCGTTCTATTACACCGGGTAAACATTCTGTAACTGCAAAATCTCTTGCAGCCTGCCGTATCATCAGCTGTTCTTCTGATAGTTGAAAATCCATACACAATCGTTTTAGTTTTTTAGTTTAGTTTGAACAAAAGTAAGCATGGATGCCACTTAAAAAAGGGGTTGTGGGGAATTTTTTGAGTCCGGCTTTTGCCACACTCCGAGGCAGCTTTGGCGCTTGCATTTGCAGAAGGCTATGACGAAAGCAGGTTGCACTCTTGTGCAGTAACGCTTTGGTCAGCTCTTTAAAACAGCCCGTTTTGTATATTTGCGTCAACTTGCCACATGGATAAAGCCAAACATAACCTCAGAGTCCAAAAGCTCATTGCAGGCCTTTCCATTCTGTTGTTTATTATTAAAATAATTGCCTGGTATCTTACAAACTCGGTGGCTATACTTACAGATGCGCTGGAAAGTATAGTAAATGTAATTGCAGGATTAATAGGGGTATATAGTTTGTATGTTTCAGCCAAGCCCAGGGATTATTATCATCCCTACGGGCATGGTAAAGTAGAATTTATTTCAGCAGCCATTGAAGGTACTTTAATAACTGCAGCGGGGCTTGTAATTATTTATGAAGCGGTAAACAATCTTCTGCATCCGCATGATATTAAACAACTGGATTATGGTATTATACTGGTGATGGCAACGGCATTCGTAAACTATATTGCCGGGATGCTTTGTGTAAAAACCGGTAAAAAAAATAATTCACTGGCATTAATAGCGAGTGGCAAACATTTACAAAGCGATACCTGGAGCACAGTAGGTATTGGGGTAGGGCTGGTGTTAATATTAATCACAAAAATTTACTGGATAGACAGCGCCGTTGCGATTCTCTTCTCGTTCATCATTATTTACACAGGTTATAAAATTGTACGCAGCTCCGTTGCTGGCATAATGGATGAAGCAGATGAAGCCTTGCTGAACAAACTGGTACAACTTTTAAATAATAACCGAAAGGAAAACTGGATTGACCTGCACAACCTCCGTATTATAAAATACGGTGCCACACTCCATATGGACTGCCATTTGACTGTACCCTGGTACCTGAATGTTCATGAGGCGCACAACGAAATAGATTCATTATCCAGCCTTGTAAAAAACGAGTTTGGTAAATCGGTGGAATTGTTTGTGCATTCAGATGGCTGCCTGGATTTTAGTTGCGGTATTTGCAGTAAAACCGATTGCCCGGTACGAAAGAATCCTTTTATAAAAAAACCAGAATGGACGATTGAAAATATTTCCAGTAATAATAAACATACTATCGCTTCATAAAAAAAGCCCCGTGAAGGGGCTTTATAAAGTGGGGGGTTACTTTCATTTATTAATTACTGCTTAAAATATTTTTTACTCTTGTTTCGGTGGCGGTTTGCAGCCTGACATAATAAATTCCTTGTGATACATTCTGTATTGTTTTATCAAAGTAGTTAGTTCCTTTTTGTAACAAAACGCTTTGGGTTAAAAGTACTTTCCCATTATTGTCAACTACATGTAAAAGAGCCTTTTCATTTTGTTTGGAAGAAACTGTTATAGCCAGGGAGTTTTGCAACGAAGAAACTCTGGCAGTAATGATTTCAAGGCTGTTGTCATAACCAGGCCTTACGAATATAATACCGCTGTATTCTTCCCTTTTGTCTTTATCTACCAGTATCAGCCTGTAATAATTAATACCTGACAATGGCAATGCATCTGTATAAGAATATGACTTAATGGTATTGCTGAAGCCACTGGCAGGCTGGCTGCTGAGGTCTTCAAAAACAACGCCATCCTTGCTCCTTTGAACTACAAAATGACTGCTGTTGATTTCAGAAGCGGTTTTCCATTGAAGTATGTTGCTGCCGCTGTTTTGTGAAATGGTAAATTCAATGAGTTTAACAGGTAAAGCGGAACTAAATTCTGCATAACCTGCGTCGGG
Organism: Ferruginibacter sp.; assembly: GCA_044225995.1. Taxonomy (GTDB): domain Bacteria; phylum Bacteroidota; class Bacteroidia; order Chitinophagales; family Chitinophagaceae; genus Ferruginibacter. The sequence continues at coordinate 17,269 of JBGAHV010000045.1, read as the reverse complement.
AGCCACTCCTGCAAATGGTAACCCGACATTTGTGCCTGCGTCAATACAGGGACTTGCAGCACTTAGATTATAAGAGCCTGTAGCAAAATATGCCACATTTGTAATATTTTTCGAATATACATAGCCTGATCCGGGCGACAATGCATAATAGGGGGCATTGTTAAAGCCATTGCCATAAATATCGTTGTTAGTAATCTGCAGGTTTGTTATGCCTACAGTTCCTTCCTGAACAACAATGGCTGCAGAGTATGCATTTGCAATAATGTTATTCTTGATATTGAAGTTTGATAATGGTGCACTGGTTGAATTGGGCAGTTTTATTCCCCAGAAAGTTGGGTGGGCTGGATCTTCAATCAGTGTATTGTTGAAAATATTGATATTATTCCATGTGATATTGTTTGCTCCATATTGACCCATGTTGATCAGAAAGCCTGTACTCTCTGCCATACCTACGCCAGTGATGAGGTTTTTCCTGATTACAACATTTTGAACAGAATTGCCTTCACGGGGGGTAAATAATATCCCCACGTTTGTTTTGTCGATCACATTATTTTCTATCAACACGTCTGCTACATTAAACTCAAGGGTAATACCAGTCTGGATATTGCTGTTGAGTGTTGGCATGATAATGGAGTTGTCATGTATCCATGCGCCGTTTGTGTAAGTGCCCTTACTGATATAGTTGAGGTCTATACTTCCACCGTTTAGGGTATTATTGTAAACTTCCAGCCCGTTCGTATTGAATAACTCAATGGCAAAATCCCAATTGTTATCACCCAGCGGAAAAGCATTCAATACTTTGTTAAGTGTGTTATTGTATATTTTTAAACCTTTCAAATAACCATTCAGCCAGTACTTGATAGGCCACCCATTAAAGCCTGCAGCCCGGCTGTTCTGTGTAATGGTATTATTGTAAATGAGCATGTCCTGCTGTCCACCAATATTAATGCAGCCTGCTCCATAACCAAGTATCTGGTCGTATTCAGCACAGTTTGTAACAATGTTGTTATAAAAAGTATTTCCGGTAGCATAGATCGACGGGGCGGCATTGGTATTGTCATTTCTGCCGGAGATGATGATACCACGGTTCTTAAAATCTTTCATCGTAACATCATGAACAGAAACATTGCTTCTGCCTGCGATGTACACCCCCCAAAATGTAGTGAGGTTACTTCCGTCAAATGTCACAAAACTGATGTGCTGGTTGCCATTGGTGCCTTCTGCAGATCGCAGGGCAAGCATTTCAGTCCAGGCAGCATTGAGTGTGCTTTTAAGAATAGTAGTAACCTGGCCATCACCTTCAATACTAACGCCGGGTGCAAGACTGCATTGCACAGTTTCTGTATAGGTACCTGCATTTACATGAATTATATCACCCGGTGTGGTGACAGATGAACAAGCTTTGAATAATGTTTTCCATGGGCTTGCTGCGGTGCCTTTCCCTACAGCATCATTACCGGTTGGGCTGATATAATAAACACCGGCAAATGCATTTGAAATAATGATCATCATTGCCACTGCAAAACAGAATGCAGCAGGAATCGTTTTCCTAACAGGAATGTTACAGGTTTTCATAGGACCTCTCTTCTTTTAGTTAATAAATTGGATATCGGATCGCAATACCGGGTTATAAAACCTGGCTTGCTTTGCACTTAGCTTAAAGAAATTGCATTAAGGCAACAGCATTAAATATTGCCGTTATACATAGTCTTTAAAGCCAATATGCTGATTGCTGATGAGGGTGTTTGGGTAAATGGATTAAATAGCTGCATATTGGTGCTGCGATAACTTAATTATCGTTGTCGCAGTAGGCCAATATGTTGTATTTGATTTGTACCAGTGAAGTAAAAAATAACTTTTTACATTCGGGGGTTGGGTAAAATTCTGTTTTCATTGGATGTTGAATTTGGATTTTAAAGCGGTTTTGGAATTATTTGCAAAAATTATACCATTGTGTCATTATTACATTTCAGGGTTTATTAAATGTCTTTTACGGTTAGTTAGCGCCTGTTGAAAACCTAATCAGGTATTTTTTATTTTACTAATAATCCTTTTTTAATACTTTAATTGAACGCAACAGATAAACCGGTTAGTATTTTATAAAAATGGATTTTATTCACAACTCTTTTTTTATGGCTATCAGTTAAATGCAAAACGATATCGGCTTAGAAAAAATACTATAACGACAATGATTGCACCTGATTAATGTTCAAATAAACGGGCCACTCCAAACGCTGCTGCTGCGGCCATTGCTCCAATAAGCATTACACGCAATGCACCCGCCCATGGGTTAATTCCTGTAATTTTACTTTTGAAGTAACCGAATATAAAAAGGCAAGCTAATGTGGCAAGCACGGAAACCTTCAGTGCATCAGTTGAATTACTTATAAAAAAATAGGGACTTAGCGGAATGACGCCACCAGCTATATAAGCCAGCCCGATATTGAAAGCGCTTTTGGTGGCACGTTTAGGATCGGGTTTTTCCAGCCCCAGTTCATACTTCATCATAAAATCCACCCAACGGTCTTTATCTTTTGCTATTTCTTCTGTTGCTTTTTCCTGAAGTTCTGCACTTAGCCCGATGTTGGCAAAAAACTCTTTTGTTTCTTCTATTTCCCTATGCCGTAAATTCTCCACTTCATCGTATTCTCTTTTTTGTTCGCTTTTATAGTGGTCCTGTTCTGTTTTGCCAGCCAGGTAACCTCCCAGCCCCATTGCAATACTGCCAGCGGCAATTTCGGCAATGCCTGCAATAACAATAATACTGCTGTTGTCAACAGCACCACTTAGGCCAGCAGCAAGGGCAAAGGGTACTGTCAGGCCATCGCTCATGCCAATAACAATGTCTGTTAAAGCTTCGGAGCTTTTAAGGTGACTTTCAACATGGTCGTGGTGAAGATGTGTATCCATACAAAATAGCTATTGAAGTGAATAGTTATATATCCGGGCTTTTTGTTTAAAAAACCGGGCAATGATAAAGATACATTATGCAGGTTATATGTATTATGATTTTGCAGGCATATGAAAAACTCTGTGCTATGAATGAAATTATTCCTTCACCTCTTCCCACAAGTGACGCACTAAGCCGTCGGCAAGGCCAATTTTTGGTACATAAATTTCCTGGGCATCGGCCCAGCGCATAATATTGGTATAAATTTGAAGAGCGGGAACAATTACATCGGCTCGGTCTTCACGCAAATTGTATTTGCTGATACGTTCTGCCAGTGGAACACTGCTTAACTCTTTATAATAGTCACGAAGCAATTCCAGCGTAAGGGGCTTTCCGTCCTTGCGTTTACTCATGCTGAAGACCTTATTAATATTACCGCCTGTTCCAATAGCCACCACTTCTTTATGTCCCTTGGTTACTGCTTTAATTACTTCTTTCATTTCATCCCATTGCCTGTCTGTAACCATATTTTTTAGCAGGCGTATGGTGCCAATGTTAAATGATTTTTTATAAGTAAGGATATTATTACTGAAAAATGAAAGCTCAGTGCTGCCACCACCCACATCAATATAAAGATAGCTGTGGTTACGGTCCATATTTTCCGCCACATGATTTTCGTAAATCAGGTTGGCTTCTATATCACCGCTGATAACTTCTATGGTTATATCTGTTTCTAATTTTATTTTACGAATTATATCAGCAGCATTTCTTGCATCTCTCATGGCACTGGTGGCGCAAGCTTTTAAGTGAGTTACTCCATAAGCGTTCATCAGGTGCCTGTAGGCTTTCATAGTTTGCAAAATCATACCGGTACGGGCCTTGGATATTACGCCTGATTCAAATACATCAAAACCAAGCCGCAGTGGTACACGGACAAGGTTTAATTTATTAAAGGCAATACTTCCTTTGTAGTCGGGTACAACTTCTGTAATTAAAAGTCTTGCGGCGTTACTGCCTATGTCTATTGCTGCCAGTACCAATTTTGCTTAAGCGGTTAATTTATTAATTATAAACTGCCCAATAAGGGGCTATAGTTACGAATGTACGTAATAGGTTAAACAGATTTGCAGATTGAGATATTAACTTATTAACGGGCTGTTAATTGAACGAAGATTAAGCCTGTTTACGGTATAGATAATTATAAACTTCCACCTGGCTGCGTATTTTTTTGGTGTTACGTGGATTTAAATATTGGTTGCTGAGGGCATTATCCAATATTCTTGCTTTAATGTTATCGTTTAATTGAATCTGCAAAATATCCTTAAGTTCCTGTTGAATACTTTTTTCAAAAATGGGGCATGCAGCTTCAATCCGATGATCAATATTACGTACCATCCAGTCTGCGCTGCTAATTAAAACTTTTTCATCGCCTGCATTCGTAAACACCATTACCCTTGCATGTTCCAGGTATTCATCTACAATGCTTATGGCATAAACATTTTTAAACTTTTTATTTTGAGTAAGCATGCAACATATACCACGAATTATCATTTCAATTTTCACTCCGGCTTTAGCTGCCTCATACAGCTTATTAATCATTACCTCGTCGCTAAGGGAATTTAATTTAAGAATTATGCCGGAGGGCATACCATTTTTTGCATTTTTAATTTCGTTATTTATTAGCTGAAGCAATTGCCTTCGCATGCTAACGGGGCTTACCAGTAAAGTCCGGCAATCTTTCAAACTTTTTGCCCGAAGCTTAGGTTGCTCAAGATAATTGAATATCCTGTTTACATCAGCCATTATATTCCTGTCTGATGTAAGCAGGCAATGGTCCCCGTAAATAGTGGCTGTTCTTTCATTCAGGTTGCCAGTGCTTACAAATCCATAATGTATTGTATGATTATTCACAACCTTTTTTATAAGACAAAGTTTTCCATGTACTTTCATGTTGGGTACACCCAACAGCACTTTTACCCCCGCTTCTTCCAGTTCGTTTTTCCATTCAAGGTTGGCTTCTTCCTCAAAACGTGCCCTTAACTCCAGCACCACGGTTACAATTTTGCCATTGCGGACTGCATTGGTAAGGGCATTAATAATTTTTGAACGTGGCGCCAATCTGTAACAGGTAATTTTTATTGTCGTTACTTCGGGGTCAATAGCTGCTTCCCTTAATAAGTCAATTACCGAGTTAAAGTCATGATAAGGAAAATTAAGCAGCACATCTTTTTCAAGTATTACATTGGTTATGTGTGAGGCCTTTTGCAAAGCCGGGTGAGTAAATGGTTTCTTCCGCAGATTTTTTTTTGCAAAAACCTGTGAGGGGAAATCCATAAAGTCTTTAAAATTATGAATACGGCCGCCGGGTATGATATGATCTTTGTGTGTTAAACCCAGCCGCTTTATTAAATAGGTGAGTAAGGATGCATCGATCTCTTTATCGTAAACAAACCGTACCGTTTTCCCCTTTTTCCTGTTCTTTAATCCCTTTTCAATTTTTTGAATGAGGGTAGTGGATACATCACTGTCAAGGTCAAGCTCTGCATCACGGGTTACTTTAATAATGGCAGATGAAAAAGTATCATAACCGAAGAAGGAAAAAATACCGGGCAGGCAAAAACGGATAATGTCTTCCAGCAAAATAATATGTGTTTCGTTTTGCTTTGAAGGGAGTATGATAAACCGGGGTAAACGTCTTGCTGGTACAGATACTAACGCAAATTTTTTAGGAAGGCTTTTATCTTTTTTGCTAAGAGTGCAGGCCAGGTAAATAGATTTGTCGCTGAGTACCGGAAAGTTTTTTATGTCTTCAATCATTAAGGGTACTATATTACTGCGTACTTCTTCATTAAAATAATCCAGCACAAATTTTTGCTGCAGGCGGTTCAGCTTCTTTTCTTCTACTAAGTAAATTTTCTGCTTTTTAAGTTCCCGTAATATTTCATTCCAAATCCGTTCAAAGTCCTTTTGTTGCTGCAGAACTTTGTCCTGTATTTGTTCCAGGATAAGCCGGGGGTTTATTTCAAGGTGCATATTGCTTTTTTTGCCTAAAGCAATCATGCGGTTAAGTGCGGCTACCCTTACACGGAAAAACTCATCTAAATTATTAGAAAAAATTCCAAGAAAACGGATACGCTCTCTTAATGGAACTGTATCATCAGCTGCTTCCTGCAGTACCCTGTGATTGAATGAAAGCCAGCTTATATCTCTGATTATTGTACGTTGTTTAACCACGTGCCTTTTAAATTGTGAAAATAAAGGTATTAATATAAACGGGCTTTAAAAAGAAGGTTAAGTTTTGGTAAACTTATTACCTAAGAGGTTTTGTAGCATGAGTGGCTGAGCATGTTTTTGACCGATATATTTTATGCAGGAATTCAGATGCCCTCTTTCATTCTGGCAATGATAGCTGTTGTTGAAAACCCTTTGAGTATTGGTGCAATTTTTACTTCACCACCATTGGCAATAACTTCTTTGGCACCTACAATCTGATCAATAGTATAATCACCTCCTTTAACCAATACTTCAGGCATAATGGCGGTTATCAGGTTATAGGGTGTGTCTTCATCAAAAAGAATTACAGCATCGGTCATTATTAAGGAAGCCAGTAATAAAGATCTTGATTGCTGGTTATTTACCGGCCTGTCTTCGCCTTTAAGCCTTTTTACAGATGCATCGGTATTTACCCCTACAATTAATATATCCCCATAAGTTGCAGCGTCGCTCAAAGAAGCAATATGCCCTTCATGCAAAATATCAAACACCCCGTTTGTAAAAACTATTTTTTTATTTAGCAGCCGCAATCGTTTTAATTGTTGTAGCAATTGCGGAAGGGTAAATATTTTATTGGGTATTCCCTGTACGGCTTTCATGTGGATGCTTATTTATATATGGTAATACAGCCAGGCTGATAAAGCCCACCACCAGTGTAATTACAAACTGCGCAGACCATTGCAGCCATCCGTTAGCAGTTCCATAGCTTTCTGGAATATTATAAAGCTTCATTGCCTCCATTAAAAACACAGGGTAAAGGCCAATGCCTCCCGGGGTAATAATAGTGCCAACAGTACCGAAGGATAAGACCGGGAAAGATGCAAGTAAAGGTAGCCCTGCGGTTTCCCTTATTGCATGAAATCCCAGGTAAGTACCGCCGAGATAACAACACCATATTAATATACTGTGAAAAATAAACTGCCATTTGTTCGGCATGTTTTTCACGCTCATCAGCCCTTCTGCGATGCCGCTTAGAATATTCTTAAATTTATCAACAATTTTTATGTGATGATATTTTTTAAAAATATACCGTAAAGCAAAGAATGAAATAATAAATACTCCACCAATAATACCCAACTTTATGGCCACAATTTTTGTTTCACCGGCAAACAAGTATTTGGTGAAGATTTTTTTTGCATAAGCTCCAACAATTTTAGCCTGAGTAAGCAGGGATATTATTATTACAATACCAAAACATAATAAATCTACGGCACGTTCCACTAAAATGGTGCCTACCAGTTTATCAGGAGGCACTTTTTCATACCTGCCTAAAATGGTACATTTTAAAACCTCGCCAAGCCGGGGAAAAGCAAAGTTGGCAAGATAACCCACCATTACCGCCGCAAACGTATTGCTTAGTTTGGGTTTATAGCCCATTGAAGCCATTAGTATCTTCCAGCGCATGGCTCTGCTTAGGTGGCTTAATGATAGAATGAAAAAAACAGGAATGAGAAGAATGTAATCAGCGTTTTTGAGAGATGTGATAAAATCTTTGTAATCGGTGTCGCTAAGTTTATGGATGCTCCACCATACCAGGAAAATACCCAGACCAAAAAAAAGTACAAACTGTAATACAGAAAAAAGCGTTTTACGCATAATAGAGTACAAATTACGAATTGATATTTAAAAATAACCGTGCTGTTGGTTTTAAAAAATAATTTATTACAACAGCTTGTTGTCAATTAACCTTATTTCGTTCAAATACGCCGCAGCAAGTGCCACTAAGGACTGATTGCCATCCCAATATTCCTGCAATTGCAGTGTGTTGGAATCCGCAATTTCAATATAATCCACACTAAATCCTTCCGTAGTTAAATAATTAACAGCACGTTCCTGCAAATCGCCCAGGTAACCGGGTTTTATTTCACGTTTTATATAATCAAGCGTTTGCGAAATTAAAGCAGCCTTCTTTCTTTCATCACTATTAAGGCGCATGTTACGGCTGCTCATGGCTAATCCATCTGGTTCACGTAATGTTGGGCAAACAGATGTAATAACGGGTAACTCGGTAATTTTAATCATTTTTTTTATAACCATACATTGCTGAAAATCTTTTTGGCCGAGAAATAATGTGTCAGGCTTTATAATATCCAGCAACCGGTGTACCACCTGGCAAACGCCTTGAAAATGTCCGGGCCGGTATTTCCCTTCAAGTACGGTTTCAAGATAGCCTAAATCGTATTGGGGTAAAGCAGTGGTACCGTTTGGGTACATCTCTTTAACATCAGGCAAGAAAAGTACATCGCAGCCTGCTTTTTCAAGTCCGTCAATATCGCTGTTAATTGTAACCGGGTATTTCGCAAAATCTTTGGGGTCGTTAAATTGGGTAGGGTTAACAAAAATGCTGCTCACTGTAATTCCGCAATTTCGTTTAGATTCATTAATTAATGAAATATGCCCTTGGTGTAAGGCACCCATCGTGGGCACAAAACCTGTTTTCACACCATTTTTTGCATATTTGGTAAGGAAACTGCTTATCTCAGCCGCTTTTTTGAATAGAATCATTTTACAAGGTATTTGGCTTAAAAGCCTTGTCAGGCTCAATTTGCAAAATAAAATCCGTACTTTTGCACTCCCTTAAAAAAATTAAACCAGCATTTAATACAGCGCAAATGTCTACAAAAAAAAGAATTTTATTCATCGCAAATGAAATGTCGCCCTACCTGGAGCTGACAGATTTTGCGGAAATGGTGAATAAACTGGCGGTAAAGAGTAACGACAGTGGTATGGAAGTACGCTGCATAATGCCCCGGTTTGGTGTAATTAATGAAAGAAGGCACCGGTTGCATGAAGTAGTGCGTTTATCTGGTATAAATGTTACTGTTGATAATGATGATTACCCCTTATTAATAAAAGTGGCTTCATTGCCTAATGCCCGCCTTCAGGTTTATTTCCTGGATAATGAAGATTATTTTAAGCGGAAATTTGTTTTTCATGACGAAAATGAAAAATGGTTTGATGATAATGGGCTTCGTACCGTATTATTTTGTAAAGGGGCGCTTGAGACAGTAAAAAAATTCGGATGGCCGCCCGATATTATTCATTGCAGTGGCTGGATGACTGGGCTGATACCTATGTTTATTAAAACCGCCTATAAAAAAGAACCGATTTTTAGTAACAGTAAAGTGGTTTATACAATTGGCGAAAATACTTTTAAAGAAAAAATGGGTGCAGATTTTTTAAAACTGGCAGCTATTAATGACCACGTAACCAAGAAAGAACTGGAGCCTTATAAGGACAATAATAATGCTGCACTTTTTAAAGGGGGTGCTTCTTATGCAGATGCTGTTACTTTCGGAGCAGTGAATGCAGATAAAAAACTGGTGGAAGAATTTTCAAAAGTGAAAGGCAAAAAAATTCTTAAGTATAATGCTGAAAGTGATTTAACAGACTATTTGCAATTATATGCCGACCTTGCCAAATAGAAAAAAACTAACCTTTTGATTAAATTGTCTGTTGTGCAAAAACGTTTTCTGTCAGGTTTAACCACACTCTTTTCTTTTACAATTATTATTGCAGGCTGTGCCAAGCTGGATACAACAGATATAGGCGCCGACTTATTGCCTGCGGTGGATAATGTGCACACGTTTGAAGCCACGTTTCCCATAAATACGGTACAAGGTATATTTAACCCGGATACAACAGTAATAACCAGTACTGATGACCAGGTTTTGGGCAAAATAAATAATGATCCCCTTTTTGGAACTACTAAGGCTGATATATATGCACAATTTAAGCCTGGCTTTTATCCATACTACTACGGAAATGCCAATGATACAATCGTGGGGTTTGATTCTGTAGTTCTTTGCTTAAGCTATAAAGGTTTTTGGGGGGACAGTACAATCCCTATGCAGTTTGAAGTAAGGGAAGTATCCAACACAGCGGGAGGTTTATGGGATTCTCTCTACCAGTCGAGAAATGTAAATTTTGCTCCACCAACCGGAAATGTGATTGGCAGTACTATCGTTGACTTTAAACAAGTAGGCAACTATGTGGTATATGCCAACAAAAAGGATTCTGTAAAAAATCACATTCGCATAAAGCTCTCCAGTTCATTTGCCAATTCATTGTTTGCAAGAGATACATTAGTGATGGGTAATAATTCCTTCCGTTCCGATTCGGCTTTCCGTCTATTTAATAAAGGTTTTGCCATTTTGGCCAACGGATCTGGTAACGGGTTAATGTACACCAACCTCACTGATACATCATCCCGGTTGGAAGTGCATTTCCGTCGTAAAAACGGAGGTGCTGTTGATACCACGTTTTCTTCACTCAGGTTAATTACCGCATCCGGTACTGGAACTTTCCCTTCAGTAACCGCTAACAATATAGTCCGTAATCGTGCTGGTTCTCCTGCGGCTTCGCCATCTCCAACAGATATTTACCTGCAAACATCGCCGGGTACTTATGCCAATTTAACCATTCCTGCTCTTGATACGATTTCTAACAAAATAATACACAGGGCCGAAATTATTATTGAGCAGGTGCCTACAAGCACTATCACTGACAGTATGTTTTCCGCACCAGATTTTTTATATCTCGACTTGATAGATACAGGTGCCGCTAAGTGGAAGCCTATGTATTTTGACTTGAACCCTTCGGTTTTTTACGACCCTGATTATATAGCGGGCAGCTACTTTCCTTCTGGTGGAATAGATTATGTTTATCATGGAGGCTATGTAAGGAATAAGCTGGATATATTTGGCAACAACATTAAGTTTTATAACTTTAATATTACCCGCTACGTACAGCAAATAATAACAAAACATACTCCTAATTATCAATTGCGGTTATCTGCTCCGTATACATTCAGCTATCCACAATTTTATCCCAGCAGCCTCTCAGGCAATAACAGTATTGCAAAAGGACGGATAAGGATTGGTAGCGGCATCAATGCCAATTACCGCATGCGTTTCAGAATTGTGTACTCAAACATCTAAATAATTTATCACAATAAGTGAATAAGTCCTGTAAAAGCCTTGCAGGACTTTGTTCTTTATATACCTGAACCTTATCTTTGCAACTTCAAAAAAAATACTATGCCATATTTATTTACATCCGAATCTGTAAGCGAAGGACATCCTGATAAGGTAGCTGATCAAATCAGCGATGCCCTGATTGATAATTTTTTAGCCTTTGATCCACAAAGTAAAGTTGCCTGTGAAACCCTGGTAACAACAGGGCAGGTAGTGCTGGCTGGTGAAGTAAAGAGCAAAGCTTACCTTGATGTACAGGAAATAGCCCGTGGAGTTATCCGTAAAATTGGGTACACTAAAAGCGAGTATATGTTTGAAGCACACAGTTGTGGTGTGTTATCTGCCATTCATGAACAGAGTGGAGATATTAATCAGGGTGTGGAAAGAAAGAAAAAAGAAGAACAGGGAGCCGGGGACCAGGGTATGATGTTCGGCTATGCAACCAATGAAACAGAAGATTACATGCCGCTGGCATTAAATCTTGCACATAAACTGCTGGAAGAACTGGCTGCATTAAGAAGAGAAAATAAACAGATTAAATACCTGCGCCCTGATGCAAAAAGCCAGGTAACTCTGGAATACGACGATAATAATAAACCAGTAAGGATTGATGCAATTGTTGTTTCCACGCAGCATGATGATTTTGCTGAAGATGAAAAAATGCTGGCGAAAATCAAGAAGGATGTAATTAATATTCTTATTCCAAGAGTGAAGGCAAAATATCCTAAATATGCCCATCTCTTTAATAATAAAATTAAATACCACGTAAATCCAACAGGTAAGTTTGTAATTGGCGGACCGCATGGAGATACTGGTTTAACAGGCCGTAAAATTATTGTAGATACTTATGGAGGTAAAGGTGCGCACGGTGGTGGCGCTTTCAGTGGCAAAGACCCAAGTAAGGTAGACAGAAGTGCGGCTTATGCTACAAGGCATATTGCTAAAAACCTGGTAGCTGCTGGATTGTGTGATGAAGTTTTGGTGCAGGTTTCTTACGCAATTGGTGTGGCTCAGCCTACATCCATAAATGTAGTTACCTACGGCACAGCAAAAGTAGACTTGACTGATGGTGAAATAGCTGATAAAATAATGAAGATGCCTTGTTTTGATATGCGTCCTTACTTTATTGAGCAGCGTTTGAAACTGCGTAACCCAATGTACAGCGAAACTGCAGCCTACGGACATATGGGCCGCAAAAATGAAGTAGTGGAAAAAACATTTACTTCTCCTGATGGTAAATCAGTAAAACGTAAAGTGGAACTGTTTACATGGGAAAAATTAGATGCTGTGAAAGAAGTAAAGAAAACATTTGGATTAAAATAAGTTCTTTACGTAAATAAAAAAAGAGGCTGATCATTTCAGCCTCTTTTTATTTGCCCCTGCCTTAATTATTCTTATTAATATCCACCTTGCTTTTAGGCAATATTTCTTTTTCTTCAATGGCCTTTATTTTATCAGAAAAGGTTTTGGTAAGCAGCGCATGTTTGTCTTCTGCTTTTTTGATTTCACCCTGCAAACCTTTCACTCTTTCTTCCTGCAGGTTGGAGGGCTTTACTTCCTGGTAACAAACCGCATTGTATAATTCACTGATGTTTTCCCTGATTCTTTCTTCATCTGCAAACATAGAGGTTTGCTTGGTGCCCATTAAGGTGCCGCGTAGTGTTTCCAGCGAATCATAATATTGCTGCACTATTTTTTTCGTTTTTGGGTTCTGCATTTTTTCCAGCATCATTTTCAGGCTTTTTTGTTTGCCGCTGATATCATCCGCAAGCTTTGCCAGTTCTTCGTGCATGTTGAACAGTTTCATTGCGGTGGCATACTGTACTTCACGGTCCGCAGCAGTAAAGTCTGGTTTATCTTCTGCCTTTAACTGCAGTTTGTTGTCATAAACTTTATTGCCCACTTTTATTTTTACGGTGTACTCGCCCGGTAATACCATGGGTGCCGTAAAGCCGCTGAAATCTGGTTTAGCACCGCCGCTGGCCACTTTGGGGGGTGTGGTACGCATGTTCCAGTATACAATATTAATTCCCTTGCGCTTGGTGCCCGGCATGGTTTGCAGCAGCGTTCCATTTTTGTCATAAATTTCTATGGTAACATCGCCGGTGTTTAAACGGTCGCGGAAATAATATTTAACAGGGGCCAGCTGCGGGGTATTACCGGTGCTCCAGCCTTCACTTTGTGTGCCGCCGGTTTGGTATTTGCCCATAGTAAGGTCAATGGGTTTACTGTCAAATATGTATACCTCCTTGGATGCAATTTCAGGCGTCATGGTACGCATGGCGGTGATATTATCCACGATCATGATGCCTCTTCCATGAGAAGCGATGATGAGGTCATTGGTTACAGGATGTATCTGTATGTCCCTTACCATTGCCTTCCATGGAATATTGTTTTTCATGCGGAACCATTTTTTTCCACCATCCAGTGTGGCGTATAATCCCATTTCAGTTCCTAAAAAAAGCAGGTCTTTGTTTACGTTATCTTCCTTTATTTTATGGGCAAAAGAATTGAATTCATCACTTTCAAAACGGGTCCATGTTTTACCCATGTCGGTTGATTTGCCTGCATAGGTTTTATGATCACCATACATATGGTTTTCCCAGGTTACGTATACGGTATTCTTATCAAATTTACTGGGTTCAATACTGCTTACCCAGCTTTGGGCTGCAATGCCTGCAGCAGCATAATTTTTTGCCACATTGGTCCATGTGCTGCCGCCATCAGTGGTGTATTGCAGGTTGCCGTCATCGGTACCAACCCAAATAATATTTTCATCCAGCGGAGATTCCGCAATAGAAAAAATAGTACAATGATTTTCTGCAGAAGTATTGTCGGCACTCATACCGCCGGATTTTTCCTGCTCCTGTTTTTTCTTGTCATTGGTGGTAAGGTCAGGAGATATCTTTTGCCAGTTGCGTCCCTGCTCAGTTGATTTGTACAGGTACTGTGCGCCAATGTAAAGATTCTTTTTATTTTTTGCACCAATCACTATGGGAGAGTTCCAGTTAAAACGCAACTTTTCTTCGTTAACGCCCTGTTTGGGCTGTACATCGTAGAGCGTACCATCTTTGGTGTTCACTCTTCCTATATGACCGCCCTGCGATTCTGCATATACAACAGATTCGTCTATACCATCGGGCTGTACCCAAAAGCCATCGCCGCCATATAAAAATTTCCAATCAGCGTTTTTGATACCGAATGCGGCCTGGCTGGGGGCCATCCAGCTTCCGTTATCCTGCAGTCCGCCATATATATTATAGGGTTCTTTATTATCGAATGCCACATGATAAAATTGTGGTACGGGTAAAGAGGCCAGCAGGAGCCAGGAGGCGCCACGGTCGGTGCTCATGTACACGCCACCATCAGTTCCTAAATACATTTGATTGGTGTATTGCGGATTGATCCACAAAGCATGCATATCGCTGTGTACGGTAAACCCACCGTCTGCAAATGAGTTGCCCCCATCATCGCTGTAGCTGAACCCAAACCCCGGCCGGTAAACCCTGTTGGCATCTTTGGGATCCACCACCAGGCATGAAAAATAAAATGGTCTTGATACCACATTTACAATGGCACTCTGCTGTTTCCAGTTTTGGCCGCCATCATTGCTCATGAACAATCCTGTTTTTTCTGCTTCCACAATTGCAATGAGCTTATTGGGTTCAGAAGGCGCCAGCGCCAGCGCCGCCCTGCCAAATGGTTTTGCAGGAAGACCGCCTGTTAAAGGATTCCATGTTTTGCCGCCATCAGTGGTTTTATAAATGCCGCTGCCATTGCCACCCGAATTAAAAGAGTAGGGGGTTCGCCTGAATTCCCAGGTGCTGGCATACAATGTTTCGGGGTTGGATGGATCGATCATCACATCCGCACAACCGGTTTTTTCATTGATGTATAATATTTTTTGAAAGGTTTTTCCGCCGTCAGCAGATTTATACAATCCCCTGTTCCTGCTGTCGCTCCATAATGCGCCCGGTACGGCAACATAAATAATATCGGAATTTTTTGGATTCACAATGATCTTACTGATATGTTCACTGCTGTCGAAGCCGGGTATCTTGGTCCAGTTATCGCCGCCATCAGTTGTTTTGTACAAACCGTCGCCAATAGAAACAGTATTTCTCATATTGCTTTCGCCAGTGCCTACATACACCGTTTTCGGGTGCTGCTGATCGATAGCGATGGCGCCAATGGACTGGCAGTATTTATCAAAAACAGAAGTGAAGGAAACGCCTGCATTGGTGGTTTTCCAAACACCACCACCGGCACTGCCAATATAAATCGTTCTGGGTTCACTGTTCACGCCTTCAATGGAAGTAATGCGGCCGCCGGTAACAGCCGGGCCTAATTGCCGGGCCTGCATCATACCAAAAGTGGCAGAACTGATCTGTGAAAATGCGGCTGCGGCATTGATTACAGCAGCACTGATCAAAATAATTTTCTTCATAAAAAATATTTATGGGTGGGGGTGTTATTTCTTTGTTGAGAATAGTTTATCATCCAGCGGAATATTTATTTCGATGCTGTCGTAGGTAACATTGTCTACTGTGAACGGAAATAAAATACCTTCCCTGGTTCTTTTAAAATTATAGTAGTTGGAGGTACTGCTGAATTCCTGCCCGTTGCTTACACCTTTTGCAGTGGTACGGATGATGTAATAAGTATCCGGATCTATAAAATAAAAAATCGTTTTGCCATTTTTTAAATTCATGCGCAGCTGGATAGCATCCACGCCATCAATATCTTCATTTTCCATCAGGTCCACCGTATACCCCTTTGCCTGGTAATTTACCAATGAACCTTCCAGGTCCAAATCGTCGCTGGATAATTTTACATCTTCGTCGGTCATGCGCTCGGGTGTGCTCATGCCCCCGAATGGACTAAAATTAAAACCCGAATCTTTGGTAACGATTTGGTAACCGGTAAGTCCGTTGAATGAAAAATCAAAACGCTCAGACAGTTTATGCACTGCATAAAAGTTTACCGGGTACTTTACTCCCTGCTGATCGCCATTGCCGCTTTTTTTAATGGTTTTGATCGTCATCAGTTTTTCTTTACCTCCCATGGTGTCAATAACACGCTGGATGATGTTATCCAGTTTGCTTTGAGAAAATGCAGTGATAAAGAAAGACAGGAACAAAAAAGAAAGAAATGTTTTCTTCATAACGGGAATTTTTAAGATGCTCTAAAATAACTAAACTTATCAATTAAAGAAAACTGTATGGCTATTAACTGGATGAGCGGCAGTTGAACCAAAATACAGGATGCCAGCATTTGTTTAAAAATGCTGACTTTTGCAACAAAACAGATTTGTGAAAAATTTCAGAGTACAACACCAGCGCCCCAAAAAAAATACCCTCATCACAGGCAGGGATGCTGTAATTGCAGCTATGCAAAACGGCAAACAGTTGGAGAGGATCTATTTACAGTCCAATGTGCATGGCCCGGTAATTGACGAAATAAAAAAACTGGCAGGGCAGCATATGGTACCCATCAACAAAGTGCCGGTGGAGAAACTGAATAACTTCAATGTGCATAATCATGAAGGTTGTGTAGCGCTGATTGCAAAAGTACAATACCAAAACCTGCAGGATGTAATATCTTTTGTAGTGGAAAAAGGAGAGACGCCCTTGTTTTTAATACTGGATGGCGTTACTGATATACGCAATATTGGTGGTATTGCAAGGAGTGCTTATGCTTTTGGAGTACATGCAATTATTATCCCTGATAAAGGAGTTGGTGCTTTAAATGAAGATGCGGTCCTTACATCCGCCGGGGCGCTTGAAAAAATAGCTGTTTGCCGTGTAAACAGTTTAATGAAGGCAGTGGATGAACTGCACCTCAATGGTATTAAAGTGTATGCAACTGAAATGACGGGACAAAAAAATATTTACGAATGTAATTTTACTGAACCCTGTGCTTTTATAATGGGTGGCGAGGAAAAAGGCATTTATCCTGCATTGATGAAGATATGCGACGAGCAAATAAAAATCCCCATGCCCGGGGATTTTGAAAGTTTAAATGTGAGTGTGTCTGCAGGAATTGTGTTGTATGAGGTAGTGCGGCAAAGAAAATAGTTTTTTTAGCATCATGGGCAAGGTATTGTGTAACAGATAATCATTTCGCTACC
>JBGAHV010000092.1:0-4335 GCA_044225995.1 Ferruginibacter sp. | reverse complement strand
CCAAAACACTTTATTATGAGAAAACTGTTTCTTTCCCTCACGCTTATTTTTACCAGCTACCTCGTCTTTGCACAACAAACATTTACCATTAAGGTAGTAGATTCAAAAACCGGCAATCCTGTTACCAGTGCTTCTGTAGTTGCAAGGGCATCCGGCATCGGTTCCTCTGTAAACAGTGATGGGGTGTTTACTATTAAGGCAAAGGCAGGAGATATTCTGGATATTACCAGTGTGGGTTACCAGCCCCAGTTTGTAAAACTTGCAGGCAAAACAGAAATTACGGTATTGTTAGAAGCCGCCCTTTTAGACCTGGGTGATATAGTAGTAGTAGGTACAAGAGGTGCGGCAAGGTCTAAAACAGAAACAGCTGTACCTGTTGATGTAATTTCAATAAACCAGGCATCGCAGCCAACCGGCAATGTAAATCTTACTTCAGTATTGAACATGGCGGCACCTTCTTTCAATTATAATAAACAAAGCGGTGCAGATGGTGCAGACCATCTTGACCTTGGTGCACTAAGAGGGCTCGGCCCCGATCAAACTCTTGTTTTGATGAACGGGAAACGGCGCCATCAAACCGCATTCGTGGCATTGTTTGGTACTAGGGGGCGTGGTGCTTCAGGTACAGATATGAATGCTTTCCCCGAAGGAGCAGTAGACCGCATTGAAATTTTACGTGATGGTGCTTCAGCCCAATACGGGAGTGATGCGATGGCAGGCGTAATTAATGTGCAGCTCAAAAAAGATGTAAATCACTGGACAATCACTACCGGGTGGAGCGGTTACTATGATACAAAATTCAACTCATTAAAAAGTGAAGATCCTTCACAATATTATACTGGTAAAAAAATAGACGGCGGTGCTTATACATTGTCATTGAACAATGGTTTTAAAATTGGTAACAGCGGAGGTTTTGCAAACCTTACTTTCGATCATTTAAAGCAAGGCAAAACATTTCGCCAGGCACCCTCAAATGATATCACCAAAAAAGACGGCATGCTCATAAATACCGGCCGCCGTGCTTTTGGCGATGGCTCTGTTGAAACAAACGGTTTAATGGCAAATGTGGAATTGCCCATTAAAAACACCAAAACAGTTATTTATTCATTTGGCGGTGTTAACCAGAAAAATTCTGATGCATATGCTTACAGCCGCAACCTGAGCGAAAAGCCTGAACGTTTCCCCACCACAAGCTCCAGTGCATTTATTTTTGTTCCGTCCATTATGCGCCAAAGCAGTACCGGTGAAAAATTTTATAATCCGCATATTGGTACTAACATTGATGATGCTTCGCTTGTGCTGGGAGTACGTGGTCAATCTGCCAAACAATGGAACTGGGATGCAAGCTTCAGCGATGGAAAAAATAATTTCCAGTATTATGGCGATCAAACTTTTAATGCATCATTACTGGGCAACACTACAAAAACATATTTTGATGATGGTGGTTTCCGGTTCAGGCAGGCTACGTTTAATCTCGATTTCAGTAAATATTTTAAAACAGTTTTACATGGTTTAAACTTTGCTTATGGTGCTGAATACAGGAATGAGAAATACACCATCAACAAAGGAGAAGAAGCCTCTTATGCCATTTATGATACTGTTACAAGGTTTAATGGTAAAAGTCTGGCAGCAGGCTCACAGGGTTTCCCGGGTTTCAGTCCTTCAGATACTATAACTGCCATCCGTAATGTGGCAGGTGTGTATGCGGACGCAGAATTTAAGGTAACAGAAAAATGGCTGGTGGATGCTGCCTTAAGAGGAGAATACTATTCTGATTTTGGAGGAGTGGTAACATATAAATTAGCCACCCGTTATAAAGCGGCAGATAACTTTAATATCAGGGCTTCTGCCAGTACTGGTTTCAGGGCGCCATCTTTGCAGCAAATTAATTTCAGCAATACGATTACTTCTTTCCAGAGCGGGCAACTCGTACAATCACGTATTGCACGTAATGGAAGCGACCTGGCAAATGCAGCCGGTATTCCAAAATTAAAACAGGAAAAATCCATTAATGCCAGCCTTGGCTTTGCATGGAAACCTGCCAAAACATTTACTATAACAGTAGATGGCTATTTAATAAAAGTTAAAGACAGGGTGGTACTGTCTGGCTTGTTTGATAACAGCCTGTCGCCTGCATTTGCCAATATTTTAAACTCACTGAATGTTACCACTTCGCAGTTTTTTACAAATGCAGTAAATACTACCAACAGCGGGGTGGATGTGGTGCTTGATTTTTCTCACAAACTGGGTAATGGTAATTTCAAGGCATTGCTGGCTGGTAATTTCCAGAGTATACGCATAGATAAAATACATGTCCCCGATTTGCTGAATGACACCTATCTGCATCAAAAAACATTCTTCAGCGACAGGGAAGAAGCTTTTGTAAAAGCATCTGCTCCTAAAGAGAAGATTGCACTGAACCTCAGTTATACATTTAAAAAACTGGGTGTGGGCCTGCATAATATTTATTATGGCAAAGTGGTGCTGACAGGTTTTGGTTCTGACGGTACAGGAATAAACCCTATGATACCTTCGGATGCCGACCCGAATAAAATGGTACCCGAAATATTTAACTACAATGGTAAAATGGTTAACGACGCTTACGTTTCATATAAGTTTTGCAAGGCCGCAACCATTTTTGTTGGCTGCGATAACCTGTTAAATGTGCATCCCGATTTTGGCGTAAATCCGCAGGCGAAAGGATGGTTTAACGGAGATAATGAAAGCGGCGGCCCGTGGGACAGTGTGCAAATGGGTTTTAACGGCAGAAGAATATTTACGAAACTGGCGTTTAATTTTTAAAAGAAACACTAAGAATTATTTAACCACAAAGAACACAAAGAAAGCACCAGGAGCACTAAGTAATCAGTGTCCTTTGTGAAACTCACTTTGTGTACTTTGTGGTTTATTTTTTAAAACAAATTTCTCTTGTATGAAAAAGAGTATTCTTTTATTTTTTTACCTGCTGTTTTCATTATGCATAACAGCTCAAAACAAAATTGTAGTATTTCAAACAGACTTTGGTTTGAAGGATGGCGCTGTGAGTGCTATGAAAGGAGTAAGCATGAATGTGGACAGCAGTTTAAAATTGTTTGATCTTACCCATGAAATACCTGCTTACAATATTTGGGAAGCAGCTTACCGGCTGGAACAAACGGTTACTTACTGGCCTGCAGGCACCGTATTTGTTTCTGTGGTGGACCCGGGAGTGGGCACACAACGAAAATCTGTAGTATTGAAAACAAACAGCGGGCATTTTATTGTTACGCCGGATAACGGAACACTTACTTTAATTGCACAGTCGCTGGGCATTGCCGAAATCAGGGAGATTGATGAAGCCGTAAACAGGAGAAAAGGTTCTGAGCAATCTTACACTTTTCATGGACGTGATGTATATGCATACACAGGAGCAAGATTAGCCAGCGGAAAAATTACTTTTGAACAGGTGGGCAAAGAACTGCCGAAGCAAGTAGTAACAATCCCTTACCAAAAAGCAACGCTGGAAAATAATGTACTGAAAGGAACCATTGCCATTTTAGATATTCAGTATGGCAACATCTGGACAAATATTCCTTCTGATTTACTTAAACAGTTGAACGTAGCTGTGGGGGATAAACTTTCCGTAACTGTTTTTCATGGCAAACAAAAAGTGTACAGCGGCATTATGCATTACTGCACCACATTTGGTGCTGTGCCAGAAGGAAAACCATTGTTGTATTTAAATAGTTTACTGCAAGTGGCTTTTGCATTGAATATGGGTAACTTTTCAGCCGTGCATAAAGTTTATAGTGGAAGTGATTGGAGGGTGGAGGTGAAGAAGGTGAGTCTATAAAAATATTTTAGACTATTGCTTCTATCTTTATAAAATAATTTGTAAATATAAATTATGAAAGTAGTATTGTTTATAACGTTAGGATTGCTGGTGTCTTATTACGGCTATTCTCAAAAAGAATTTGATAACACGATAAAGGTTGTATTGGCTGATACTCAAAATATTCATTCCAAAATTAAAGAGGCTTTTATTAAAAATGATTTTATGGTTAAAGAACTAGCAAATACTGATACAGTTTTTACATACCCAAAAAGTTTCGGGAAAAATTTTTCATGTATAATTATTGCAGTTATTAAAGGAAGTGAAGTTTATTTCTCGGGGATTTACGGCACTCAGAAATTAGATTGGTTTGGATATACCCAGAAAGCGAAAAATACAAACGAAATAAAATATTATAAAGGAAGTAAAACTTGGGTTGAATTAAAGCGTACGCCTTCGTCATTAGATGGAGAAATCAGCTATTTAAAAAAATAATTACTCCTACAGTTGTTTGTTGTCCAACC
>JBGAHV010000044.1:0-37105 GCA_044225995.1 Ferruginibacter sp. | reverse complement strand
AATTAGGAGAATAATAACACTATTGTAGACTTACATTAGTACGCCTCACCACTTAAAAATCAAAAGCTGTCAGCCTGAGCTTGTCGAAGGCGGGTTGCATCAGAAAAGCATTTTCTTTTAATTCAATCATGAAAATTGCCCATAATTACTTTGTTTATATAGTTGAATGCAACGATAAGAGTTATTATACAGGCGTAACTAATGATTTAGACCGAAGAATCTGGGAACATAATAATGATGATACTATCTCTTACACCTCTAAAAGACGCCCTGT
Source organism: Ferruginibacter sp. (assembly GCA_044225995.1). Classification (GTDB taxonomy): domain Bacteria; phylum Bacteroidota; class Bacteroidia; order Chitinophagales; family Chitinophagaceae; genus Ferruginibacter. Next base: position 36,831 of record JBGAHV010000044.1, on the reverse strand, counting down.
GGTTCTTAAATATTTTCAACGGTTTCAAGATATCAATGCTGCCATTGCTTTTGAAAAACAAATAAAAGGCTGGTCAAGAAAAAAGAAAGAAGCTTTGTTTGAGGAAAACTGGGAGGAAATTAAAAGATTGGCAAAGTCTAAGTCCAATAACCCGCCTTCGACAAGCTCAGGCTGACACACTAATGATAAAGAGAAAAATAAAGGCTTTCCGATGGAAAGCCTTTATTTTTTATACGAATAATAAGCTTAGAATAACACAGGGAAAATAAGTGCAAAATAGATAACCACCCACGCCGCAAAACCAATCCATGCCCATTTAACACGATTACGTTTTTTATCATCGTTAATCAGGTATGCAATTAATACACCTATTAATCCAACTAAACTTAGAATAACACAGGGAAAATAAGTGCAAAATAGATAACCACCCACGCCGCAAAACCAATCCATGCCCATTTAACACGATTACGTTTTTTATCATCGTTAATCAGGTATGCAATTAATACACCTATTAATCCAACTAAAAAACCCAGCGCAAAGCCTCCAAGATGAAAACCGCTTGTACCATCGGACGATGCCCCCATTGCCCTTTTTAATTTATTGCCGGTAACAACACCTTCGTCGTTAATTTGTTTCTTTAGCTGCTTTTGTGCTTTGCTAAAGGCTAGCGATTCAAAAAAATTCATTTTCCTTCCGGTAATAACTTCCAGCTGGCTTTGTTTCATATTACGCAGCTCATACAACGACACTTTAACACCCGCTTTTCCACCAACAGGGATTAGTACATTTTTGGCATTTACCTCAACAGGCTTTACCACATTTTTAGTTGCCGGGGCAACAACCGGAGTAGCAACAAATGAACTTAAAAGGATAAAGCAGGCGAGCAGGCCGGCAAAAAAAGAATTTCTTTTCATACTAAGTTGTTTTGGGTTAAAAATTAGTTTCCTCTAATATATGAATTTGTCTTGAAATACATTTTCATTTTTTCATTTTCGGCATTTGTATCTTTGCGCCCTCGATGAACCTGGAAGTGTTGCTGCAGACCTACGCCAATGACCCCCGCTGTTTTAAAATAGCGGATGGAATCTCATTGCCGCAACCGAAGCAAATTCATCTTTCAGGCCTGCACGGGAGTGCTGCTCCTTTCATTGTCACAAGTATTTATAATAATCCTGCCTGCAGCCAGCTGAATCACATTATTATTTTAAGAGACGCTGAAGAAGCGGCGTACTTTCATAACACACTGGAAAATTTAACCAGCGCTTTAAACCTGTTTTATTTCCCCTCATCTTTTAAAAACAAAAAAAATTACCGCCTGTTAAACAGCAGCCATGTAATGCTGCGTACCGAAGCATTAACTAAACTGGCTGGTGGCGGCAACCGGAATATCATCATCACTTACGCTGAAGCATTGTTTGAAAAAGTAGTGCTGAGCAAAACGCTGAGTGAAAATATTATTTCCATCAAGCAGGGAGATGTACTGGATGTAAACAATGTGCTGGCCAAATTTGTGGACTATGGTTTTGAGCGTACTGATTTTGTGTATGAGCCGGGGCAGTTTGCCATACGCGGCGGCATTTTAGATATTTACAGTTTTGGCAATGAAAAGCCTTACCGCATTGAATTGTTTGGTAACGATGTGGACAGCATCCGCATCTTCGACCCGGAATCGCAGTTGAGTGAGCGCAAATTGTTATCGGTTACCATTATCCCCAACGTGGAAACACAGTTTGAAAGCGGCGAAAAAGTTTCCTTGTTTGAATTTTTGCCGGAGAATACTGTTGTTTGGACCGAAGACTGGAATTTCATTAAAGAAAAAATAGAACAGCAGGAAGAAGATTTTGAAATATGGGATAAGGAGTTTGGACACAAGCCGCATACTGAAGAAACAGAAGAAGACATTAATGTAAAAGATTTTACTGGCAATGATTTTGTAAAAGCTTCTGTAATTGAAGAGCAACTTAAATTGCGGCATATTATCGAAATCGGAAAAAGTTACTTTGCTTCAAACACTCAACTTTCAACTTTCAATTTTCAATTTTCAACTAAAGAACAGCCTGCCTTTAACCGAAACTTCGACCTGCTGATAAAAAACCTGAAGGAATACGAGGCGAAGAAATACAACATCTACTTGTTTGCAGATAATCCCAAACAATTAGAAAGGCTGCATGTAATTTTTACCGATTTAAAAGCGGAGATAAGTGTAATACCCATCCCCACTTCTATTCATGAAGGATTTATTGATGATGATTTAAAATGTGTTTGTTATACGGACCATCAAATTTTTCAGCGGTATCATAAGTACAGGGTAAAACAGGCTTTTAGTAAAAACAAAGCGCTTACTTTAAAAACGCTGCGTGAATTACAGCCCGGAGATTATGTAACACATATTGACCATGGTGTGGGTGTATACAGCGGTCTGCAAAAAATCGAAGCCAATGGCAAAATGCAGGAAGCAGTACGTATACAATATAAAGATGGCGACCTGCTGTATGTAAACATTTCCTCACTGCATAAAATAAGTAAGTACAGCGGTAAGGAAGGCAGCGTGCCCAGGATGAATAAACTGGGCAGCGATGTATGGAGCAAGCTTAAAGAAAAAACCAAGAAGCAGGTAAAAGACATTGCCACCGATTTAATAAAACTGTATGCACAGCGTAAAAGCCAGGAAGGCTTTGCTCACAGCCCGGATAACTATATGCAAACCGAACTGGAAGCAAGTTTTATTTATGAAGACACCCCAGACCAAAGCAAAGCAACGGTAGATGTAAAAAGGGATATGGAAAAACCAGGGCCCATGGACCGCCTTGTTTGTGGTGATGTTGGTTTTGGCAAAACTGAAATTGCCATACGTGCCGCTTTTAAAAGCTGCTGCGATGGTAAGCAGGCTGCAGTGCTGGTACCAACAACTATTCTGGCCTACCAGCATTATAAAACATTTAGTGAGCGTTTAAAAGATTTTCCTGTAACGGTTGATTATGTGAACCGGTTTAAATCATCCAAAGAAAAAAAGGAAACCCTTAAAAAATTAGAAGAAGGAAAAATTGACATCATCATCGGCACACATGCATTACTGGGCAAGGATGTGAAGTTTAAAGACATCGGTGTGATGATAATTGATGAAGAACAAAAATTTGGTGTGGCTGCAAAAGAAAAATTAAAACAGCTACGTGCCACTGTGGATTCATTAACACTTACCGCCACTCCTATTCCACGTACGCTGCAGTTTAGTTTAATGGGTGCAAGGGATTTGAGTGTGATTAACACACCGCCGCCTAACCGCCAGCCCATACAAACAGAAGTAAGTGTGTTTAATGAAGATTTTATAAGAGATACCATTTATTACGAAACAGAACGTGGCGGCCAGGTATTCTTCATTCACAACCGGGTGAAAGGTTTGGCAGAAATGAAAACATTAATTCAGGGTTTGTGCCCTGATTTAAGTATTGCATTTGCACACGGGCAAATGGAGGGTGATGAACTGGAAGACACCATCCTTGATTTTATGGATAAGCGTTACGATGTTTTGGTATGCACCAATATTGTTGAAAGCGGTGTGGACATTCCTAATGTAAACACCATTATTGTAAACAATGCCCATCAATTTGGGTTAAGTGATTTACACCAGTTGCGTGGGCGTGTGGGCCGAAGCAATAAAAAAGCATTTTGTTATTTGCTGGCGCCGCCCATAAGTACATTGCCGCCAGACAGCCGCAAACGTTTAACCACATTGGAACAATACAGTGATCTCGGCAGCGGCTTCCAGATTGCGATGAGAGACTTAGACATTCGGGGCGCCGGTAATTTATTAGGCGGTGAGCAAAGTGGTTTTATTGCAGAAATTGGTTTTGAAATGTACCAGAAAATTTTGGATGAAGCCATACGTGAGCTGAAGCGCACACAGTTCAAAGATTTATACAAAGAAGAAATTGCACAGCAGGATGATTACGTAAGTGATTGCAGTATTGATACCGACCTGGAAATTCTGATACCGGACGATTATGTAGAAAGCATTACCGAACGCTTAAGCCTGTATACAAGATTAGATAATTGTGAGAATGAAAAAGAGCTGCAGGAATTCCATACCGAAATGACGGACCGCTTTGGGCCGATACCAGCACCCGTAGAAGATTTATTTACCACCGTACGCTGCCGCAAACTGGCCGTTGATCTTGGCTTTGAAAAGATGCTGCTGAAGAACGAAACACTACGCTGCTATTTTGTAAGCAACCCCGACAGTCCGTATTTTACCAGCGACATTTTTAACAAGATGATCGACTTCCTGCAAAAAGGAACTAACAAAGGTAAATTGAAACAAACCGGCAAACTGTTTTTGTTAGTGGTGGAACCCATGAAAGACATGACCAGCCTGCATGAATTTTTGCGGCAGATGCACCGCTTTATTTTTCCAGCATAAAGTATAATATCCCTATTTTTATTGCATGAACACTAAACCGTATGGCTTGCTTTCGCTGCCCGTTATTGTAGCAGCACTCGGCTTCTTTGTTGACATTTTTGATTTGCTGCTTTTTGGCGTGGTGCGTAAACCCAGTTTAAGGGAATTAGGTTTATCAGAGGATGCAATACTTACCAAAGGGGAATTAATTGTAAGCATACAATTAATTGGCATGGTGGTGGGTGGCGTGCTGTGGGGCATTATTGGAGATAAGTTTGGCAGGTTAAAAGTTTTGTTTGGTTCTATACTGTTATACTCCATTGCTAATATTGCCAACGGTTTTGTACAGGATGTAAACACTTATATCATTATCCGTTTTATTGCAGGCATTGGCCTGGCCGGCGAACTGGGCGCAGGCATTACCCTCACATCTGAAATTTTACCAAAAGAAAAACGTGGGCTTGCAGGAACCATCATTGCAACCTGCGGTGTATTGGGCGGCATCAGCGCTGCACTGCTTTCAAAAATTATTACAGACTGGCGCACCTTATATTTTATTGGCGGAGGCATGGGTTTACTGCTATTAGTGCTACGGGTTTCTGTTGCAGAAAGCACCATGTTTTCTTCACTGGAAAGAACAACCATACAGCGTGGCAACTACTGGCAGTTTTTTACAAACAAAAACCGTTTTTCCCGGTATGCAAAAGGCATATTAATTGGTATGCCGGTTTGGTACTGCATTGGTATTTTAATATTTTTTGCAGATGAATTTGCCAAACAAATGAATGTGCAGGGCGTAACACCCGGCAATGCTATTTTATTTCAATACATCGGCTTAGGCTTTGGCGATGTTACTGCAGGCTTGATAAGCCATGCATTTAAAAGCCGCAAAAAAGCATTGTATCTTTTTTATGCAGTGTTTGCTGTATTTATGATTTTATTTTTTACACAGCATAACAGCAGCGCTGCATGGTTTTACTTTATTTGTGCCGGGCTTGGTTTTGGCAGCGGCATTTCGGTTTTGTACATTATTACCAGTGCGGAGCAGTTTGGCACCAACCTGCGGGCAAGTGCTGCAACATCCATCACCAATTTTGTAAGAGGATTTACCCCGCTGCTGCTTTTTATTTTTAAATTTACCCGTGGCATCAAGAATGAATTTTATTTACAGGCTGCTTCCATAATGGGTATTGTTGTAATGCTTATATCATTTACAGCTCTATACAAAACCAAAGAAAGTTTTGGAAAAGATTTAGATTTTCTGGAAGAGTAACACTATTGTTTTTTCACCACAATTTTTTCATTCGCATCTGCCAGTACCTGGTTTTTAAAATCGAGCAGTTTTGCATATTCTCCTGCCTTTACACAGCGTTGTTTAATGGCTGCATACGCAATACATGTCAGCCGCTGGTTTGCTGCATCCCACTTGTAAGAAGATGTATAAGCAGCAAACGGGTATTGCACTGTTTTATCTTTTGGCAGGTTTTCAATAGTATAGCCTGAAGGCAATTCATACACTGTTGTGTCTGTTTGCTGGTAGGGAAAATCAAAATAAAAATCATGCAGCCGTTTATTGGTTTCAGGAATATCTTCATCAAAAAAGTGGTACAGCCTCGGTTCTAAAAACAGCTTGGTCCCGGCTTTAAATGAGGCAATGTTTTCATAATCCATTTTAGCAGTAATTACATATGGTTCTTCCTGCTTTGCTGTATTACCGAGTTGCAGCAGGTCGGGTTGTTTCCAGTCTGTGTGTGTTATAAAAAATTTGCGTTTATCATCTTCCTTCATATCATGAAAACGCATCAGCAGGTTATCACGTTCATCCCCAATTGATTTTTGTAATGCAGTTACGGTTGCACCACCATTCTCATTTACCTTTATAACCGTAGAAAAATCAACCGTATTATTTTTATACAAACTTGCAGGCGTATTTACCAATACACCTCCCTCTTCAGTAATCATCATTGCTTTACGGTTTTCTGTAAAAGGCCCCAGTGCTGCAAAGGGCAATGTAGTACTTGTGCACTCCATCCAAACGGTATCCTTTTGTTGTGGCATGCATACTATTACATGGTTAAAATAGTTTGCCGGAAAATCTTCCAATACCAGGCCTGGATTATCGCCACCTTCAATTATTAAAAGATTTGATTTTACACCAACAGCCTCCAGTGCAGCTTTTAAAAAATTACTCAGCGCCTTGCAATCGCCATATTTTTTATCATCTACAAAACTTGCCGGAAACGGCCTAAGGCCGCCAATACCAAGTTGTATGCTTACATAACGCATATTACTCTGCAGGTAATTGTAAATTATTTTAGCCTTTTCCCTGTCTGTGGCAGCATTCTTCACCAGCTCCCTGAAAAACTGTTTGCGGTCTTCTTTTAAATCAGTGGTTTTTTGATACAGGCTGTTGATCCAGTTTCCAAAATTTTTCCAGCTCGTCATGTCACCTTCATAATCATCCAGTTTAAATTTATTAGGTGCCAGCAATACCTGCGGCACAAAATAATCAGCGCCACCTGTGTGCTTTTCTGCTTTATATGCAGGAAGGCTCTTTACCTCCCAATGATATAATTCTTTATTCCCGTCTTTAGTAATTGCCGGCTGGTAATTACAGTTAAGCAGTTTATAACGAAAAGATAAATCTGCAGGGGCTTCCACATCAAAAACAGCTTTTTCTATTGACCTGAAAGGGGATTGAAAATAATTTCCGGGATAGCTGAACAAGCCATTATACTTTATTGTATAATTTTTTTCAACCGTAATTGGGTAAGATGGAGCATTAACAGAAAAGTAAGTTACCTTCCCTTCGGGCACCAGTCCTTCACCGTAATTTACAGAAGTCATGTCCTTCTTATTATATGTTGCCTTTTTTATTCCGAGGGCATCATACACTTTAATCTCCGCATCATCCAGCCAGCGGAACTTATAAGAAAACTCGTGAAAATCCAGGGAACCTGCTGCAGCTTCATTCAAAATGGTAACCACTTCATGCACATCGTATTTAGCTGTATTAATATCTTTAATAGTGAATTTTATATATTCTTCTCTGGTAACAGCATCTGCATTTTTACGCAATGAGTCTGGAATGGCAAAGGCAGAATAGTTAAGTTGTGCGATGGTAACTTTAGCTGCAAGAAAAAAAAACAGCAGTAATTTGTATTGCTTCATAAGGAGTTATTGTTGCTGATAACACAGTAAATATAAAAAATACTGAATTATCTTATCAGCATAACAGTTCCTTTTTTCTCAATTGCATTGCCCAGGTAATCCACCCCATGCACCAGCACCACGTACACACCACCGGGTTGCTTTTGGCCCTGCCACATACCATCCCAGCCATTCCGGTAATCGGCAGTATTAAAAACCAATTGGCCCCAGCGGTTATACACTTTTAAATAGTCAAATTGTTTCAATCCTACAGGAATACCTCTGAAAATATCATTCCTGCCATCACCATTTGGAGTAAAGGCATTAGGCAAATAAATTTCAGGGCCTTTATAAATTTTTACGGTCACATCATCATAGCTTTCACAGCCTTCTGGTGTAAATGCTTTAAGTGTGAATGTTTGAGTGGCGCTAAGGATGGCCACCGGTGTTGCATTGGATGGATCGTTTAGCAAATTAGCAGGGCTCCAGGTATAACTTAGTCCGCCACTGGCATGCAGCATTACAGGCTGGCCCGCAGCAGCAATGGTGTCATTTCCGGCGAAGGCATTTGTGCCATAAATGTTGATGTCTTTTTCCAATTTACCATCATAACAACCAGTTGTTGCAGCAGTGGCAAATAGTTTTACTTTATAAGTGCCATTGGCATTATAAACATGTGTTGCATTTTGTGTATTGGCAGTACTGCCATCGCCAAAATCCCATTTCCATTGTGTAACGGTGTTTGAATTATCAACCGCACTAAAGCTGACCGGTGCAAATTTGCAGGCATCTTTAAACGTCATAGTTACATTAGGCACCGGGTTTACATAAAATGTTTTATAAGCTGTATCGCTTTTACAGCCTGCTGCATTTGCAGTAACCAACCCTACTGTTTGATTACCCATGGAAAATGTATTGCTGGTATTTTGCTGTGTACTCCATGCTGTATTATTATATATCCATGCCCATTGAATACTGTTTGCTGTTGATGAATCGGTAAATGCTACAGCAAGCCCATCACACACAGGATTGCCAATTCCAAATTTTGCAAGTGGCTTTGCATTTATAGTTATCACTTTTTTAAGTGTATCCGATGCACAGCCTTTACTGTTATGCACCACAAGTTTTACTGTATCTGTTCCTGAGTTATTATAAGTGGTGGTAAAAGTGTTTTGTGTGCCGGTAATACCGCCATTACCGTACCACCACCATTGGGTTATGAGAAGGCCATCCTTAGTATATGATGAATCTGTAAATGTTGTTGCCGCCTGCTGACATATTGAATTGCTCGTAAACCCTGCAACGGGTTTATCAACCACAAACACCCCTTTTGTAACAGAAGACCTGCACGATATGCTGCCGTTTGCACTAACCTTTAAAGTAACAACATGATTTCCGGGAGTTACAAAGTAGTGTATCGCATTGGCTGTAGTTTGCACACCGGTGCTGTCATCAAAGGTCCACTCCCATGTATTGGCAGGGTCGCCATTGGGAGTGCTGTTATCAAAAAAATACATAGCCGTACCTATACATACAGAATCAATTACCGCAAATGATGCTGTGGGTATGCTGTAAATATGGATGAGTTTTGGCAGTGTGTCTGATTCGCAGCCTTCGGCAGTTTTAACAGCCAGTTTTACAAGCTTATCACCAGGTGCAGTATAGACCTTATTAGGGTTTTGGGCAGTGGAACTGGTAGCATCTCCAAAATCCCAGTACCAGTTATTAACGGTACCCACTGTTACTTTTGAAGTATCAGTAAATATAACTGGATCGCTAATACAGTTACCGTCTGCTCTAAAACCAGCTACAGGTTTTGTACCAATAGTAACTGTTTGCGTATTTGTTGCTTCGCAGCCATCGGCAGCAATAACACGTTGCATTACTGTAAATGTGCCGCCGGAAGTGTAAATATGCGTTGGATTGATATTAACAGAATCTAATGGGCTGCCATCACCAAAATCCCAATAAAACTTTGCAATTGTGCTAAAAGAGATGGTGGCATCATTGAATACAATCGGTTCATTCACGCATTTTTTTTGGCCGGGGTTAAAGGTAAATGCTGGATTTAATGCGGTTTTAAAACGCTGCAGATTATTCTCACCGCCTGTGCTCCCAGTAAAACCCCAGTACACCATCGGGTTACCTCCAAAAACGGTATTTACAAAATCTCTTACTGCACTTACACGCAGGCTGCCATCAACAGAAACTGTTAAGGTGGTGGTAGCAGCATCCCATTGTACACGCAACGAGTGCCATGCAGCATCTTCAATATCGTTATTACCATTAATAGCTGTTACCGGTCCTGCAATATTATTGGCACTGTTATGATTAAGGTCGCCATTTAACTGGATGGCTATATGATCATAAAACGGGTCATTATCGGGTGATGAGTTTTGATAAGTATCAACGGTCACTCCCACAGCAGGAGAAATGCCCTGGTAACCCAGTCCACTGCCCTGCCCGCCAACACTGGTACTTATAGGCTGTAATACAAACGCAATTCCATCAGCACCGGCCCCGTTTGGCTGGGGGCTGCCTAACCAAATATCAAACTTGAAATCGAACGATTGTGTAAGATTGATCTTATTATTATTCCATACAGAACCACTCTGACCATTGATTGCCTGTGTTAATGTATATAAATTACAGGCATCTTGTGAGGCATTACCATTGATGGTATACTGTGCAAAAATTTCACGAGAAAAAAGTAGAAAACAAATAGTGGAAAAAATGCTCCTGAGTGTAGTTTTCGTCATGCTATAAAAGTAATTTTTTTTGTTTGTTTTACAGCAAGCGCAAAAAAATAAGGCTGCCTCAAAAATTGCTTTTAAGGCAGCTGCTTCACCCAGCATAGTGGTCATTTTGTTTCCCTTTCCGTCGTGACCCTGTGCCATATAGCCTCCACGGGCAGTTTTTGTAATAACAGCATCCTGCATGGGAACATTTTTTTCTTTTGTTTTCATGCAATAGGCAGTAATCATGTTGCTCATTTTCTAAATGTTTATAAATTATAAAATGGGTTGAAGTACATTCTTCAGGGCTCAAGCTACTTAAATTGGTGCACTTACCCAAACTGCTGCTGTTGAAAAAAAGCAGTAAACCGTGCAACTCTCCACTTTTCTTTGCAGAAATTAAAACATCCTTTTTTTTCTGTTGAATGCTTTATGTAGGATTCTATGGCCAAAAACCTTTGATAGCCTGCATTTTTCAAAGGTTTCTTAAAAACTCAATGATGTGGCAGCAACCAACCACTTGCAATAAAAAAGAGGCAATGCCTCTTAATTTTTTGATTCAAATATGTTAGTAAGTTTATTCTTCAGCTTTTGAATTTCCTGTTACTACATAACGCACTTTACTATCTTCAATTACTTCCTGGTAGTAAACACCATCGGGCGACAAATAATATTTTTCTTTTTTTATGATTACGGCTTTTGAACCTTGAGGCAACTGATCAACCTTACTGCCTGATTCGGGCAATTCTTTAGTGGGAGATGTTGCTGCCTTACTATCATCCGTTACGGCAGTACTGCCATTTTTTGAATTATCGCTTTCAACTTCTCCGGCGGCAGTGCCTGTGTTCAGCACACCATCAGTACCTACCACTTTATAACGAAGTTTATTTTTATCATTAATGTCTTCCTGGTAATAGGTTCCACCCAGTTCATAATATTTAACGCCATCGATTACCGTAACTTTTGCCCCAGCAGGCAGGCGCTTTACAGTTGCACCCAATGGAGGCTTAACCACTTCGTACCCACCAGAAGAATAAGGGCGGTAGTAAACACCTTCGTAATAATAATATGGATTTGCTCCTATATAAAATGGATAATACCCCACGGGCAGCACATTAATGCGTATGCCAAATGCAGGACCAAAATGAATGAAAGTATGCGGCTGCCCATATATCACCGGCCGGCGGTAATAAGAATTATACCTATGAGGGCTTCCGAAATTTACCGAAATTACAGGACGGGCGGGCCTGTAGTTGTATGCATAGTAATTACCACGATAACGATAATTTCCAAACCTGCGTTGTGCCTGTAGTTCGGTTGTTGCCACCAGCAATATTGCTGTTATTGCAAACAAATAAATTTTAGCATTACGATACTTCATAAATGGATTTTTTAAAGAGACAATGAAGTTACATAATTGCTGCACCCGCAGTTGTTAATAGCGGCTCTTTAACATTTGGCTTATAAAACAAAGGAGGGCTAAGCCCTCCTTAAAAAAATTATCGCACTTTATTTATACATCTATCTTGGCATACTTCGCATTTTTTTCAATAAACTCACGGCGGGGTGGCACTTCGTCACCCATCAGCATACTAAACACACGGTCTGCTTCTGCAGCGCTTTCCAGTGTTACTTGTTTTAAAGTACGGGTACCCGGGTTCATGGTGGTTTCCCACAACTGCTCTGCATTCATTTCTCCCAAACCTTTATAGCGCTGTATGGTCACGCTGTCATCCTTACCTTGTCCTATTTGAGCTACCAGTCCTTTACGTTCGTCATCATTCCATGCATATTCTTGTTCTTTTCCTTTTTTAACAAGATATAGCGGCGGCTGGGCAATATATACATAGCCCTGCTCCACCAGTTCCTTCATGTAACGGAAAATGAAAGTAAGAATCAGCGTGGCGATATGGCTTCCATCCACATCAGCATCCGTCATGATGATGAGTTTGTGATAACGGAGCTTAGAAGTATCCAGTGCTTTCGGATCTTCGGGAGTTCCTATTTTAACACCCAGAGCAGTGAACATATTACGGATCTCTTCATTATCGTATATTTTATGCTCCATTGCTTTTTCCACGTTGAGTATTTTACCACGCAATGGTAATATCGCCTGAAAGCTTCTGTCACGTCCCTGTTTGGCAGTACCACCTGCCGAATCACCCTCAACCAAAAACAGTTCGCATTTCCCCGGGTCTTTATCGCTGCAGTCAGCCAGTTTACCGGGCAGTCCGCCGCCGGTTAAAACACTTTTACGCTGTACCATTTCACGGGCTTTGCGTGCGGCAGCACGGGCCTGTGCAGCCAGTATTACTTTTTGAATTATGGTTTTGGCTTCTTTTGGGTTTTCTTCCAGGTATGCTTCCAGTACACGGCTTAAAGTAGTATCTACCACGCCCATTACCTCACTGTTGCCCAGCTTGGTTTTAGTTTGTCCTTCAAACTGTGGCTCTGGAACCTTTACAGAAATGATAGCAGTTAAACCTTCACGAAAATCATCTCCTTCAATTTCCACTTTTGCTTTGGCAAACATATCCTGCTTTTCGCCATAGCTTTTAAAAACACGGGTAATACTGCGGCGGAAACCGGCCACATGTGTACCACCCTCAATAGTGTTGATATTATTTACATAGCTGAAAATATGTTCCTGGTAGCCGGCATTATAGATCATGGCAACTTCTACGGCCACATTGGTTGCGGGGTCGTGCCCTTCACAGTTAACCACTCTTGGTATCAGCGAAAGCCGGTTGGCATTTTTATCAATATGCTCTACAAATTCTGTAATACCCCCTTCGCTATAAAACGTTTTGTTATAAGGTTTGCCTTCTTCATCCAGCTCTCTTAAATCAGTAAGGCTAATGCTTATTTTGCGGTTTAAGTAACTCAATTCACGCAGGCGGCCTTCTAAAATATCTTTATTGTAAACTGACACTGTAAAAATGGAGGTATCTGGCCAAAAGTGCACTCTTGTGCCATGTTCATCTGTTGTACCAATTTCTCTCACTGCATATTTAGGTATACCAATACTGTACTCCTGCTCAAACACTTTGCCATCACGTTTTACAGTTACATGCAGTTTGCTGCTTAAAGCATTTACGCAGCTCACACCTACACCATGCAAACCGCCGGAAACCTTGTATGAATCTTTATCAAACTTGCCACCCGCATGCAGTACCGTCATTACTACTTCCAGCGCACTTCGTTTTTCCTTTGTGTGCATGGCCGTCGGGATACCTCGCCCATCATCCAGTACACTGATGGAATTATCTTCATGAATGGTTACACTGATGTTTTTACAATGACCGGCCAAAGCCTCATCAATGGAGTTGTCAACCACCTCATAAACTAAATGATGCAGCCCTTTATTTCCAATATCGCCAATATACATGGCAGGGCGTTTACGCACGGCTTCCAATCCTTCTAAAACCTGTATACTGTCTGCACCATAGGTTGGCTGTGCTGCCGGCGTTTTTTCCATTGTTTCTGTACTCATAAAATATTAAAAAGCAAGTAAATTTTAAGCAAAAAATGTATCTGCAAATATACTGAAATAAGGGGGCAAAACCTTCTTTCAACAAGTGCTGCAACAGCCTTTTTTCAGATAGTTTTCCACAGCCTGTGAGCCTGGTATTTTCTTCGCATGAAAAACGGCTGATGCCCATCAGTTCTTTGCAGAAAATTCAGGAGAAAAACATGATTAATTACCGAAAACGGGAAATTTAACACTGCCATGACAGAGCCGCACAATGCTTACCCAATTACGCCGTATCTTTGCTGTTGTAACAATGAACGAGCATTTAGACATATTACAATTGGCCTGCCGCCAGCCACTGATGCAAAACGACATGCAGTTGCTGCAGCATAAGGAAAAACAAATTCCAGGCAGTGTTACTTATTCCATTAAAAGGTATAACAAACCAACACAATGGAGTATTGACGATACCGGCATGTTCGTTTATCACACTGAAAAAAATAACCCAGATGCGAATTACCTGGAACTGAAGTTCTGTGTAAGCGGTAATGTTTACTGCAGGGAGAAAAAAATGGAATGTGATTATTGCCGTTTCAGCTCATCAAAGAATTGTGTGGAGAAAGTAGACAGTGTGGATGTATTGAGCTTTACATTCACACCTTCATATTTAAAGCAGTTTACCAGCGGCAAAAAAAATACCACGCTTTCTGATGAAGTGCTTTCTTTCCGGCATAACACAGCATTTACCAAAGTGCTTCCGCTTTGTGGCAAAACACGTTTAGCTATTGAGGCTTTGCTGAATCACACTTACACCGATACACTGGAGAATATTTTTCTGAATGCCCAGACTCAGATTCTGCTTTTATACAGCATGGATTGTATGATGGGTGACCCCGAGGAAAAATTCACCTGCAAATTCCTGGCTAACGAGGCCGACCGGGAAAAGATTACCAAAGCACGAGAAATATTACTACAGCATATTGGCGAACCCCTTACTATTAAGGCATTGAGCCGTAAAGTGGCCATCAACGAATGTTATCTTAAAAAAGGTTTCAAAGAATTATTTGGCACCACTATTTTTGATTTCTATCAAACACAAAGAATGGAACATGCCAAGTATTTACTGTATGACAAAGGCCTGAGTGTTACAGATGTTTCATCCACGCTGGGCTACTCCTCAATTTCCCATTTCAGCACGGCATTTAAAAAACACACCGGCATTAAGCCATGTGAACTGCTGCTGCACTAAAGAAACCACCATGATGGAAGCGTTGAAACAATTCCTAAATGACATCTTCTGCGTTTTTTTTATTGAATAAGTACAACAACCTTTTTTCTATTGCGGTATCTGCACATCCAATAATTCTTTTAAATGATGATCCCTCTTTGTCACTTAAATGTCAGTTTCCGTTTTGCGTAAACCGTTTTCCCAAATGCTATAGGATGCTGGGAATTATCAAAGCATTTTTGTGCTACAAAATTTTACAAAACCAAAATAGTCATCAATACAATGAAAAAACTGCTTACACTCCTTTGCGGATATTTTTTCTTCACAATAACCTCATTTGCCCAAACTACACTGGAAGGCAATGGCGCAACAATTAAAGGAATGGTATTAACCAGCGATGGGTTGCCCGCTGCCAATGTAACCGTTACTTTAAAGGGTACTACAAAAATGACCCTTTCTGACGAAGATGGATCATTTATATTTATTAAAGTAGAACCGGGACAATACACAGTGGTAATTTCTTCTGTAGGATTAAACACCGTTGAAAGGATAGTAACTGTAACTACAGACAAAACCACAACACTTGAAATTACGCTGTCTGAAAACTCCAAAAAATTGGATGAAGTAATTGTTAGCAACCGCAAGAATCTTAACGAAAGAACAGTTTCATCTGGCAAAGCTCCTATTGCAAATATGGATCTGCCACAAACTGTTGGCACAGTTAGTAACCGGGTTATTACCGACCAGCAAGCTACACGTGTGGGAGATGTTGTTAGAAACATAAGCGGCGTTTCGCTTACCCAAACAAGGCTTGGGGTAAATGAAACTTATACAGCCCGTGGTTACAGTATTGGAATAACCGGCGGTGCAGGCAGTATTTTAAAAAATGGTTTGGTAACCAATATTGCTGGCATGCCGGAAGCAGCTACGCTGGAATCAGTTGAAGTAATGAAAGGCAGTACCGCAATGTTGTATGGTAATGTTTCTGGTGGCCTGATAGTAAACCTTATAACCAAAAAGCCAAAATTTAATTATGGTGGTGAAGTAAAAATGCAAATGGGCAGTAACCAGCAATACAAACCTGTTGTGGATGTATACGGCCCCATCATGAAAAACCTTGCTTTCAGGGTAGTGGGCACTTACGAAAATGATAATAGTTTCAGGGATGTGGTAAAAACAAAACGTACTTATTTCAATCCTTCTCTATTATACAAGCTGGGCAAGAAAACAACCTTACTTGTGCAGGGAGATTACTTAGATGCAAAGCTTACACCAGACTTTGGTATTGGCACTTTAGATAGTGGCCGTGTATTACCAACCACTATCCCAATTTCAAGGTATCTTAATGTGCTGTGGGCTTATAATAATGTAAAACAACATTCAGGTTCCTTCAATATTGATCATAAATTTAACGACAACTGGCAACTTACTTTAGGTGGTGCTGCACAAAAAACCGATGTAGATTCCTATGGCGCCGGCCTCCCCAATGTGGTAAGCAAAACTGGTGACTGGAACCGTACATTAGCTCGTGCACATAGTATCGAGACCGACTACACGACAACATTAAACCTGAATGGAAAATTGTATACTGGTAAAATTATTCACCAGTTGTTGATTGGCACCGACCTTACAAGAGTAATAACCCAAACAGATGCCTTTAAAATAACCAGCAACGGAACTGTAGTAACTACTTACGATAAAATAAATATTCTTGACCCCAGCCTGTATACACACCGCAACGATATACCTGATGCCGCAGTTACAACAACTACTACTGCACCCAGCAACAGGGTGGGTATTTATACCCAGGATTTTGTAACCCTTACTAAAAAGATAAAATTGTTAGCAGGTGTAAGATGGAGTTACCAGGAAACTAAGCAAACAAATATTTTTACCACGGCAACACAGGCTAATACCGGCGGCGCAACGCCAACAGCTAATGTACATGCATTTTCACCCAAAATTGCCATCGTTTATCAACCTGCAAAAACCACATCAGTATTTGCCAGTTATTCTAATAATTTCACTATCAATACTGGTACGGATATTTATGGCCAGCTGCTAACCCCATCAATCATTGATCAATACGAAGCAGGCATAAAAAATAATTTGTTTAATGACATGCTGTCTGCCAATCTTAGTATTTACAGGATCATCAACAGCAACCTGGCTCAGCAGGCGGAATTTAGGGCAGACGGTACTTTAAACTCCAATGCCACAGTAAAAGAGTTAAAAGGACAAACTACAAGTGATGGCCTGGAATTGGATTTAAGCGGCAATATATCAAGAAGCTTATATTTTATTGCAGGGTATGGCTACAACTATATGCGCTTTACCAAAACATCTGGTGCCAAAGGATCTAATATTGAAGGAGAACAAGTAGTGATAAACCCTAATCATACCGCTAACCTCACTGCATTTTACACTTTTACAAAAAAAGCTTTAAAGGGTTTAAAATTTGGCCTTGCCAGTTTTTATACAGGTAATCGCTTAGGCGGATACAATAACACAGTAGGCCAAAGCCAGACCGGTAGCAGGTTGCTACCACTAAAAGGCTTTGTCACTGTTGATTTATCTGCCGCTTATAGTATTAAAAAAATCACCTTACAATGCAGGGTTTCAAATATTTTTAATACCCTTAATTACCTGGTACATGATAATTACAGTATTACACCGGTTACTCCAAGACAATTAACTACTACTATAAGTTACAAATTTTAAATACTGGTAATCATTAGTTAAATAAAAAAAGCATCAGCCATGTGGCTGATGCTTTTTTCTTGTACGAATTTTCGCCAAGCACAAAAAAGTCTTTTTTTCGGATTGGATGATACTTGGTTTTGCAGATATTGGACAAATAATTTTCTGGATACGGATTTTAAACGGAAGCACTTTTATTTATAAAAAAGTGACGGGAGTAAGACTACCCCCGTCTTTACCCTAATAAAACCCTAAACCAGCAAAAAAATTAAACGCATTACTTTTAAAAACCACTTTATTCAAATGATATTGGAGGATATTATATAAATAAAAACGGGACTTTTTGTAACATTATTTTGGTAAAACCGCTAATCTTAAAAAAGTTCTCAATCAAATAATTACCAATACTATGCCAATGGCCGAAAATGTGGATAACTCACAATGAAAATCAATACCAGCAAGGGTTTTACGCAATTTTACGATGTTTGATTCAGTTATTATTAAACCTCTTTGCGTAATTATCCGAATACACTTTTGTATCTTTTTCAGGCAGTTTTACAGTTAACCTTTGCAAGTTCTGCTGGCAGCTTATATTACGCTTAAATCATGAAGTGCCGCACTGTGTATTTCCGTACCTTTGCACACCTGTTTTAAACACGTTTTCAGCATAATTTATGAGCACCCGGTACAAAGAATATCAGCAATTAAATCTTCCCGGCATTAGCGAAGAGATATTGGCAAAATGGAAAGCCAGCCAGGCTTTTGAAAAAAGTGTCAACTTACGTCAAGGCAATCAGCCTTTTGTGTTTTACGAAGGCCCGCCAAGTGCCAACGGCATGCCCGGCATTCACCACGTTATTTCAAGAACATTAAAAGATTTGGTATGCCGTTATAAAACCATGCAGGGCTTCCAGGTAAAACGTAAAGGTGGCTGGGATACGCATGGTTTGCCTGTTGAACTGGGAGTAGAAAAGGAATTAGGTATTACAAAAGAAGATATTGGCAAAAAAATAAGTGTAGAAGAATACAACCAAAAATGCCGTGAGGCAGTATTGCGCTATAAAGACAAATGGGATGAGATTACGGAAAAAAGCGGTTACTGGGTTGACTTAAACAACCCCTACATCACTTTTGAAAACAATTATATTGAAAGCCTTTGGTGGTGCTTAAGTACGCTTTATAAAAAAGGTTATTTGTATGAAAGCGTAAGCATTCAGCCTTACTCCCCTGCGGCAGGTACAGGTTTAAGCAGCCATGAATTAAATCAGCCGGGAACGTATAAAGATGTGAAGGATACGAGTGCAACGGTGATGTTCAGGATAGTTGACAGAGGACAGTTGAAAGTTGACAGTGTTGATGGAGATATATACCTTATGGCATGGACAACAACTCCATGGACGTTGCCATCCAACTTAGGGTTAACAGCAGGCGCTAATATCGATTATGTTTTAGTAAGCACTTTTAATCCTTACACACATCTTCCAATTAATGTAGTTCTTGCAAAGGCATTAGTCAGTAAATATTTTAAGGCCGAGGGTGAGAATGGTGATTTTGATAATTACACTTCTGATGTAAAATTAATTCCGTGGAAAATTATTTCTGAATTTAAAGGCAGTTCTTTGGATGGCATTGAATACGAACAACTCCTTCCTTCAGAAGCAAATACTTTAGAAAAAATACAAGAGATAACTCCAGGCGCACAACCTTTCCGTGTTATACTCGGTGATTTTGTTACCACTGAAGATGGTACCGGTATTGTACACACTGCTCCTGCCTTTGGTGCAGATGACTTTAAGGTAGGCAAGAAAAACAATCTCGGCATCCTTACTTTGGTTGATAAAGAAGGAAAGTTTGTACAAGGCGTTGGCGAATTCAGCGGCCGCTATGTAAAAAATTATAAAGACGAGAAAGATTATGTGGATGTGAATGTAGACATAGCTGTAAAATTAAAATTAGAAAACCGTGCTTTTAAAGTTGAAAAATACGAACATAATTATCCGCATTGCTGGCGTACTGATAAACCAATCATTTATTATCCGCTCGATGCATGGTTTATTAAAACCACTGCTGTTAAAGACCGAATGGTGGAACTGAATAAAACCATTAACTGGAAACCCGCCGCCACAGGCACTGGCCGTTTTGGCAACTGGCTGGAGAATATGGTGGACTGGAACTTGAGCCGCTCAAGATTTTGGGGAACACCATTACCTATATGGCGTACTGAAGATGGTGAAGAAGAAATTTGTATAGGCAGCATTGAAGAACTCAACAATGAAATAAAAAAAGCTGCAGAAGTACTGGGCGGAGAAACCAATAAGCATTACTTGCATAAAGGCATATTGGATTTACACAAGCCTTATGTTGATGATATTACATTAGTATCTGCCAGCGGCAAAGCCATGAAACGTGTGCCCGACCTGATTGATGTTTGGTTTGACAGCGGTGCAATGCCATATGCACAATGGCATTTTCCTTTTGAGAACAAGGAAACATTTAAAGAAAACTTCCCGGCAGATTTTATTGCCGAAGGCGTTGACCAGACAAGGGGCTGGTTTTACACCTTACATGCATTAGGTGTGCTGCTATTTGATTCTGTGGCTTACAAAACTGTTGTTAGTAATGGTTTGGTGCTGGATAAAAACGGTAACAAAATGAGCAAACGTTTAGGAAACGTTGTTGACCCATTTGATACCATTAATAAATATGGTGCGGATGCCACCCGTTGGTATCTCATCACCAATGCATCGCCCTGGGACAGTTTAAAATTTGATATTGGCGGTATACAGGAAGTGCAGCGAAAATTCTTCGGCACACTATATAATACTTACCAGTTTTTTGCGCTGTACGCCAATGTGGATGGTTTTGCATTTAAAGAAAATTATGTGCCTTTAAAAGAAAGGCCGGAAATAGACCAATGGATCTTATCAAGTTTAAACACATTGATAAAAACTGTGCAGCAAAATATGGATGAGTACGAGCCTACGCAGGCAGGCCGTGCCATTGAAGATTTTGTGGATGAGCATTTAAGCAACTGGTATGTTCGCTTATGCCGCCGCCGTTTCTGGAAAGGTGAATACGAACATGATAAAGTATGTGCTTATCAAACTTTATATGAATGTTTAGAAACACTGAGTTTATTAATTGCTCCTATTGCTCCGTTCTTTGCGGATTGGTTATTCAGTAACCTTAATGAAGTGAGCGGCCGTTACCAAAACGAGTCGGTGCATCATGTACTGTTTCCAAAAGCAAAACAGGAAATAATTAATACGGATTTAGAAAAACGCATGCAATTGGCGCAGGATGCTTCGTCTTTAATATTATCACTGCGTAAAAAAGTAAATATCAAAGTAAGGCAGCCATTACAAAAAGTAATGATACCGGCACTGGATGAGGCAATGATTAAAAATATAAAAGACGCCGAAGAAATTATAAAAGCCGAAACTAATATTAAAGAAATTGAGATACTGGCGGCCGATAACAACTTCATCCGCAAAAAAGCCAAGGCCAATTTTAAAACCCTGGGCAAAAAGCTTGGGTCAAAAATGAAATGGGCAGCCGAACAAATTGGTAGTTTCACTAATACTGAGCTTGATCTGCTGGACAAAGGCGATATTACTTTAACAGACACTGCCGGAGATGCTATTATAATTACCAGGGAAGATGTGGAAGTGAGTACCGATGAAATACCTGGTTTTGAAGTTGCCAGTAAGGGTTCCCTTACCGTTGCGCTGGATATTACCATTACCGAAGCCCTGAAAAAAGAAGGTGATGCCCGTGAATTTGTGAACCGTATACAAAATATTCGTAAGGAAAGCGGCTTTGAGCTTACTGACAGAATAGCGGTAAAAGTGTTGGTAAATGAGGCCCTGCAACCATCGTTAATTGAATATAAAACCTATATTTGCGCCGAAATTCTGGCAGATTCGCTTGCATTTGAGCCGGTTTTAACCAACGGTGTTGAAATTGAAGTGAATAGCGCCATTTTAAAAGTGAACGTACTAAAAAATTAGTATAGTATGGCAACAAAAAAGAAAGTGGTAAAGGCGGCTAAAAAGCCTTCAAAACCCGTAAAACCTGCTTCAAAAAAGCCCACTAAGCCCGTAAAAAAGGCTGCGCCTGTAAAAAAAGCGGTAAAACCAGCCCCGAAAAAAGCTGCTAAACCTGTAGCCAAAAAACCGGTTAAAGCTGCCAAACCTGCTCCAAAAAAGGCCGTTCCAGCTAAAAAAGTAGTCAAGCCAGTATCAAAAAAACCAATCCCGGCTAAAAAACCGGTTGTAAAAACTATGCCTAAAAAAGTAGAAGCTAAGAAACCTGAAGTAAAGGAAATTAAAAAAACAGTTCCTGTAAAAACTGCCGCACCCGTAAAATCTACAGCTGATTTGAAAGCGAAAGATATTAAGGTAGCGCCGCCAAAACCGGTTGTAATACCTAAAATAACAACCAAAACTGCCCGCAAGTACCAGCCGGATTTTACGAAATCAGTATTGGATCAGCCTGCGCATGATCCAGGGGCTCCTATTGTGCGCTACAGTGATGCTGACTTGGCAGAGTTCAAAGAGCTGATTCAACGCAAGCTGGAAGCTGCTAAAAAAGAGCTGGCTTATCTGCAGGGGTTAATCACCCGTAAAGATGAAACCGGTGGCGATATGGACGACAGCCGTTACATGACTATGGAAGATGGCAGCATCAGCATGGAAAGAGAACAATTGAGCCAAATGGCCAGCCGCCAGATCACATTCATCGATCACCTGGAAAAAGCACTGATGCGTATTGAGAATAAAACCTATGGCATTTGCCGTGTAACAGGTAAATTGATTGATAAAGCCCGTTTACGTGCCGTACCTCATGCAACATTAAGTATTGAAGCTAAAATGGGTAACGCAAGATAATCCCGGTTAATACTGGTGAAATTATAAAAAGGGAATGAGTAACTTCATTCCCTTTTCGTTTTAAACTATTTCATAAAATTTCTAATCGCATATTATATGTTTAAAAAACTAAGAACAGTTATTTACCATGTTGCCGATTTACAAAAAGCAAAAGAATGGTATACTGAAATAACAGGCATCATCCCTTACTTTGACGAGCCTTTCTATGTAGGTTTTAATATAAACGGTTGTGAACTGGGGCTGGACCCTGATATGACGGGTGTTACCAAGGGTAACCACAGCTTTGTTTACTGGAGTGTAGATGATATTGAAACTTCCCTTCAACGTTTGCTTGATAAGAAAGCACAAATAATACAACCTGTTACAGCCGTTGGTGGCGACATTAAAGTTGCAGTGGTAAAAGACCCCTGGGGCAATGCTGTGGGTTTGATTGAAGGCGCATAAAATACCCCGGAAACGGTATTTATACTAAGACCGGTTTTCATTTTCTTTATACTTAAAAAAGAAATGAAAAAGTTTTTTCTCTTAATCGCACTTATAGGCTCTGCCAGCTCATTCGCTCAGCTTACTCAAAAACAATTAAAGGAACTTCATGAAAATACAGCCAAAGCGGAAAGCAGCCGTGTGCAGCTTGAATTATCAATAAAGGAAAGCCAGCGTGCAATGGACTCTATTAATATGGCACGTTTTAATGAACAAAACACCCACAACCTCAATGCATTTTTAGCGGCCAGAAAAGAGCAGGAGCATAAGCAAATGAATCGAATGTATTTGAGATTAGGGTTTACTGTTTTAATGATTGTTGCACTCGTTATAGGCTGGCGAAGGAAGAGAATTAAACAATGATGCCCTGCTAATAACCTACCACTGCTGGATTGTAATTATCACATTTTTTTCGTTTCTTGGTTACTATAAACCTTATACTATGGCCTTCGACGAAAAAAACCAGCAGCAGATCATTTCTTATTTTACATTGAGAAAGCTTATTGGCGTATTAGGCATCATTTTGCCATTGCTGATGGTAATCTTCAAATACATCTCAGAAAAAAATACCACAATTGAATTTTCAATCAGCGACTATTACGATAATGGTAGTGCCGGTTATGTATTGGTAGGTGTATTGTTTGTACTGGGCTTTTTTCTTTTATCATATAAAGGGTACGAAAAAATTGATGACAGGGCATCAGATATTGGCTGTATTGCAGCATTAGGAATTGCTTTGTTTCCAACAACAAGCACTACTAATGCAGTTCATATCATGCATTTTGTTTTTGCACTGATACTATTTTCAACTTTTATATTTTTTTGCCTTTACCTATTCAGAAAAACAGGCCCTGCAAAAACTGTTACCAAAAAGAAAGTATTACGTAACAGGGTATATGTAACCTGTGGCATTATAATGATAGTTTGCATTGCCGGCATTGCATTAGCATCATTCAATGTGCTGGGTACTGCTGCTGTAAACTATCACATTGTTTTCTGGCTGGAAACAATTGCCCTTTTTGCATTCGGGTTTTCCTGGATTGTAAAAGGAGAGCTATTGTGGAAAGATGCTGAAAGTCATCAGTAATACTTATTTAACTTCCTGCATTTCCACCAGCCGGTTATAAAACCCATTTTGCGCAATCAGCTCATCGTGGGTACCACGCTCTACTATTTCACCTTTTTGCAGTACAATAATTTCATCTGCATGGCGAATGGTGCTTAGCCGGTGTGCAATAACAATACTGGTGCGGTTGGTCATTAAATTATTTATGGCATCCTGCACCAGGCGTTCGCTTTCTGTATCAAGACTTGAAGTGGCTTCATCCAAAATTAATATCGGTGGATTTTTAAGTACTGCTCTTGCAATGGTAACACGTTGTCTTTCGCCACCGCTCAGCTTGCTGCCCCGGTCGCCAATATTTGTATCGTAACTATTTTCTTTTTGTACAATAAAATTATGTGCATTGGCAATTTTTGCAGCGGCTTCAATTTCCTGGCTTGTTGCATTATTCATACCTAATGCAATATTATTGGCAATAGTGTCATTAAATAAAATGGGCTCTTGTGTTACTATACTCATTAAGCTGCGCAGGCTTTGTAAAGAGTAATCTTTAATGTTAACACCATCAACCAATAACTCACCGCTGCTTACATCATGAAAGCGGGGCACCAAATCTGCCAGGGTACTTTTGCCTGCACCACTGCTGCCTACCAGCGCAACTGTTTTTCCCTTTTCAACAGTAAGGTTAATGTTCTTTAAAATTTCAACGTCCTCATATTTAAAACCAACATTTTTAAATTCAATTTTGCTGACAAACTCGTTCAGTTTTTTGCCGTTTATGTTTTCATCCACAACAACGGGAGCCTGAAGCACTTCTTCAATTCTGTCTATAGCCGCAGCACCTTTTTGCATATTACTAAAAGAAGTAGACAATGTTTTGGCCGGATTAATAATCATGTAAAACAAACCGAGGTAACCTAAAAAAGCAGCGCCATCCAGCCCAATTTGTTTATTCAATACCAAATAACCACCATAACCCAGTATGGCACAAAACAACATAATGCCCATTACTTCGCTCAATGGCGATGCTAAATCCCGGCGGTAGCCAATGGTATTTTTAGCAGTAAGTAATTCTCTGCTCTCATTCTCAAATTTATTCTTCAGCAGTTTTTCTGCATTAAATGCTTTTATCACTCTTAGTCCGCCCAACGTTTCATCGACTGTACTCAATGTTTCGCCATATTTTTCAGCTACTTTTTGAGAATGTTTTTTTAATGATTTTGATATGCGGCCAATGGCAAGCCCCATCACCGGAATTAATAACAGCAAAAACAATGTTAACTGCGGGCTTATAAAAAACAAAGTGCCCAATGTAAATAAAATCGTCAACGGGTCTCTAATCCAGCCTTCAAGCGTGCCTACCACCGAGCCCTCCACTTCTCCCACATCATTTGTCATGCGGCTCATTATATCCCCTTTCCTTTTTTCTGTAAAAAAACCAATGGGCAGTTTTAAAATCTTGTTGTATAAATCTTCTCTTAAATGATTTACAATTTTATTTTTTAAAGGGTTTAAAATGTAATAGCTCAGGTAGAGGAAAAGGTTTTTCAGCAAAATAAAACTCAGCATGAGTACACAAATAATACCCAGGGTTGCCAGCTTACCTTTAACTGAAATTGAATTTAGCAGCCAATTGTTAATGTACTGAATGGCCGGATTACTGCTTCCTTTTGTGAGTGAGCTGCAGTTGGCACAGGCAGGATCGGGGTTTTCAAATATCAATTGCAAAAAAGGCATTAACATACCGATAGATACAATTGAGAAAATAATACTTAACAGTGTGTATGTAAAATATAAAACTATCCTTCCTTTATACGGCCTTAAATAACCAAAAACCCTCGAATACTTCTTCATCTGTAATAAATCTGAAATTAAACGGCAAAGTAACTAATTTTACAACGATTAAAGCAATGTAATATGCTAGAAGGTAAACGACAAAAACAGGTGGCGGGCCTGTTAAATGAAGAATTAAGCGGCATTTTTCAACGCCTTGGGCTGAATATGATAGATGGCGGTATGGTCTCCATAGCATCGGTAAAAATTACGCCAGATCTTTTTGATGCCCGCATTTACCTCAGTTTTTTTAAAGTAGCCGATACACAGGCTGCCCTAAAAAAAGTTGAAGACCGCAGCTGGGAAATAAAGCGGGAACTTACTGCAAAAGTACGGCACCAGTTACGCAGCATGCCCAACCTTACTTTTTATATTGATGATACCCTTGAATATGTTGACAAGATGGAACAGCTTTTTAAGGATATAAAAAAAGACAAGCCTGAATAGTTTGTTGTTTATTGTTTGTTGTTTGTGGTTAATACCTCTTATGCAACAACAAACCATAAACTGTAAACCTAAAACCGTATGTACTTAACCTTTGCCTGGCGGTATTTTAAAGCAAAAAAAAGTGCCAATGCAATTAATATTATTGCGTGGGTAACGGCAGGCGTAATTGCATTTGCCACTTGCTGCCAGGTGCTGGTGCTTAGTGTATTTAACGGTTTTGAAGGGTTGGTAAAGTCGCTCTACGCTTCTTTTTATACAGACATCAAAGTAGTACCTGCAAAAGGAAAAACCTTTACGCTTACACAACAGCAAATTGCACAAATAAAACAACAATCCTTTACCGCCGGCATTTGTTTGGAGGCAGAAGAAAAGGCATTGTTGCAAAACAATGATGCTGATGGAGCACAAACTGTTGTTTTTTTAAAAGGAGTGGATGAAAACTATGGTACCGTTTGTGGTGTGCCTGAAAAAACCAGTCGTGGCAGTTTTAATACAGGCACTATTGATGAACCAGGCCTTGTGATGGGTGCAGGTATTCAATATGCTGCCTCTGTTAACATGAACCCTGCGTTGGCAACACAAACACTTACAGTTATACTGCCTAAAAAAAATAATACAAGTAATGACCCGCTTGAATCACTAAGCGAAGGAAATGTAAAACCCGAAGGTGTTTTTTTTATTCAGCAGGATTTTGATAATAAATATGCCATTACCAACCTTGATTTTGTAAAGCGGCAAACAGGCATGGCTGCAGATGAATACAGTGCTGCAGAATTAAAGCTTAAACCGCTAACAGATATAAAAACAGCACAGCAACAACTTGCCACACTTTTAGGCAGTAATTACAATGTACTTACGTTGTATGAACAAAATATGAGCTTGTATAACACCATGCGCATGGAGAAATGGGTAATATATGCCGTGCTTACACTTATTTTAATTGTATCGGCTTTTACAATGATTAGTGCCTTAACTATGCTGGTGCTTGAAAAACAAAAAGACATCAGTGTACTTCAAAGCATGGGCGCCCACACATCAGTTATAAAAAAAATATTTTTAAGTGAGGGGTTGCTGCTTGGGGCTATTGGTACTTTAAGCGGCATCGGGCTTGCAACTTTACTGTGCTTTTTACAAATGAAATTTAAGCTGGTTAAAATTGGCGGTGGCAGTTTTTTAATTGATTACTTCCCTGTTAAATTACTGGCGGCCGATTTTTTATTAGTAGCTGCAACTGCAGGAATCATTGCATTTATTGCGGCATGGTTGCCTGCAAAAAAAGCAAGCGGGCAGGCATTTGAATTAAAATAAAAGCCCCGTAAAACAGGGGCTTCTCAATACTGTTTCCTTAATAATCCCCCAGCGTTTCCGGCAGTTGTGCCAATGCTTTTTGCAATTGTTCATCGTTGGGTGCAATGCCATGCCATTCATGGCTGCCTTCCATAAAATCAACTCCTTTACCCATTCCTGTTTTCATTAAAATGACAACTGGCTTTCCTTTGCCGGTAAGAGTTTTTGCATTTTCAAGCCCTGCCACCACAGCATCCATATCATTTCCATCCATTTCCATTACCTGCCAGCCAAATGCTTCAAATTTTGCTTTCAGGTTACCCAGGTCCATTACTTTTTTAGTAGAGCCGTCAATTTGCTGACCATTATAGTCAATTGTTGAAATAAGGTTATCAACCCCTTTTGCCGCGGCAAACATAATAGCCTCCCAGTTTTGCCCTTCATCCAGTTCACCATCTCCATGTAAAGAATACACAATTGAATTATCGTTATTAAGCTTTTTACTTAATGCAGCACCAATAGCAACACTCATACCCTGCCCAAGTGAGCCACTTGCCATACGAACACCAGGCAAATGTTCATGTGTGGTGGGGTGGCCTTGCAGCCTTGAATTAATTTTTCGGAAAGTAGCCAGCTCGTTAACAGGGAAATAACCACAACGGGCCAAAACGCTGTAAAATACAGGTGAAATATGCCCATTACTCAGGAAAAAAAGATCCTCACCTACTCCATCCATGCTAAAGCCCGGGTTGCGTTTCATTATTTTAAAATACAACGCAGTTAAAAAATCAGCACAACCAAGGGACCCGCCCGGGTGCCCGCTTTGAACCCCATGCACCATACGTACAATATCCCTTCTTACCTGCGAAGCAGTTGATTTAAGTTCTTCAGTACTCATTTTAGTAATATTTGCGGTTAATCTTTCCAAAAAATCGCTGCAAACCTACTTTAAAAAGATTTACTGGAAAACTAAAAAAAACTGCTATTTACTCATTAGTTAATAATAAGTTTATAATTCAGTCGTTATTTTACAACACACATGAGTTCCTTGAAACTGAACCAAAATTAATATACTTCACAGGCAACCTTTTAATTATTCAAAGGCTCTAAATGTGAAAATGTTATTAAGTATTTTACCCTAAATATTAGGTTTGCTTAAAACATATTTAATACTTTTGCAACAGAATCAAGGTTATCGTTATCAATTACCCTGTAAAGTAAACTGAATGGATAATATTTTACTAAGTGCGGCGCTTGCGTTCCTCATCACGTTTTTTGCAATCCCAGTTATAATTCAAATTACTAAAAGCAAAAAATTGTTCGACGAACCAGATGAAAGAAAGGTTCACAAAACAGTCATCCCAACTCTTGGCGGCGTAGGTATTTTTGCCGGGTTTATTATAGCCACTTTAATGGGGGTACCATCCAGTTTTACAAATGAGTTACAGTATTTTGCAGCGGCCGCTATTGTAATTTTCTTTTTAGGACTTAAAGACGACATCCTTATTTTATCAGCAAGTAAAAAATTTATTGGCCAGTTGCTGGCAGCCGGTATTATTATAAAATTCGGCGGTATACAGTTAAACAATATGCATGGATTTTTAGGGATCTATGAAATTCCAAGGATTGCCAGTATTGTATTTACCATTTTTACAATTATTGTAATTACCAATTCTTTTAATTTAATTGATGGAGTGGATGGACTGGCAGGTAGCCTTGGTGTATTAACGACGTTAGTTTTTGGCACTTATTTCTATTTTGCCGGCCAGCTTACATATGCAGTAATGGCTTATGCACTTGCCGGAAGCACCATTGGTTTTTTGATTTACAATTATTCCCCTGCAAAAATATTTATGGGTGATACAGGTTCCTTATTGCTGGGCCTTATCAATTCCATACTCGTAATTAAGTTTATTAATGTAGCGGGCAATCCTGCTGTTACTGTACCGATAGAAGCCGCCCCTGCCATAGGTTTTGCTGTACTAATGATACCACTGTTTGATACGTTGCGGGTATTTACTTTACGCATACTGGACCGCCGCTCCCCCTTTAGCCCGGACAGAACTCATGTACATCATTTCTTGCTTGATATTGGCTTTAACCATCGTAAAATAACTTTTACCTGCGTAGGAGTTAATATTGCATTTATTGCTGCTGCTTATTTTTTACGTCACCTGGGTACAACTACTGTATTGGGCATTTTGTTCTGTGGTGCATTTGCATTTATTGGTTTTGTGTATTACAGCAGGCCCAAAAAGCAAACATCTCCCAAAAACAGTGTTTCCGGCAATACTTCAATTTTAAAACCGCATAAAGTATTTACGCTGGCACAGGAAGTAGTGGAAGCTGATTAATCTTTTTACTTTATTTAAATATATTGCGCCATTACCAATGGCGCTTTTTTTATAGCTTTGCGGCACTAATAATACTACTATGGCTGAAGAATTAGATAAAATTGTAAGCGAAACAGAAGGTGCAATGACAAGGGCAATAAACCACCTGGAAGCTGAACTGGTTAAAATACGTGCCGGTAAAGCAAGTCCCGCCATGCTTGATGGTATAATGGCAGAATATTATGGTAATCCCACGCCTATTAACCAGGTTGCCAATATTTCGGCGCTGGATGCCCGTACAATTACTGTGCAGCCCTGGGAAAAAAATATGCTTTCTGTTATTGAGCGTGCTATTGGTGCAGCAAATATTGGCATCAACCCACAAAATGATGGTACTTCTATACGCCTGTTTTTACCACCATTGACTGAAGAAAGAAGGAAAGAGCTGGTTAAAAAATGTAATGGCGAAGGCGAGCATGCAAAAGTAGCGGTACGCAACATACGCAGGGATGCTATTGAGCATATTAAAAAACTGCAAAAAGACGGCCTGAGTGAAGACGCGGCAAAAGATGCAGAAGACGGCATACAGGATACGACTAATAAATATATAGCACTTGTTGAAAAACATCTTGCTGCCAAAGAAAAAGAAATAATGGCTGTTTAAGTTTTATTACCTGTTAAACGTTCTGCATGAATACTGCCAGGGAAACATGGTTTCTGTTGCTCTCTGTTCCTTTTTACATTATAATTATAGGAGCCGAAATATTATTAAGCAACTGGCAACAAAAAAAATTTTACTCGCTAAAAGAAACGTTGTGGAATGTTTACCTGATGCTGTTAAACGCAGGATTGGATGCATTGCTTCGCTGGGCGTTTTATATTTCGGTGCTTATGTGGTGCTATCATCATCAATTGTTAAAAATTGAAACTCCCTGGCTGTATTGGTTCTTGCTTTTTATATTTGAAGACCTTGCGTTTTACTTTGAGCACCGGGTTGATCACTATTGCCGGGTTTTTTGGGCCGTACATGTTACACATCATTCTTCCGAAGAATTTAATTTAAGCACAGGATTTCGTTCATCGGTGTTGCAGCCTGTTTACCGATTTATCTATTTAATTCCTTTGGCTTTAATGGGTTTTCACCCGCTGGACATTGTTTTCATGTATTCGCTTACTCAAACGTATGGCATATTGGTGCACACACAATACATCAATAAAATGCCCGCCTGGTTCGAGGCTTTTTTTGTAAGCCCCAGCCATCACAGGGTGCATCATGCAAGCAATGTTATTTATTTAGATAAGAATATGGGAATGTGCCTTATTATCTGGGATAAACTGTTCGGTACTTTTCAAAATGAACTTGAGGAGGAACCAGTAAAATACGGGCTGACCAAACCATTAGACAAAAAGGATCATCCGTTAAATATAATTTTTCACGAGTGGCGAAGTATTGGTAAAGATATCAGCAGCAAAACAGGCTTTATCAATAAACTCAAATATATTTTTATGCCTCCGGGCTGGAGCCATGACGGAAGCTCAAAAACATCTGCACAATTAAGAAAGGAATTAAAGAAAAATTAGCCTTCTTTTTTGCGGTTAGCAATATAAACTCCGGCTAAAATAATTGCGAGGCATAAAACTTGTTTTAAACCCACATCTTCTTTATAAATTAACCCCCAAATTATGGCAACAACGGGTATGCCATAAGTAACCATAGAGGCAAACACGGCACCCGCTCTTTTAACAAGCATATAGAATATTACAGAGGCAACTGCTGTCCCCATTATGCCCAGCACTGCTGCTGCACTTGTCGATAACAAAACTCCTTTATCACCAAGGGGCAAATTAAAATAACCCGTAAACCATAATACCACCAGTGCCGGTACTGCATTAAGTGTAAGTGCTACGGCAGCTATTTGCAGCGAGCCAATGGAATGCAGGTGGCTGTGAACCATATTTACATTAATACCATAAAAAATGGTGGCCAGCACCACGTAACTTATGTATAACAGGTTTTGATTTTCCTGTAAATGCCCCTTACTTAACAACAGCAAAATGCTGCCTGTAAAAGAAACAGCAATTCCCAGTATTTTATTAAAAGATGTTTTGCTTTTAAAAAACAGAGCGCCTGTAATAATCACAAAAATTGGAGTAAGAGAATTTAAAGTACCGGCCAATGCACTATCAATTCCTTCTTCAGCTATACAGAATAAATATGCCGGCAGTAAACTGCCCAATAAACCAGAGAGAAAAATAATTACAACTTTATCTTTAGGAATATGCCTGTAAAATTTTATTGCGGTTGGTAATAACACCAGGCCAGAAAAGACAATCCGCAGCGAAGCTACCTGGTATGGCGAAAGGCTTACTAAACCTTCTTTCATCAAAATGAAACTACTGCCCCAAATAACCGAAAGCGCAATGAAAATAAGCCAGTTTAAGAGTCCTTTGTTCACTGTCTAAAAAATTAAGGAGCAAAGGTGTGGTATTTACCCAAATAAATAAGAAACAAATTTTAGATAGTATTTTCCGAAATTTTCAAAAAAAACATTCAAAAGTTTGAAATACATTAACAATACAATACTTTTAACGCTCCTAACCTCATCTTGTGATTAATTGAGAATTATTTTTTAAAACTTAAAAATTTACAACTATGGGATTTATTAAAGAATTCAAGGACTTTGCCATGAAGGGCAATTTGGTGGACATTGCAGTTGCCTTTGTAATGGGTGGTGCTTTCGGCAAAGTAGTATCATCATTTACAGACGGAGTCGTGGCTCCACTGATTGGTATGATTGGTGGTGCAGATTTAAAAGAAAATGTCTGGACATTAAAAGAAAAAGTTGTAGATGCTGCAGGAAAAGTGACTTCAGAGGCAGTTACTGTAAAGTATGGTGATTTTTTATCAGCGATTATTAATTTCATAATTGTCGCTTTTGTTATGTTCCTTATTATTAAAGGCATTAATAGTATGAAGAAAAAACAGGAAGAAGCTCCTGCCGGCCCCTCTTCAACTGATGCTTTGCTGATGGAAATAAGGGATGCCTTAAAAAAATAATTTTTAAGTTATACAACTACTATTGAGCATTGTTTGTCTTATGGGCATTCAATGCTTTTTTATTTAAAAACTATTATTTATGAAACGGATGTTAAACCTTACGGCAGCAGTTTTATGTACTACTGCTTTTGTACAGGCACAAGATGCAACAGTAAAAGACCTGCAAAACTCAGCTAACAAAGAAGTAAAAAGTGCCGAAAAAGACGGTTGGAAAAAAGGAGGCACTTTTATTTTAAATATCAACCAGGGCAGCCTGACCAACTGGGCTGCAGGGGGTGAGCAAAACACATTGGGTATTAATGGCATTTTAAATTATGGCATTAACTACCGCAAAGGCAAAAATACCTGGGATAATTATTTTGATATTGCGCTGGGTATGCAAAATGCCACCAGTTATGGCCGGTTTAGAAAAACAGACGACCGTTTTGACTTTACAAGCAAGTATGGCTACCAGGTTGCTAAAAAATGGTATGCCGCTGCGCTGGTAAATTTTAATACACAAATGCTGGAAGGTTTTGATTATAACACTACTCCCAATACAAAAATCTCCAACTTCCTGGCTCCCGGCAAACTATTACTTTCTTTGGGTATGGATTACAGACCGAATGACAAATTCTCTGTTTTCATTTCACCATTGACCACCCGGTGGGTGTTTAAAAAAGATGCAGCATTTTATACCGTTGATAAATTTGGCGTGCCGGCACTTAAAAAAGTAAATAATGAAGTGGGCGCCTATCTTACTGCCAAATTAACCCAGCCACTTGCTAAATGGGCCACTTATACCTCCAGGCTGGACCTGTTCAGTAATTATAAACGCAATCCGCAAAATGTGGACGTTTATTTTACGAATTTACTGACAATGAAGTTTAACAAATGGCTGGCTACCAACATAAGTGTGGATATGGTTTATGATGATGATGTGATTAAAAAAACACAATTGAAGGAAATTTTAGGTATCGGCCTTACTGTAAAATTATAGCCTAAATGTGGATTAAGCCTTTCGGCTGCTAATACATTTATTAATACATTTGCCCACCCGCCGCATTGGCGGGAGGTTTTAATTTAGCTACATGGCAACTAACGAAACATACCAGATAAAGCTCGCCGATTTTGAAGGGCCGTTTGATTTATTACTGTTCTTTATTGAAAGAGATGAACTGGATATTTATAATATTCCCATCACAAAAATCACCAACGACTTTTTAGACTTTATTCATACTACCGAAAAGCTGAATATTGAGCTGAGCAGTGAGTTTATTTTGTTTGTGAGTACGCTGATGCGTATTAAAGCAAAAATGCTTATTCCCCGGAAAGAACTGGATGCAGAAGGAAATGAAATTGACCCAAGACAGGAACTGATCGATAAGATTCTTGAGTATAAGAAATTTAAAGAAGCCAGTGCAAAAATGGCCGAAATGGAAGCCTTGCGTATGATGATGGTAAAGCGGGGCAACTTACAAAAAGAACTGATTGCCATTGGCGAAGAAACAGGAGAAGGCACCGAAATACAAACAGTAACCCTGTTTAAATTAATGAAGGCTTTTGAGCGTGTGGTAGCCAAACTGCAGGAGCGTAATAACAAGCCGGTGCATACTGTTGTACAGTACAACTACACCATGGAAGGCAGCCGTGCTTACATGCATGAATTATGCAGCAGGGAAAAGACACTCTCATTTGAAAAAATATTTGATGTATGCGAAAACCGCATACATGCGCTCTTCCTTTTTTTAAATATGCTGGAAATGGCGCAGGCACGCTACATTACATTATTAATTGGCGAAGGCCGCAACAATTTTATTGTGGAATGGAATGAAAACCGGGAAGAAGATATTGTAGGGATGTTGCCCAACGACAACCCCACACAATGGAACTGATTTTAATCCCCTCCCAACGAGGGGATTTTTATTACACTCAGTAAGGCAAAATGGCAGATTATATTTATGGCATTTTATTTGATGTTTAAACATTAAATTTTAAATCATGAAAACAAAATTGTATAGAGCAGCCGACAGAGGCAGTGCTGATTATGGCTGGTTGAAACCAAATTATTATTTCAGCTTTAGCCAATATTATAACCCAAAGAGAATACACTTTGGTTTGTTACGGGTATTGAATGATGATTATGTAGATGCTGGAGGCGGCTTTCCCACACACCCGCATGATAACATGGAAATAGTAACCATACCATTTACAGGAGCGCTACAACATAAGGACAGTACAGGTGGCCAGGGTGTAATTAAAGCGGGTGATGTACAAATTATGAGTGCTGGCAGCGGCGTGCAACACTCAGAGTTTAACGCTTCGCAAACGGACCCCGTTACATTATTTCAAATATGGGTGTTCCCTAAAGAACGCAACATAACCCCACGATATGACCAACGGACATTTGATGTAAATGAAAGAATAAACAAATGGCAAACAGTGGTTTCGCCAGTTGAAGCAGATAATGCTTTATGGATAAATCAAAATGCAAAATTCTCGTTAACCAAATTAGAAGCAGGTAAAAGTGTAACCTATACAAATGCTTTTGCAAACAACGGCGTGTTTTTGGTAAACATTAATGGCAGCGCCACAGTGGATGATGTTACATTAGAAAAGAGAGATGCCGTTGGTATCTCAGAGGCAGAAAGCTTTACTGTAACAGCAACAGAAGATACCGAGCTGTTAGCAATAGAAGTTCCGATGTATTAATACGAATTATTGGTGTTATTAATAAAATAAGGCTTCCGGAAAAACCGGGAGCCTTATTGATTATAAATACTTAGTAAGATCGGCCTTTCAGCTTTATCGATATATTTTGCTAATGCTGTAAGAAATGAGGGTGCCACCGTTGGGCAACCCCAGCTTTCACAAATGGGGAACGGTGCTGTTTCCGCATTGGGCACACAGCTATGCGAATGCAGCACAACAAACCGGTTAAAGGCATTGCTGTTTGATGCATCTAACCCATACAGTTTATAAGCCAGGCCAAATTTTCCGTTATAAGAACTGCCAATTTTGTATTTGCCCAGTGAAGTACAAAGGCTCCCTTCTGCATTTGAAAACTGTATATCACTGCTGTTTGTTTTGCCGCTGCCGTGTGTTACAAGCCCTTCAATCTCTACAGAATCTTTATCAAGATTGTAAACAAAAAAGCGGTTACTGCCCGAATGCACTTTCATATCCACCAAAAAACAATATTGTGTATTGCAGTTATGCTTTTTTGCATAATTGAGAATAGCAGCCGCATGCGCCAGCTGCCTTTCCACAACAGCTTTGCTGGTTTCATCTTTTTTTGCAGCAAATGTTTTAACCGGGGTGTGTTTATTAAACTTTGGTTTGTACCAAAAAAAATACGCCAGTGCAGACAGGCTGACGCAAAACAGCAATGCTGTAAAAATGAGTTTCATAAAAAATTGTATGGAGTTTTACCGGGCTTTGATGCCTAACGGAAGTATTTCCATAAAATTATTATGAAGCTTGTTAAAGAAACCTGAAAACTATTTTGAAGAAGCAGTTGCTTCATCTCCTGCCCTGTTCCATTGAAGCACCGCATCAAATAAAAACATACGGCGGAGTTTTAGCTGCAGTTGATTGTTTATACAGATAACTTTTACTAAGCAGGCCTGGTTGTCGCTTACAGCATACATAATACCTTCGTATCTTTTTTTAGCAGCATTATAATGCAGGTTTTTTATAACAGCAAAGCCAATACTGTCTGCCCTACGGGATGAGTTTTTTATAACGGCTTCATACAAATTATTGCCCGTTTGCTGTA
>JBGAHV010000043.1:0-37423 GCA_044225995.1 Ferruginibacter sp. | reverse complement strand
GCAATTTTTTCATCCTGGCTTCTCCCTGTGCTCAATGCATTTTTTAAAACACTCAGCTTGTCTTTTGTTTGCAGCTGGCGTTGTTTTACCAGGCGCTCCACTGCTTTTTGCAGTTCGCTGATGGCAACAGGTTTGGTGAGATAATCGAAGGCGCTTATTCTAATGGCATCTACGGCATAATGATTATAGGCCGTAGTAAAGATGATGTCGAAATTTATTTCTTCCAGTTCGTCCAGCATGCGAAATCCATTCATACGGGGCATTTCAATATCTAAAAAAATTACATCGGGCTTGTGCTGTTGTATAAGCAAGAGAGCCTCCTCTGGTTTTTGTGATGTGGCGGCGATGAATATATCCGGGCAAAACTCCGTTAATTTTTGCTGCAGGTTCTGCAGGCTGCTGAGCTCATCATCTATCAATATTGCTTTTAATTGCTCCACTTTAAATTGCTTTAAGTATTATTTCAACTTTTGTGCCACCGGGTTTGCTGTTTTCATCATAAAGATCAACAATGTTTATAAAATCTTTACCTGCAGCCCGGTCGTTGTACATGTGAATGCGTTCTTCAGTAATTTTTAAACCCACACTTTCATGATAGGGTTTGTTTTGCATATTGTACACTTTTGCTTTTTCACGCCCAACGCCATTATCACGAATCGTGTACTTTATGGTATCACCTTCCAACGATGCCATTACGATAAGATTTAACCCTTGTTCTTCGCTGTGGGCCATGCCGTGCACAATTGCATTTTCTACAAAAGGTTGTACCAGCAGTGAGGGTACAAGATAATCTCCCCCAGCCAGTGCCGGATCAAGAAACAGGTTAAATGTGAATTTGTTGTTGAAACGGAGCTGCTCCAGCTCTACATACAGTTTCAGTGCCTCCATGTCTTTTGTAATGGGCACCACTTCGTTTCGGCTGCTGTCGAGGATGCTTCGTATTAACTGAGAAAATTTATTGAGATAATCAGAAGCCTGACGTTTATCATTCTGCATAATGAAATTTTCAATGCTGTTAAGGCAATTAAAAATAAAGTGCGGATTCATTTGTGAGCGGAGTATCTGTGTCTGCAGTTCTGCTTTTATTTTTTCTGTTTCAATTTTATTGCGGCGGTTGCGCTGGTAATAAATCATTGCAAATACGGCAGCTAGAAAAACAATTAATAAAATATAAATGATCTTTAAACGGCTGCTTTCTTTCAGCTGCAGGTTTTTGATGTCATTGTCTTTTTTTAGTATTTTAATTTCCTGTTCTTTCTCCAATGTCTTATAACTTATCTCCAGGTCGTTGAGATCTGTTTTTGCTTTATCGGTCATAACCGAATCCTTCAACCGCATATATTGATCCTGGTAACCAAATGCTTCTTTGTAACTGGCTGTGGTAAAATATGCCTTCGCCAGATTTTGCAATGCCAGGAGAGTAAATTTCCTGAATTCATTTTTCCGGGAAATATCCAGCAGGCTTGCCAGGTGCTGTTTTGCCAAATCGTAATGTTGAACACTGGTATCTAAAGTAGCATATACTGCCAGTGTTTTGCACTGGCTGAATTTATTTTCGCTTAGCTGCTCCGTGTTCATATTTTTATTCAGCAATTCGCCTGCAGCCTTAAAGTTTCTTTTGGCAATCAGTATCCTTGCGTCTATGCTGTTATTGAAAATACGCTGTTGTTCGTTGTTCAGTTTTTCAACAACCGTGGCAGATATGGCCAGGTATTTTTTTGCAGAGTCTAATTGGTTGTTGTCAACATAATAATCAGCAATATTTGCGGCGGTCTGCATATAAGGCATATTTACATCGGCAAGATATTGCAGGGCTTCTTTGCTGTATTGAATGGCTTTGCTGTTATCTTCCATTTCATTGTACAACTCTCCCAGGTTAGCCAATGCAAGACCCAGCCCCCTGTAATTTTTATTGAGCCGGGTTCCTTTAATGGCAACAGCATAATAACGAACAGCGGCTTTATACATGCCGAACCATTGATAGGTTGTGGCAATGTTTTGGGCCAGGCTGGTTTTGCGTGGATAGTTATCTGCCATTGTATCAATATATGCTTTCAGTGTATCCAGGTACGCAAAGGATGAATCTTTGTTCCCCAGGTCTGCATAGCGCTCCATAATTTCCCTGATGGAAAAGACATTGTACTTCCTGTTCCGGTCCGGGAAATATGCCGGCACTTTTTTATAATAAACAATGGCGCTGTCATACTTATCGAAAAAGTAGGTGTATGCTTTGGCAATGTCAAAATAGAAAATGCCTTTCATTGTATCAACGTTGTTCTTCATGGCCAATGCCAGACCTGTTGTGGCCCAGTCAAAAACAGGGCTTAGCTGTCCTTCGTCTAAAGAATCGGAAATAGCCTGGTAAAGAAAACGCATCCTGGCTGTATCTGTATTTAATTGAAAGTATGCAGGTGGCAGCGGGTAACCGGTTTTATTTTGTTGCGCTGCGGAAGAAACGGTTGTCATCAGCAGCATCGTGATGAGGCGTAATGATATTTTGATGAAACGTGTAAGCATCATGATTTAATTCGTTTCCGCATTTACTGATTGCAGGTATAAGATAAAAATAATTTGGCAAAGGGTCATGCGGAAATGCTAAAGAGTAATATGCTGCAGGCAATCAGTAATATCCCGATTACCATGCACTGATTGATGCATTATTGTTTTATCCTTACTTTTTGCACTGCACCCTTCACCTGCTTTGCCTGCACAGGCGATTGGTTATTTTGCGAAGCGTTTTTTGCCTGCATCATGGAACTGCCAGCGGCACTTGTTTTTGTAACAGTGGCAGATGTTAACATGCTGTTGGGTAAAACAGTGCCTGACTTCCTTGCTGCAATTTTGTTTACCATTGTCCCCCCACCAATAATTTTTCCATCAGCATCCATTTTCATCCAGTCTCCGTCGCAGGAAAAATCGACCCCGTTTAATTGTGTAAGGCCGTTGTTAATTGTAATATTGGATTTATTCACTTCAGGGAATGTGCCTACAACAAAAACATAATCTTCACCAGGCCTGGTTTTTTGCGGGCCTGCAATCCATTTTGTTTTTTGTAAATCTGCAGTAATGTCCATTTCCACAGGAACATCGGTTGGTACACCCGTTATTGTATACCTTATTTCAATAAAATTTGGGTTAAAGGATTGAACGGTT
The DNA here is from genome assembly GCA_044225995.1 of Ferruginibacter sp. GTDB lineage: Bacteria > Bacteroidota > Bacteroidia > Chitinophagales > Chitinophagaceae > Ferruginibacter. The sequence continues at coordinate 34,270 of JBGAHV010000043.1, read as the reverse complement.
TCATATGTTACCGTACCGGTTTCTTTATTTGCCTGGAAGTAACCCTGTTTTCCATTATAAGTGCCTGCTTTTTCCAAAGTAAATGGCCCGTTGCTTTCAACAAATTGTGTAGGGGCTGTTACCTTAAAGATAAAGGCATTGCCAAATGGAGTAGTTTCTGGAGCTGCAATATTGTTTTTATCCCACAGTAAAGATCCTTTAATAACGCCATTGTTATTAAGCGATATGGGAATTGCTTTTCCAAAGGATGAACCGGGATTAGATATTTCAACCGTAAGTTCGCAATCCGCTCCTTTGTTTGATAATATTGCCCATTTTACTGGTTTGCAGGTTAGCACCTGGGATGACCAAACGCTGTAAGTGCCTGTACCGATCAAAGGATTATCATAATAAATGTCTGCCTTTTGATTCGGTTGTCCCAGAGGGAAAATATGCAGGTACCCCTCAACTCCTGTTAATATACCTGGATTAAAATAGAGATCGAGTGTTTGATCTTTACCAATCTGGCCGGGAGGCAATGTGCCCATTCCATGCTGTATATCGTTGCCATACATAAGATCTATGTGGGCATTGTTTTTAATATGCAGAATAAAATTTTGTGCAAACATTGCTGGTGCTGTTGCAAATGCCGCCAGGAGCAATAAGATTATTTTTTTCATAACTGGATCTTTTAAGTTTTAGTTATTGAAAGGCTACTTTGCGTATACGGTAATTCAATGCATCGGCTACATAAAGTGTATTGCCGTAAATAGCTAACCCCCATGGATATTTAAACTGTGCAGTAGAAGGATTGCCATCAGCAAAACCAGATATGCCACTTCCGGCATAGGTAGAAACTTCGCCACCCGAAATTTTACGAATGCAGTAATTGTCTCTGTCTGCAACATAGATATCTCCGTTATCAGCTACTTTCACACCCATAATGCTGGGAGAGAATGTAGCACTTGCTGCCGGTCCGTTAATGAGGCCGATATTGTCGTTCCCGGCAATAGTTGTAACCGTTCCTGTGATGGCTATTTTTCTTATACGTTTGTTGTAGCGGTCTGACACATATACATTGCCCTGTTTATCTGTTGCCAAACCATAGGGCCCGTTGAACAATGCACTACTTACACTGCCATCGGCAAAGCCCCCGGCACTTCCTGCATATGTGGAAACATTTCCCCCAGCGTCAATTTTCCTTATCCTGTTATTAAGCAGGTCTGCCACGAATATATTTCCTGATGCATCCAATGCTACATCATAAGGAGTGTTGAATCTTGCAGCAATGCCATTGCCGTTGGTATTTCCTGTATTGCCATCCCCTGCTACCGTACTTACCACTCCGGAAGCGGTTATTTTACGAATACAGTTGTTAGAAGCATCTGCTACAATAACATTTCCCGCAGCATCAATGGCTAAACCTGAAGGATTGCTAAACCTGGCCTGCGAACCTGCTCCATTTACAAAACCGTTTTGGTTATATATACCTGCCAGTGTAGAAACTTGCCCGGAAGGTGTAATTTTTTTTATAGCCTGGCCAGATGTTACATAAATGTTACCCTGAGCATCGGAAGTCATCCCAATTACTGTAGTAAATTGTGCTGTTGCTCCGCTTCCATCGGCATCGCCATTTATGCCACTACCTGCCAATGTGCTTACTGTTAATGTTTGTGGTGCAGCATCTTTGTGTTTTTTACAGGAAAAAGTAATAACAGTTACCATCAGTGCTGTTGTGTATAAGAAAATACTTTTGGATGTTTTCATTGCAATGATTTTTTATGATTGTTATTTTAATTTTTAAGCCTCGCTTTTATTACATCTTTTAAACCTTTGTTGACTAAGTTTTTTATGGTGTATCCTTCTGTTGAAAAACTAAAGCTTGTTTTACTGATGCTTTTTGTTTCCATACCTTTTTTGCCTCCGGCCCCAGCTTCTGCCCATAAATAATTTTTGTTCAATACCGGTATGGCGGCTGGATTGTTTTTAAGCGCATCGTTATCTTTTAATTTAGCGGCTGTAACACTGTTGCCGGCTCCCATGGTATATATTTTCACAGGGTTAAAATCCACCTGGGCATACCACCAGCTTGAACTGCCTCCTTCAGCTTTAATTTCATATTCATAGGCTGTATAGCCGCAAATGGTTTTTGTTTTACCTGTTTTTGTTATAGTCATCTTTTCTTCTGTATCCTTTTGTATTGGTTTATTTTTTATTTTTTCAGCTATTGCTTTTCCCATTTCTGCTCCTTCAGCTACGAGTTTGGGCATGGTCATAATGGTAATGGTCTTGTTTTTTTCATCTATCATGCATGTTTGCCCGTCTTTTGTGTATAGCAGGGTCGCCATATCTTCTCCGGGGGCCTCTCTTTTTATCAATGCATAATCGCCGTTAATGGTAAAGTAATACGTGTTGGTTGCAATGCCATCCTCTGTATTGCTTTGTTGTATCACCTGGCGCTCAAAAGATATTGTGGCGGGAAGTGAGGGTGTGGTGTTTTGCGCTGTTAAAAAAAGCGAACCCCACAGGCTGAGTGTAAACAGGAAGAATATCTTTTTCATAACGTATAATTTTCTGTAAAACTATACGCCGTTTAAAGCCCGATTTTAGCGGTTGCGTAGCTGGCAACTGTAATTATGTAGCTGGTAAGTTTGCAGCAGTGGATGGAATCAGGTTATTGCCAGTTCCATAATATAATCTTTCATAAAATAACCATTGCCAATATCAAAATCGGCAGTTTCAATAATTTCGAAACCCAGTTTTTTATAAAAATATTGGGCAGGATTATCTCTTTTTACCTGCAATTGTAATGCGGTTGCATTAAGTGCTTTTATTTCTGCAATAATATAATCAATAATAAACCGGCCGGTTCCTTTTCCCTGCTGTGATTGGAGTATATAAATTTTATGAAGCTTCCATAATTGGGGTTTCACTTCGTTGTAAGCAGCAAAAGCAACGGGAGTGTGTTCATCATTAATAATAATGAATGTAATGCCGTCGGCTTCTATTTGTTTTTGTAATGATGCTTCGCTGTACATCAGTTTTAGCATGTAATCAATTTGCTCCTGCGTAAGCAACTGTGCATAAGTTTGCGGCCAAACTTTAAAAGTAAGCTCACGTATAAGCGGAATATCTTCAATGGATGCCTTGCGGACAGTAAGCATTACTTAACTGTAATTTTTAAGGAGGGTGCAAACATCAGGCGGTTTTGAGCATCTTTAACAACAATATCAAAAAATGATATTTCTTCGCCGCTTCTTAATTGCTCACTAATTGTTTTGCGCCAAATTTCAGAAAGTGGAGTGCTGGTAAAGCGCTGCACTACTGTACTTGTAATGGGGGACACTTTGCCTGTTTCTTCATCTTCAGTAACCCCTTTGCGTTTATACAGGCATTGATAAGATGAAATTGAATAAACAGCTTTTTTATCATCAGTAACAGCCAGCGGCTGGTTAATTAAAGAAACAGCTTCATCAACCGAAACAGTAATGAGGCTGTCTTTTTTTGTGCCAAGGCTGGTATATAATTTTGGTGGCTTGAACTTTTGCACCTGTGATTGTGTAACAGGTTTTACAGGTTTGGTTTGGCCAATACCCGCACTTGCAAAAGCAAGCAAAAGAGAGCAAACAACAGTGTATTTTAAATGCATCGGCTGTTTTTTTGTTAAACGAATTTACTGTCTTAAAAGTACATACTGGCAGGTTTTAACGTATTGTTAATTGTAATAAAGTTGATTGAGTTAATGAATTTGAAAATGTTGACGGAGTTCTGTACTGTTTTATCAACTCTGTTACCATATCAACTTTTTCAACTACAGGGCTGCTAAACTCTCTTCAATTGCCTTAATCCTGCTCAGTGCATCCGATTTTTTCTTTTGTTCCAATGCTAATACTTCTGGCTTGGCATTGGCAACAAACTTTTCATTGCTTAATTTTTTATCTACTGACTGCAAAAAACCTTTTTGGTGTTCTAAATCTTTTAACAGGCTTTCTTTTTGATTGCCTGTGTTAAGCGGCTGCTCTGTTTCGATGTAGAAATTATCTTTTTCAATTGCTGTGGCAATGGTGCTGCTAACAGAATCATTTGTATAAGCAATAGTTTTAGCGTTCACCTGTTTTGCTAAAATATTTTCTATATCCTGATAATTAGATTTATCGGTCGTTTGAATGTGCAACTGAATTTGTTCTTTTGGCTTTATCTGGTTTTTATTCCTTGTGTCACGTAAACCGGTTATAACGGCTTTTAATAAAGTGCCCTGTTGTAATATTGATTTGTCAGTAACACCTGCTGATGTGTATTGCTTCACACACAAATCATCTGTTCTCTCTTCCAGCAAATGATAAATTTCTTCTGTAACAAACGGCATGTAAGGATGCAGCAACTGCATCAGCTCTGTAAATAGTGTAATTGTTTTTTTGTAAACCGCTGTTTCAATCGGCTGTTCAAATCCTGGCTTTACCCATTCTAGATACCAACTGCAAAAGTCATCCCATATTAAACTGTAAATAACTTTCAACGCTTCGCTTAAACGAAACTGCTGCATCAGTTCATTTACTTCAGCCTTTACTTCATTTAAGCGGTTTTCAAACCAGGTAATAGCAAAATTGTTATTTGTTACCTGTTCATTGTTCATTTCTTGCCTTCCTTCCCACATCTTCACCAGCTTCAGTGCATTCCACAATTTGTTATTAAAGTTTCGGCCTTGCTCTAAACTGCTTTCATCAAACAATAAATCGTTACCTGCAGGCGAAGCGATCATAATTCCAAAACGTACCGCATCCGCACCGTACTGATCAATTAATCCCAGCAGGTCAGGAGAGTTGCCCAATTGCTTACTCATTTTTCTTCCCTGTTTATCCCTTACCATGCCGGTGAAATAAACATCTTTAAATGGTTTTACCTGTTTATATTCATAACCCGCCATTATCATACGTGCCACCCAAAAGAAAATAATATCCTGACCAGTTACCAGTGTAGTGGTTGGGTAGTAATACTCCACATCTTTATTGCCTGGATTGCTGATGCCTTTAAAAACTTCCATTGGCCACAACCATGATGAAAACCATGTGTCCAAAACATCTTCATCCTGCTTTATCTCTTCAATTTTTATTTTTGAATTTTTACTTTTGAATTGATCAAAAGCTTCTTCTTTAGTGGCAGCAACTTCAAAGTTTCCTTCAGCATCATACCACGCCGGTATTTGTTGTCCCCACCACAACTGGCGGCTGATGCACCAGTCTTTAATATTCTCCAGCCAGTATTTATAAGTGTTCTTCAGTTTTGCAGGATGAAAAGTAATTTCATCACTCATTACAGCTTCCAGTGTTTGTGGATTTTTCTCCATGAATTTTTTCATATCGATAAACCATTGCAAACTCAGTTTACTTTCAATAACAGCGCCGGTTCTTTCACTGGTGCCTACTTGCCCTTTATAATCTTCAATTTTTTCAATTTGTCCTAATGCAGTAATGTCTTCCACAATTTTTTTGCGTAAAACAAAACGGTCAATACCGTTATAGCTCAATACCAATTCAGATGGATTATCTTCCATTAATTCTTCACTGGTAAATTTGCCTGTTGCATCCAATGTGTCAATTGCTTTAAGGTTGTGTTTCAGCCCAAGCATATTATCGTTCTTATCATGCGCCGGAGTAATTTTTAAGGCACCGGTGCCAAAATCAGCAGTTACATATTCATCTGCAATTATAGGTATGCGGCGGTTAATAATTGGCACTATCACTTCCTTGCCAACAAAACTTTTATAACGTTCATCAGCCGGATTTACACAAATAGCCACATCACCTAAAATAGTTTCAGGCCTGGTAGTGGCAACTGTAATCTTCCCCGTGCCGTCAGCAAATAAATAACTTACATAGTAAAGCTTTGAATCAACATCTTTAAAAATAACCTCTTCATCACTCAACGCTGTTTGGCTTGCCGGATCCCAGTTTACCATACGTTTGCCACGATAAATTAATCCTTTGCCATACAGGTCAATAAAAACTTTTATTACGCTTTTGTAATAATCATCGTCCATTGTAAAAGATGTACGGTTCCAGTCCAGGCTGCAGCCTAATTTTTTCAGTTGCTGCAAAATAATGCCGCCGTATTTTTCTTTCCATTCCCAAGCATAGCTTAAAAATTCCTCTCTCGTTAAACTCGATTTTGCAATGCCTCTTTCTCTCAGCATTGCCACAACTTTAGCTTCGGTGGCAATACTTGCATGGTCGGTGCCCGGCACCCAGCAGGCATTTTTGCCCTGCATCCTTGCACGGCGCACTAATATATCCTGTATTGTATTATTAAGGCAGTGGCCCATGTGCAGCACACCGGTAACATTCGGCGGCGGAATAACCACGGTGTATGGCTCACGGCCATCAGGCGTGCTGTTAAAATATCCTTTATCTAAACTGTGCTGGTACCATTTTGCGTCAACGGCTGCAGGTTCAAAATTTTTACTCAATTCCATTTTCGGTATGCTCATTTTTTCTGGATGGCAAAAGTACGAAAAAGCGGGCGAGGGGAGAAGTGCTGGAGAAAAAGATAAAGCACCTGCCGTGGTTCAAAGCAGGGACGCAGATTTGTAAGATAGTTATGATCTATGATGATTCATCAGCAAAATCTTAATCATCGTAAAGAATCAGTTTTTCGTTCAATAACCGTTTAATCAATATCTCCCAAACCATACTTGCTGCCAATTTTTAAAAAAGCAAAAGCAGCTTCTTTTGCAGCCCCTTTTTTAGTGTAACGTACCATTAAAACATGCCAGGTGCCTTCGCTTTCTTTTTCGGTAAAGTATTTGGTAATAGTATAGGCAGTATCCCTGTTTACATTTTCATTAATCCGCAGGCAAACAGCATCTACCCCTTTTTTATCTTCCTCTTTTGTATAATCGGCAAATGTTTTCCATTTCCTTTTAGCGTCTTCTCCACGATAAACAATGTAGGGCGCTGCTTTATAAAAAGTGCCCAGCTCCGTTGTTTTGGGGTCGGCCCAATCCACTTTTTTACAAATAGCCAGAAGCTCAGTAAATGTTTTAGCAACAGCGGCAGAGTCGGCTGTTTTATTTTGTGCTTTAACAAAACTCAATAAAACAAAACAGGTGGTAAAGAGTATCAAACGTTTCATGTGGCTGTTTTAAGATTTCCCAAATCTACAAAAATGAAAAACCAACCGCCTACCTTTGTTTTTAAATTGATTGTTTTATGAAAGAAGTTTATATCATATCAGCCGTTCGCACCCCAATGGGCAGTTTTGGCGGCAGCTTAAAAGATTTTTCAGCCACACAATTAGGTGCCATTGCTATTAAAGGCGCTGTTGAAAAGGCAGGCATTAAGCCAGAATTGGTAAATGATGTGCTTATGGGTTGTGTTATACAAGCTAATTTGGGGCAGGCTCCTGCACGCCAGGCTGCAAAATTTGCCGGTTTGCCCAATGAAGTTAATTGCACCACAGTAAATAAAGTTTGTGCCAGTGGCATGAAAGCCATTGCACAGGCTGCACAAAATATTATGTTAGGTGATGCGGATATTGTGGTTGCCGGAGGTATGGAGAGCATGAGTAACGTTCCCTTTTACAGCGATAAATTGCGCTGGGGCAATAAATATGGCAACGTAAATTTTATTGATGGTCTTGCTAAAGATGGATTGACGGATGTATATGATGGAAAGGCAATGGGTAACGCTGCAGAATTGTGCGCCAGCACATGCAATGTTACAAGAGAAGAGCAGGATGCCTTTGCCATTGAAAGTTACAAACGCAGCCAGGCTGCGGCTAATAGCGGCAAATTTGAAAATGAAATTGTGCCGGTGCCCATTCCACAAAAAAAAGGCGACCCTGTTTTATTTGCAAAAGACGAAGAACCTTTTAATGTTAAGTTTGATAAAATACCTGAGTTGAAAGGAGCATTTATAAAAGATGGTACTGTTACTGCTGCTAATGCCAGCACAATGAATGATGGTGCTGCTGCATTAGTTTTAATGAGTAAAGAAAAAGCCGAAGAATTAGGCTTAAAACCAATTGCAAAAATTAAAAGCTATGCCGATGCTGAACAAGCACCGGAATGGTTTACCACAACCCCGTCATTAGCTGTGCCAAAAGCCGTTGCTAAAGCAGGTTTAAAGATGGAAGACATTCATTTCTGGGAACTGAACGAAGCTTTTTCTGTAGTAGGTATTGAAAACAGCCGCCGCATGAAGTTAGACCCTGCAAATGTTAACGTAAACGGAGGTGCAGTTAGTTTGGGCCATCCCTTAGGTTGCAGCGGTGCCAGGATTATTGTTACACTCATAAATGTTTTAAAGCAAAATAATGCAAAATATGGCGCCGCCGGTATTTGTAACGGCGGCGGTGGCGCATCAGCAATGGTTATTGAAAATTGTTAAGGTTTTCCGATTCTTATAAGCTTACTTTGCATCAAATAAATAAAAAAGTTCAGTCATGAAGAAACTAGTGCTGGCCGTAACAGGCTTTATTATGCTATCTGCTTCTTATGCCCAAAAACAAGATTCGGCTTTTAGTGTTAAAGGAAAGTTTAATAAAGTAAATACTGGGTTGGTTTACCTTACTGTTTATAATGAAGCGGGTGCTAAAAAAGATTCATCCGTAATTACAGGTGGCTCGTTTTCATTTAAAGGCTTTGTGCAAAAACCTTCTTACGCTGTGTTAACACTGAAAGATAAAAAGCAGGAATATTTTCAGTTTTTTGCCGAACCTGCAAATATGAAAATAAGCGGCGATGGAGATAAACTGAAAGAACTTCAACTTACAGGTTCCGTATTTAATGATGATGATAAAAAACTGAAGGAAGCTTTAAAGCCTGCAACAGAAGCCGAGGACAATTTTTACAAAATGTATGATGATGCTAAAGCAAATAAAAACCAGGCAAGGATGGACAGCCTGGACGAAAGGGAAGACGACCTTACTGTAAACAAACGCAAATACGTTGTTGCTTTTGTAAAGGAACATCCGGCTTCTTTACGCAGCGCCATGGCTATACTGGATAATTACGGGTATTATGCGGAAGCTTCAGACGTGGAGCCGCTATACAATATGCTTTCTGCAGATGTTAAAAAATCCTCTCTGGGGCAGGAGGTTAAAAAAGTGCTGGACATTTATAAAACAATAGCCATTGGCCAGTTAATTCCGGATATCACACAGCAAGATACATTAGGTAACAACCTTAGCCTTTCATCTCTGAAGGGTAAATATGTGCTGGTTGATTTTTGGGCAAGCTGGTGTGGCCCCTGCCGTAAAGAAAACCCCAATATTGTAAAAGCTTATGGTGCATTTAAAGACAAAGGCTTTGAGATTTTTGGCGTTTCTTATGATAAGGCAAAAGCCAAATGGGCAAAAGCTATTGTAGATGATAAGCTGGTTTGGAAACAGGTGAGCGACTTGCAAGGATGGGGGAATGCTACATCTGACCAGTTTTATATAAAAGCAATTCCCAGTAACATGCTGCTGGATAAAGAAGGCAGGATTATAGCTAAAAACCTGTTTGGCAAAAAGCTCACCAGTAAACTGGCAGAGCTGATGCCATAACCTTCCTTTACTGTTCTGTTGGTGGTTAATTCTATTTGTTCATCTGCCACTGATGAAATAAATTTGCACACCTTTACAATAGGAATAAATTACTGATAAACTTAAATCAACAAACACAATGCGTCAAATTGCATTACGTGAGGCTTTAAGAGAAGCCATGCAGGAAGAAATGAGGAGGGACGAGAGGGTTTTATTAATGGGTGAAGAAGTGGCCGAATACAACGGCGCCTATAAAGTAAGCCAGGGCATGCTGGATGAATTTGGCGAAAAGAGAATTATTGATACTCCTATTGCAGAGTTGGGTTTTGCGGCTATTGCGGTTGGTGCAGCACAAAATGGCCTTCGCCCTATTGTTGAATTTATGACATGGAATTTTGCAGTACTACCTTTAGATCAAATATTAAATACAGCTTCTAAAATGCTGGCAATGAGTGGTGGCCAGGTTGGTTGCCCTATCGTTTTTCGTGGGCCAAACGGCAGTGCCGGCCAGTTAGGTGCCCAGCACAGTACCGCTTTTGAATCGATGTATGCAAACATTCCTGGTTTAAAAGTTATAAGTGTGGCAACGCCTTACGAAGCGAAAGGTTTAATGAAAAGTGCCATTCGTGATGATGATCCGGTGATGTTTATGGAAAGCGAAGTGGCTTATGGTGATAAAGGTGAAGTGCCTGAAGAAGAGTATTTGCTGCCAATTGGCAAATGCTTTGTAAAGCGTGAAGGTAAAGATGTAACACTGGTTTCTTTTAATAAAATGATGAAGGTTACTTTGGCTGCCGCTGAAGAACTGGCTAAAGATGGTATTGAAGCAGAAGTTATAGATGTGGCAACTATCCGCCCCCTGGACTGGTTTACCATTTTAGAAAGTGTAAAGAAAACAAACCGTTTGGTAATTGTTGAAGAACAGTGGCCGTTTGCTTCTGTATCATCAGAAATTGCTTATCGCATACAAAAAGAAGGGTTTGATTATTTAGATGCTCCTGTACGCAGGGTTACATCTGCTGATGCGCCTATGCACTATGCACCTAATTTAGTGGCAGCTTATTTACCCAGTGTGGCTAAAGTTGTAAACACTGTAAAAGAGGTAATGTATCTTAAAAAATAATACATTTTCATTTTGGTATAATATTAGCAGGGGTAAACATCAGTTTATCCCTTTTTTTATGAAAAAGCAAGCACTAACAATACTCATCCTTTTTTTTGGCCTTTTAGTACAAGCACAGCGTATTCATATAACTGCCTTTGGTGGGTTTAGTAATTACCAGGGAGATTTGCAGGATAAGCGGTTTACGTTAAATCAATCTCACCCGGCATTTGGTGCAGGTCTTTCTTATGAAATAACGGACAAGTTTTATGCAAGGGCAAATTTTACTTATGGTAAGCTGAGTGGCGACGATAAACAAAACCCCAGAAATTCTGTACGTAATCTTAATTTCACTTCCCCTTTAACAGATATTCACCTGGGCCTGGAGTATTATATTCTCAATCCTTATCAATATCGTTTAACGCCTTATATTTTTGCTGGTATTTCCCGTTTTAATTTTAATCCATACACCAGCGATACTAATGGCCGCAAGGTTTATCTAAAACCTTTAAGCACCGAAGGGCAGGGATTCTATCAAAACCGTCAGCCATACAAACTCTCCCAGTTTGCCATTCCTTTTGGTGGTGGTTTTAAATTTTCTTTAAGTGAAAATATCCAGGCGGGTGTTGAAGCAGGCCTTCGTAAAACCAATACTGATTATTTAGATGATGTTAGCACCACTTATGTAGACCAGGCATTGCTTTATGTTAACCGGGGGCAACAGGCTGTTGATATGGCTTTTCGGGGAGATGAGTTAAAAGCAAACAGCCAGCCTTATCCTGCCGGCGGAACGCAGCGGGGCAGCGCAAAAAATAAGGACTGGTATTATTTTACGGGTATTACACTTACGTTTCGCCTGAATGGGAACCAGGGAATGCGTGCAGCGGGCGGCAGAACAAAAACGGGTTGCCCTGCCAATGTGCGCTAAAAGCTTCAGATATTAACATTTTGGTCCTACTATATTTGTAGTATATGAAATCTTAAACAGGATTTCTATCTTTATCCAATGCATTCCCTGATAAAATCTGTTTTATACAGCCTTTGCTTAGGTACACTTATATCATGTGCCGGGCTTAAATCATCGCAGCTTACCGCTGTGGAAAAATACACAACCGTTACAAAAGGAGTTGCCAACATTCAGCCTGATGTTTATAACAGGGTGTACCAGTTGCGTTCGCAAACACAAACGTTGCAACTAAGTGGTGTAATTGCAACGAATGATAAAGCAAGAGAAAGTATTACAGCCATACAGTCTGATTTAAAAGACAAGCTTCTTTTTTTGGATATGGTGGATTCATTTGCTTATGCTTATACAATTATAAGCCGGTATGCAGAGCTGGTACGTTGCCTCACCAGCGAATCATACTTAAAAAACTTCACCAAGAATAAATCAGAATGGCAGTCATCATTTGACGGGCTCGTAACCACTTATAACGCATCATGCGGAAAGCGTAATCCACCCGCTACCCGGATACCATCATCAGTAGGAAGCGTGGCGGCAAATATTATAAAGGAATTAGGCTCTGCAAAAATAAAGTCGCTTCAAAAAAAATACCTGAAAGAAGCTATTACCACGGCACGAAGCCCGTTTGAAGGTATTTGTGATGACTTTCTGAATACCGATTTGCCAAAAATTGAAAAAGAACTTGCTTCATTACCCCGGTTTATAGATGAGAACTACAAGGATTTTTTAAATAATATTAATGCATACGAAACAAAGCAGGGTAATAATCCTTACAACTACTATAAATATTATTTACCGGTTTACCTTAACTGGCAAATACAGTTAAAGGAGCTTGGCTTACTGGTGGCTCAGTTAAAACAATGTATTCAAAGCCTTAAAAATTCATACGGTGTGCTGGAAGAATATGTAAGCATTAGTAACCCCTCTGCTGCAATACCGGCAGAAATACTTCAACTGGAAAACAACTATGCTTCTCTGCTAAATACAATTAACAAATTTGGTGAGGCCAGGGAAAGGCTTTTGAAAATTACATACTGAAAAAACTGAGCCATGTCTAAAAACAAAAAAAATCTTTTTTTCCCATTAATGGTTGTGATAGTTGTATCCTGCCAAAACAATGCTGACAAGGAAACAGCAAAAAATGATGTGGTGTTTGACTCTGTAGCACATAATGTACAACCTGGTGATAATGCAGGAGCACTTAACAAACGCACAGGCACAGACGAAGAAGTAAAAGCTGAACGAAGGCAAATGCTGATGATGCAGATCGATTCCACGTATAATGCAATATCACTTTTAGACGATGCAAAAACTGAAATGACCGAAGTGCCGGCATCGCAATTAAGCACTGCTGAACGTAATCAAAAATCTAAAGCGATATTTAATATAAATCTTTTGCAGAACGAACTCACCCGTTCGCTGGATGCTTCAATACTGGCTAACCTGAAAATTAAAACAAATGAACTGGCTGTTATTTGTACCCAATTGGAGCAAAATACGGTGCACCTGCAAAAAGTTACTGAAAAGCTGAATAAAGCCACTAAATGTATTGGAAGGCTGACCGATTTACTTGCGCTTGGCCTTAGTAAAGGAATTATTAAACCCGTTACCCTGCCTGGTGCAAAGGATAAAGCCATGCAAACAGCAGCCGTTGCTAACTGATTTAATGAACCATATTTTTAAAACTGGTAATCATTTCATTTAACTCCGGATGCGACTCCAGCCGTTTTGTAATAGCGTTCAAAGTATATTTAGAAATTACCCAGTTCATTGAGTAATTCATGGAATCATTTTTTGCATACAATGAAATCTTATTGTAATGCCTGTTATCGTGATATAAGTCTGCAATAAAATTTCTAAGCCTTAAATCGTTTACAGAAGTTTGCGTATCATATGCACCCAGCAATGTTTTAAAAGGCGACGCAAGGTCATTCATTAAAGGGTTTACCGCCTGCAACTGCAGGTCTTCTACGTTGTCATTGGTAATATGAATAATATTAAATTCAAGTTTCGATTTGTTTTTGATTAATGTGTCTGAAGAAATAATTTTCTGCAGGTTAATAATCATTTCCAGTACCACACCGGCACCCGAATTGTCAAAATATCCCCCGTCAACAAAATAGTTGGCTTCAGCCGTACAGGTATCACATTTTTTATAATCAATGCGTCCGGCAGGGCTTAAATAAGGAAAGCTTGCTCCAAGTACCACACCTGTGCTCAGTTTCATATCTTCATCCGGTTTTAACAGGCTCAGCACATCTACACGGCCTGCCATCCTGCATGCGTGTGGTGTTAATACAGATTACCGGTAACTGGTATGGGGTGTTTTTTTGTGTAATAATTTTTGAAAATGGTATGCCAAGACTGTCATACAAAAAATTTTTTTCTCCGGCTGCTTTTTCTATTGAAAGCGAAAGGGCTGAAGCCCGGTCATTCACATTATAAAGTGTAATCAAATTCCGGAATACATCAGGCCCCAGCGTGCGTGCCAGCGTATAAGTCAGAAAGTCTGATTTAAGAAAACCTGCACTGGCCTGCCTGCATGGATTGGCTGTAAGTATCGTTTTAAACAAATTTTCTTTTGCACGCAGCACCGAAAAAAAAGTAGCATTACCTACGCTGCCGCCAGAAGCTCCGCTAAGGCAAAAAAGGTGTTTTGAAAATGCCCCATTGGTTTCATCTTCAAATTTAGAAAGTACAGATGAGGTCCAAAAACCTGACCTGGAAGCGCCGCCGTTGGCCATTACAAAATAAACAGGTACTTTTTTAATACTGGTATCTGCCAGTTGTTGTTGTATGTAGGGCGAATTTACCCAGTTATAAAAATACTCTCTTACTGTTTGCCTGTTTTCAAACTTAAACCCTGTTTCGTTTTTAATAAGCCTTGTATAGTGCGGTTCAATAAAGTATCCAATTATAAACGAAAGCGTAAGTAACAGCAGGTGCATGTTAAACCTTACAATGATTGAAATAATGGTAATGATATTACCAATGGCCAGCAATATTCCAAAGGCAAGAAAGATAAAAGGGAAAGGTCCCATCCAGGTTGAAAATTTTACAGAAAGAATACTGGCGCTGTAAACAGCTGTACCCACAATGCCTATTACTGTAAAAGCCTGAAAGTACCGTTTGTCTTCATTGTCTGTTACCAGCCGTAATAATTTTTTCCAAACTCTTACCTCCTTATTATTAAATTGATAGTTTTCTGCGTTGGTTGATGAATACTCTCCTTTGGCATCAATAATATTGCGACGGATTAAAACAAAAATCACAAATGCCACCTGGTAAAGAAGCAATAAAATAATCAGGCCCCAAATCCATTTTGATAATATAACCGCCAGAGAAAATATTGCAACAATTGCATAGTTGGTAAAACGCACTTTTTGCCAAAAACGCAATTGTGCTTCAACTGAAGTGCTTGTTTTTTTTAAAAGGCGGTTACAGATTTGATAAACAAGAAAATACCAGCTAAAACTTAAGAAAAAAAGTATATAGCAAACCTTTGATGAAAGATGCGGTGTATCAGGATAAGGAAGCTGGAAAAAGGCAAGTATTATTACTGTAATGCAGGTAAACGCCAATATCCGTGGCCCCTGAATCCGCAGTACCTGCCACATTAAATGGTTGTTGGTTTCCTGCAGCTCTTTTGCCTTGGCCACCATACGTGTGGTGTACCAAGTTGTAACCATCCAAAATATCAGTGCTATTAAAAACAACCCAAATACTTTTCGGTTTTCCAGGGCAATTATCATTATATCCTTACCCTGGCTCAATTGCCAAAAACACAAGTATGCAAAAACAAGAAATAATATTGCCGGAAAAAAGAGCCAGGTGGCTCTTACAAAATACCTCCAGAAATCACCCACAAATAAGTCTCTGTAGTGAATTACTTTTTTACTCCTTTCATTATTCATATTGTAAGCAGGCGGTTGGTGGTTTTATTCTGTTGTTTTCTTTGTATCTGCGGGGTTATGCTCCGGGCTTGAGTGTGTGCCGGGAGTTGGGTTTACAACTACAGCATCATCAATATTCTTAACCGTATTATAATTAATTTTTTTATTTGCCGGGTTATTTACCACTATGGTTTTTAATGCCCCCCTGTTTTTGAAGAAAAGAAACAAGCCGCCTGCAGCCACTAAAAAACCAAGGTATTTTATAATATTGCCCATTCCGCCGCCGCTTACGGGAGCTGTATAAGTAAGGGAAGCTTTACCAAAAGCGTCCTTTTCAATTTTAGAATTGCTGGCAGATGATGGTAAAATAATTGTGGAAGTTTGTGCACTGCCTTCATCCACCATTATATACTTTGTTTCAGTAACTTTTGTTATGTCCGGATTTTTAGTATCCAGTTCTGCTTTCCATTTACCATCTTCATCCAGTTTAAGCAAACCCAGTATTTTAAATTTAATGTTGGTGGTTTGTTCCATATCATCGTTTTTGATATCAAAACCCTCCAGCACATATTTCGGAAAGCGTTTTTTTAATTCATTTTTAAGAACGGAGGGTTCAATACTGCGGCGCTGTTTAACCATTTCCCAGGTGGAAGCATTGAATTTTATTTTCGAACTAACATTGATATCACCATTTTCCATTGCCGTCATTTCCATGGTTTCTTTATATCCCTTTTCCTGCGTATGGCCCTTTGTTGCATAAAGTAAACAAATGGCTGATATTATGATATATGCTTTCAATTTCATTTTGCTAAAATTTATCTGTGTAAGTAGTTTGATTTTATTATTGCAATGTATTTATGATTTTAAGCAATGTTTGCTGGTATGTGGTGCCGGTGTTTATGTAAGCGCCTGCTGCAATGCCTGCAACGCCATTTCCGGTTGATTTAAAAGCCGCAACCCAGTTAAGACCTGCGCCGTTTCCTGCAAGTGTTTGGCCGTTAAAAACTGTATAACCATTAGCCTGGCCCGATTGCTGGTATTGCAGTGAATAACCAAACTGGCTTACAAACTGCTGAATAGCCTGCATTGCCTGCCCTGCGCTGCTGTAACCAGAAAAATTATAAACTTCCACATAAGCATTGTTTGAGCGGTTAGCAAAAATTGACCTGCATTGCGGCATTGAATTGGCATTACGTGGTATTGACTTCCATGAGGCTGGGTATGCAAAAGTTACAGGGCCCTGATAAACTGTATAACCACTTGGAATGTTGCTTCCACCGCCTCCAGCATTGCCACCACCGTCATTTCCACCGCCATCATTACCACCACCATTGTTACCACCATCATCATTACCGCCGCCTGTTGCAGGCCTTGCATCTGACGTAATGCCAGTGTTGGTTGTACTGAATGAACGGGCTATTTCATCAATTTTCTGGCGTAAGAAATTATCATCTTTCAGCTCCATTGCAATAGCACCGTTTTTAATAGCTTCTCTTATATCCACTACTTTATACCTGTCGTCGCCACCATTTAAATAGGGCCAGTCACGTTTCAGGTTTTTCATTCCGGCTTCCAATGCCTGTTGCGGAGAGCCGATACTGCCAAGGCCCTCGCCACCAATGGCTGTACTTTCAATTGCATAATAATTGTTGTTCATTTTAAAACCGGGGTAAGCATGACCGGGGATAAGATATATCACAGGATCCATGCCTGCGGATGCCATAATGCTTGCATACATCAGGGAAAGTTCAATACATAATCCTGTTTTGCCTGTAATTACTTCCCTTGGTAAACGGATGGTTTGTACAATTGAATTAACGTCACTTATTTTTTCCGGAACACCGCTGGTGCCGCTGTAAACCATATGGCTGGCCAATGTGGCATAATAAATACCCTGTAAAAAGCGCACGCCTTCCTGCTCTTTATTTTCCACCGATGCGGCTTCACCCTTTAACACCTTTTCCTGTATTTGCTGTGTCATATATTTTATAATAGGGTCGTTGGGTGTAACCAGGCAGGAGAGAAGCGGCATGTTGTCAAAGTATTCTCCCGGAGTGCGTATTTCGTCCGCATTTAAAAAATTATACATAAACTCATTGCGGCCTTTCATGGGAATACTGAAACTGTTCTCAGTGGTTTTAATATTGCTCCCTTTAACTATGGTCTTTACTGTTTCTTTGGAATCGGTGGTTTTTTCAACAATTTTATCCGGGAAACTGGGATAACAGTTTACAACAACTGTTTGGCCCGGTTGAATGAGAGGGATTTTTTCAGCAGTCGTGAGATCAATATAATTGCTCACACTATATTGTACTTCCACATTTTTTGCCGGATAGCTGCTGGTATTTTTTATGGTCATCTTAAACAGGCTGTATTTGCCATCCAATGCATCAGAATTTGCATACACCTTATAAATGGAAGGCATTATTATTGGCGGCTTACTGATTTGGATATCCAGTTGCGCCGGTGATATGAGCCCCATGATGGGTTTATTAAAAGCCATCAATAAGCCAACAGCCACTAAGATGAGCGGAACGTACTTTTTCATTGCTAAAAATTTAGGGTTTAATCGTTATTTGGTGTAATATATAAAATGAGTGTGTGTTATGCAATACTTAATTTGAAGTATTTTACTGAATCGGAATATTTTGTGTATAAGAACACAACCCTTTTTTAGCATGGCAGACTAACCAAATTTCCTATATTTGAAATGATAAAACCGGCTATTACCATGCGACTCCTGTTTTTAAGTCTTTGCTCTTTTGTCGTTTTCAGCTCCTGTAACTCATCTTCCAACGAAACATCGGGCGGTGCAAATGATAACCAGGAAATAACAGAAGCTCCATTACCCAAAGGAAAACTGATAATAGATGATTTTACAGCATCTGTAACCAATAATGATGATGGCTCCGCCAGTATAAACGGTATTAACGGTGCCGATAATAACCAGGCGCCCGTTATTAAACCAGAAGATGATGTAACCCGTTTAAAAAAGCGGTATAAAAACCTGCTGGTATTTCATGCAGATGACACCATGAAAATTAAGAAGGCTTACATCGCTACACTGATTTTGGGTAAAGACCAGGTATTGGGTGATATGAAAGAAGAAGTACTGGAAAGTTCTAATGCTGCAGATGACGCAGTTAAACAGGATACTTCCATTGAAATTGGAGGAACCATGAAGGCAAGGTTGCTTGATATGAGTGGTGCTACCAATAAAGGTTTTGATATTGAACTAATAGGTGATGAATCATCCGAACAAAAAATAAGCGACCGCAGAAAAAAATTAATGTGGCAATGGAAACTCACTCCCCTAACACCAGGGCAGCAAAACCTTACACTTTCCATTACGGTAACGGAGAAAGACGGGAACAGGGTTAACCTTCCTGTAAGAAGTATACCTGTAGTTATTTTTGCTGAGGAGGAAAGCACAATGAACAAAATGGTGAGTTTTATTGAAAAAAATTATCAATGGCTGCTTGCCACATTGCTTATACCACTTTTTATGGGCTGGTTCAATGCTCGTATGCGCCACCGGTTCGACAGGAAAATGATTGCCGAACGGGAGCTAAGGGAAAAACAAAATATGCAGAATAGCCAACAGCACCCACCCAATACTACATCAGCTAACACAACTGATGAACAAAAACCTGCCGGCAATCCGCCTTCAGTTTAACAGAAAAAATAGATTGACAGTTATCTGCTCTACATTTGCATAAATAAAACAGATGCTTTATAAATCTCTGGAAGATTGTTTACTGGAACTGGAACAGAGCGGACAACTAATACGAATAAAAGAAGAAGTTGACCCTTATCTTGAAATGGCGGCTATTCATTTGCGGGTGCATGAAGCTGGTGGCCCGGCACTATTATTTGAAAATGTAAAAGGCAGCAGGTTCAGGGCAGCATCTAATATTTTCGGTACATTAGAACGCAGTAAATTCATTTTTCGTAATACACTAAAACAGGTGCAACAGTTAATCGATTTAAAAAACGATCCTGTTAAAGCTATTAAACATCCTATAAAAAATTTCAGTGCCGGCCTTGCAGCTATTAAAGCATTGCCTTTAAAAAATCCATTTAACAAACCGGTTTTATATCAACAAATAAAGATTGAAGACATTCCTCAAATTCAGCACTGGCCAATGGATGGTGGTGCTTTTGTAACATTGCCACAAGTATACAGTGAAGATGCGGACAAACCCGGCATAATGAATGCAAATCTTGGCATGTACCGGATTCAATTGTCGGGTAATGACTATTTACAGAATGAAGAAGTTGGGTTGCATTATCAATTACACCGGGGTATCGGCGTACATCAAACCAAAGCAAATAAAAAAGGAACGCCTTTAAAAGTAAGCGTATTTGTTGGCGGGCCACCAAGTCATAGCGTTGCGGCTGTTATGCCTTTGCCGGAAGGCATCAGTGAAATGACTTTTGCTGGAGTATTGGGAGGCAGAAGGTTTCGTTATATGTACGATGATGGATTTTGCATAAGCACCGATGCGGATTTTGTAATAACAGGTGAAGTGTATCCCAATCAAAACAAACCTGAAGGTCCTTTTGGCGACCATTTAGGTTATTACAGCTTGCAGCACGATTTTCCTGTAATGAAAGTGCATAAAGTGTTTGCACGCAAAAACGCCATTTGGCCTTTTACGGTTGTTGGCCGTCCACCCCAGGAGGATACAAGTTTCGGCCAACTGATACATGAAATAACAGGTAGTGCTTTGCAGCAGGAAATTCCGGGGTTAAGAGAAGTGCATGCAGTGGATGCAGCAGGCGTACATCCCTTGTTATTAGCTGTGGGCAGTGAACGTTATACTCCTTATGCGCCCACTAAACAACCTGCAGAAATTTTAACTATTGCCAATCATATTTTAGGAACAGGACAATTAAGCCTTGCCAAGTTTTTATTTATAACTGCAGATGCTGAGAATAAAATATCCACCAATAATATTCAGCAATACCTGCAATTTGTATTTGAAAGGATAGATATGAAGAGGGATATTCACTTTTACACCAACACCACTATTGATACATTAGATTATTCCGGCAGCGGTTTAAACAGCGGCAGCAAAGTTGTGCTGGCAGCTTATGGAGACAAGAAACGAGAACTGGCAACTGAAGTGCCGGGTTGTTTGAAAAATATACAGCAATTTGAAAATGCACAACTGGTAATGCCCGGTGTAATTACGTTGCAGGCAAAGCAGTTTAGCAACTACGAAACTGTCGCAAACGAAATGAAATTGCTAAGTGAACAATTAACAATTAACAATGAACAATTGAAAGGTACAGCAATGATTGTTGTTTGTGATGACAGCCTTTTTGTAAGTGAGAACCTAAATAATTTTTTATGGGTTGCATTTACCCGTTGCAACCCGTCGCATGACATATATGGCATTGATAGTTTTACAGCAAACAAACACTGGGGATGTAACGGACCATTGGTTTTTGATGCCCGTATTAAGCCACATCATGCACCGCCGCTGATTAAAGATGCCACTGTTGAAAAAAGAATCAATTTGCTTTTTGACAAAGGAGGAAGCCTGTACAACGTTTTAAAATAATCAGGGTTCGTTCTTCTTAAGCACCACCTGGTCATTTAACCGGGCAAACATTTTTTTGTAAAAAGCAGCAAACTCAAGATAATCTGCTGCTGGGTAAATACTTTTTTTAAACTGCAGTGTGGTTTTAAAAGAGAGCATATTTGCATCAACCTGTACAGAACGGGAAAAAATAATACTTGTATCCGGCATTGCCAGCAGAATGCTATGGGGCACTTCAAAAAAACTGTAATTGTCCGGAATGGTAAAACTGCTGAAAAATGTATAAAATTGGGGGCAGCCAAATTCAATATCAGAAATTCTTTCACTGGCAATAAACGGATTGTTTGCAAAACCTGTAAAAAGATTGGCGGGAAAAAATTTATAACCGCTGCTGCTTTTGGCTGTACCGGTAAAATTCAGTTTCTGCTCCAATGGCAGTGAGTCTGCATCAGTATTATTAAAACTGATGCTGCCTAATTTAAAACCGGTATTGGCTAAAGGGAAGAATGTTGTTTTAAAATCCTCGTTTGTTCCTGCACCGCTTTGAAGCCGTTCTGTTTTTGCATAGTCAAAACTGCTGGCTGTAATCTCTCCGTTAATATGGCCGTCTTCAGTAACATTGCCATGTATGGTAATAATATTTTTATACTGGTGATTGCCGCAAAAAAAAGTTTTCCATTCGCCACGTTCACCGTTAACAATAAAACCACGCAGGTTGGCAACAGCTGCAGGTATCAAACGGTAATCGTTGTATTTAGTGGTTGCATCAAGTATTAAATCTCCTTCAGGAATATTAACATAAGCCATCACCACGTTAAACTGGTTTAAATGCGGAAAAAGCGTATTTACGTAACCATTATTTCTTGTGCTGAATAAAACAGGGGCAGCATCTACACCGGCATCTTTAAGCAGTTTAACCAACAGCAGGTTTATGTCAGCAGTATTGCCGGTTTTATTCTCCCACGCTTTTTCAATGCCATTGCTGGTGTAAATGTTTTCTGTTTTATCCCAGGTAAAATTTTGTTGTACATTTTTATAAATAAAGGCAGCACGTTGTACTAAATCAATAATTTTTTTGGCTTTCATTATCAAAGAATCTGCCCCCGGAATGTCTTTTTCAAGCTCCTGTCCAAAGTCTTCATCTGCCATTAAATCATTAATTACATCACTCCATTTAAGCCTCAGGTTAAGCAGGTTGCCATAGCCATTAATAATTTGCGACAATTGAAACTCTGCTCTTTGCATATAATCTTTGGGTGTGCTCATATACGGCTCTTCTCTTATTCCCGGTAAATTATACATGGTATAAACTGTTTGCAATGATTCTGTGCTAACAGTTTTTTTATCTGCAATCAAATTTTCAAAAATTACTTTTTGAGACTGGTCTAATTTATCAGTTACCCTTGGATTGACTGTATAACGGAAAATTTGCGGTATGGTAAACTGGTAACGGCTGATTTTTACAGGAATGGTTCCCTGGAAAAACCAGTCTTTTAATCCGGCCATATCAGCTATCTCCATTTTATAAGCATATTCAATTACACTGCCAACTTTTACACTGGGCAGTGCAGCAATTATTTCAGAATAGAAATTATCAACCTTTCTTTCATAAAATGTTTTTCTGTCCACCATTTGGGTATTTACCTGGCCATTACCTGATGCATTATAAACACAGGCTTTTACGGACACAATTCTTTCTGTGTTATCATGACTATAAAATGGCACAGTGATATTTGCATACCGGAGACCTTTTTCATTAAAAATTTTAATGCGGGTACGCCGTTCATAAATTACTTTAAACGGAATTGCCGCCTCCCCGGATGATTCATAGTATGTTTTCCCTTCGTCCAGTAAAACCATTGCTTCAGCACCTTTGTCAAATAAACAATCCTTCAGTTCCAGGTCAGCCCTGTCAATTTTTCCAAATGGCACAAGGTTTTTTTGTGCAACAGCGTTTAAAGAAAGTGAATGCAATATGACCAATAATAAAAATTTCATTACCTGTTAAATCTTATAAAGCGCAAATAAAAATATACCGCTTATAAATCACAAAGTCGATATTTAATAAACCAACCAATTTAAGCATTACATTTGATTGTGTTACTACTTATATAATTAATCCTGATGAAGATAAGAAAACTTATATACTGCCTCTTACTGATAACCTCATGCAAGGCACAGCCACAGTTTAAGACAAATGCTGACAACAATACGCTGCTGTGGGAGATTAGTGGCAATGAATTAAAGAAGCCAAGCTATTTATTTGGCACTTTTCATTTAATCTGTAAAAGTGATATTCCCTTTGGCGTGCAATTGAAAGAGGCTGTAAAAAATTCAGACGAGATGTATATGGAGCTGGATATGGATGATCCTGCTACCATGTTTGGCGGGCTGATGCTGATGGGTATGAGGAACGACACTACCTTAAAAGATTTGTTTACAGAGACAGAATACAAAAAAGTAGCTGATTTCTTCAAAGATTCTTTGCATATGCCTATTACTATGTTTAATGGAACAAAGCCCTTTTTTTTAAGTGCCATGCTGTACCCAAAAATGTTGCCCTGTAAAACCATGACGGGAGTGGAGGAAGAGCTGATGCAATTGGCAAAATCTGACAAAAAGGAAATTAAGGGTTTGGAAACAATGGCTTTTCAGGCCTCGATATTCGATAGTATTCCATACGAAGAGCAGGCAAAAGAATTACTAAAATCCATTGACAGCCTGAATAATTACCGTAAATATTTCGATACGATGGTACAGGTGTATAAAAGCCAGCGGTTAAATGATATTGAAGATATGTTCACCAAAACTGAATTTGGCATGCAGGAAAACCAGGACATACTTTTGGATAACCGAAACCTTAACTGGGTTAGCCAGCTAAAAAAAATAATGCCCGCAAAAGCTGTTTTTATTGCAGTGGGAGCCGGGCATCTTACTGGAAAAAATGGGTTAATATCCTTGCTGAAAAAAGAAGGATATACACTTACCCCATTACTTAATAAATAAACTTATATACCAAGACTCCAGCCACTTCTGTAAGTGCGTTTTACAAATTGATTAGCTTCATCAAAATTGGTAATCTTCATGGCAGGGCCATCCCACAATAATTTAATTCCCCTGCCGGGATAATCATAGCGGCCGGGATTATTTTTTTGTTCCTTACGCACATCATAACTGCGTATGGCCAGGTTGCCCATCAGTACTGTTTCGGTAAGGGGGCCTGCAATGCTGAATGGTGAACTTAATGCAGCGGCTTCTTTGCTGTTATAGCCTGCAATGCAGGCCTCCACCCATTGCTTGTAGTGGCCTCCGGCACTGCCATTAACTCTTGCAATAGTTTGCGGCACGTTTACTTCTTTGTTTCTTGATAAAGGAAGCAGTCGGGGATTAAAGCCATAGGTATCACACATCATTTTTCCTTTTGTTCCAATAAAGATCACTCCATTACCTCCGTCTCCCATCAATTCATTCGGGCCCAGCTCTTCCGGCCTTTCGGGCTGTATGCCGCCATCCATCCAATGCAGTGTTACAGATTTCTTTGCATTATCAGCTGCAAACTTTAATGTTACGGTTGATGAAGCTGGTGCACATTCAGGAAAATAACCCCTTCTAAACGGACCCGTATACACACTGCCTACACTGCAGGTAGCTTCAGTGGGATAGCCAAGGCCCAGCACCCGAAAAGGAGCTTCAATTAAATGACAACCCATATCCCCCAAGGCGCCGGTACCGTAATCCCACCAGCCCCGCCAGTTAAACGGAATTACATTGTCAGCATAATTTTTCTCAGGTGCAGTTCCCAACCACAAATTAAAATCAAGTTCTTTTGGTATGTCCGCTTTTTGTGTGGGCCATGCAATGCCTTGCGGCCACACAGGTCTGTCTGTCCATACATATACATCATACACTTCACCAATGATTCCTGCATTAAACCATTCCATCAGTTGCCGCACACCGTCGCCAGAAGATCCCTGGTTACCCATTTGTGTAACCACTTTATATTTTTGGGCAGCTTCGGTTAAAGCCCTTGCTTCAAAAATATCATGTGCCAATGGCTTTTGCACGTACACATGTTTGTGCAGTTGCATGGCAGCCATTGCCTGTACTGCATGGTTATGATCTGGCGTTGAAACAGATACCGCATCAAAATTTTTATTTTCTTTTTCAAGCATTTCCCTGTAATCTTTATAATACTTTGCTTTAGGAAAACGCTTCACACTGTTAGCCGCCTGCCTGTCATCTACATCGCATAAAAAAGCAATTTCTGCCTTGCCGCTTTTAAAAAATTCATTAATGTCGCTTTCGCCTTTTCCACCTGCACCAATACCCGCAACAATTAATTTATCACTGGGGGCTGTAAAATTTTTACCGCCTAAAACATGGCGGGGCAAAATATAAAATGCAGCAGTGGCTGTAAGAGAATTCTTTAAAAACTTCCTTCGTGTAGAAGAAACTTTACCGTCTTTTTTTGAATATTTCATATAACAAAGCGTTTAATAACTGTGATTTTAAAATTTAAATTACGGCTTTCCAAAATGATTGACAATTTTTAAAATAAACATATAAG
Source organism: Ferruginibacter sp. (assembly GCA_044225995.1). GTDB lineage: Bacteria > Bacteroidota > Bacteroidia > Chitinophagales > Chitinophagaceae > Ferruginibacter. The sequence continues at coordinate 8,694 of JBGAHV010000043.1, read as the reverse complement.
TGTAAAATCACGATTTAGTTACTTACTTTTACAAAAAATATCTTTATGAAGCTTTTCGTTGCTGGCTTGCCGTATGACCTGGATGATGCGGAACTGGAAGAAATATTTGAAAAATTTGGAACTGTTGCTTCGGCTAAAGTTACAATAGATAGAGAAACAGGTAAAAGCCGTGGTTTTGGTTTTGTTGATATGCCCATTGAAGAAGAAGCAAGAGATGCCATGGAAAGTTTAAATGAAATTTCTCTTGGAAAAAAACCCTTGGTGATCAAAGAAGCTGAACAACGCAGCGGGCCCCCGCAAGGCGGCGGTGGCAGACCTGGTGGCGGGTTTAACAATAACAGGGGCGGTGGTGGATTCAATAATAACCGTGGTGGCGGCGGTGGTTTTAATAATAATAACCGGCGCCGTTTCTAAAAGAAATATTTTAATAGATTAATTTCCGGCGCTTGCGCCGGATTTTTTTTAATAACTAAAACAATCAAATAACATGAGTGATGTTCTATTGACCAAAGTGGCGATACAAACTAAAAAAGGGACGATGATTTTAGAACTTTATGATGATGATGCGCCCGGCACAGTTGATAATTTTAAAAAACTGATAACAGAAGGATATTATAACGGATTAACTTTTCATAGGGTAATTCCTGATTTTGTAGTACAAGGTGGTTGCCCCGTTGGTAATGGAAGCGGAGGCCCCGGTTATACTATTAAATGTGAACTTACAGGGAAAAAACAATACCATGACAGGGGAGTGCTTTCAATGGCACACAGAGGAAGAAATACAGGAGGCTCGCAATTTTTTATTTGCCATAACCGTACTAACACAAAACATTTAGATGGTAACCACACATGCTTTGGTAAAGTAGTGGAGGGGCTTGATATTATTGATAAAATTGAAGCAGGCGATGTTATGGAAAAAGTAGAGATAGTGTAAAATGTTACTTACCTGCAAAACAAAAAACCCGGTAATCACCGGGTTTTGTTATTTTATAATAGCGGATTATAAACTTATAACACTGTTAGTGCCGCCAAATTCATTGGCTATTTCTTTATCAGCTTCGGGTTCATTAAACCAGTTGTTTTCATCCACCCTGTATTTAAACTGGTGTTCAGAGTTTTTAGGTAAGGAAACTTCTCCTGCAAAACTTCCGTCTTTTTTCTTTTTTAGTGATACTGAATTATTCCAGTCACTGTTTAATCCTAATACTTCTACTGTTGCTGCATTTTCTGCATTAAAAACAAATTTAACCTTGCAATAGTCTTTGGTTTTAAAATAAGTTTTTTGAATCATGTTTTTTGGTTTTAATAATAAAATCAAAAACTTACAATTAGCATGTAAGTTGTTATTATTTTCACGCAGCAGGCAAAAGCAGTTTAAGGGTAGAAAACCTATTAGTTATGGCTGAAGAAAACAAATCAGCCCAATATTACTGCAATTAATACTATGCATGCCGAAAGGTAACCTTTTGCAAAAGGCATTCCATTACTCATTTAATCAACAAGATGTTAATAAGTGTTTATAAAAAACAACTCACAGGCACCATGCCTGTGAGTGTTCAGTTTCTGCCTTGAAGGGGTATTTAAACCGGCTCAATTATAATTTTACAACATCAGATTCTGTCACAGTAGTAACTTCTTGTACATTGGTGCTGGTAGCAAAGTTTTTAGAATATGCTTTTTTACCGGCAACTAAAGTAAAGTTTAATTCTTGTGCGTCTTTTTTCTCAATTTTAAATGTTGTTGGTTTACTGTTGTTTTTCCATGATTGGCTAAACAGTTCGCCTTCAGTTTTATCATTGATTTTTAAAAGTGAAAAGTTGCTTGTTGTATTTACTTCTACCTGGAAAACAAGGTAATTTTCGTCCATACCAATGTAGCTAACTGTTAACGGTTCCTGTGCTGCAGTTGTCTGTGCTGATGCTGCTGTTGTAAAAAATACAGCTGTTAAAAATGCGGCGATGATGTTTTTCACGTTTTTCATTTTGTTTTAATTTAAAGGTTACTAATTAATAATTGTTTTCATGTTACACAATTGTACTGGCAGTATACCATCAATTGTACTCATTTTCACACAGCAGACATTGTTAAGGATTATTCATTGTTACAGGCAACGTACGGAGTGCTCAGGTGGCGCCTTTTTATGCAGTAACAGAAAATTTTGTTTTCAGGATTTACTGCTTTTATGTATTAGCACTTTCAAATTCTGATGTAAAATTACACCAGCGCAAAGCTTTGCAGAAACCGAATTTATACATCCTCCATTACATCAAAAATGCCAAAAAAAATACAAAACCCTTTACTGTACTGTGTTTCACAAAAATGGTTTTATTACAGCCAAGGTATTTTTCAGGCTTAAAAAACTATGCTTTTCTATTTTTTCAGTTAGGGAGCCCTTTTTTTCTGAAGGATGACTTAAAAAATGCTGGTAAACAGCAGGTTGGTTTAGTCACATTTTTTTCACAATGTATAGTTAGCTTAAAACCCGACGATATATAGTAGTAATTTTACGCAAAATTTACCCAAATGTTCCCTGTTAAATTTAAATGGGCCGTAAATGTATTGGCCTGTAGTTTATTAGTAGTTGGCTCATCATTCGCCCAAAGCAGTTTTAAATTAAAGTATGATAACTCCGCTGTTTATGCCGGTATTGAGGTAGGCTCAAAAGGTGTAAAAATGAGTGTGCTTGAAATTGGCCGGAATGCACAAAAAAGTGGTGCGTTTAATATTCTTAAAGACACATCTATCAACTCAGATTTTATAAGTTTTACCCCTGCATCCTCTGCAGCAACAGTTACTGCACTTACTAATTTGTATAATACAGCTGTTAAAGAATATCACATTCCTGCTGAAAATGTATATACAGTATTTAGCAGCGGTGTTAAGATTCAGGCTGAAAAAGAAAATAAAAATGCCGATATAGAACAAGCTGCATCAGCATTTAAAACCAATATTGGCGAACCGTCACGTTCTGTGGATGTAATTGATGTTACTCAGGAGGCAAAATTATCTCACCTTGGTATTGTACCCGAGTCAAGAAGGTACACCACTTTTTTAATTGATATTGGCAGCGGTAATACTAAGGGTGGCTTTTTCCCTAATGGTGATACTAAAACATTAAAACTATTTCAATTAAGCTGGGGTACAAAAAGTGTAGCCAATGCAACTGAAAAAAGATGCGAAGATGACAAGAGCATAGAAAACTTCAATAAGCAGCTTACAAGGGTACTTACCGGGGCGGAAAATTCAGAAATTATATACATGGTTAATGAAAGCGGAGCTTACCCAATGAGTGATTATATTGCTTTCAGCGGAGGTATTTCATGGTCCCTAGCAACACTGATGTATCCTGAGCTTGTGGGTAATTCGGTAGTACCAACTACTTATGACGAAGTACTTAAATTCAGCGAGCGTATTTATAAAAACTATCCTTCCATTACCGAAGAATCCATTTCAAAAAGCATTACAGATAAAACACTGGATAAACTGGGTATTTCAAAAGAAGTGAAAAGAGTCAACCAGGTTTTCGATCAAAAAGCCCTGATGGCCGGAACCGGATTGCTGCTTAAAATAATGCGCCAGTTTGAAGGTATTTACGAGAAGAAACAATTCTTTTTGGTTAAGAACGGACAAGTAGGATGGATTTCAGCTTATGTAGACCAGCATATTACAAATAAGTAAACCACAGTTTACTTAACTGTAATCAGGCCTTTACCAGTACTATACCCGGAAATTCATGAAAGATACCAAGTCATTAACCCTTTTATTATTATCATCGGTACTTTTTTTACTGTCAATCATTCTCCTCTGTACATGGGGCTACCAGTATTATCACCAAATACAGGAAGATAAAAACAAAATGCAGCAGTTGGCTGTTAAACCATCTTCTGCAGTAGCAGATGATACAAGAGATTCTTTGCTGAAAATTTACCAGGTTACATTAAACAGCCTAGGCAATAATGCCGATACGGCATATAATGCCGCTGATTCTTTAAAGGGCCAGCTGAATGTAAACCTCCAGGAATTTTACAGGTTGAGGGATGAAATTGCTGTTCTTCTTCAATCGCAAACACCCAAGGCAGAAGACATAGTACTTGCAAAGAGAAAAATTACTGAACTTCAGTTGCGGGTAGATCAGCTTAAATACCGCAACACCGATATTGAAAAAGAAAACGAGCGTTTAAAAGCTGTTATTGATCAATTATCAAAAGCAAAAAACAATGCTGGCGAAGACAATGAAGGCTCTGTTGTAAAAGAACAGGTGGCTACGGCATCACCCGCAGCTCAACTTGAAAAAAGTAACCCGGGAATAATTACTGCAGTAAATCTTAACCTAAATGCTGTTGCTGATAAAAATAATACAGAAACTATAACCAATGATATAACTACTGCAGATAAACTGGTTGGTACATTTACTGTAAAAAACAGTTCAGCTAATAATGGCTGGTGCGATTTAATGGTGGTGGTTAAAAATCCCCAGGGGCAGGTAATACAAAAATCTGCATGGGAATCCGGAATGTTTGAAACCCCGGGAGGGAAGCGTATTTATTCTGTAAAAATCCGCTGCGAAACCGGCAAAGGCCAGGCAAAGCAGGTTAGTTTTTCACTCAATGCAGATAATTATCCAAAGGGCAGCTATACTATGCTTGTTTATCACGAAGGAAAGGTGATAGGCAGGGCTACAAAAATACTTTCGTAAACACAATGGTATTTCTTTAACTGCAAGCGTTTAAAGTATAAATTGCAGCGGTTTTGTAACTCCTCTTAATTTTTTAGCTATGGCTTTAAACAGGAACGCTGCAATTGGTTTTATTTTTGTCACCATACTTATTGATGTTATCGGCTTTGGTATTATCATACCGGTAATGCCGGATCTTATATCTCAATTAAAGCACGTTGAAACAAACACTGCCGCAACCTATGGTAGTTGGTTAATGAGTGCATATGCATTAACCCAGTTTATTTTTGCTCCTATTATTGGGGGATTAAGTGACAGGTACGGCCGCAGAAAAATCCTGCTGCTTTCATTATTTGGTTTTGCAATTGATTATATTTTTTTGGCATTGGCGCCAACCTATGAGTGGCTTTTTGCTGGAAGAATCATTGCCGGTATTACAGGCGCAAGCTTCACTACAGCTTCAGCATATATTGCTGATGTAAGTACAGCAGAAACAAGAGCAAAAAACTTTGGTATGCTCGGTATGGGCTTTGGCCTGGGTTTTATTATTGGGCCTGTTATTGGAGGAGTACTGGCAAAATATGGCTTGCGTGTTCCTTTCTATGGCGCTGCTGTTTTATGTCTTCTCAACTGGTTATATGGATATTTTGTACTTCCAGAATCATTGCCGCCAGAAAACAGGAGACCGTTTGATATTAAGCGTTCCAACCCGCTGGGCTCATTCAGGCAAATGAAAAAATATCCTGCAATCAGCGGGCTGCTGCTGGCAGTTTTTCTTTTATACATGGCTTCTCATGCAGTGCAAAGCCACTGGAGTTATTTTGGTAAATACCGTTTTAACTGGAACGAAACAACCATTGGATATTCATTAGGGATGGTTGGTTTATTAGTGGCATTGGTACAAGGTTTCTTAATACGTTTTATCAATCCAAGGCTTGGCAATGAAAAAAGTGTGTATACAGGCATTGTTTTTTACACCATCGGTCTGTTATTGTTTGCGTTCGCTTCTCAAACATGGATGATGTTTCTTTTCCTTATCCCATATTGCCTTGGCGGTATATCCGGGCCGGCATTACAGGCAGTAATGGCTGGTAAAGTACCTCCTAATGCGCAGGGAGAATTGCAAGGTATCATCACAAGTTTAATGAGTCTTACTGCCATAGTTGGCCCGCCGCTGATGAATAATTTGTTTTTCTTTTTTACAAAAGACAATGCACCTGTTCATTTTCCCGGCGCAGCATTTTTACTGGGTGCCATATTCATGGTTAGCAGTGCGGCAGTTGCATATTATACCATTCACAGAAGAATATTAGTTAAGAATGATCAGCAGCATTAACGATTTTAAAAAGCCATTTTTTATTGGCGTGGCAGGTGTGGGTATGAGTGCCATTGCCCAATACCTGCAGGGCATTGGAAAAACTGTAAGCGGCAGCGACCGCTATTTTAAAGAAGGCGAATACAACGAAACAAAAGAAAAACTGGAAGCGGAAGGCATACAGTGTTTTTTACAAAATGGGCAAGGTATTACCAATGAAACAGACCTTGTGGTGGTATCGACCGCCATTGAAGACACCGTGCCCGAAGTACAAAAAGCAAAGCAACTCAATATTCCCATTTTAAAAAGAAGTGAAGTGCTGGCACTGATAGCTGCCAGTAAAAAAACAATTGCGGTGGGTGGTACCAGCGGTAAAAGCACCACCAGCGCTATGCTGTTTGAAATTTTAGAATATGCCGGCATGCAGCCCAGCATCATCAGCGGGGCCGGGCTAACCCGTATTATCAAGCAAGGAAAAATTGGCAATGCAAAAGTTGGCGAAGGGGAGTGGCTGGTAATTGAAGCAGATGAAAGCGATGGCAGCATTGTGCAATACCATCCCGAAATTGGTTTGCTTCTCAATATTGATAAAGACCACCAGGAGATAGATGAACTGATGCAGATATTCAGCACTTTTAAAAGCAACAGCAAAACATTTATTGTAAACCAGCATAACCAGTTGTCAAAAACATTATCGCAAAATACTGCACAGGATTTTTCCATAGATGAAAACGATGCATGCAGGTATGCCGCTGCAGCATTCAGTCAGGACGGGTTTAATATTCAATTTACAATTGAGAATATTCAATTTTCCATTAACGCCATGGGCCGCCACAATATGGAAAACGCCACCGCTGCCGTTGCCGTGGCGCATCAAACTGGTGTAAGCATTGAAAACTGCGCTGCCGCATTAAAAAACTACGAAGGCATTTATCGCCGCAACCAGGTGCTGGGCAAAAAAAATGGTGTGTGGATCATTGATGATTATGCACACAACCCGGTGAAATGTGCCGCTGCCATTGCATCCTGCCAGCCGCTGGCCAAAAAAGTGGTGGCATGGTTTCAACCGCATGGTTACGGACCAACAAGATTTTTACGCAACGACTTTGTAAAAGAAATTTCTCAGGTGCTGCGTACAGAAGACGAGATATGGATGAGTGAAATATTTTACGCCGGCGGTACCGCCGTAAAAGACATCAGCGCAGGCGACCTCATCAACGATATTAAATCCACAGGTAAAAATGCTTTTTTTATCGCCGACAGAAATGAATTTGCCGCAACGGTAAAATCACATTTGCCTGAAGGATCTGTATTGCTGCTGATGGGTGCACGAGACCCTTCGCTGGAAACATTTGCCAAATCAGTTTTCGAACAATTATAGTAAACCACATCATGAAAAAATCTGCAAAACAAAGTGTCAGCCTTGTATGTACATTGACACTGGGGCTCTTTATTCTTATTTCGCAAAGCCTTGCACAAACAAACGGTAAATCAGATCTTGTAAATGTGCTGATGGGCACCGATTCAAAGCCTTCCTTATCCAACGGAAATACATATCCTGCTATTGGCACGCCCTGGGGCATGCATTACTGGACACCTCAAACAGGAAAGAATGGCGACGGATGGCAATATACATATGGCGCAGAAAAGATCATTGGCTTTAAACAAACACACCAGCCTTCACCATGGATGAATGATTACGGGCAGTTTTCCATCATGCCATCATCCGGAAAAATAAAATGGAAAGAAGAGGAAAGAGCCAGCTGGTTTTCCCATAAAGCTGAAGAAGCGCATCCCTATTATTACAAAGTGTATCTGGCCGATGCCGATATCACCGCCGAACTCAGCGCAACAGAAAGAGCCGCATTTTTCCAGTGTACCTTTCCGCAATCAGACAGTTCATCCTTTATTGTGGATGCTTATAACAGGGGATCATTTATCAAGATCATTCCCGAACAGAAAAAAATTATTGGTTACAGCACCCGTTACAGCCGTGGAAAGATGATTGGTTTTAAAAACTATTTCGTCATTTACTTCAGCAAAGCATTTGAATTAAAGAAAACGCTGTCGCAAACCGGAGAACTTATCGATTCTGCTGAAGTAAACAACAGCCATGCCCTGGCAGTGGTAAGCTTTAAAACAGCAAAGGGAGAAAAGGTACAATGCCGTGTGGCTTCATCTTTCATCAGTTTTGAACAGGCGGAAGAAAATTTAAAAGAGCTGGGTGTTAAAGAAAATTTTGAAGATGTAAAAAATACAGTCAAGTCAAAATGGGAAAAAGTTTTAGGTGCAGTGGATGTGGAAGGTGCCACACCCGACCAGCAAAAAACATTTTACTCCTGTTTGTACCGAACCGTAATGTTCCCTAATAAACTGTACGAGGTGAATGCGCAAAAACAAATTGTTCATTACAGTCCGTACAATGGTAAAGTACTGCCCGGATATATGTATGGCGGCACCGGTTTTTGGGATACTTTCCGTGCGCTGTATCCTTTGCTGAATGTATTGTTTCCTTCCATCAATAAAGAAATGCAGGAAGGCCTGCTGAATGATTACAAAGAAGGTGGCTGGCTGCCCGAATGGAGCAGCCCGGGTTATGCAGATATCATGATCGGCAACAACTCAGCATCTGTTGTGAGTGAAGCTTATTTGAAAGGTGCAAGAGGTTACGATATTGAAACCCTGTACCAGGCATTACTGCACG
>JBGAHV010000042.1:0-38755 GCA_044225995.1 Ferruginibacter sp. | reverse complement strand
TATATAAAAGAAAACTACAAAGGCGAGGAAAATAAAGCAGACTTTGCAGATGTATGCATTGCCGGCCGTATTATGAGTGTACGTGATATGGGTAAAGCCAATTTTGCCGTGATACAGGATGCGGTTGGTAAAATTCAAATCTATATTAAGCAGGATGATATTTGCCCCGGCGATGATAAAACACTGTTTCAAACCGTTTGGAAAAAATTATTGGACCTTGGTGATATCGTTGGTATTAAAGGTTACGTGTTTACCACCAAAACTGGTGAAACCTCTATACATGTAAAAGAATTTTCACTGCTTAGCAAAAGCTTAAAACCTTTGCCGGTTGTAAGAGAAAAAGAGGGTGAAACTTTCGATGAAGTAACCGATCCTGAATTTCGTTACCGCCAGCGCTATGCTGATTTAATTGTAAACCCCGGCGTAAAAGAAACTTTCATCAAGCGCACCAAAATGGTAAATGCCATTCGTGATTTTTTAAATGAAAGAGGTGCGCTGGAAGTGGATACGCCTGTACTGCAAAGTATTCCCGGTGGTGCCGCAGCAAGGCCATTTACTACACATCATAATGCATTAGATGTGCCGATGTACATGCGTATTGCAAACGAGCTGTATTTAAAACGTTTGATTGTTGGTGGCTTCGACTGGGTGTATGAATTCAGCCGCAACTTTCGTAATGAAGGTATGGACCGCACACATAATCCTGAATTTACCGTGCTGGAATTTTACGTTGCCTATAAAGACTATGAATGGATGATGGAAACAACTGAACAGCTTCTGGAAAGGGCGGCCATAGCCACCAATGGTTCTACTAAAGTGATGGTGGGTGATAAAGAAATAGATTTTAAAGCACCTTTCAAACGCATTACTATGTTTGATGCCATTAAAGAGCACACCGGGTTTGATATAAGCCAAATGGATGAAGCAGGCATTCGTGAAGTATGCGCCCAGCTTAAAATTCATGCGGATGAAAAATGGGGGAAAGGCAAGCTGATTGATGAAATTTTTGGAGAGAAATGCGAAGGCAATTATGTGCAGCCCACATTCATTACAGATTATCCGGTTGAAATGAGTCCGCTTACAAAAAAGCACCGCAGCAAGCCTGGCCTGGTAGAACGTTTTGAACTGATGTGTAACGGTAAAGAAATTGCCAACGCCTATAGCGAATTGAACGATCCAATAGATCAAAGAGAGCGTTTTGAAGAGCAGGTAAAACTAATGGAACGTGGTGATGATGAAGCCATGTTCATTGATTATGATTTTCTGCGTGCATTAGAATATGGTATGCCGCCCACGAGCGGTATTGGTTTTGGTATTGACCGTATTGCAATGCTGCTTACCAACCAGCATTCTATACAGGATGTGCTGTTCTTCCCCATGATGCGGTCGGAGAATATGGAAGGGTAATCAGAATACAATTTTTATATAAAGCCGTGAGTATTACTTGCGGCTTTTTATTTTCCGTTCATCAATTTGAATTTTCTGGCGGAAGTAAAAAAACTATCTTGTCTGCCAATCTAAAATCTTAACAAAGCATGAATTTGTTTACACCAAAGACAATGGCAACAGTTGCCATTGCAATGCTGGCATTTACCGCCACTGCACAAAAGAAAGAGCTTACGGCCGACCAGTATTTTAAAAGTAATTTTAAAGGCATTACTCAGCCTCTGCCCACTGTTTTGCGCTGGACAGACGGCACACATGTAGCCATTTTAAAGGATGGAAAAAGGACTCTTATTGATTGCAAAACAGGAAAAGAAATTGATTTTAAAGAAGAAGCTACCGCAAAAGATGCCGTGGTGCCAAAACCTGTTGCCAGTGTAAGAGACAATGACCTGTACACAACAAAAGATGGTAAAGAAATACGTCTTACCAACGATAAAGACAGGGAAGTAAACCCTGTTGTTAGTCCTGACGGCAATTATGTGGCTTATACAAAAAACAATAACCTGTATACGGTTAACATCAGCACACAAAAGGAAATACAGCTTACCACTGACGGAAGTGACGTAATACTAAACGGTTTTTCCAGCTGGGTATATTGGGAAGAAATTTTAGGAAGAGGCACAGCGAACAAAGCATTTTGGTGGAGTCCCGACAGCAAGCATATTGCTTATTTCCGCAGTGATGATACAAAGGTTCCTGTATTTACCATTACAGATGGTACGGGCCAGCATGGCCTGGTAGAAAAAGAGCGCTATCCAAAAGTGGGCGACCCCAACCCGGAAGTAAAAGTTGGTATTGTATCTCCTGATGGCGGCGCCACCGTTTGGGCAGATTTTAATGAGAAAGACGACCAGTATTTTGGTATGCCCTGCTGGAAACCCGATGGCAGTTCTTTATTAGTACAATGGATGAACCGCCTGCAAAATAACCTGGTGATTTATGATGTGAGCGTAACTACAGGCGCTAAAAAAGAGTTTTATAATGAAACACAAAAAACATGGATTGACCTTGATGATAACGACCGGATAAATTTTTTACAAAATGGTAAAGGTTTCATTTTGCAAAGCGATGCCACCGGCTGGCGTCATTTGTATAACTATGATATGAGCGGAAAACTTATTAATCCCATTACAACAGGAAAGTTTACAGTAACAGATCTTACCTATGTAGATGAAAAAAACAGTATCGTTTACTTTACTGCACGCAGCAGGGAAAACACCGCCACCAAAGATTATTACCGGGTAAACCTGGATGGTAAAAACCTGCAGCGTCTCACGTTCGGTAATTTTAATCATAGCTTCATCAATGCATCACCTACTGGGGAATATTTTGTAACCACTTACAGTAATGCTTCTGCTCCGGCTAAAATGACGCTGGTAAGCAACAAAGGAAAAATTGTAAAAGAACTGGGTGATGCAAAGGGAACTGAGTTTGATAATTACAACATTGCAAAAACAGAACTGGTACGTGTAAAAAGTGATGATGGGTTGTACGACCTGCCCATGAAAATTACCTGGCCGGTAAATATGGAAGCAGGAAAAAAATACCCGGTGCTTATTTCAATTTACGGAGGCCCTAATGCAGGTACAGTTATGGATGGCTTTCAGCTAAGTGGTACGCAGCAATGGTATGCAAAAGAAGGTTTAATACAAGTGAGTATGGACCATCGTGCCAGCGGCCACTTTGGCAAAGAAGGCGTGAACTACATGTATCATGATTTAGGCGACTGGGAAATGAAGGATTACAGCACCATGGTAAAATGGTTAATTGCTAATGGCAATGCCGATCCTAAAAAAATATGCATTACCGGTTTCAGCTATGGTGGCTATATGACCTGTTTGGCACTTACTAAATACAGTGATGTATTCACTTATGGAATGGCGGGTGGCAGCGTTACAGACTGGACATTGTATGATTCGCATTACACTGAACGTTTTATGGGCACACCGGCTAATAATGCTGAGGGATATAAAACAAGTTCGCCGCAAAACTATGCAGACAAATACAAAGGAGGCTTACAGATTGTACATGGTGTAATTGATGATAATGTGCATATGCAAAACAGCCTGCAGTTAATAAGCAAACTGGAAGATGCCAAAAAGGATTTTGAATTTATGCTTTACCCGGGCGGACGACACGGATGGGGTGGTAACAAAGGATTACATTTTCAAAACCTCAAAACAAAATTTATTTATAAATATTTACTGGAAAAGGAAGTGCCAAAAGAAATGCTCCGTTAAATTAGTACAATAAACAGATAAAAGCCGCAGCCTGAACACTGCGGCTTTTTACTTTACTGCTTGCAAAAATGTTTTATAAAGAGTACTTTCACTGGCAAATAAAACCAGCAACATGAAAATTATTTTTCCATCAAGAATTGCAGAAATTTTCTTTGCCTTAGTAATCGCAGGTTTTGGCCTGCTGCATTATAAATATGCCAATGACCCGGAGGCAGTACCTGACTTTATGCCAGGCAAATCCGTGCTCTGGATGTACCTCACAGGTACGGCCTTTATACTGGCTTCACTTTCTATCGTTTTAAACAAGTATAAAAAACTGGGATGTTATCTTTTGTGCCTGATGATCGGAATATTCGTAATCATTTTTCATGGCAACGACTTATTGCACCTGAAAAATTTAAAGCCGCCTTTAAAAGATATTGGCCTTGCTATGGCGGCAATTTTAATTGGCAACAGTGCCAAAAAATAAATTAAAAGGCTGCAGTTATTGCAGCCTTTTTACTATGTGTTTTTCTTTTTTTTCTGCATCTGTTTACGGGCAGTCAGGTAATCTAAAAAATATACAACCCTTACGGAAAAACTATTTGCCTGCGGGCCATCCAGTGTTTTTTTAAGTTCTGAAACGTAATTGTTTTTAAAGTCCTGCGTAAATGAGCTGGCTATATCTTTCCACACCAGGTAAATAAAACTACCTTGCGCAAACTGCCATGTATAAACCATATCCACTGTAAAATAGTTGAAGTTTTGATTTACATTTTCAGAAAAGGGCGTAGTGGTTTTTTTTAAATAACCATCCCAGCCCAGCTCATAAAACTCTTTGGGTTTTACTTTACTCATATAATGCCTTGCCCTTAAGGTGATACCCATTTTATTATTGAAATTATATTTTGCACTCAACTTGTTTTCAGTAACTCTCAAATCTCTTCTGGAATAAATAACAGTATCATATAATGCTCCGCGGTTTTGTGCATCTGGTATAATGCTTGCCCAGCCGGCATCATCATCCGCAATATTTAATGACAGCGTATGATCAATAGAAAATTTACTGCTAAACCTGATTTTACCATAAACAAACGGGTTAATATACCTTCGGCCAAAATAACCCCCTTTTCCTCCAAACAACTCGCCGCCCCATGAAAGTTTTTTTGAACTGTTGCTTTCCCACCATATGCCGGCATTAAGCCTGCCTTTATTCCTCCACACCCTGCCATAGAGCCTTGGCTCATAATAGTCGTTATTTTTATACCCCCAGTTAATGTTTGAGCCTACCCACCACAGTTTTTTTGTTTGCCCATTAATGTTGACATTACCGCCACCGTTCTGGTACATCAGTTTACTTCTTTTTAAAAGATCAATTGGGGTTACCAGCCTGCTGTACCAGCTATTCAAGTTAAGCCTGAACTGGTTGAAAAACTTTTTCGCTTTCGGCCAGTTATAACCTAACCATAAACCCTGGTCCATAGTATTATTATTGGTAAAATAACCCATATCACTCTTATCATACTTATCATTACTCATTTCCTGCCACAGGTTAAAATTGAAGCGCCCGCTTGTTTTACCCATGTAAATACTATGTGCCCAGCCATAGGTGTCTTTGCCATCTTTGCCCAGCAACATACTCATACTGCCACTGCCGCTAATATTCCAGGTATTCTTTTTATCATTCAGGTCAAATAAAAAAGCACTTACGTTGGCATCATAATCTTTTCCACTGCGCATTACATTCGTGTTTACAAACGATACACTGCTGTTATGTTTCATAGTCTGATCCAGCACCAGCACATTATAATTAGTAAGAGGCATGCTCTCCCGCTGTTCCGACTTTCCGGTGATTGTATTATAATAGGTGCTATGCTGGGGGTTGGTAATTGCATTTAAAACTCCAATGCCCAGCCCTTTTTGTGTACGGCCGCTTATTTTAGTAGCATTAATAACCTTTGCCTGCTGGGCATCTTGTGTAAGCGTTTCATCGTTCGACCTGAAATCGTATTTATGCAATGCCGGTTCTGTTCCAATACGCCTGCTGTAAAAAAGATTCCCTTTATTAAACAGCTCTGTTCCTTCAGTAAAGAAGGTTCTGTTTTCATCATATTTTACATCAAAGGGAGTAAGGTTTAAAATACGGCTATCGCTTTGCACCTGGCCAAAATCTGGTATCAGTGTCATATCAAGAGTAAAAGCCTGGTTAATACCGTACTTAACATCCATACCGCCATTTACCTGTGTATTCCAGTTTTTAATGTCGGATTGGTTATAAGGATAATGATTGGCGTATGTAGAAAAGTAAGGAGAGAACTGTAGTCTCATAGGTGGTTTAATATCTGTAATCCCCAACAACATTCCTTCCTGTGTTAAAAATCCGTTTACAGTGGGGTCAATAGATTGCCAGAAAAGCTGTTGCCCGCTTTTTTGCCTGCGCCGAACAATATTTAATCCCCAGTCCTGCACTTTTTTCTTACCAAAACGAATGGCAGAGTAAGGAAGAAACATTTCAAAGCTCCATCCGTCGTTATGAATTTTAGCAGCACTTTGCCATACTGCATTCCAGCTAAAATCTTCGCTGTCGCCATTGGGGTTGGGGGCTTGTTTGGCATCCATTTGTTCGCCAAGCGGTGTAATAAAATATTCAAACCCGTTAATTTTATCATTATAAGTATCGAATATTACACCAACAAAATCGTTATTACCAAATCCATCCCGGCCTATTAATTCAGAAGCAATACTGTCTTTTGTTTTTTCATGAAAATAGCCTCCAATATAAAGGCCTTCGTCATTATACAAAAAATACAGTTCACTCCTGTTGTCGTTTGTTTCAGGAACAAAGGGTGTGGGGCGTAATGCCACAAATTTATCCGCAACCGGTGCAGTTTTCCATTCCGGTTCATCAATAATTCCATCCAGTTTTAATGATTTTGTAATGCGGACTGCATTCAGTTTTTTCTTGGGGATCTTTTCGGTACTCTGAGCAGATACAGAGACACCGGACAGCAGGCACATGAGTGCCGCCGCAGCAGGTTTAAAAAAATTCATGGCTATACAGTTTGGTTAAAAGGCTTTACGAAATTATACGTGCAAGCGGGCGTTTTTGTTACCGCTTATCAAAATGCAAAGCGCTTTAACAATTCATTATAAAGTGAAAGGGAAAAACAAAATGTTGCATCACACAAATAAATCATTATACAATTGTGCACCCGGCACAACCGAGTATTTTGATAGGTCTGTTATTCCTTCATTGGTAAGTACAGCTTCGTCAATAAAACTGTTACCCGTGCATTGTGCTGCCGGTTTACGGAGTATATAAAATGCAGCATCAGCAACAATAGCTGGTGTACGGCTCATTTTCATCAGCATTTCGCCGCCCAATAAATTATTTACAGCAGCAGTGGCGATGGTGGTTTTTGGCCATAAAGTATTAGCAGCTATATTATATTTTTTCAGTTCGGCAGAAAGGCCCAGTGCAATCATGGTCATATCATACTTGCTGATGGTATATGCCAAATGTTTTTCAAACCATTTTAAATCCATATTCACTGGCGGAGACAGGTTAAGAATATGTGCGTTGGTTGATTTTTTCAGGTATGGAATACAGGCACGGCTCATCATGAATGTACCCCGTACGTTTATATCATACATTAAATCAAACCGCTTGGGCTCTGTTTGCTCTGTAGGGGATAAATTAATAGCAGAAGCATTATTAACTAAAATATCAATACCGCCAAATTTGTCAATAGTTTGTTTCACAACGTTGTCAATCTGATCCTCAAACCGAATATCACATTGAACCGCCAATGCTTTGCCTCCTGCTTTTTCCATTTCTTCTGCAGCTGAAAAAATAGTGCCGCCCAGCTTCGGATTTTCTTCCACACTTTTGCTTGCAATAACAATATTAGCACCTTCAGCGGCTAATTTTAAACCAATGGCTTTACCAATTCCTCTTGAAGCACCTGTGATGATAACTGTTTTATTTTCAAATAACATAGCTGATTTTTTTTCAAATCTAAACAAAACATGCCTACCCTTTAACGGGTGTTTAAGAAAAAAAATTAAACAAATGTTTGATTAATATTAAACAACTGTTTAACTTTGCCCCTTCAAATTTTATTTTATGAACGGGTTTAATGAAAAGCAGCTACAGATTATTGACACAGCAGAACGCCTGTTTGCCAAAAAAAGTTTTGATGGCACATCAGTAAGGGATATTTCAGAAGCTGCTGGCATCAATGTAGCCATGATATCATATTACTTCGGCAGCAAGGAAAAGCTGATGGAGGCAATTTTTGAAGCCAAGATAGAACGTGTGCAAATGCGGGTAGAAGAGCTAATGAAGGATGATTCATTGTCTCCACTGCAGAAAGTATATATACTGGTGGATGAGCATATAGAACGGGTAATGAGAAGCCAGCAATTCTATAAAATACTGGTTTGCGAACAGGTTAATAACAGTAACCCCACCATCCTGGAAAAAGTAAAACAATTAAAACTCCGTAATGCTGAACTGATTGGCGGGCTGGTTAAGGACGGGCAGAAAAAAGGCGATTTCAAAAAAAAGGTGGATGTGGTGTTAATGCAAAACACGCTGGTAGGCACTGTTTGGAATTCAATCATAAGCAAAGAATACTACCGTGAGTTTTACAATGCCCAGTCACTTACCAATGAAGAATATGATGAACTATTGAAGAAGAAACTAAGTACGCATATAAAAACACTTTACAAAGCAATTTTATCAAATGAAGCATAAACTATTGATTACAATCGGAGCGGCATTTTTACTAAACAGCACTTTAGCACAGCAGAGCAGAACACTTACACTTAAAGATGCTGTAGAGCTAACACTTGCTTACAACAAAACCCTTAAAACAAACCAGGTAAAAATTGAACAGGCTGCAGCAGCGGTGCAGGAAGCTTATGAAAAGAAATTGCCCGAAGCAGGCGTAAGCGGTTCTTACCTGTATTTACCCATTGAGCCCAACATCACAATGAAAAACAGTTCATCTTCTGGTGGTGGCCCTAAAGTAAACCAGGTGGTGTACGGCATGGCCAATGTATCGGTACCTGTTTATACCGCTAACCGTTTACAATATGGTATTGAATCGGCAAAATATTTGGAACAGGCTGTAAAACTGAGTGCCGATAATGATAAGGAGCAAATAATGCTGAATACTGTAAATACCTGCATCAATTTATACAAAGCATACACAGCTATAGGCCTGGTAAAAGAAAACCTGGAAACTGCCAAACAACGTGTGAAAGATTTTACCAACCTGGAAAAAAATGGTTTACTGGCGAGGAACGATTTAATGAAAGCAGAACTGCAGGCATCCAATGTTGAACTTGCCTTGCTGGATGCAGAGACTAATTACAAACTGGCTTCTGTAAACATGAACCTGATGATGGGCTTACCAGAGCAGACAGAGCTGGTACCCGACAAGAGCGGGCTGGCTTTGCCTTCAGATGTAAAAACTTTAGACGACTATGAAACAGATGCACTAAAAAACAGGAAAGATATAAATGCACTGTCTTATCGTGAAAAAGCTGCAGACCTGGGTATTAAATCTGCCAAAACGGGTTATTATCCTTCTGTTGCTTTAACCGGCGGTTATGTGGCAGCAGACATACCAAAATTTTTAAGCGTGGTAAATGCAGTAAATATTGGTGTGGGTGTAAAATATGATATCGCTTCACTTTGGAAAACCAAAACAAAAATTCAGCAGGCTAAACTAAACGTACAGGAAATTAAACTGGGCGAAGAATCATTAAGTGATAATATCAAACTTCAGGTAAACCAGGCCTATCAAAATTTTCTGTTAAGCCGTAAAAAAATTGAAGTATATAACAAAGCGGTGGAACAGGCTACAGAGAATTACCGTATTACAAAAAACAAATACGATAATTCGCTGGCCACTACACAGGAGTTACTGGATGCTGATGTGGCTTTACTGCAAACCAAATTGAGCGTAACCAATGCACAGGCAGATTCATTTTTAGCTTACAATAAACTATTACAGGTAACAGGAACTATTAATTATTAAAACCAACACTTAAAACTGAAAGATATTATGGAACAGCAACAAACAGCACAACCCAAAAAAAGAAGTAAAGCATTTATAATAGTGCTGGGATTATTGGTAATTGCCGGAACATGGTTTGGCATTAGCAAATACCAGCATGGCAAACATCATGAAGAAACAGACGATGCACAAATTGATGCCAATATAAGCCCGGTTATACCAAGAGTGGCCGGATACGTAAAAGAAGTACGGGTAAAAGACAACCAGTTTGTAAAAAAAGGCGATACGCTTTTAATTCTGGATGACCGTGACCTTGCATTAAGAGTATTGCAGGCAGAAGCTGCACTGGCAACCGCTAAAACAAATTTAGGAGTAGCCAATGCCAACACCAGCGCATCCAAAGCAAATATTGCTACAACTGCTGCAGGCATTTCTACTGCTGATGCACAAATAGAAGCGGCTAAAGTAAATGTTTGGAGAACCTCACAGGATTATGAACGCTACAGCAACCTTATAAAAGATCATTCTATTACGCAACAGCAATATGAGCTGGCATTGGCAGCCAAACAAAGTGCCGAAAAACAGCTACAGATATTAGAAGCTCAAAAAGCACAGGTTGCAAAACAAACCAGTTCTGTTGCTACACAAAGCACTGCAGTTGCATCACAAATTGATGTGGCCAATGCATCTATTAAACAAAGAGAAGTGGAAGTGGCGGAAGCAAAGCTGAATTTATCGTATGCCGTAATTACTGCACAGGAAAGTGGCATGATATCTAAAGTAAATGTGCAGGAAGGACAGTTTTTACAACCCGGGCAATCTGTTTTCAATATTGTATTGAGCAATGATGTTTGGGTGGTGGCCAACTTTAAAGAAACGCAGTTTGAAAAAATGAAGATTGGTCAAAAAGTAACCGTGCATGCGGATGCTTACCCTGATCATAGTTTTGAAGCCACACTTACTTCTTTCAGCCCGGCAACAGGTTCCCGTTTTGCTTTACTGCCACCGGATAACGCCAGCGGCAACTTTGTAAAAGTGGTGCAGCGTCTTCCTGTTAAAATTGAATTTACTAATACAGCAGATTCACTGGTAAAACAATTACGCCCTGGTATGAATGTGGCCGTAGACGTGCATTTGTAAGCTGAAAAAAGAAAAAATGTACAAGTGTGCGACGCAACGATGATGATTAAAGTGATGGCGCCTGTACAATAAAACAACAAGAGAACTTTATGCTTCAGACAGAATCATTAGTAGAATATGGTGGCAGAAGAATTATTATTACTGTAACTGCAATTATATGTGCGCTGCTGGAAATTGTAGACACCACGATTGTAAACGTAGCGCTTACTCAAATGCGGGGAAGCCTTGGTGCAACACTCACTGAAGTGGGCTGGGTGGTTACAGCTTATGCCATTGGCAATGTAATTATTGTACCCATGACCAGCTGGTTATCGCAACAGTTTGGAAGAAGCAATTATTTTGCTGCCTCTATTATATTGTTTACCGTTTGTTCTTTTTTATGTGGTAACTCTACCGGTATAGTGGAACTGGTACTATTCCGTTTTTTACAGGGTATTGGCGGGGGTGCTTTACTGGTAACTTCCCAAACAATTATTACAGAAAGTTATCCGCCCCAAAAAAGAGGCATGGCGCAGGCGATCTATGGATTGGGTGTTATTATCGGGCCCACATTAGGGCCGCCATTGGGTGGTTATATAGTTGATCATTATTCATGGCCATTGATTTTTTACATTAACATTCCTATTGGTGTTATTGCAACACTATTAACGCTGCAATATGTAAGGAGCCCGAAGTATGGTGAAAAAAGTGCCGCAAAAGATGTGGACTGGCTGGGTATCGGTTTATTGGCAATAACAGTAGGCTCGTTACAATATGTTTTGGAAAAAGGCCAGGACGATGACTGGTTCAGCGATAATGTAATTGTTTATTTAACTGTTGCTGCCTGTTTAGGCCTGTACTTTTTTATATGGCGTGAGTTAACAGTAAAGAAACCCATTGTTGAATTGCGTGTGCTTAAGAATGGGAACCTGCGGGTGGGTACTATACTTTCATTTATTATGGGATTTGGTTTATACGGTTCCACATTTATTATTCCGTTGTATACCCAAACAATTTTAGGCTGGACGGCGCAACAATCCGGTATGCTGATGGTGCCTGCAGCGCTAACCACTGCATTTATGATGCCCATTATAGGCACCTTATTACAAAAGGGCGTACCCCAGCAATACCTTGCTGCAGGCGGATTTATTTTATTTGCAGTGTTTACATTTTGGGGTTATGCTATTATAACACCCGATACCAATGCTGATGATTTTTTCTGGATGCTGATTGTACGTGGCGTTGGTATGGGTATGTTGTTTATTCCTATTACCACGCTTTCACTATCTACATTAAAGGGGCAGCAAATTGGCCAGGGGGCCGCTTTTACCGGAATGATGCGGCAACTGGGTGGTTCCTTTGGTATTGCTTTAATTACAACATTTATTTCAAGACAAAATGTGATACATGGTGCTTACCTCGGCAGCAGCTTAGATATTACCAAGCCATCTGTTTACCAGCGTTTGCATGGTTTACAGCAATTTTTTATAAGCAAGGGAGCAGGGTCGGCAGAGGCACTTAAAAAAGCTTATGCAGCTTTGGGCGCATCTATAAATAAACAAGCAGCAGTATTATCTTATATGGATGTATTTCTTTACCTCGGTATTGCATTCTTATTATGTGTGCCATTTATTATTATGGTAAAAGGCAACCGGGGGCAAAAAGTAAGTATGGCAGATGCCCATTAAAATATTCCTTGTAAAACTCCGTAATCAGTACAGTTAGAAAAAACAAATGCCCTTTTATTAAGGGCATTTTCATTTATTAAAACATTTGCAGTTTACAGCAATGTTGCTTCATGCGTAATATTCGTGTTCAACAACTTTGAAATGGGGCAGTTTGCTTTTGCATCTGCTACTGCAGCATCAAACTGTTCTGTACTGATACCCGGAATTTTTGCAGATACCACCAGGTGCGATTCTGTAACAGCACCGCCATCGAGAGATATCACACATTTTGTATTGATTTCATCTGGTGTAAAGCCGGCAGCGCCCAATACAAAACTCAGCTTCATACTAAAACATCCTGCGTGGGCAGCAGCCACCAGTTCTTCGGGGTTGGTACCAATGCCATCTTCAAAACGGGTGTTATAAGAATATTGCGAACTACTCAGCACACCACTCTGTGTGCTTACAGTTCCTTTACCTTCTTTACCAGAGCCGTTCCATACGGCAGTTGCGTTACGTTTTATCATTTTCTAAAAATTTATTTAAAAGTATTACTTAAAGTCTTTTCATCAAAACCCAGCAGCAAATTGTTCCCAAATTCGATAACAGGCCGTTTAATTAAACTTGTATTGCGTAACATTAAATTAACAGCCGATGGTTCGTCTGTTACACTGTCCTGAACATCTTGTTTTAAACTGCGCCATGTGGTGCTGCGTTTGTTTAACACTTTTTGCCAGCCGAGTTTGCTGCACCATTCTTCCAGCTTCTCTTTTGTAATGCCATCGGTTTTATAATTATGCAGGCTGATAATATAACCCTTTGCTTCCAGCCACTTTGTTACTCCGGCAGTGGCATCACAGTAAGGCAGTCCGTATAATTTTACTTCTTTAGTCATTATTAATATTCAGGAAAAGCCGGTTTTGTTTTCATGATGTTTTCAATTTTTTCCATCACTTCGGGTGTTAGTTTTTCCAATACTTCCAGCGCTTTTAAATTATCCAGCAATTGCTGTTTTTTGGTGGCGCCTAAAATGGCTGTACTAACATTGGGATTTTTAATACACCAGGCAATACTTAATGCAGCCGTGGTAGTACCCAGTTTAGCAGCAAACTCACTTAGCTTTTTTACTTTCTTCAAGCGGTCGTCCACCATCCAGCGGTCTTTCAGCCAGTCAAAGCCCTGCAATGCAAAGCGGCTGTCTTTAGGAATACCATCATTGTATTTGCCACTCAGCAAACCACTTGCCAGCGGGCTCCAGATGGTGGTACCCAATCCTACATTTTTATAAATCTCATTGTACTCCACTTCTATTTTATGTCGCTCAAATAAATTGTATTGTGGTTGTTCCATGGTGGGGCCAATCAGTTTGTATTTTTCTGCCACCCGGTGTGCTTCCATAATTTCAACGCCGCTCCATTCACTGGTACCCCAGTATAAAATTTTACCCTGCTGCAGTAAATGGTTCATTGCCCATACTGTTTCCTCAATGGGTGTATTCTTATCTGGCCGGTGGCAAAAAAACAGGTCCAGGTAATCTACCTGCAGGCGCTGCAGGGCTTCATTACAGGCTTCTGTTAAATGTTTGCGGTTGTTGCCGGTTTGGTTGGGTTTATTGGCCTTGCCCCTCCAGCCAAAAAAGGCTTTGGATGAAACAGTAAAAGAGGTGCGGTCCCATTTTTTCTTTTTTAAAACTCGGCCCATCATTTTTTCACTTTCACCTAATGCATATACTTCAGCATTGTCAAAAAAATTAACACCGTTATCGTAGGCAATGCCCATGAGTTCATCGGCAACTTTATCATTTATTTGTTTGCTGAAACTAACCCAGCTTCCAAAGCTGAGCACACTGAGTTGTAAACCAGATTTTCCGAGGCGGCGGTATTGCATAACTGTTTTTTTGGGGTGTAAAGATAGTTGATGGGATCAGAAAAATTCCGGTTTGGGTATGGTTTAATGCTTTCACATGTGCGTTTGGTGGGAGTCACCACAAGGTCTCCATATGGTTGGTACGGAGTAACGTAATATGTCTTGTATGCAGAAATTTGAATACTTATTTATTGGCCATGTTTAAATATCTCCCTAATATTATTGATGAGCCGGTCACTTAACTTTAAGTCCGCCGTTACAATTTCCCCTTGTGCCAGTAAACCATCATGATATTGTACCGCTCTATGGTAATTTGTTTGTAAGCCTTTAGGAAAGCTAACTTTTGCCAGGTAACCACTATCAGTCGGTATATCCGATATAAAATCCAGCCTGCCCTCCAATGAACCGAACTCCTGGTATGGATAAGCAGGCAGTTTGAGCAATACTTTTTGGCCAGTGTTTACTTTGCCAAAATTATTTTGGGGGATATATACTTCTGCATAATACTGGGTATTTTCCGGATTAATAAAACAAACGGTACGGTTGTTTTCGAGTTGCTGGTTTTCCTGCATAAATCCAGCAAAAGCTATCTTTCCATCCAGGGGGGCAATTAATAAATAAACAGCTTTCCAGTCATCCAGCCGGGCTTTCAAGGTTAACAGAGCCTGAAGAAATACTTCCTTTTGCTGAACAATTTCATTTTCCAGCTGGGCAATTTCTTTCTGCTTTTCATGCTGGCTGCTTTCGTTATTTATGAGTGACGCATTTATTTGAGGTATGCTCATGGCCTTGCCAATGTATTTGCTTTTCTCATTACGATAGTCAAATGGCGAAATAACCTTATCATTTTTTAAAGATTCGTTGGCTTCAAAAGTTTCTTTTGCCAGGCCAACATCTTCCTCCTGCATTTTTTCTGTTGTAACAAATTAGTGTGCAGCCGCTGCAGGTAAAGCATGTCGCTTTGCAGCATGGCTTTCCTTTTTAAATAATACCCTGATGAAAGGTATTGTTTAAATAAAAGAAATGCCTGCATAAATGTTTGGTATGCAGGTTGCACTTCACCTAAATTTCTAAAAGGCTGCGATAAAAATGCCGGCAACACCTCTGTTTTATCATTTGTAACAAGTAATTGCATTGAATCAACAATGTTTGATAATACCATCACTTCATTGTGGTAAGCCCTGCTTTCCATAAAACCGATTATTTCATTTGCTTTAACCTTTTGCCCTTCTGATACTTTTAATGCCACCAGTTTACCATTTATTTTTGTTTTTACTTCTTTGGGTGCATTTACAGATGTTAATTTGGCTTTAGCCGTTACAACATCAGGGTAATGGATAAAGAAAGTGGCTGCTAACAGTGCCAGTAAAACCAAAAGAAAATACTTATTCCCCAGCGTACCATAAAGCCCGGACGGCTGGATATTATCTCACTTACTTCCGTACTGCGTAGTAATTCATTTACAGCTGTTGCCTGTCCGTTTCCGTTTAATGTTTGTGGCATAATAAACAATTAGCTACCTAATTCTAGTTGATTTTTTACCAATTCATAGTATCGGCCTTTTTTATAAGCCAGTTCCTCGTGCGTACCGGTTTCTGTAATTATACCGTTATGCAGCACCACAATATTATCAGCGTTTTTTACAGTGCTTAACCGGTGTGCTACAACCACAACCGTTTTATTTTGGAAAAATGCTTTCAGATTCTCCATAATTACCAGTTCATTATTTGCATCCAGTGAGTTAGTTGCTTCGTCAAAAAAAATATACTCAGGATTTTTATATACTGCCCTTGCAATTAAAATCCGTTGTTTTTGCCCAGCGCTTATGCCATTGCCTTCAGCTCCTATTTTGGTATTAAAGCCAAGGGGTAAAGATTCTATAAACGAAAGAATATTGGCTACTTTACAAGCATGGAGTAATTTTTTATAATCAGGCCTTTCATCACTTACCGCAATATTTTTGGCAATACTGTCGCTAAAAATATAACCTTCCTGGAGTACGCTGCCGCAATGGCTGCGCCAGTATTTTGGGCTGATGTATTTTAAATTCCCCTCCCCAATCTTAATATCACCGCTATAAGTTTCATAAAATTTAAGCAGCAGTTTTAAAAGCGTGGTTTTACCACTTCCGCTCATGCCTACAATGGCTGTTGTTTTTCCTTCAGGTATTGTGAGACTGATATTTTTCAATACCGGTTCATTGCCAGCACCGGCATAAGTAAAAGAAAGGTTATGTAAGTGTACCGACCGGTTTTGCGGCAACTGGTTTTGTAATTCTTTATCTGCAGGTTCTTCTTCCGGTATTTGATGTATTTCATTCAAACGCTCCAGGCTTATTTTGGCATCCTGCGCCTGTTGTGCAAAACCGATAAGCTGTTCAACGGGGCTGTTCAACTGCCCGATGATATATTGTACCGCCAGCATTGCACCTAAAGTTAACTGACCGTCTAATACTGACTTTGCGACAAAAAAAGTAATAAGAATGTTTTTGCCTTCATTAATAAAAAAGGCCCCCGCTTGCTGGTACTGGCTTAGTGAAAGGCTTTTAAAGCTCAGTTTAAAAAGCGATGCCTGCAAGCCCTCCCATTCCCATCTCCGTACATGTTCTGCGCCATTCAACTTTATTTCCTGCATGCCGTATATCAGCTGCATGGTTGCCGTATTTTCTTTACTGGCTACTGCAAAGCGTTTATAATCCAGGCTGCGGCGGTAACGGAGAAATAATTTTATCCATAAAAAGTACAGTAAACTGCCGGTGCAGAAAATGGCAAACACATAAGTATTATACTGCAGCAAAACAACCGAAAAAATCACCAGGTTGAATAAAGAGAATAAAGTACTGAGTGCCGATCCGGTTAAAAAACTTTCTATACGTTTATGATCGCCGATGCGCTGAATAATATCACCGGTTTGTTTGGTATCGAAATAACTCAGCGGCAGCTTCATCAGTTTTACCCAGAAATCGGAAAGTATGGACAGGTTTATTTTTGTACTGATGTACAATAAAATTCTGCTGCGGATAAACTCCACCACGGTGCGGCCAAAAAACAGCATGAACTGGGCAACCAGTATTAAGTATATAAACGGCAGGTTGTGCTGGTTAATGCCGGTGTCAACAATACTTTGTGTTAAAAAGGGAAATATCAATTGCAGCAAACTGCCCAGCAGCAATCCTGCAAACAGTTGTATGATATATCTTTTTTGTTGTGCAAAATAGCTGAGCAGCATCCCCCAGCCCAGCCGGGTATCTTTTTCATCGGGTTGCTTATAAAATGCGGGGGTGGGTTCTAACAAAAGAGCTGTACCATATAATTCTCCTTCTGCTGTATTACTACCCCAGTTTTGCAAAAAATCATGCTTACTCAGTTTAATTATTCCTTTTCCGGGGTCAGCAATTACCAGGCTTTCGCCTCTTTTAAAAAAGAAACTGGTTTTTGCCTTTACAAGCACTACAAAATGATTTTGCCCCCAATGTAATATACAAGGTAATGTAGCCTCGTTTGTTAACTGGTTGTAAGTTAACTGCACACCCTGGGTGCGAAAGCCAATGCTTTCTGCAGCATTATTAATACCCAGCAGGTTTACCCCCTCTTTACCTATTTCTGTTTTATCTCGTAAGTTTTGTAGGCTTATGTTTTTGCCATGATAGCGGCATATCATGGCAAGACAAGTGGGACCGCAGTCCATTTTATCTTCCTGATGTATAAAAGGTATATCTGACAAAAGCGATTTGAAAAGATTTATGTATTTTGTTAGTAATGTACTTGTTTTGCCAAGTTTTTATAACTGCTTTTATTTCCTTAGATAGTGTTGCCGCTGATCAGAGACACAGGCGGGGCGAAGAATTTTTCGAAATACCTGCAGCTGTAAATAATAAATTAATGTTTACTGAGCGAAATCATTTTATTGAATTTAAAATACTGATACAGAATTGAATCTGTATCAGTAGAATATTTATTAATTCCCTGGAAATGTAACGGTTTCGCAACTACACGAAATAAATTGATCAAAAGGCTGACATAAGTTCATTTGTGGTTCACAGGAAGATAGTCCACTGACAGCATAGTTATAATAACCTACTGGAGTACCATTATAAGTTAAATTGCCTACGTGAAGACAAACCGCAACACACCCTGTTACAGGAATATTGCCACCCTTTATTCCTACCATTTCATTTTTACCCATAGTTTTAAAACCTACGTATTTCGTTAACATAATTTACTGCAGTTTTATAAAATTCAAAAGCTGCCAAAAACTTTAAATAATAAAAATAGCGCCTACTTTGTTATACGGTGTTCAGCTTGTCCGTTTGTTTGCAAACAAATTCTTAAAAAATATTTTTCAACTCGTTAATATTATAAGTTTCAGGCAGCCGCCTCCCATTTACAAAAATTGTTGGCGTGGCTGTTATTTCGGCTTCCTTACACCATGCACCCATGTGTTCTAATTTACTGCCCTGTTGCTGCAGTTCACCATTCATTGGGTATTTGGCAGCAAAGGCTTCATAATCTTTTTTATCGGCCATGTACCATTCATCTAATGCTTTTTCTGTTTGTTGCGCATTTTGTTTTGCCGCTATCGCCAGCAAATGCTTTACCGGTTTATTAGCCCTGTCGGTTTCTGCATTCGTGGCGGTAAAAATCATTTTTACTTTAACATCTTTATTGTGTTCAATAATTTCTTCCAACACGGGGTGCGCTTTTGCGCATGGTCCGCAATAAGGGTTACAAACTTTAATAATGGTATTGGCAGCTTCCGGGTTACCTATATCAATGCCCATTGTTTGCCAGCCATCGGGCGCTTGCTGTTGCTGATGTAAAAGGCCATTAAATATTTCAGGGTTGTATAAGAGGCGTTTGTAGGCGTTTTTATACAGGGGAGCATCTTTTGCCGCATATAGCAATGGTTTTAGTAAGTACCATGTAATAAGTGGAAACAGGAGGGAAAAACCAATTGCTAAAAGAACACCGGTAGTAAGGGAAGGGTATATGCTTTTGCTGCTCCAAAAATTTGCTGCTGACCAAAAAAGTTCAATAGTTAAAGTGGCCTGCACGGCAAGGCAAAGCGGGCACCATTGCTTTACCACCCGCCATTGGTAATAAATACTAAAAGGTATATAAGCTGCAGCCAGCGTACAAACTATTGCCAGCCAGGGCATTTTTGTACCAAACTCAATCCCCGGCCAAAATAAAAACAAGGATGTGGTGGCAAAGTAAAAAAAGCCGGCTTCAGCCCAGCTAATGCCGAATATTTTACCGGCTTTGCTTTTTAATACCGCATCGCAATTAAGCTGTTTGCCCGCCGTGCAAATATTTTTTACAAAGCTGTTGGTTTTGTCTGTTTCATATATCAGTAATAAAACAGTAACTGCCACGCCCATTAATTTTGTTATTGCAATAGCAGTTGCCGCAAAAACGTATGCTGCACCGGCAGCATGTATAAACTGGTACACCAGCAACCCAATCAGGCAGGCAATACCAGTATATAATATGAGCTGTTTGTTTTTTTTGGCTTTATCTGATTTTAACTTAGTGAAATAATCTTTTTCGCCGCTTTGCGTATTTGCTTCGGCTACAAAAACAATTTTTTGCCAGTGTTTAATAAAATCTTCCTTTAAAATGGTTTGAGGCTTTTTGTGCTGTGCTATATAACTTACCGTTTTGCCGGTAATATTTGTAACCAGTACAAAGTCTTTACCGGTATTTTGATTGCTGCAGTATGTAATAAAGGGTGGCTCTATTTGCTCAATATCCTGCTCTTCAACAGCAAAAGCCTGGTTGGGTATATGCAGTTTGTCAAATACATTACTAATGCTGTACAGGCTGGGGTAATAGGGGTTTTGCAGTAACTGGAGTTTAAGGGTGGTTTCAGTTAGGGGTATATTAAGCTGCCTTATATATTGTGCCGCTACATTGTTTAAATTGGTATTGAAACTTTGCGCCATTTTTCTAAACTTAAAACGGTAGTATATTTAAAACATAATGGAAAGTTATAAACACCCACCGCATTATTATTGCGGTGTATGAAAATTTAGTCTTGAAATCATCATGCCGGTTTTTTACCCCCGAAACTGCTTTTATTGTTTGCTCATCAAAAAATGAAATAATTACTTTCCCTTCTTTCTCATAATAGTAGCTGTTGCGTTTGCGGCAAAATTTTACTGGGCAACCCATCTCCTTCAGCATCCTGATATACTGTAATACTGCCCTTTCAGAAAGGCTCATCTTTTTGGCTAATTGTTTTGGGTTACCGGTGGCTTTGGTACGGATAAGTGCATCGAGATGATGGATACGGCCGATATACTTTTGTAAGTGCATGAGAATGGTAGTTTATCAGGTAAAAAGAAATATCTATTGCAGATATTAATCCTCATGCTTTGTGTTTATAAAACTATAGGAAAATATTAAATTAAAAAAAATGTTTTTGTTAATTTTTAGTGCTTTCAATAAACCTTAAAGTGAAAAACTAAACTACCGTATATACAGAGACGAAATTAACCGCATGATTACAGAGTTGTTAATACTCCGGAAATTGTGATGAAGGAACTTTAATCAGGCTATTTGTTACATGTTTAAAATTCTTATCTTTAAAATCCTGGCTTACTTCAAAGCCAATGCTATTGATAGTTTGCATCTTTGTATGCACCTGCGCAGGCGACTCGGTATAAAACTGGTATACGGGCCTGTTACGATCCCAGTATAATTCATCGCAAATTAGTGTGTCACCATTTTTAAGGCCGATAAACCGGACACTGTCTTTTAATAAAATCCTGCTTTGGCTTTCGTTATATTTTGCATAGCGGGCATCCAGGTAGCTTTCTATCTTTTCTTCATCGTTATAAAAATCCACATGCAGGGTTTGAGGAAATTCAACGTAAGGCATGGTATCCTGCACCCGCAGCATTATGGGTGCGGTTAATTTTGCTTTTGCCCTGCCACCCAATGTGTAATTAATATCCACCTTCCTGGCTTCTTCCACACCCAGTTGTTTATTGGTAAATGCTTCTATATCCTTCGATGAGTTTTCGCAGGCGTATAAAAAAATGCAGCCTGTAAAAAAAGCTGCACTGTTTTTTATGATGTTAAAAAAAGCGTTCATTTTAATCATACTTAATCTTACGGAACCAGCGGCCATTCATAGAAATACCGATACTAAAGCGTACCATATTTTCTTTTATGTTATTGCTTTTGCTGCCCCGGCTACCAACTTCCAGTGCTGTATTCAGCATTACATATTCGCCATACCAGTTAATACGCTGCAGCGAAGTTAAGGGCATTCCCGTTCCAACTGTAAAAGCAAAATCGGGACGGCTGCCGTTTACAGAAATATAATCGTTTCCATAATAAAAGCCGGCACGATACCTTACAAAGTTGAAGTATTTTCTTACAGAGGCGCCTTGTTTAGCCGGGTAATATTGACCACCTACACGTATTGTCCAGTTATTTTGAACCAAATCAGTTTGGCCGTAGTAACGGTATTTGCTCCAGTTGGTCATTTCAAAATCGGCGCCAATCAATAAATGTTCATCCTGGTAGCTTCCACCTGCTGCAAAGGAAGATGGGTATTCAATTTTTCCCTTTATATTTTTCTGGTCGTAAACACTGTCAACCCTGTATGCAGCGCCATTCGCATCATAGCTGAAGGTTTCTCTAATATTATCTTGTGATGCATTTAGTTTTTGCTGCAGGTTTCCATAAACACCAAAGCGAAGAATTTTAGGCAGCTGCTCTTTTTTATCCTTGTTTAAAACGGCTTCATACTGCAACCCGCCGCTTACAAAAAAACCACCAAAGTTGGTTTTATTTTCAGTGTTGGATTTTGCGTAGGTCACTGTATCGTTAATAAACGCCAACCTGGTACTATAGTCTTTATTGCCAAACATATAACCCGCATTAAGGCCAATGCTTAAACCTTTAAATTTAAAGGCTGTGCCAATATATGCCTGGTTAGTACCACCGCTTCCTTCATACAGTGTATTAAGGCTGTCGATATTGGTAAGGCGTTTTGCTGTTAGTATTTTATAGTTAATTTTTGTTACCGGTTTCAATCCAAAGCTCATAGCCCAGTTAATATCTTTCTTCTTCATTTTTTCTGATGCCACGGGAAAAGCAAGGCTCAGGTAAGAAAACAAAGCATTGGCTGCGTTGTATTTTTTTACGGGGTTCAGGCTTTTTAAAGTGCGGATATCCACTTCGGCACCCAAATCAAAAACAGTATTGGTAATATTACCCAATGCTCCCGGGTTGGTAAAATTGTTACTGCCCATACCCTGCAGATTGCCCAGGTAATCGAATGTGCCGGCAGAAATACCCCCCATTGCACGGGAGAAAATATTATGATTGGGGACCAAGTCTCCCAATCCATATCTTGAATAAGGTGAATTTTCTTGTGCGTTTGCTATTACGGGTACGCCAAAAGCCACAAAAAAGAAGGGTAAAAATTTACGCATTGTTAGTTTCGCTGAGTGCATACAGTCCTTTAAATAAAAAATTCGGGTCGGCAAATATCTTGTTTTTTAACCGGCGGGCAAAATAGGCCGAATCACCCCCGGTTAAAACCACGTTAAAGTTGCCATATTTTTGGGCATACTCATGTATAAATCCGTCCATTTCAAACGCAATTCCGGCAATAACCCCGCTTTGCATATTGGTTTTTGTGTCATAGCCAATAAGTGGAAAATTCCATTCGGCATGCACTTCGGGCAACTTGGCAGTAAACACCTCCATAGCTTTAAAACGCATATGCATTCCCGGCGAAATGCTGCCCCCCAAAAACTCGTTGTATTGGTTAATGAAGTTATAAGTAATGCAACTTCCTAATCCAATTACCAGGTTATTTTTTCCCGGGTGAAAGTGAACAGCCGCTGCTGATAAAGCCAGCCTGTCGGCACCGATAGTTTCCGGCTTGCCGACCGGCGTGGTAAAGTTTATTTTGGTAAGATGAGAGAGCTTATGAAATTTTGACTGGGACGCAAGCAGGTTTTCAATAGCAGGATTATGATTAATGACTGAAGCCAGTATGGTTCTTTGCGGCTGGTGTACATACATCACCCTTTCAATGGTAAACATTTCATCGTTGGGAAGAGTGATCTCCTCCTCAAAAACATCATCCCTGAAAACGGCCACTTTTTGCCGGGTGTTGCCAAAATCAAAACACAATGTCTTCATGCTCCAGTTTAATTTGCGGCAAAAGTAACGCAGGTTTGTGTATGCACAATACCATTTTAGTGGTAATTGTTACTCTAAAAATTGGGTTATGCGCCGGATGCAGGCCGCTCATTTTTGCTAAAAAGGTCATTCATCATTTTTTCAGCCTCTGCCAAATGTTCTTTTAATGCAGCACCGCCTTTGGTTTTCAGCTCTTCAAAATAATCTTTTGCTTTTCCGGCAAAATTTTCGGCCTCAGTTTTAAACTGGTTGGCCTTATCTTTTATATCAGCTTCCAGCTTTTCTTTTTCTTCGGGTGTCATGCTCATGTATTTTGCAGCGGCAAGCCCTGCTGCAGCACCCAATAAAAAAGTGGCAATGTGTTTTGGGAATACATTCATTGTTTTGAGTTTTAAATAATGATTAAAATTAGATTTGCAGCATTAATAATGATATGAAGTTAGTCAGTTTAGTTGCATTGGTTAGTTTTGCTTTAGTATGCCAAAAGGCAAATGGTCAGTTATTTCCAGAAAAAAATTATCCGCAGGGTTATTTTACATGGCCTGTTGGCGCCACCAAAGCTTTAGCAGCCAACTTTGGTGAGCTGCGGCCCAATCACTATCACATGGGGTTTGACTGCAAGACTGATAAAAAACAAAACCTTCCTGTGTATGCCGCGGCTGACGGATATATTGCTAAAATAAAAATTGAACCTTTTGGTTTTGGCCGTGCAATATATATTAACCACCCCAACGGCTTAACAACACTGTATGCCCATTTAAATGATTTTTTTCCGGAGCTGGAACAATACGTAAAAGAGCAACAGTACAAACAACAAAGCTGGCAGGTTTTTTTAGATATTCCATTGTCGTTATTTCCTGTAAAAAAAGGACAATTCATTGCCTACAGCGGAAACACCGGTGGCAGCCAGGGTCCGCATACACATTTTGAAATAAGAGATACAAAAACAGAAAAAGTTTTAAACCCTTCTCTATTTGGTTTTCCCATTACGGATAATGTTCCGCCGGTTATTACAAAACTGGCAATGTATGACCGCTGCATCAGCACATTTGAGCAAAGCCCTAAATTTTTTGCTTTAAAAAAGCAGAATGGCATTTATGTAAGTAGCCCTGCAGTTATTATTACCAATACAGATGAAGTAAGTTTTGCCATAGCTGCTTTTGATACATACACCGGCTCATCAAACAAAAATGGGATTTATGAAGCGGTGATATATGATAATGAAGTGCCTGTAGTGGGCTTTCAGCTGGACAGTATCAGTTATGACGAAACCAGGTACCTGAATGCACACATTGATTATAAATTGCGAAGCAGTGGAGGACCATATGTAGAGCATTTGTCAAAGCTGCCCGGCTACAATAACTCAGTGTATAAAACTTTTAGCGGCGATGGCGTTATTTCACTGGAAGATGATAGTGTGCATGCCATAAAAATTATTGTGAAAGATGCATATGGTAATGCTTCCACAATCCGGTTTTCAGTAAAAAGGGTGCCGGGTTCTACAAAAGTTAAGTCTGCAAAAAACAGCTTTACCCCAACAGAATTTGTACCCGGTTTTGTAAACGTATTCGATAACAACAAAATAAATTTTTACCTGCGGGAAAATGCACTCTATGACTCTTTGCGTTTCCGCTACAGCGAAACGGCCTCTGCAACGGGATACCCTGTTTTTCAATTGCACAATGCTAGTATACCAGTGCATTCTTTTTTTTCTGTAAAAATTAAAGCCACCTCCCCGCTACCCGGTAAAATGATAATGCACCGCTTTGCCCGCAGTAAGAATGATTATGCAAAAGCTGAAGAAGAAAATGACTGGTATAAAGCCAGCTTCAGGGAGTTTGGTAATTTTCAATTAATGATTGATACCATGCCGCCCGTGATTACACCTGTTGGCTTTAAAGATGGTATGAACTGCAGCAAACTTAGCCGCATTGTTTTTGTTATAACAGATAACACAGAAGAAATTGAAAAATTTTCTGCAACACTGGATGGTAACTGGCTTAGGTTTACCAATGATAAGGGCCGCAGTTTTGTGTATGTTTTTGATGAAAAATGTGCCCCAGGAGAGCATGAATTAAAAATAACAGCCGAAGACCAGGCAGGCAATATAGCAGAGAAAGTGTACAAGTTTACCAGGTAACCTATCAATTTTATTAATCAATTTATAAATGGCAACACATTTAAAAGAAGGAATAAAAGCCCCGGCATTTAAAGGCAAAGATCAAAACGGAAACGGCGTTTCGCTATCTGATTATAAAGGAAAAAAAGTTGTTTTATTTTTTTATCCGGAAGATGATACGCCTACCTGCACCATACAGGCATGTAACTTAAGAGATAATTTTTCGCTCTTAAAAGCAAATGGAATTACCGTTATTGGCATAAGCCCGGATGATGAAAAGAAACATAAAAAGTTTGAAGCCAAATTCAATCTCCCGTTTATACTTATTGCAGATACCAAACACAGCATTATTGATAAATATGGTGTGTGGGGAGAAAAACAATTGTATGGCCGCAAATACATGGGGCTGCACCGCACCACTTTTTTAGTTGATGAAAAAGGCATCATCCGTAAAATATTTTTAAAGCCCCGCAATAAACAGCACGCAGAAGAAATTTTAAAAGCCTGGCAACTTATGGCTTCATAATTGCGTTTTGTTGTAAGAAGAAACTTACTTACAAAATCAAATTCACTTATGAAAAAGTTAACAGCAATCTGCCTGTTGGTATCAGGCTGCACCGTATTCTTTTTTTCCTGCAGTAAGAAAGATGGCGGCACCACTGGCGGTGGAGCCGGCTCCGGAAATACAAGAACATTTTCCTGCACTGGCATTACACCAACTTTTAGTGCAGATGTGCAGCCAATTCTCACTACTGTTTGTTCCATCAACAGCAATTGCCACGGCAGCGGCAGCCTTAATTCCGGGGGTGCTTTTACCAACTATACAGAGGTAAATGCAAAAAAATCAAACATACGTGCACAGATATTATCCGGTGCTATGCCACAAACAGGCAGCATAACACAAGCACAGGTAAATGCATTTATTTGCTGGATTGACAGCGGTGCCCCTAACAATTAATTCCATAATGAAAGAGCACTCTGTAAGAATAAAAGAAAGCTCGTGGTTGGCAAAAATTGCTGCAGCTAAATTAAAAAGTCATGCTGTGGCAATAGTAATGGGGCATACTATTCACCTGCATAACACCAATAAAAAAGATTTTTTGAAAAACGAAAAATGGCTGAAACATGAACTTTGCCACGTTCGGCAGTTTCAGCAGCATGGCTACTTCTTTTTTGTTTTAAAATACCTGTGGCAAAGCCTTAAAAAGGGCTATTATAACAACTGTTATGAAGTGGAGGCAAGGGCCGCTGAAGAGTTATAACACCCAGTCCACTTCGCCAAAATTAAAATGCCGTTCCATCACATCTTTCGTATGCAGCTGACCATGTAATGTAACGCCGTTTATCTCCGTTTCAAAAGTAAGGTTTCCCTTTTTCAGTTTTACTGTTTCATTCTTTTTGTATAAACGGCGGTTATACTCTTTCAGTAATTTATCATGTGGCTGAGAAAAAAGTTTATCGGTTCGCTGCATAATCTTTTCATGCAATTCGTTGCACAATTTGGGTATATCAAATTCCCTGTGTGTAATTTGCCTTAGCGATACAGGGTTGGGCAATGCTTTATTAAAACTGGTTTGATTGACATTAATACCCACACCCACCACGGCCCACTTCCATTTAGGGCCATTAAAAATGTTCTCTATTAAAATACCCCCTGTTTTTTGATTGCGCCAGTATATGTCGTTGGGCCATTTTATGCTTATTTCTTCCGGTACATATTTTTTAATAAACTCATACACCGCCATGGCCACCGACATACTAAGCAAAAATTGTTGCTCCGCTTTTAAGGCTTCCGTTTTAATAACAACGCTAAGCGCAATATTTTTTCCGGGTTGTGCCTGCCATGCCCTTCCACGCTGCCCCTTTCCGGCTGTTTGGTGCAGCGCCGCAAATGCAAAACCATGTTTTGCCATACCGTCATGCACCATTTGCATGGCATAATTGTTGGTGCTGTCTGTTTGATCTAGTATTTTAAGCAAAGCTTTGGGTTTATGGCTACTTTCAAATGGCAAAGAAGTGCTACTTTTGCCAGCAAATGCAAGCTAAGCCAAGTTTGCAAAAAACAAAAGTTTACAGGCTGCGTTATTTACAGGTGCAGCAGTTTATTTAAATAAAACAGGTTTCGTTTGAACAATTTAACAATTTTAAATACCCGGAAAAAAAGCAGCGTAATAAGGCTTACCCGAAACAGCAAAATTTTCAAAACCATAATAAAGGCCATTCAGGATAAAAAAGGCGAAAATATTGTAAGCCTTGATTTAAGAAAGATACATGAAGCCGTGGCCGACTTCTTTATAATTTGCCAGGCTGGAAGCACCACACAATTAAAAGCCATTGCCGATAATATAGAAGATGCTGTAAAAAATAATTGTTTGGAAACACCCTACAAACATGAAGGCAGGCAGGCATTGCAATGGGTATTGATTGATTATGTTAACGTGGTGGTGCATGTAATGCTTCCTGAGCCAAGAAAGTTTTACCAGCTGGAGGAAATGTGGAGCGATGCACCAATGATGGAGCACAACGACTAAATAATTTTTTGATTTCGTTTAAAATAAAAATAACCCGTAACCGTCTGTACACGTAACCAATACAGCAAAAATTAAAAAGGATACACTCAAATCATGAATCAGCAAGATAATAATAGAAAAAAACCAGGGCCAGAAAGTAATATGCCCCCCGGCAGTGAAGACCCCAAGAAAAAAAGCCGGTTAAACATTTATTGGTTTTACGGGCTGCTTTTTATTGCTATTGTGGCATGGAACCTTGTAAGAGGTGTTAGCAATACTGGTATTGAAATAAGCCAGAGCCGTTTTTATGAAATACTCAAAGCGGGAGATATTGTAAAAGATGAAGCCAAGGAAAGTGAACAGACAGGGATTGTGGTGGTACGTAATAAAAAGATTACCCGTATTTTTTTAAACAAAGACAGTTTATCAAAAAAAGCTTCGTACTATAAAACGATGCTGGGTGATAAGACCTATGACGCCATAAAGAAAAACGAAAACCCGCAATTGTATTTTACTATTGCTAAAGATGAAACTTTCTCAAAGCAACTGGATGACTTTTATTCAAAAGAGCCGGGCATTACCAATAAAATTTTACCCACCTATTCTGAAGAAGGTGAAATTTTCAGCCAGTTAATAAGCACATTGCTGCCCATACTTTTAATAGGTTTATTATTTGTGCTTATGATGCGTAAAGTAGGTGGACCCGGTGGCGGTGGTGGACCCGGTGGTATTTTCAATATTGGAAAATCGAAAGCAACATTGTTTGATAAAGGCACCAGGGTTAATATCACTTTTGCTGATGTTGCCGGTTTAGATGAAGCCAAAGTGGAAGTAATGGAAATTGTAGACTTCCTTAAGAACCCCAAAAAATACACCAACCTTGGTGGTAAAATACCAAAGGGTGCGCTGTTAGTTGGCCCTCCCGGTACCGGTAAAACTTTGTTGGCAAAAGCTGTTGCAGGCGAAGCACAGGTTCCTTTTTTCAGCCTTAGTGGAAGTGATTTTGTTGAAATGTTTGTAGGCGTGGGTGCCAGCCGTGTACGTGACCTGTTTAAGCAAGCCAGGGAAAAAGCTCCTTGTATAATTTTTATTGATGAGATAGATGCTATTGGCCGTGCCCGTGGAAAAAATGTGATGATGAGCAATGATGAAAGAGAAAATACGCTAAACCAATTGCTGGTAGAGATGGATGGTTTTGGTACCGATCTTGGTATTATTATTCTTGCAGCAACCAACAGGCCCGACGTGCTTGACAGCGCTCTGTTGCGTCCCGGACGTTTCGACCGCCAGATATCTATTGACCGCCCCGACCTGGTAGGCAGGGAAGCTATTTTCAAAGTTCACCTGGGCCCCATTAAAGTTTCCCAAACACTCGATATTCATAAACTGGCAGAGCAAACACCCGGTTTTGCCGGGGCCGATATTGCCAATGTGTGTAATGAAGCCGCTTTAATTGCGGCAAGAAAGAATAAAGAAGCTGTTGACATGAGCGACTTTCAGGATGCCATTGACCGTGTTATTGGAGGCCTGGAAAAGAAGAACAAGCTGATTTTACCAGAAGAAAAAGAAATTATTGCTTACCACGAAGCTGGCCACGCTATTTGTGGCTGGTTCCTGGAACATGCTTATCCATTATTAAAAGTAACAATTGTACCACGTGGTACTGCAGCTTTGGGGTACGCTCAATACACTCCAAAAGAACAATACCTGTACAATACTGACCAGTTAATGGATCAGATATGCATGACCCTTGGTGGCCGTGCCAGTGAAGAAATCTTCTTTGGCAAAATAAGTACAGGCGCCAGCAACGATCTGCAGCAAATAACCAAAATTGCATACAGCATGGTTACCGTATATGGCATGAACAGTAAAGTGGGTAACATCAGTTATTACGACCCTGCACAGGAAAATTATTTTACCAAACCGTACAGTGAGGAAACCGGCAAATTAATTGACGAAGAGGTACGCAAGCTTATTGATGAAGCTTATGTAAGAACCATTAAACTGCTTACTGAAAAGAAAGGTGAAGTGGAAAAACTGGCAAAGGAACTTTTAAAGAAAGAAGTGCTGTTTCAAAGCGATGTGGAGGCATTAATTGGCAAACGCCCTTTTGAAGAAAAGAAAGTGCTGGATATAACAGAAGAAGATGCGGCAAGAAATGCAGTGGCTGATACACCATCGCAGGATGTACCGGGCATTGATGCAATCAATAATCCAATGTAAGGTTATGGGAGTTTCTCCGGCTAAAGAAAATATTTTAAAACGAATAAGGCAGGCACTGAGTAACCCGGTGCCTGTACCTTTTCCGCAGAGCGAAGGGGCAAACTCTTTGTTTCAGCCCGTACCGGATGATTTAGGAGTAGTGTTTGCCGAAGAGTTTGTAAAGCTTCAGGGCAAATTTGCTTTTTGTGCTGATGAAAATGATATGCTGCAGCAGGTAAAACAGTTAATTACTGCCAAAGAGTGGACTAAAATTTATTGCAGCGAAGACAAATGGAACTCCGCATTCAGTAATACTATCAGCCTTTCTACCTGCGATGTTTCCATTACCGGCTGCGAATTACTGGTGGCACGTACCGGCACTGTTGTAATGAGTGCCGCACAGCCAAGCGGCCGCACAGTAAGTGTATATGCACCCGTGCATATTTGCGTTGCCTATACCAGCCAATTGGTTTATGATATTAAAGATGCCCTTCAGCAGTTAAAAGAAAAGTATAACAACAATATTCCTTCCCTTATAACATTTGCCAGCGGCCCCAGCCGTACAGCTGATATTGAAAAAACACTGGTTACCGGTGTGCATGGCCCCAAAGAAGTTTATTGCTTTTTGATAGAAGCATAATTACATTTTTACGTTTACCTTTATGGTGTTATGAACAACAGTAATTTCAACCTGTTTGTGTACGGTTCACTGCGCAGTGGTTTTCATCACGATGCTTATAAATACATGGCGCAGTATTTTAACCTGGCAGGTCCTGCAACTGTAAAAGGTGTTCTTTATGATATGGGAGAATATCCCGTTGCTCTCCCTACACAGGATGAAAAATTTATTCATGGAGAATTGTACAGTATAACAAACCCTGCAGAGTTTTCTTACATCATCGGCCAGCTGGACGATTATGAAGGCCTTTATGTAGAAGAAGGTGAAACCGCCTTATATAAAAGAGAAGAAACCACCGTTTACTGTAACGGGCAGCAATGCACCGCATGGATATACTGGTTTGCAGGTGAAGCTGCCGGCCTTCCTGAAATTGCCTCTGGTGATGTTTTGCAATACCTGAGTAACAAACAAAAATTGTAAGGCCGATGCAGTTACCCACAGGTAAAAAAATTTATTTCCTATCCGATTTTCATTTGGGTGTTCCCGATGCTGCCAGCAGCCTGGAAAGAGAAAAGAAAATTGTGCGTTTTTTGGATGAAGCAAAAAAAGACGCTGCGGAAATATTTATTGTGGGCGACCTGTTCGATTTCTGGTATGAATATAAAACCGTTGTGCCCCGTGGCTATGTACGCATACTGGGCAAATTGGCCGAAATAACTGATAACGGAATTCCTGTTCATTTTTTTGCCGGCAACCACGATATGTGGATGAAAGATTATTTTCAAAAAGAATTAAACATACCTGTTTATTTTGAGCCGGCAGGTTTTGAATATAACGGTAAAAAATTTTTAGTGGGGCATGGAGATGGGCTGGGCCCCGGGGATCATGGATATAAATTTTTGAAAAAAGTTTTTCGCAACCCGGTTTGCCAGTGGCTGTTTGGTATTTTACCACCGTACATCGGTATAGGTGTTGCCGGTTACTTTAGCCGTAAAAGCAGGGCAAAGGCGATGGCAGCAAATAAAGACAATAAGTTTTTGGGGGAAGATAAAGAATGGCTGATTATTTATTGTAAGGAAATATTGCAGAATGTGCATTACGATTATTTTGTTTTTGGTCACCGCCATCTTCCTATTAATTTTAACTTAAACCAAAGCAGCCTTTATATTAATTTAGGCGACTGGCTGCAATATGACAGCTACGCTGTGTTTGATGGTACACAGCTGCAACTTTGCTATTACAACAAATGATAAAAGCAATTTTAATAGTATTTCTTTCCGGGTGTTGTTTTGCCGCATCAGCGCAAAATGATTCTTCCTTTTTGTTTTTAAAAAAAATCAACGGCAATTTTACAAGTTTTGAGGTGGATAACCTGGATAACATTTATCTCATCAATACTACTAACCAGCTAAAAAAAATAAATACCAATGGCGACTCTGCCGGCGTGTTTAACGATATAAAACGTTTTGGGCCCGTAACACAAATTGATGTTACCAATCCACTGAAAATTTTACTGTACTACAAAAATTTCTCCACCATTGTAGTACTTGACAGGTTTTTAAACATACGCAACACCATTAACCTGCGCAGGCAAAACATATTTGCTGTAAACAGTATTGCCACATCATACGATAATAACATCTGGCTGTATGATGAACAGGAGTATAAACTGAAAAAAATTGACGACGACGGAACTGTATTACTGGAGAGCAATGACTTCAGGCAGGTTTTTGACTCCATACCTTCTGCCACACAACTTACGGACCGTAATAATTTTGTTTACCTCTACGATACAGCTAAAGGCTTTTACAGTTTTGATTATTACGGAAGCTTTAAAAACCGTTTGCCTTTTTTACACTGGGCTAATATAGCCGTTGCAGAAAAAATAATTTATGGTTTCAGTTACGGCAAACTGCTGAGTTACCAGCTGCAGTCGCTAAACCAAAAAGAATACAGCCTGCCTGCTTTTGCTAAAAATTATATGGCCGTTAAAATAATGAATGGTAAACTTTATATATTGAAGCCGGATGGCATCAGCATTTACCAGGTTAAATAGTTTACAGAATGCGGTAAATTTGTTTCATGGATTTTTTAGACAAGGTTTTTCTCGATAATACCATACGCAGTTATCTTATTGTAGGCGGCACCATTTTATTAATGCTGCTGGTAAAACGTTACCTCTCCCGCTACATTACCTGGTTTCTATGCCGCATCTTCCGGCGTATTTGGAAAACATTTGACAAAGACAGTTTTACCAGCCTTGTACTGGAACCGCTGGAATGGCTGCTGTTTTTAATCATTGCCATTTTTGCGCTGGACAAACTTAATTTTCCTGCCGATTTGCATTTTAAAATTTATGGACACTCTATTGAAGAAATAACTGACCGGGCAGGCTTAGCCATCATCATTATTGCATTTACACGTTTCCTGCTGCGCATTATTGATTTTATGGCATTGGTACTGGAGCAACGGGCTTTAAAAACACAGGATAAAACAGACGATCAGTTGGTCATCTTCTTCCGGGATTTTTTAAAAGTAATAGTGGGCATTATTGGTGTACTGATGCTTTTAAAAGCATGTTTTAACCAGCCCATTACCGGGCTGTTAACCAGTTTAAGCATTGTTGGTGCTGCTGTGGCGCTGGCTGCAAAGGAAAGCCTTGAAAACCTGATTGCATCCTTTATTATTTTCTTTGACAAGCCATTTCGTGTGGATGATACAGTAAAGGTTAATACTGTTACCGGTACGGTAGAACGTATTGGCCTGCGCAGTACAAGAATACGCACAGGCGATAAAACTTTGGTGAGTGTGCCCAATAAACAAATGGTGGACAGCGTGGTGGACAACTGGAGTATGCGTACACAACGCCGTGGAGAAATACGGCTGGAACTGGCTGCTGAAACAACTGCACAGCAAATACAGCTGGTTATTGATACGTTGAAAAAGTTGCTGGAAAAAAACAAAACTTCTTTGCTTTCTTACAATGTATTTTATTCTGAAATTGCTAAAAGCGCCAATGTAATTACAGCCGAGTATTTTACAGATGTAATAGCAATGGATGAATTTAACCAGCTTAAAGAAACATTTTACATGGCTGCTAAAAAAATACTGGAAGAAAACAATATTCAATTGAATAACCCTTCGCTGGCAGTATAAATAATTTTAAAGAACGCCTTCCCATTTATCTGCTTCTTCTTTTATAAGGGCATACCTTTTTTTAAGTAATGAGGGTATTCCATCTACAAACAAAACAGTGCAAACGGCGCAGAGATACAGCATCAGCAACATAAGTACGAGGGAAAATGCCAGGGAGTACATCATAAATACTTCAAGTAAAAACATAAGTATACCGCTTACCAATAAAAGCAGCGGGGCTGATGTTGCTTTTTTTATCAATAGTATGAAGCTTACTGCACACAAGCCGTATATACATGCCATGGCAGTAAAAACAATCCAGTGCGATGAAAAGAAAAACAATTGCTGTAAAAGACATGTAACACTCAGCAGCACGCCAAATAAGCCAGCATTTGTACAAAAGCTTTCCTGCCATTTTTGTAGTTGCTGATCCTGCCCCATATTTTATTGTACAGATTTTATAATATCCGCCAGTTCTTTATCCCATTTTCCGGTTTTACCATATTCCACCACACGCCCGGCTTCTTTACCATCTTTCATTACAATAATGGTGGGTACATTTATCACATTAAAGGCATCGGCAATGGCGGCCAATGATTTTTTTGCCCGGTTAACAGCAAAAAAAGTAATAACATTATCCGGCACACCACTCATTTCCTGCAGCTTAAAAAACTTAGGCAGTACAAACTGTGTATCCTCACACCAGGTGCCACCAAATAAAACAAACTGAATTCCCTTTTTTGCTTTTTCAAATGCAGAGAGTGTGGCAGTATCAGGTGTATAGTAACTCATGCTGCTGTTATACCATTTGCTGTAAGCCGTATCATTCTGTACTAAATATTTATTAATGATGCCCCGCAGGTATACTTCATCAGGGTGTTTTTCATCTTTTACAATTTCATACTGTGCCTGGCTGAAAGATGTAACACCTGAAAAGACAACTAAGAAAAGGGTTAAAATAAATTTCATGATGCGATAATAGTTTATGCAGCTAAAGTTCAGTGTAAAAAAAATAATGCGGAAATGAATTTTGTTAAGCAGGCGTTACTACAGGTTGGCCTTCAGTTCCAGTAAAAAAGCTTTTATTTTTTTCAGCGATTCTATCATCGCAAATTTCTCTTCTGCTTTCTTACTGTTTTTTAAAAACTCCTTGGCGCCTTCAATGGTGTATTTTCGCTCCCGCAGCAGGTGGTAAATGAGTTTAAGGTTTTTTACATCTTCCGGGCGGAAGAGCCGGTCGCCTTTACCATTTTTACGGGGTTTTAAAATATCAAATTCATTTTCCCAAAAGCGGATGAGGCTTTGGTTTACTTTAAACATATCTGCCACAGTACCTATTGAGTAATATAGTTTTTGAAACAGTATTTCGTCTTCAGGTATTTCTATTAAATCTGCGCCGGTGTCCAGCTCTTTCAGGCTCATACGGCCACGGGTGCTTTTACGGTTGTGCAATTTTTTACGCCGGGTTACGCTTGTTTCTGTTGCTGTGTGGCTTTCTGTTAAGTCAATAACTTCCGGTGCTGTTTCTGCCACAGTTACCTGCACCAATTCATTTTCCGGCACAGGCAATTCCTTTTCTTCAGCTGGTGTTGCCGGCGCATCAAAATCAAAAGCTATTTGGTTAAGTGGCATAATAGTAAAGTTAATCAAAACTTTTAGCACTGCCTGTAGCAGCAATTTTCAGCACTCGGTCGTACTGCTCCGCATTCAAATCATTATAGAAAAAATAAACAGGGTCAACCGGCGTGCCATTAATATGCACTTCATAATGGCA
The DNA here is from genome assembly GCA_044225995.1 of Ferruginibacter sp. Lineage (GTDB taxonomy): Bacteria > Bacteroidota > Bacteroidia > Chitinophagales > Chitinophagaceae > Ferruginibacter. The sequence goes on along the minus strand of JBGAHV010000042.1, from coordinate 2,883 downwards.
ATGCGGTCCTGTACTGGCGCCCGTGCTGCCCACCCATCCTATCACTTCTCCTCTTTTCACCCGTTGGCCAACATTCGCTTTAATTCGCACCATGTGCATGTAAACAGTTTCATAACCATAACCGTGGTTAATAATTACTTCGTTTCCCGTACCGGTACCAACACCGGCTGTTGTTACTGTACCATCGCCAGTTGCATAAATGGGTGTGCCCTGTGGTGCAGTAAAATCAAGCCCATAGTGCATTTTTGCAATACCATAAATAGGATGAATACGGTAACCAAAACCGCTGGCAATACGGGTAAGCTCCTTATTGCTTACCGGTTGTATGGCAGGTATGCTGGCTAATTTTGCCTCCTGGTTATTGATCAGTTTTGAAATGGCATCGTAACTGGTTCTCTGAAAATCCATACGTGCAGAAAGGCCATTCAATGTTTTTGCAATGGAGTCTCCCAGTTCATCATCATTCATCAGGCTTACTTTCGCAATTTCTTTTTTCTGTTCAATTTGCTTTTGCCTTGCACTGTCGGTAAGCGGTGTGGCTTCAAAAATAGAGCGGTAAACTTCGTTGTCCCTTTTCTCCAGTTCCGCCATTTGCTGCTGCATGGTTTTAACCTTATCGTTCAGTACGCCATAATTATCCTTTAGTGCTTCATATTTCAGTTGCACTTCCCTGTCGGTGGCTTTAGGAAAAAATTTGGTATACAGGTAAATTACAATGGCACAGCTAACAGCAAGGGCAGAAAGAAAACCAAAAAAGCGCAGCAACTTCACCCGCAGGGGGGTCACCAGCTTTTCATATCGCAAGGTATTGGTGTTATAGAAGTATTTTATTTTCTTCATGTACGCCCCTGTTCCCTGAAGGGGAACTTAGATTGTTATAACATTTTTTATTGTCACTTCTCAAAAGTTGAATTTGCTTTTCTTTTCTTCAATCATCTCCCTCCCCCGTGGAAGGATAGGAGGGGCTTTTTCTTTACCTTTGCCAAGTTTACAAATATAGACTTTACACAACAAAAATCAACCCAAATAAGTATTCTGGCATTATGATGACAAGCGCTGAAATAAGACAACAGTTTCTGGATTTTTTTAAATCGAAAGGACATACCATTGTACCCTCCGCACCCATTGTGGTAAAAAACGATCCCACCCTGCTTTTTACCAATGCAGGCATGAACCAGTTTAAAGATTATTTTTTGGGTAACAAACAAGCGCCTTACAACAGGGCTGCCGATACACAAAAATGCTTACGTGTTAGCGGTAAACATAACGATTTGGAAGAGGTGGGTGTGGACACTTACCACCACACCATGTTTGAAATGCTGGGCAACTGGAGCTTTGGTGATTATTTTAAAGCCGAAGCCATTGCATGGAGCTGGGAGCTGCTGACTGAAGTTTATAAATTAGACAAAGACCGTTTATATGTTACCATTTTTGAAGGCGACGCCAAAGAAGGTTTACCAAAAGATGAAGAAGCTTACAACGAATGGAAAAAAGTAATTGCCGAAGACCTTTGAAGGCGACGCCAAAGAAGGTTTACCAAAAGATGAAGAAGCTTACAACGAATGGAAAAAAGTAATTGCCGAAGACCGCATTTTACTGGGCAATAAAAAAGATAATTTTTGGGAAATGGGGGATACCGGCCCCTGCGGACCCTGTACCGAAATACATGTGGATTGCAGAACCGATGCCGAAAGAAGAGAAGTAAATGGAAAAACACTGGTAAACAATGATCACCCGCAGGTGATTGAAATATGGAACAATGTGTTTATCCAGTTCAACCGGAAAAAAGATGGCAGCCTGGAGCAATTACCTGCCAAACATGTGGATACAGGGATGGGCTTTGAAAGATTAGTAAGAGTATTGCAGCAAAAGCAAAGCAATTACGATACAGATGTATTTACCGGAACCATTGCTGCAACAGAGAAGATCGTTGGTAAAAAATATAAAGCGGGTGATGATAAAGAAAGTGTGGCTTTTCGTGTAATTGCCGATCATATCAGGGCTATTGGTTTTACCATTGCCGATGGACAATTGCCATCAAATACCGGCGCCGGCTATGAGATAAGAAGAATTCTGAGAAGAGCAGTAAGATATTTCTTCACTTATCTTGAATATAAGAAGCCCCTGCTATTTCAGCTGTTACCTGTTATAGGCAGTCAATTTGAATTAGTATTTCCGGAGTTAAATGCCCAGAAAGATTTTGTCAGCAAAGTCATCAAAGAAGAAGAAGATGCTTTTTTAAGAACTATTGACAAAGGATTAAAGCGCATTGCGGATGTTATTGCAACTTCTCATGACACAAAAATAATAGACGGCAGGAGCGCTTTCGACCTGCACAGCACCTACGGTTTTCCCATTGACTTAACAAGATTGATAGCTGCTGAAAGCGGCCTTTCAGTGGATGAAGTTGAGTATGAAAAGATAAAAAAAGATGACCAGGACATCAGCAGACTTGCAACAGCCCTGGATACGGAAGACTGGGTAACGCTGATCGATAATGTGGTCAACAAATTTATTGGATACCATTCACTCGAAACAAAAAGCAAGGTGGTGAAATACCGCAAGGTTAGCGGTAAGGGAAAAGAATTATACCAAATTGTTTTAGACACCACTCCTTTTTACGCAGAAAGCGGCGGGCAGGTGGGTGATAGTGGACAATTGACAATTAACAATGAACAATTAACAATTGTAGATACAAAAAAGGAAAATGACCTCATCATTCATTTTAGTGAAACTGTTTTGCCAGATATGAGCGGTGACGTAACGGCAACGGTAAATGCTGACAGAAGAAAAGCCATTACTGTTCACCACAGCGTTACGCATTTAATGCATGCGGCACTGCGTAATGTATTAGGCACACACGTGGCACAAAAAGGAAGTTTG
>JBGAHV010000041.1:0-38831 GCA_044225995.1 Ferruginibacter sp. | reverse complement strand
GAAAATCCGTAGTATTGAAAACAAACAGCGGGCATTTTATTGTTACGCCGGATAACGGAACACTTAATTTAATTGCACAGTCGCTGGCCATTGCCGAAATCAGGGAGATTGATGAAGCCGTAAACAGGAGAAAAGGTTCTGAGCAATCTTACACTTTTCATGGACGTGATGTATATGCATATACTGGCGCAAGATTGGCCAGCGGAAAAATTACTTTTGAACAAGTAGGAAAAGAACTGCCGAAGCAAGTAGTAACAATCCCTTACCAAAAAGCAACGCTGGAAAATAATGTACTGAAGGGTACCATTGCCATTTTAGATATTCAGTATGGCAATATCTGGACAAATATTCCTTCTGATTTACTTAAACAGTTGAACGTAGCTGTGGGGGATAAACTTTCTGTAACTGTTTTTCATGGTAAACAAAAAGTATACAGCGGCATTATGCCTTACTGCACCACATTTGGTTCTGTGGCCGAAGGAAAACCATTGTTGTATTTAAACAGTTTGCTGCAGGTGGCTTTTGCATTGAATATGGGCAACTTTTCAGCCGTTCATAAAGTTTATAGTGGAAGTGACTGGAGGGTGGAGGTGAAAAAATAAATTACTTTTAAAATAATTAAATTATCATGGGTGTAGAGTACAAGCATTTCCTTATACCGGAGAATCCATCATTTGTTCCGGAGAAAGATGTAATTAAAAAGATAGACGATGTACTATATAAGTGGAATTTAAAAACAGGTATCCCTAAAGTGTATGATTTAACTAATGGCATAAATGCTGTTGTTGACGAAGCTTTAGATAGTTTACGTTTTGAACATGGGATGGCTGTTGAATATCCATCAATAGACGGAAAGCCTGCAGCAGCAGTAATGGGTATAAGCTATTTTTATGATGATGTAATTGATGAAGACAGGTACATACAAGGAATTACATTTATTGTAGGTGTAGATTACAGAATTCACCCTAGCAGTGAAGAACTTTCGATGACTGTTGCAAAGCCACCTTTTGAAGGAGCAACTGCCATTGAACCTTATTGCGAAATGGATGAATTTTTGCACTATGGTTTACATGGCGAAGCATATAACTGCTCAATAACTACAACGGCACCAGAAGTTGATGTTTGGGTGGCAAACATGCGACGCATCATTGGCGAACAGAATTTTTATGGCTATTGGCGAACGGCTCTTATAATTGAGTGCGGTAAGGATTTACCACTACTTCGGGATGAAACTTTATATAAAATTCCAAATAAGGAGTTTATCAGTGACTTTGAAAATGCATTGGGCAGTAAGGTCATTGAAATTGGTGAGATTTATTGAGAACAATACCATGGAATCCTGATTAGTTCACTCTCGACGTAGTTGGTCGCTTGACCGACTATTACGCTAAGATAAAAGCTGAATAAAGAATTCTGCGTACAAGTGAGTGACACAACGGTGCTGATTAACCAACAAATGCCCGTAACAAAAACACAAACCCTTTTTACTGTTGATTTTTGACTTTTAACCTACTCTTCCCGGGTATTCCTCCAGCGCCTTCTCCAAACAATCCATGGCCGCATTAATAGCATCAGTATTTAAAACATACGCCAAACGTACTTCCTGTTTGCCCAGTCCGGGCGTGCCGTAAAAACCAGTGGCAGGTGCCAGCATTACTGTTTGATTGTTGTAGCTAAAACTTTCCAGCAGCCATTGGCAAAAATTATCGCTGTCGTCAATAGGCAGTTTTGCCATAGCATAAAAAGCGCCACCGGGGTTGGGGCAAAACACACCCGGTATTTTATTAAGGCGGTTAACAATGGTATCACGGCGCAGTTTGTATTCGGCCTTGGTGGTGTCAAAATAATTATCGGGTAAATCCACCGCAGCCTCGCCTAATATTTGTGCAAAGGAGGGCGGGCTTAATCGTGCCTGCGCCAGTTTCATAGCAGCAGTAAGCAGCGCTGTATTTTTTGTGACAAAAGCGCCAATGCGGCCACCGCAGGCACTGTACCGTTTGCTGATGGTGTCCATCAAAACAATATTATCATCCACACCTGTTAAGTGCATGGCGCTGGTGTGTGTGCCTTCATAGCAAAATTCACGGTACGCTTCATCCGCAAATAAATACAGGTTGTGTTTTATAATGATCTGCTTCAGCACTTCCATTTCGGCAGCGCTGTATAAATAACCGGTGGGGTTATTGGGGTTGCAGATAACAATGGCTTTTGTTTTTGGTGTAATGGCTTTTTCAAAATCTTCAATCGGCGGCAATGCAAAACCCGTTTCAATAGCAGAGGTGATGGGTTTTACAATAACACCAGCTTCCACTGCAAAGCCATTGTAGTTGGCATAAAATGGTTCCGGAATAATTACTTCATCACCCGGATCCATACAGGCCATAAAACCAAAAATAATGGCTTCGCTGCCGCCGGTGGTAATAATGATTTGCTCCGGCGTAACATTAATGCCCACTTTTTTATAATACTGCGTCAGCTTTTTGCGGTAGCTTTCGTTACCGGCGCTGTGGCTGTATTCTAAAACTTTAAAGTCGGCATGGCGCACCGCATCCAAACATTGTTTGGGTGTTTCAATATCGGGCTGGCCAATGTTGAGGTGATATACTTTAATGCCTTTCTTTTTCGCCGCTTCGGCAAAAGGCACCAATTTACGAATGGGAGAGGGTGGCATTAATTGGCCACGGTTGCTAATGGCTGGCATAGTGCAAATATACAACCCCTGACCCCTAAAGGGGAACTTAAAGGGTAATAGTTTTTGTTTTTTTGGTACAGGCTCTTTGTTCGCTGTTCAACTTCAGTGGCGTCGCATTTCGTTCAACAGTTTCAGCCACAATCATCTTTTATCAAAACGGTTACTAAATCCATTTATATTGTTTAAGTGTATATAACTGTTACCAGAAAAAATTTACTTTTAAAAAATGAAAATTATTGTTACCGGGGCCACCGGCCTTATTGGTGCAGAAGTGGTGCGGCAGGCCATTGACGATGCTGCCATTACAGAAATTATTTTGTTGGTACGCAGCCAGCCGCAGTTTACCCATGAAAAAATAACCACGGTGCTGCACAGTGATTTTTTAAATTACGAAGGGTTGCAGCCACATTTTCAAAATGCACAGGCATTAACCTGGTGCCTGGGTATTTCCCAAACGCAGGTAAACAAAAAGCAGTACGAAATTATTACGCATGATTATGTGGCGGCCTGCGCACAGTTTTGTTTAGCTGTAAACCCCGGTATACGTTTTGTGTTTGTAAGCGGCGATGGTGCCGACCGCACCGGACAAAGCCGCACATTATTTAAACGCTTAAAAGGCAAAGCAGAAAACACACTGCTGCAATGCGGCTTACAAAATATTATTATTGCAAGGCCTGATGCGGTAAACCCCAAACATAAAAATCCCAAAGCGCCTTTTTTATACAAGCTGGTATTTCCGCTGTTTCCTTTGGTGGAAAAACTGGCGCCGCATAAAATCATCTGGAGCGATGTGCTGGCAAAAGCTTTGTTGTTTGTTGCAAAAAATGGGTATAAGGAAAATACGCTGGAGAATGTGGAATTGAGAAAAATAGGAAGCGACACGTAAAATCAATTAATACTAAGTTTGCACATGCAAATTTTCAACCTCACCAGCCGCATTGTAGTTACCTGCAGCAACCGTCTTTCTCCCTATTTAGAAAAAGAAGTTGTAGAACTGGGTTTTAAACCGCTGCGTACTTTTAAAACCGGCGTTGAGTTAAAAGGCACCATGCAGGATTGCATAAAGCTGAATATGAATTTGCGTTGCGCCAGCCAGGTGCTGTTTTCTGTAAAAGAGTTTAAGGCATTTACGGCAAACGATGTTTACAAAACCATTTTTAATATTGAGTGGGAAAATATTATTGCCGCTGATGGTTATTTCTCCATTACCAGTAATGTGAGCAATGAAACCATCACCAATAATTTGTTTGCCAATGTAAAGGTGAAGGATGCCATTGTAGACCGCTTCAGGGAAAAAACCGGTCAACGCCCCAATAGCGGCCCGGAGCTGGATAAAACGGTTATTCATTTATTCTGGAAGGAAGATATTGCTGAAATTTTTATTGATACATCCGGTGAAACATTAAGCAAACACGGCTACCGGAAAATTCCCGGCAGGGCACCGATGCTGGAGAGCTTGGCTGCTTCTACTTTATTAGCCACCAACTGGAATAAAAAATCCGCCGTGGTTAATCCTATGTGCGGCAGCGGCACCATTGCCATTGAAGCGGCATTGTTAGCTACTAACAGAAGACCAGGCTTGTTCCGCAGCAATTATGCTTTTATGCATGTACTGGGTTATGATGAACTGTTGTATCAATATGAAAAGAAAAAACTGGAAACGCAAATAACCACTGTGCCCGGTTTGCAAATTATTGCATCAGATATTTATGACGATGCGGTGAATATTACGCAGGTAAATGCGGGTATTGCTGGCGTAAAAGATTTACTTACTTACGAAGTTTGTGACTTTGCAAAAACAACAGTGCCGCAAAACAATAAAGGCATTGTATATTTTAACCCGGAATACGGCGACCGGCTGGGCGTGGAAGACGAACTGGCTGCTACTTACAAACGCATGGGAGATTTTTTAAAACAACAATGCAAAGGTTACACCGGTTATATTTTTACCGGCAATTTAGAACTGGCAAAGAAGATCGGCCTTAAGCCCAAACGCCGTATAGAATTTTTTACCAGTAAAATTGACTGCAGGTTGTTGGAGTATGAGTTGTATGAGGGTAGCAGGGAGAAATTGTAAGTGGAGTTTTTTGCAACAGTTTTTAGTTACCTGCAGAGTCTTTACTCACTACTCACGGTTTTTTATATACACCAGCTTTATCCCTGCCTTATCCGTTTCCCGTTTATCAATTTCAAACTGCGGTAATGACTTTATCAGCGGGGTTAATTTTTGAAAACCATAATTCCTGGGATCGAAGTTGGGTTGTTTTTTCAATACCAAATTTCCAACATCGCCTAAAAAGGCCCAGCCATTTTCATCGGCTAGGTCATTAATAGTTTGTGAAATTAATTTCAACGTTTCTTTATTTACCTTCTCTACAAAACTTTTTGGTTTTGGGCTGGCAGCTTTTGTTTTAACCGTTGCAGTTTCTTCCGCCTCCGCTTCAAACACAGGAATAATTTCCATGTAAATAAATTTATCGCAGGCCACAATAAAAGCGTTGGGTGTTTTCTTTTGGCCAATGCCAAACACTTTCATGCCGGCTTCCCGTAATCTTGTGGCCAGTCTTGTAAAATCGCTGTCGCTGCTTACAATGCAAAAGCCATCAGCCTTGCCGGAATATAAAATATCCATGGCGTCAATTATCAATGCACTGTCGCTGCTGTTTTTACCAGTGGTATAACTGTATTGCTGAATAGGCGTAATGGCATTTTCCAGCAGCACATTTTTCCAGCCGCTAACGGTGGGTTTTGTCCAGTCGCCATAAATACGTTTAAAAGTAGGTGTACCATATTTGGTAATTTCTTCCATTACCCCTTTTACATTACTGTAAGGCACATTATCGGCGTCAATCAAAACCGCCAGGCGAATATCTTTTTGTATATCCATAGTTTTATTTCAATACAATTTACTCTATTTATACAGAACGTTTGCCTGTTACTTTTGCAATACCCGCAAATAATACCGATACAACTATAAATACTGCCGTAACCATGGCACTGTTAACAAGCGCTTTGCTGTAACCAATTTTAGCCACATCTATAAAAGGATATGGATACCAGTTTACAAAACTGCCACGAAATAATGTATAGCCGAGATATAACAGTGGGTAAATTAACCAGGGGAAAATATTTTTCCATTGGATATCTTTTTTAGGAACGAAGAAAAACCAGAAAAGCGCATAGAATACCGGTATAACAGAATGCAGCATTTCATCTGCTAACCTGTCCCAGCCCTTTGGTGCCCATAAAAAACGAAGAATAACATTGTAGATTAAACCAACTATGGTAATGTAAACAGCGGTGGCAGTAAGTGTTTTTGGCCGTGTTAACAGTGGGCCGGAAGCAGAAATGCCTTTACTGTACAACTGCGAAAAACTAAGGGCAACTAAAATGTTGGTGAGTATGGTAAAAAAACTGAAATATCGTACCACTGTTTCTGGTATAGTAGTTACCCTGTGTTGAATAATGAGGACAAGTTGCAGCAATAAGGCCAACCACCCGATAACAGCACCAACAGCCGAAGCAGTTTTTGTATTAAAAGCCATCGATAAAGTTTATATACTGAAATTAAGTAAAAAACTATTCAGGCTGTTAATCCGTTTATTCAATCATTTCTATTACTTCAAAATTGTTATTCATTACAACCAATGATGCGGCAGCACCTGGTTTAATAACCCCATACTCATTTTGCATGCCCATTACTGTTGCAGGATAATAGCTGCACATACGCAATGCTTCGCCTAATTCAATATTACATTGCTGTACTAAATTTTTAACGGCTTTGGCCATGGTTAATGCACTGCCGCTGAGTATGCCGTTGCTTTCATACTTATCTCCTGCAAACTGGTGTGGGTAATAACCTTCCGTAGTTTCAGTAACCGCATCGGTAATTACAAACAGGCGTTCCTTCATTATTTTTTTTGCAAGGCGTATAGCGGCATAATCCACATGGTGCCCATCCGGTATAATGCTGCACATTATTGTATCATGATTTAAAATAGCACCCACCATACCGGGGCTGCGGTGCTGCAGCGCACTCATGGCATTGTATAAATGGGTGGCGGCTTTTATGCCGTTGTCGAATGCGGCCGTTGCTTCTTCATAAGTGGCATTGCTGTGCCCTGCAGAAACCACAATATTGTATGAGTGTATAAGGTCAATAATTTCCTTGCTGCAAACTTCCGGTGCCAGCGTAATTATTTTTATTGCACCTTTTCCATAGTCCAGTAATTCTTTTGCCTGCGCTAGAGTGGGAGAGTGAATGCATGCTTCCACATGGGCACCACGTTTGGCTTTATTAATCCACGGGCCTTCAATATGCAAACCCAAAACGCCGGTGCCGCCATCGTTCCAGTAATCTTTTACAGCATCAATACATTTATAAAATACTTCGTAATGGTTGGTGGCAACGGTGGGCATACAAAATGCAGCGCCGCCGCTGCGGCAGTAATCAACCAGTTTTACCAGTGCATCTTTTTCAGGATAAACAGCAAATAGTTTTTCCCCTGCGCCATAAATCTGTAAATCAATAAATGCAGGAGCGATAAAAGCATGGGGGAAATGCGTGGCTGTTTCAGTGGCCGGAATAATTTCTTTTATCCTGCTTCCGTCAATAACCAAAGCTTTATTTTCAAGCCATTCGTTTCCTGTAAATATTTTACCGGCAGAAAAAATTTGCATACAGCAATTTAGTATTTAAAAAAATAATGCACCTCAAACTGAAGTGCATTATCATTATTTATTTTAAGGATTGCTTACAAGCCCATCTTCGCTTTCAGGTTAGCATCAATAGCATCTAAAAATTCTTCGGTGTACAAATAATGCTCACCGTGGTTTACTTTATTGCCATGAATACAAACAGCCAGGTCTTTAGTCATTTTGCCGCTTTCCACTGTTTCAATACAAACAGCTTCTAAAGCGTTACAAAAATCAATCAGCGGCTGGTTGCCATCTAATTTACCACGGAAGGCAAGGCCCCTTGTCCATGCAAAAATAGAAGCGATGGGGTTGGTGGAAGTTGGTTTGCCTTTTTGGTGATCACGGTAGTGGCGGGTTACAGTGCCGTGTGCTGCTTCTGCTTCCATTGTTTTTCCATCAGGTGTAACTAATACAGATGTCATTAAACCCAATGAACCAAAGCCCTGCGCTACAGTATCGCTCTGCACATCACCATCGTAATTTTTACAAGCCCATACAAAATTGCCGTTCCATTTTAATGCAGATGCAACCATGTCATCAATCAGGCGGTGTTCGTACACAATACCTGCAGCATCAAAACTTGCTTTAAATTCATTTTGATATACTTCTTCAAAAATATCTTTAAAGCGGCCATCGTATTTTTTAAGAATGGTGTTTTTTGTAGAAAGGTATAAAGGCCATTTTTTGCTTAATGCCATGTTGAAACAGCTGCGTGCAAAACCATAAATACTTTCATCGGTGTTGTACATCGTCATAGCAACGCCATCGCCTTTGTAATTGTACACTTCAAAAGTTTGTGGTTCGCCACCGCCTTCGGGTGTAAAGGTCATGGTTAATTTTCCTTTGCCTTTTATAACAGTATCGGTAGCCCTGTACTGGTCGCCAAAAGCATGACGGCCAACAATAATGGGCGCCGTCCAGTTAGTAACCAAGCGTGGTACATTCTGCATTACAATAGGCTCACGAAAAACAGTACCATCTAAAATATTGCGGATGGTGCCGTTGGGGCTCTTCCACATTTGTTTCAGGTTAAATTCCGTTACCCTTGCTTCATCAGGAGTAATGGTGGCGCATTTAATACCCACACCGCAGGCTTTAATGGCATTGGCAGCATCAATGGTTACCTGGTCGTTGGTTTCATCACGGTATTCCATACCCAAATCATAATACTGAATAGGTACTTCCAAATAAGGAAGAATCAGTTTGTCTTTAATGAATTTCCAGATAATCCGGGTCATCTCATCACCGTCTAATTCAACTACGGGATTTGCTACTTTTATTTTTGCCATTGGTTGTTATTTTATGGATTGCAAATGTAAATCATTACCCATATTAATGATGCATGATTTACGGAAACGTTATCAGCAATACTTTTTTTACAGCCCGCTGCTCTTCTTCAGCATAAAGTCTGCCGTTACCACACCCATGTTGGCAATAATTTCGTTGCCAAATTCACTGGTTTTTAAAAGTGTGGCGCCGGTCATCAGGTTATAAAAATCTATAGTAACCCTTTTGCGCATAATAGTGGCCTGCAGGGCTTCGGTAATTAAATGTGCCGCTTCTTTCCAGCCAATATATTCCAGCAGCATACAGCCGCTGAGGATAACAGAAGAAGGATTCATGCTGTCTGTACCGGCAAATTTTGGAGCCGTGCCATGCGTAGCTTCAAATACAGCATAACCCGTATTGTAATTGATGTTAGCGCCGGGTGCAATACCAATGCCGCCTACTTCGGCCGCCAGTGCATCACTGATATAATCGCCGTTTAAATTTAACGTAGCCACCACGCTAAAATCTTTTGGTGCAATTAATATTTGCTGTAAAAAATTATCGGCAATAATATCTTTTATCAAAAGCTTTCCTTCATGCAGGGCCTGGCGTTGTACTTCGTTGGCATGTGCTTCGCCGTGTGCTTTCTTCAGTTCATCCCATTCATCCCAGGTAAAAGTTTTATCGCCGTATTCCTGGCGGGCCACTTCGTAACCCCAGCTTTTAAAGCCACCTTCGGTAAACTTCATAATATTGCCTTTGTGCACCAGCGTTACAGAAGGCAAATGATTTTCTAATGCAAAATTTATGGCCGAACGCACGAGCCTTTTTGAACCCTCAGACGAAACCGGTTTTACGCCATAACTGCTCTGCCCCGGAAAACGAATGCTTTTAACACCCATTTCTTCCATCAAAAATTTTTCAAACTTTTTCGCTTCATCGCTGCCGGCTTTCCATTCAATGCCGGCGTAAATATCTTCGGTGTTTTCTCTAAAAATGGTCATGTCCACCTGCTCCGGATGCACAACGGGTGATGGTACACCCTTAAACCATTTTACAGGGCGAACGCAGGCAAACAAATCTAAATCCTGCCGCATGGCAACATTTAAGCTGCGGATGCCGCCGCCAATAGGTGTTGTAAGCGGCCCTTTAATAGAAACGATATAATCTTTAGCAACCTGCAGTGTTTCGGCAGGCAACCATTCGCCGGTTTGTTTAAAAGCTTTTTCACCTGCCAGCATTTCTTTCCACTCAATTTTGCGGCTGCCGTTGTAGGCTTTTTCCACGGCGGTATTAAAAACTTTTTCTGCCACTTTCCAAATCTCGGGGCCAATGCCATCGCCTTCAATAAAAGGAATAATGGGATTATGGGGCACATTTAATTTACCATTGCTGCCCATTGTAATTTTTTCTGCCATAGTTGTTTTAGTTTTTTTTGAGCCGGGCTGTAAATCTTTAATAATCTTCACAGGCGTCGCACTCTTGTACATAAGCTCAAAGCTGAGCAGGTTTTAGTGTTGCAAAAATAATGGTTTGCTTATGAGTAAAGCTTTGAAAACTGCTAAATAATTATAGTCTTTTGTATAACTAATGTAAATAACTGCGGGCTAAAAATTAATACTGCAGTTCACCCACTCTCCGTCGAAATTTACGCCGGGCAGTTTTTTATAAAAATTAATAGCAGGCTCATTCCAGTCCAGCACCTGCCACATCATTCCGCTGTACTTTTTTTCTTTTGCTTCGTCAATCAGTTTATCAAACAGCAGTTTACCCAAACCTTTGCCCCTCATTTTTTCTGTAACCAGCAAATCTTCCAGGTACATGCGCTGCCCTTTCCATGTGCTGTAGCGGATGTACCACAAAGCAAAGCCTTCCACATGGCCATCCACTTCGGCCACCAGCGCCCACCAAACGGGGTTTTCTCCAAAACCGCTGTTTACAAAATGATCAAAATCCACGGTTACCTGTTCGGGTGCTTTTTCATAAACGGCCAGTTCATGCACCAGCTCCATCATTCTTGCACAGTCTTCTTTTACTGCTTTTCTTATCACAATATTCATTCTTGCCTGCTGTTGTTGTAGTGGGAAATTTGTTACAATAGTTTTCTGCGGCTGACGGTTTTATTGAATAATTTTATCCTGTTAAAACCGCCATCAAAAGTACATAAAACCATGAAGGAAATTCTGCAGCAGTATGCCGCTTATAATAGCTGGGCCAACAAAACAATGTTCGACCGCATCAGCAAACTCCCGGAACAAAAAATGACAGAGGAAGTGCCCGGAAGTTTTCCCTCGTTGTACAAAACAATTCAGCACATGTGGCGAGCTGAAGAAATCTGGTGGCAGCGTTTGAAACTGGTGGAAAACCCCGTGGTACAAAGCGACAGTTTTGCCGGCAGTTTTGCAGAACTGTACAGCCAGCTGGCAAAACAGGATGCAATTTGGAAAGAATGGGTGGACAGTGCAAATCAAATTCAGCTGTCACATGTATTTGCTTTTATACGGGAAAAAGAGCAATACAAAATGGTGGTGCATGATATGCTGCTGCATTTATTTAACCACGGAACCTATCACCGGGGGCAACTGGTAAGCATGCTGCGCCAGTTAGGCGAAACAGAAAAAATTCCTTCCACCGATTTTGTAACTTATTGCAGGCAGCGGAAGAGCAGTTAGTATAAATAAAAAAGCCGCAGTGGCTGGTTGCGGCTTTTCAAATAAGGTGAAAAGTTTATCAGTTATGGTCAATCATTGTCATTATAACGCCGTACGAATTATCCGTGTAAGTATGATTGGCGGTACCATTATTCCAATATAAAAAATTACGGTATACAAGGCCAATACCTTTAGCATATTTTTCCATGCTGTAGGTGCGGTCAATAGAAGTTTGATTGTCTATTTCTGATACTTTAATGGTGCTGTCAATACTTAATGTTCCTACCTGTGTTCTTGTATTTACACTGTCATACGCATAATCCCACCCGTCAAAATACTTTACCTGGGATGAGGACGATGTAACATCAATGTATTTATTGCCCTGCCATGTATAATCCTGGCGGATTGGGTCAACCAGTTTAATAAAGCGGAGATTGTTTTCTGTGTATTCAATGCTGTTGCCGGTGTTAACAGCCATAAAGGTATTATCTGCTACCCAGGGTGCCGTAGAATAGCTGCGTATGTAACGGATGATGCGGTAAGCCGGTCGGCCTAAGGCATCTGTTACCTGAGCATCCACCACATGCTTTACCTGGTAACTGTGTGTTACTGCCGAAACGCCAAAATTGGTATAGAAAACAATGGAGTCTAAATTATAAGTAACGTATTTGCCCACTTCCAGGGGAAAATAATCTTTTAAAGCGGGGTAAGAGGGCTGCTCATCTTTTTTGCAGCTGCCTAAAAGGCTTATGCAAACAACAGCGGCTGCCAAAATAAATTTTCTCATAATGAGGGGTTACAAATATAAAGATACTGTTATACTGCAAAAGGCTGCTCACTCCGTTGAATAATTCCGCCGCCAATTACATCATCACCTTCATAAAAAACAGCGCTTTGGCCCGGTGCAATACCCTTTACGTATTCGTAAAAACGAACATTAATACCGTTTTCGTATGTGTGCAGGCTGCTGAGGGCACCTTTATCTTTATACCGTATTTTGGTAATGGCTTCCATGCCATCGGTAATTCCATCATATTTAATCCAGTTTACCTTTGCCACTTTCATTTCGCTGCGGTTAAGGTCTTCTTCATCTCCTAAAACAACAGTATTGGTTTCTGGTATAATTCCGGTAACAAATGCTGGTTTGCCCAAAGCGATATCTAAGCCTTTGCGCTGGCCAATGGTATAAAATGGATAGCCTTTGTGCTGACCCAGTATTTTGCCTGCTTTATCAGTAAAGTTGCCTCCATTTACTTTTTCTTCCAGGCCATCTACGCGGCGTTTTAAAAAGCCACGGTAATCATTATCAGGTACAAAACATATTTCGTAACTCTCACTTTTTTTAGCCAGCTCGGGATAGCCAAAATCATGTGCCATTTGGCGTATTTCTGTTTTATGATAAGTACCTAAAGGCAATAAAGTACGGCTCAGCAGATCTTGCTGCAATCCCCATAAAACATAACTCTGGTCCTTGGTTTCATCAATGCCTTTGCGTATAAAATAACGGCCATTGGTATGCTGATGAATTTGAGCGTAATGGCCTGTGGCGATAAAATCACAACCCAATGCATCGGCCCTTTTTAATAATGCCCTCCATTTAATGTGGGTGTTACACATTACGCATGGGTTAGGAGTGCGGCCGGCCATATATTCTTCTACAAAATTTTCTATGACAAAGTCACCAAACTCATCCCGTATGTCTAAAATAAAATGCGGAAAACCGTGCTGCACTGCTGCCATCCGGGCATCGTTAAAAGAGTCCAGGTTGCAGCAGCCGGTTTCTTTTTTGCCGGTGGTGCCCACACTGGTGGCATAGTCCCATGTTTTCATAGTAATGCCCACTACTTCATACCCTTCTTTATGAAGCATTAATGCTGCAACAGTACTGTCTATACCGCCGCTCATAGCCACTAAAACTTTCCCTTTTGTACTCATAAAAAATCTCCGGCTGCAAAGATACGGTTTGGGTTACGGACAGAGGAGTGATGCTTTTTTGAAATCGGGAATTTTTACCGGAACTAAAAAGCCAAAATTGCAAAAAAGAAAAATCGTAACAACGGAAATAACCCGGTAAGCCATGAATGTGTGTAATTGTTATCAACTTTTGACTTTTGACTTTTAACTTTTAACTTAATTTGCAGCCATGCAACAATACCTGAATTTATTACAGCATATTATTGATAAAGGAACTGATAAAAGTGACCGCACAGGCACCGGAACCCGGAGTGTTTTTGGCTATCAAATGCGGTTTGATCTGAGTGAAGGCTTTCCATTGGTAACCACAAAAAAAACACATCTTAAAAGTATTATTTACGAACTGCTTTGGTTTTTGCAGGGCGATACCAACATAAAATATTTAAAAGATAATAACGTAAGTATTTGGGACGAGTGGGCGGATGAAAACGGCGACCTGGGCCCGGTGTATGGCAAACAATGGCGCAGCTGGGAAGGAGCCAATGGCGTGGTGGTTGACCAGGTAAAAGAGCTCATCAGCCAAATAAAAAATAATCCCGACAGCCGCCGGATGATAATAAGCGCATGGAATGTGGCTGATTTGCCAAAAATGAAACTGATGCCCTGCCATTGCCTGTTTCAGTTTTATGTGGCCAATGGTAAATTAAGCTGCCAGTTATACCAGCGCAGCGCCGATGTATTTTTAGGCGTGCCTTTTAATATTGCTTCTTATGCTTTATTAACCATGATGATTGCACAGGTGTGTGATTTAGAACCCGGGGAATTTGTATGGACAGGCGGCGACACCCACTTATACAATAATCATTTTGAACAGGCAGAAAAACAATTAACCCGTACACCATTACCGCTGCCGCAAATGAAAATTAACCCGGCAGTAAAAGATATTTTCAGTTTTAAATTTGAAGATTTTGAACTGGTGAATTATCAATGCCACCCGGGAATTAAAGCGCCTGTGGCTGTGTAATTTCCGAAGAAATACAGGTTAGTTTCCGCACATTAAAACCCCGGTTTTTTCGTTATAGTAACGCACCAATGTTACCTCATGAAAAAACTGTACACATTTTTAGCCATTGTTTTGCCTTTTACAGTGTTTGCACAGCCTTTACAGGATACCACTGTAAAACTGAAAGAACAAAAAGAAAATATCATTAAAGAATCCACCATTGTTAAGGTGGAGAACCTTGGCGAAATCATCAATACAGAATACCCGGAAATGAGGCCCACCATTTCGGCCGATGGTAATTTGCTTTTTTTCATACGCCAGGGGCATCCTGCAAATGTGCAGGCAGAAACAGTGTCCAACGCACAGGATATTTGGTACTCTGTAAGAGACAGTTCGGGTAACTGGAGCAAAGCAAAACATCTCAGTAACAAAATAAACGCATCGCACTACAATGCGGTATTCTGGATTTCTCCCGACCTTAACCGCATGCTGATAAAAGGTGCTTTTATCGATGGGCAGTATTATGGTATGGGTGCCAGCATGATGTACCGCATGGAAGACAACAGCTGGTCGGCTCCCGAAATGCTCCGCATCCGCAATTTTGAAAAATTCAGTTTTACACAACAGTTTGGTGCATCCATGGGGCAGGATGGAAAGACTTTGTTGTTTTATATGACCGACAAAAAGAACAGTTACAACAACGACCTGTATGTATCATTTTACGAAGGAAATAATATCTGGACAGCGCCAAAAAGCCTGGGCAAAAAAATAAATCTTTCCGATTATAACGAGATGAGCCCTTTTATTGCTGCCGATGGCGTAACGCTTTACTTCAGCAGCGACCGGCCCGGTGGTATTGGCGAAAATGATATATGGATGGCCAAACGTTTAGACGACAGCTGGACGAAATGGAGCGATCCTGTTAATTTGGGTAAACCCATCAATACAGAAAAATCAGAAGCTTTTTTTACACTGGATGCCGGTGGGGAGTATGCTTATCTTACTTCCAGCGAAGGCGCCTATGGTGCCAGTGATATTGTAAGGGTGAAGTTGCTGGAAAAGGAAATGCCTGACCCGGTTGTGCTGGTGGATGGTAACGTGTACAATGCAAAAACAAAACAACCCCTCAGTGCCTCGCTGGTATATGAAACATTGCCCGACGGCAATGAAGCCGGCACAGGTATTTCAAACCCGGTGGATGGTTCTTTTAAAATAGTATTGCCTTATGATAAAAATTACAGCATCCGTGCCAGTGCCGATAAGTTCTTTGCTATTTCTGAAAACCTGAACCTGGATTCATTGGTAAAAGCAGGTTATAAAGTGATTCATAAAGATCTTTATTTAGTGCCTATAGAAATAGGCCAGGTATTCCGCCTTAACAATGTGTTTTTTGATTTTGATAAATACAGTTTAAGGCCCGAGAGTTATGTGGAGCTGGACCGTGTGGTGAAATTCTTAAATGACTACCCCAATATAGAAATTGAAATGAGTGCACATACGGACAGTAAAGGCTCTGATGATTATAATATGACACTGAGCGATAACAGGGCGAAATCTGTACGGGAATATATTTTGTCAAAAGGCATTGCAGCAACAAGAATTATTTCAAAAGGCTATGGCGAAACAAAACCTGTGGCGGCTAATACCAACCCGGATGGAACTGATAATCCTGATGGAAGGCAACTGAACAGGAGAGTGGAGTTTACAATACTGAAAAACTGATGACACTAATTTTTGCTATTTACACGAATGCTGTGTTTTCAATTCGTGTAATTCGCCTGATTCGTGTCAGGGTATTCCTTATTTTTACTGCTGATATCAATCACATATGACCGTTTCTATAATTGTAGCTGCAGCAGAGAATAATGCTATTGGAAAAGACAACCAGTTGCTATGGCACTTACCCAACGACTTGAAATTTTTTAAAAATACCACCTGGGGTATGCCGGTAATTATGGGCCGCAAAACCTATGAAAGCGTAAACAAACCCCTGCCCGGCCGCTTTAATATTGTTATTACCCGGCAAACAAACTGGAATGCCGAAGGTGTTATTGCTGCAAAAGACCTGCAGGATGCATTGGTAAAGGCAGCCGCCACCAACTGTAAAGAAATTTTTGTGATCGGTGGCGGAGAAATTTACCGGTTGGCCATGCAGTTAACCCACACCATTTATTTAACAAGGGTGCATACTGTAATTGAAGACGCCGATACTTTTTTTCCCGCTATTGATGAAAACAAATGGAAGCAGGTTTCTATTGAAGAATTTGAAAGCGACCCGAAACACCGGTTTCCGTATTCATTTCAAAAATGGGTGAGGAAATAATTGTTCATTGTTAATTTTTCATTGTTCATTGTACAGTCCTTTAAAACTTGCCATAAAATATTTAAGGTATTTCATTTTCGCTGCCAACGGCAAAGGCCACGGCATACATTCTCCTTTTGTATATGAGTTTATTGAAAAAATACTGAATGATAAAAAACAGTATGACTGTTACAGCACAATAGAACAGCAGCGTAAACAACTGCTGCAAAATAATAGTGTAATTGAAGTGGAAGATTTTGGCGCCGGTTCTTCCACAATTAAAACCAATAAACGGGTGGTAAGTAAAATTGCCGCATCTTCCATTAAACCTAAAAAATATTCGCAACTGCTGTTTAGGATGGTACAGCATTATCACCCCAAAACAATTGTGGAATTAGGCACTTCCTTAGGCATCACCACATCGTATCTGGAAAGCGGCAATACTGCTGCAAAACTATATACCTGCGAAGGCGCAAAGAACATTGCCGCCATTGCACAGCAAACATTTAATAACCTGCAATTAAAAAATGTACAATTAGTGCAGGGGGATTTTGCAGTTACACTTGCACCTTTATTGCAAGAGCTTGAAACAATTGACTTTGCTTTCGTTGACGGTAATCACCGGCACAAACCCACAGTGAATTATTTTAATCAGTTGCTGCTGCACAGCCACCAGCAAACCATTTTTGTTTTTGACGACATACACTGGAGTGCAGAAATGGAAATGGCATGGCAGGAAATTCAGCAGCACGAAAAAGTTACCCTCACCGTCGATCTTTTTTTTATAGGTATTGTATGCATCAATACAGGTGTTAAAGCAAAGCAGCATTTTACCATCCGCTTCTGATGCCTGCAATGATTTTAATCAGCCGCTTATAATTATTTGGTCAGCAGCGGCAGATAGTTTTTCATTAACTTAGCTGATACTTATAATTGCTTTATGACTATAGGCGTTTTAAAAGAACCATCCCCCGAAACCAGGGTTTCTGTACTTCCTGAACATATTGCCACCTTTAAAAAATGGAATGTTGCTGTGCAGGTTGAAGAGGATGCAGGTGCTGCAGCATTTGCCGGTAATGAAAAATATGCTGAAGCCGGTGCTGCCATAAAATCAAGAAATGAAATACTGCAGGGTTGTGATATTATTTTATCTATCAACCCCCTTGCGCCATCTGAAATTGCAAACCTGAAATCAAAAGTGGCCCTGGGTGTTTTTCAGCCTTTATATAACACCGGGTTGATAAAAGATTTTGCTGCAAACAATGTTACTGTTTTTAGTATGGATATGCTGCCACGTACCACCCGTGCACAAAGTATGGATGTATTGAGCAGCCAGGCAAATATTGCAGGATACAAAGCCGTATTAATGGCGGCAGGATTGTATCCAAAATATTTTCCCATGTTTATGACAGCAGCAGGCAGTGTGCCGCCTGCTAAAATGCTGATATTAGGAGCTGGTGTTGCAGGGCTGCAGGCCATTGCTACTGCAAAACGTTTAGGAGCCGTAGTGGAAGTATTTGATACCAGGCCGGCAGTTAAAGAAGAAGTGCAAAGCCTGGGTGCCAAGTTTGTGGAAGTGGAAGGAGCTGCCGATGCCAGCAAAGCGGGTGGTTATGCTGTGGAGCAAACAGCAGAATTTATGCAACGCCAAAAAGCAAAAATTGCAGAGAGTGTGGCTAAAGCAGATGTGGTAATTACCACCGCACAGATACCCGGTAAAAAAGCACCCATACTTATTACCAGCGAAATGATCGCTGCTATGAAACCAGGTTCTGTGATTATTGATATTGCAGCGGCCACGGGTGGCAATACTGAGCAGACAAAAAATGAAGAAACAGTTGTTTACAACGGCGTAAGCATCGTTGGTAATTCCAGGCTGGCAAACAATATGCCCAGTGATGCCAGCAAATTGTACGGAAAAAATATTTTAAACTTTTTACAGCTCATCATTACTAAAGAAGGAGCGCTGAACTTGAATTTTGAAGATGACCTGGTAAAAGGAACTTGCATAGTGCATAATGGAGAGGTTACAAATGAAAGGGTGAAAGCGCTGTTATAGAACCGGGATGCTTTCGGCGACCAGGATAATTATATAAAAAAAATAAAACAAACTATATGCTGCAATGGATTTCAGATAACCAGCAAATTATTTACATCGTTATCCTGATGATTTTTGTGGGTATTGAAGTAATTGGCCATGTGCCCAGCGTGCTGCATACTCCCCTGATGAGTGGTGCCAATGCCATACATGGCGTAGTTATCATTGGGGCCATCATTGTTATGGGCAAGGCCGAATCAGATAATTACCTGGCGTTGGGTTTAGGATTTTTAGCCGTGATACTCGGCACCCTGAATGTAGTAGGCGGCTTTGTGGTAACCGACAGGATGCTGGAAATGTTCAAGAAGAAAAAATGATTACACGGATTATAACTAATTACACGAATTAAAAAACCGCAGTGGCCTTGCGCCGCTGTGTGCAAATTATATGGAACTGAACTTACTCACTCTCTGTTATCTCATCGCCTCTGTTACATTTATCATTGGCCTTAAAATGTTATCCAGCCCGGCAAGTGCACGTAAAGGAAATTTAGTGGCCGCCGCCGGTATGGCCATCGCCATCATTGCCACAATTTTTTTGTATGAAGACAACGGACAAAAACTGCACAATCATCTCTGGATATTTGGAGGATTATTAATTGGTGCGATAGTGGGCACGCTGGCTGCAAAAAAAGTGAAGATGACGGCCATGCCCGAAATGGTGAGTTTGTTTAATGGTATGGGTGGTGCCTGTGCTGCTTTAATTTCAGCTTCTGAATTTTATCATATTTATAAACTGCACCAGGATGCACCCGATGCTGCTTTTGCAGATATCGTTTCTGTAGGCAGTTATATTACCATAGTTGCCGGTGCAATCATTGGCACTATTTCTTACACAGGAAGCATCATTGCCTGGGGTAAATTAAATGGACGTGTAAAGGATTTTTCTTTTAAAGGGCAGCATATTGTAAATATGATAGTGCTGGTTCTTACAATTACCGCAGCGGTATTTGCATATCGCTCCACTATCGGCAATATTTTTATTCCATTCGTGCTGATTGGCTTTTTTGCTTTCATTTATGGAGCATTATTTGTAATGCCCATTGGCGGTGCAGATATGCCCGTTGTAATTTCTCTCCTTAACTCTTTTACCGGTGTGGCGGCAGCCTGCGGCGGGTTTTTATACGACAATAAAGCCATGCTTACCGGTGGTATATTAGTAGGTGCAGCAGGCACGTTGCTTACTATATTGATGTGTAAAGCAATGAACCGGTCCTTAACAAATGTGCTGATTGGTTCATTTGGTGGTAACAATGCAAAAGCAGTGGCTGGTGGTAAAAAAGACCAGGGCAGCT
This sequence comes from Ferruginibacter sp., assembly GCA_044225995.1. Taxonomy (GTDB): domain Bacteria; phylum Bacteroidota; class Bacteroidia; order Chitinophagales; family Chitinophagaceae; genus Ferruginibacter. The sequence goes on along the minus strand of JBGAHV010000041.1, from coordinate 18,910 downwards.
ATAAAGAAATTACATTCAGTGATACGGCAATGGTAATGACTTATGCCACTAAAGTAATGATTGTACCCGGTTATGGGTTGGCAGTGGCACAGGCACAACATATTTGCCATGAACTGGAAAAATTATTAGAAGAAAAAGGAGTGGAAGTGAAGTACGCCATACACCCGGTGGCGGGCCGTATGCCCGGCCACATGAATGTGCTGCTGGCAGAAGCAGATGTGCCTTATGATAAACTGGAAGAAATGGAACAGGCCAACGATGAATTTAAAACTACGGATGTTGTTTTAATACTTGGTGCCAACGATGTGGTGAATCCTGCTGCTAAAAATGACCCGGCCTCGCCCATATATGGAATGCCCATTTTGGAAGTTGAACAGGCCAAAACTGTAATTGTAAATAAACGCAGCATGAAGCCCGGTTACGCCGGTATAGAAAATGATCTGTTCTTTCGCCCTAAAACAAGTATGTTGTTTGGTGATGCCAAAAAAGTGCTGCAGGATTTAGTAGCAGAAATTAAGAGTGTTTAATAATACTTTCCCCGCAGGGATTTAGTTACATATTTTTTATTAGATAAGATGCTGCACAGCATCTTTTTTATTTAACCAGCAGTTAAGAAAAAATTTTTCGTTCACCCAACTGTTTTTTAATTAAACCACATCTAACTTTTCAAGTCTGTTGTTTCGAACTGCTTTCATCACCTCTGTATTTTATTAGCATAAATTAATGTTTATGATTTTACAATTCTGCGGCCTGTCCGGAGCAGGCAAGAGTACGCTTGCACGTGCAGTAGAAATAGAACTGCAACATGCAGGTGTTGAAATAGAAATATTAGATGGCGACGAATACCGTTCCACTTTATGTAAAGATCTTGACTTTACCAAAGAAGCAAGAAATGAAAACATTCGCCGTATGGCCTTTGTGGCGCATCAACTGGCCAAGCATGGAGTTGTATCAGTCATTTGTGCCATTAACCCGTATGATGCGTTACGAAAAGAAATTGCAGCCACTTACCCGGGTGTAAAAACTGTGTTTATTGATTGTTCGGTGCAAACTCTTTCACTGCGTGATACAAAAGGATTATACCGCAGGGCTATGTTGCCCCAGGGGCATCCAGACCGGGTAAATAATTTAACAGGAGTTAATGACCCTTTTGAAAAGCCACAAAACCCCGATCTGTACATTAACACCGGAACAGAAACAGTGGAAAGTGCTGTAAAAAAAATTACAACTTTAATAATGGCACATGTTAAAATGCAGCGGCATTATATATATCCTTCTGTTTTCCCCAATTACACTGCTTTGCGCAGCTAAATAATCTAAGTATTATATGAAACAAAAAGTAGTGCTGGTAACCGGTATGCACAGGTCTGGCACATCAGTAATGGCACAATGGTTACATCGCTGCGGCCTGCACATGGGAGACAGGTTGGTAGGTGCCGGCATTGGAAATGAAGATGGCCATTTTGAAGACGAAGATTTTTTACACCTGCATGAAGATTTGTTGCGTAATCATAATTTACCTGCAACCGGTTTTACAGACAATGCAATAATGCCTTTAACAGAATCTGACACGGCACAATTAGCCGGTGTTGTATATAATAAATGCCGGCAGTATAATCAATGGGGATGGAAAGAACCAAGAACCTGCCTTTTTTTAAATGCATACGGTAAATTATTGCCACAGGCATTTTATTTTGTTGTGGTAAGAAATTATAACGACACAATAAACTCATTGGTAACAAGAGAATATAAAATTCAGGAAGAAAAAATCAACAATAAAAAAGGCATACACAAATTAAAATGGAATTGGCTCAAACGCAAATCGATGCAGCAAATGCTGCAGCTGCATGCAGAAAATTTTTTACGTGTCTGGATAAATTACTATGAACACACATTGACGCACATTGTTTTTGTACCTCCTGAGAGGGTGCTGGTAATAAGCTGCCCGCAATTACTGTACAGGGATAAAGCAATATTTTCAAAATTAACGCAAGGCTGGGGCTTGCAATTGGATTATACTGCGTTTGCTGCAATTTTTAAACAACAGTATATAAGTGAGCCGCATACTATTGATGCGTATGTAAATGATAAAACCTTATTATCAAAAGCCCGTGCTATAGAAGAAAAATTGTTGCTAAAGTATGGTGTTAGTTTATAATTTACTTTACTGCACCCTGCCGCTCAATAATAAACTGCATAATAGTTTCCAGCTCCACACCGGCACGGTTCATGGCATCCATAATTTCATCCCGGTTTACATTGGCTGCAAAACGGGCTTCTTTAAAGCGCTTCTTCAGCCCTTTTAGTTCCATGCCTTCATAACCCTCTGGCCGCATTAAACTATACGCATGTGTTAAGCCGCTCAGTTCATCAAAAGCAAAAAGCATTTTATCCATATTGGTTTCAGGCTCCACACCAAAATGTGCAGGGCCATGGCTGGCAATGGCACGGATTATTTCCGGGTCAATATTTTTTTCTTCCAGGTATTCAATAATTTTTTTGCAGTGCAGTTCGGGCCATTGGTCCCAGTCGGCATCATGCAGCAGGCCGGCCATTTCCCAGCGCCATTGTCCTGCTTCATCCAGCCCTTCTTTTTCTGCCGCCCAGCATTTCATTAAATGCGCCACCTGTTTCATGTGCAATTGCAGGCGTTCATTTTTTACCCAGTCGTTTAATAAAGCGGCGGCTTCATCCTTCGTTAATACATTGCCATTATTGCCGGCATTGCCAAATGATGTGCGGTTAAGTTGTAAAGACATTTAATAACTGTTTATAAAAAGAAGTATAAATTTAATATTTCAAAATTAGTGGTATAATTCTCCGGTTAATGAAAAATATTAGATTTAGTTTTTTGATTTTTTTGCTGTGTAATATGAAAGGTGGTGCTCAAAATTTATTTGCCAACCCCGGTTTTGAAACCATTAATCTTTGTACAGAATTTAAGGCCTATTGTGCGCCGGAAGCATGGTTTAATATTCCCGCCACCAATATTTTAGTAAACAGCCGCATTGCCCCAACTCCATATGCCGGGGAAATGGTATTGATTGTGCCTGTTGGAAATGTAATGACCAACTTTAATAAGCCACGTTATACATACACTGCTCTATGCTGCCCTTTATCGCCGGACAAAAAATATAATCTTTCTTTTTTTATTAATACCGGCCCCATTGAATTTAACCAGCTCGGTATTTATTTTACTGAACAGGGATCGTTAATGAATATAGCTGCTAAACTCCCGGACAGCCCTTCTATTATTATTACCGCAAAGCAACTGGGTGCAACAATTAACAATGGCTGGAAAAAAGTTACGTGTACTTATACAGCCACGGGAAAGGAAAAATTTTTCCTGTTTACTACAAAGGGATTGCCGGCTGTTAAATACAAGATGACTGATGCCATGAATAAAAGCGGCGATGTATTATATTTTATTGATGATATCAGTTTACAAAGTGAGGAACCGGAACCTTTATGCCCCGGCTATGAAAAAACTATTGAAAAACTTTTTTCATACAACTACCGCCATACTGATAATTACCCGGTATTTGCAGATGAAAAACCTGCAGTGCCTGCAGTTAAATTTATAAACGACACTGTTGTTATTCCCGGTTTGTTATTTGATGTAAACAAAAGCAATATAAAACCGCCTGTTGCAAAAATTTTAGACAGCCTTGCAGTCGTTTTACAACAACGGAATTTTATTCAGGTTACTATAATCGGACATACAGACAGCACCGGTAATGAAAGCAATAACTTGTTGCTGTCAGAAGCGAGGGCCGCATCCGTGCAACAATACCTTATTGAAAAGATGCCTGTAACCGCACAAAAAATTAGTGCAGCCGGTAAGGCATCCGCTATGCCCGTTGCTGATAACAGAACAGCTGCCGGCCGGCAGCTAAACCGGAGAGTGGAAATTATTATTACCTACTGGAACAAGCAGTAATAAATTCAACCGCTATTTGCAAATGTTTAATCTGTTGTACTTTTAATTTTATGAATTTACCAGCTGCACTCATACAATCTTTAACTGGTGTTAAAGGTTTCGACAGGGAAAATTTTGAACAGGTGCATCTTTCGGGTGAACAGGTAACATCTGTACGGATTAATCCTGCTAAAGCAAATAAGCAATTGCCAATTTTCAATGCCCAGTTGCCGGTGCCATGGAGCAGTAATGGTTTTTATTTATACGAACGTCCTTCATTTACTTTAGACCCTCTTTTTCATGCAGGTGCTTATTATGTACAGGAAGCCAGCAGTATGTTTTTGGAAGAAGCATTAAAACAAACGGTTGAATTAACACAACCTTTAAAGGTACTGGATTTATGTGCTGCGCCCGGCGGTAAATCAACATTGATTCAATCATTGTTAAATGAAAACAGTTTTTTAGTAAGCAACGAAGTAATTAAAACAAGGGTGAGCATTCTTGCAGAAAATATTACAAAGTGGGGCGCTGCCAATGTGGTTGTTACCAATAACGATCCTAAAGATTTTCAGCGGCTGCAAAATTATTTTGATGTAATTGTGGTGGATGCGCCTTGCAGTGGGAGCGGTTTATTCCGCAAAGATCCTGAAGCAATAACTGAATGGAGCGAAAACAATGTGTTGCTCTGCAGCCAGCGGCAGCAGCGTATTTTGGCAGATGTGTTGCCGGCCTTAAAAGAAGAAGGGGTTTTAATTTATTCCACCTGCTCTTATTCAGCAGAAGAAGATGAAGCGATTGCAGACTGGCTAGTAAAAGAACATCAATTTTTAAGTATTCAGCTGCAGTTAAATAATAATTGGGGAATTGTGGAGACTCAATCGCCGCAGGCAAATGCTTTTGGTTACCGCTTTTACCCCGGTAAAGTAAAAGGCGAAGGTTTCTTTATTGCGGTGTTTAAAAAACCGGGTGGTTCATCATTTCAAAACAAAAAAATAAAGAACAAGCCTGAAAAAATTACGGCTGCGGAAACAGCGGTTGTAAATACTTATTTAAAAAATGCGGATTTATTTTTTTACATAAAACAGCAAAATGATGTGCTGGCACTGCCGCTGGCACTGCAGGATGAATTAACAGTTTTGCAAGCATCGTTATACATTAAAAAAGCCGGTATAAAAATGGGCGCCGTTATCCGTAACGGGCTGGTGCCCGAGCATGAGCTGGCAATGAGTACTGTCATCGGCCACAACATTCCTGTTATTGAAGCAGATGAAACAACGGCATTGCAATACCTGCGCCGCGGCGATTTTAAGCTGGAGTCATCACAGAAAGGCTGGGCCCTCATTGCTTACAGTAATTTACCACTGGGCTGGGTAAAAATACTCCCTAACCGAATCAATAATTACTATCCTGCAGCATGGCGCATTGTTAACAAGTAATTAAAGGGTTTAATGCCGTATTTTTGGATATTTGTAACCCCACAATAAGCCATTATGAAGAAGCTTTTTTTAATGCTGTTTTTATTTCCACTGGCCGCAATGGCGCAAAAGGACTATAAACTGCATACAGTAGGCCCCAAAGAAAGCCTTAGCAGTATAGGACGTTTGTATAATATTAATGGCAGGGAACTGGCAAATTATAACCATATTGATTATGATAAGGGGCTGGCAATTGGGCAAGTGCTTAAAATCCCTATTAAAAGTACAGAAGCTCCTGCAGTCAATCCACCACAGCCCGTTGTTACAAAACCTAAAGAAGAAATAAAGCCGCCAGCTTCTGCAGTAAAAAATAATAAACCGGTTTATCATATAGTTGAGAAAAAGCAAACACTTTATGCCATTAGTAAAATCTATGGCGTAACCGTGGCAGATATTAAACAGTGGAATAAATTAACTGCCGATGGTGTGAGTGAAGGTGCTAAATTAATTGTGGGTTATTCAGGCAGTAATGTAGTTGAAAAACCATCTCAGCCGGTTGTTGCAGTAAAAGAGCAGGAAAAACCTAAAAAAGATATTGCGGTACAGAAAAAGGAAGAGTTGCCACCCGTACAACCCCAGGCAACTGAAACTAAACCGGAACCTCCTGTTGTAAAAAAAGAAACACCGCCTGCAGTTAAAACAACAGAAGTTACCGGCGGCAGTGGTATTTTTAAATCTGATTTTGACGTGCAGGCTAAAACAAATCATATTATAACCGAAAACGGCAATGCCGGTATTTTTAAAAGCACCAGCGGCTGGCAGGATGGAAAATATTATTGTCTTCACAATATGGCAATGCCCGGAACTATTATTAAAATTACCAACAACGCCAATGGCAAATCTATTTATGCAAAAGTGCTGGATATAATGCCTGATATTAAGCAAAACAACGGGCTGGTGGTTTGCATCAGCAACGCTGCGGCAGATGTACTTGGCGCTGCCAACGGAAAATTAGATTGCACACTTAATTACTCAAAATAAGATTTATGAAGAAACTGATTTTATGGGCTTTTGCCTCCACGGCTTTTTTTGCAGCTTATGCACAGAATGATGCAGAAAAAGATAATCCTAAACTTGTAAAAGAACGCCAGGAAAAAGAAAAACTAAAAGCAGAACAGGATTTAAAGAACGATTCAGTTTACACGCCTGTTAAAATGATTGCGGCCACTTCTGTAAAAAACCAGGCAATGACAGGCACCTGCTGGTGTTTCTCCTCCACATCCTTGCTGGAAAGCCAGTGCCTGAAATATAATTTAGGAGAGTTTGATTTAAGTGAAATGTACACTGTACGCAACACCTATATCGACAAAGCAAAAAATTACCTGATGCGCCAGGGCCATGCACAATTTGGCGAAGGCGGGCTGGGGCATGATTTGATCAATGCTGTATCAAAATATGGCGCTGTGCCTGAATCTGTTTACAGCGGTTTGAAAGATGGCCAAACGCAGCACAACCACATGAAGCTGGTTTCAGATTTAAAAAAATACCTTGACTCTCTCTTAAAAGCAAGCACACTGCCCGAAGACTGGATGAAGGGATATGTAAAAATTTTAGACAGCAGCCTGGGAGCGCCGCCACAAAAATTCACTTACAACGGAAAAGAATATACACCAAAATCTTTTGCAGCAGATGCGCTGCATTTTAATGCGGACGATTATGTTTATGTAACATCATTTACTGATCATCCGTATTACGAACCTTTTATTGTGCAGGTGCCCGATAACTTCAGTAACGGTGCCTATTACAATCTGCCGCTGGAAGAAATGCTGCAGGTTACCAAAGATGCATTAAGCAATGGTTATTCCGTTTTGTGGGATGCAGATGTAAGCAACAACGGCTTTCAGCAAAAAATGGGAGCGGCGGTAAATTTCAATAACCTGCCGCCGGGAAATGCTAAGAAAAGCGAGCTTATCAGTGGCGAAGCAAAAGATGGCAAATGGGATGCAGAGATACGCCAGAAGTTATATGAAAACTTAACCACGCAGGATGATCACCTGATGCATATTGTTGGATTAGAAAAATCAAAAAATGGCAGCACTTTCTTCCGTGTAAAAAATTCATGGGGAGATATAGGGCCTTATCACGGCTATATCAACGTGTCTGAAGGATATTTTGCGATAAACACCATTACACTGGTTATTCCTAAAGCAGCAGTAAATAAAAAACTGCTGGAAAAACTAAAAGTAAAATAAGCCTCCCTTAATAAAAGAAAAGCGCTGTAATTATTACAGCGCTTTTTTATTTCAGTGAAAGGAAAAAGTAATCTTACTGCATCTTTCAGCTTTAATCTCTTATACTTTATTCAAAAATGGTAGCCTCTTAAAAAATCTTCAACCATCATTTTCTTTTTGCCTTCCAGTTGCAATTCCTTTACCAAAATAAAACCATCGGCACAGGCAAATTTTAAAAATGTTTTACCGTCGGTTTTATAAACTCCTTGTTCAATATTGGTATTTGTAAGCTCTTTTTCACTTTTGTAAATCTTAAACATTTTACCATTTAAAGTTGTAAACGCTCCCGGAAATGGCGACAGCCCACGAATTAAATTATGCACTTCCTTCACCGTTTTTGTAAAATCTATTTTACAGGTTTCAGTAAAAATTTTGGGTGCATGCAATAAGGCTTGTTGTTTGTTGTTTATTGTTTGCTGCTGTTCTTTTAATGCGCCACCGGCCAGGCCTTTTACAGTTTCCACTAAAACAGCTGCTCCTGTCTCTTTCATCTTGTCATGCACTTCGCCGGCAGTGTCATTTTCCCCGATGGGAAAACTTTGCTGCAGTAAAATGTCACCGGTGTCTATTTCATGTTTGAGTTTAAATGTGGTTACACCAGTTTCTTTTTCACCATTAATAACAGCCCAGTTAATAGGTGCGGCGCCACGGTATTGCGGCAACAGGCTGCCGTGTAAATTCACGCTGCCCATCGGCGGCATATTCCATACCACTTCGGGCAGCATTCTAAAAGCCACCACAATTTGCAAATCAGCCTGCAATGATTTTAGTTCAGCTAAAAAATCCGGGTTCTTTAATTTTTCAGGCTGCAACACATGCAAATCATGTTCAACAGCATATTTCTTTACAGCACTTTGCTGCAACTGCATTCCCCTGCCCGCCGGTTTGTCTGGTGCAGTTATAACACCCACAATATTGCAACCTGCTTTTACCAATGCATCCAGCGATGCTACAGCAAACTCAGGTGTGCCCATAAAAACAATCCGCAGTTCTTTATAATTTTTCATACCGGCTGCGAAGATAAATAAACAGCATTGCTTTCTGTAATTAACTGCCTTTGTAATACTTGCTTTTTATCTCCGGTATCAGCTCCGATAATTTTTTAATCCTTGTTTCATCACTGGGGTGAGTAGATAAAAACTGTGGTATTTTGTTTTTATTATTTGCAGCCATGCGTTGCCAAAAGGGAATGGCTTCGGCAGGATCGTATCCAGCCATCGCTGCAAATATTAAACCCAGCTTATCCGCTTCACTTTCCTGCAAACGGCTGTTAGGTAATGCATATGCAAGATTGGCGCCTGCCATGTATAAGCCTAAAAATAACAACTGGGTTTGTTCCTTCTTTTCTTTCAGTGCTTCTTCCAGTACTAACCCGCCTAATTGTATCATCAATCCCTGGCTCATGCGCTCGTTGCCATGGCGTGCAATGGCATGTGCAATTTCATGCCCCAATACTACTGCCAGTGCTGTTTCATTTTGTGTAATGGGTAACAATCCTGTATACACCACCACTTTGCCACCAGGCATGCACCATGCATTAATGGTATTATCACTGATGGTATTGTATTCCCACTTAAAACCTTTAAGTTCTTTGCTCATATTATTCTGCTGCATGTAGGTTTCCACAGCCTGTTGAATACGGCTGCCTGCCCGTGTTACCATTTGGGCACGTGTATCTGCCTGCGAAAGTGTGGCGCTTGTTTTTACCACCGAATCATATGCTGTAAAAGCCATGGAAGTGATGAGTGCGTTGGGTACAAGGTTAAGTTGCTTACGGCCGGTTACAGGAACTGTTTTGCAGGATTGTAAGCCAAATGCCATAGTAACTATTGCTGCGCAAAAAATACTTTTCATTGTTGAAGGTTTAGGCAGTAAAAATATTTACTGCTGCATGCAGTTACAATCCTATAAAAAGGGGAGTTTAAAATTGCAGCAGGTGTAGTGAATAAGAAAATGGGATTAGCCCCGGCGCTGCACCGGTAAAACCTGCATGGTTTGTTGTAACATGTGTTGAAATAGATGCGCTTATTAGTTTTCTTTGAAAACAATATTCCTGCTTTCAAACCATTCTTTGTATTCCTTGCCCTGCTCACCACCATAGTTAATGCATATTTCTGTACCGGGTTTAATATCTTCCAGCGCATAGTATTGCATTGTTTTATTTTCCCTGTCTAAACTATAAGCAGCGTTGGAATGTACTGCATGGTTGTATAATGAACCAAAACCAAGCACCAGGGCAAGTGTGCCTTCCTCTTTATCGAAGTTGAAAAAATAGTCTGCTAATGCAGAAGCGGTAGCTATGTGGTAGTCTGCAGCAGGTAAAACAATTACAGGAGCTGTTTCAATAATAGCATCTTTTGCAATTTTCTTTTTGCAGAATACGCCCCGGCCTTTGCCTTTAATTTCTTTTATGTACAATTGCTTATTCATCCATTTTCAAGCGGAAAATAAACCGGGCTTTCATCATCAGGGGTGCCATTGTAGTTCAGTGTGATTTCTTCTCCCGGTAAAATTTCTTTGCTGGCTTTAATTAGCAGCGCTGTTTTTTTTAATGATATTTCGTATAAAGCATTTGCTTTTGAAGCATGATTGTAAACTGAGCTGTAGCCCAATCCCAATGCAGCGGGGGTTTCAAAACTGTTTATCACAAAATAGTAATGATACAACATAGTTGTTTGCAGGTATTCTTTGTCTTCCGCTTTCAATAATATTAATGGGGCTGTTTCAATAACAGCCCCGGGTTTAAATTTTTTACATGCAAACACCCCCCGGCCATGAATGGCACTTGGTTTTACTTCAATACCATCAGGTACGGTTATATGTTTTGTTGCAAACAGGTTCAATATTAATATTTATGTGGTTTGGCAGCAGGTGCTTCTTTCATCTGTACCTGTGTTTCTTTCATTTGCACTGTGGCGGGTGCTTTTTTTATCTGCGTCAGTTTAACATCCTTCTGGCTTGTTTGTTTAAATGCTGCATTCTTTGCGGTATCAGCTCTTATGCCAGGTTGTACAGCGCCAGGTTTAATGGTTTCTTTTTTTACTGCGGGCGGATGTACTGTTTGCGCTTTCAGCCCGGCAAAAACAAGCAGGCTGCTGCATATTGCTATTATTTTTTTCATGATAATAAATTTAAGTATGAATAATTATTGTTTAAAAATTTGTCCATTCACCACCTGTGGCGGTATCAAAACCATATTTACGGGAAACGGTTTGAGTGCCATTAGGAGCAGTTTGATAATACGTCCACCCAATACGGGTGGCGGTTAAAACGGTATTGGTGGTAAGTACATTATTACATCCCATGCTTTCGCTGCAGCTGTTTACTTTAATGGCTTCCATTTTAATGGTGTATGCAATAACCGGTAAGCCACCGTTAGGGTTTGGCTGCGTTACGGTTAATTGCCCGTTAGTAAGCAAACTGCCGTTGCCCATTGCTCTTTTTAAATCAGCAGAAGCGCCGCTTACACTCATGGTAAACGTTAGTTGCGAATTATTTTTTCCGCCACTGTTAAATGATAATACCCCAATACTCCTTTCGTATCCTTTGGCATATACTTCGCCTTTTATCTGCTGGCCGGCAGCATCTGTTAATTTTAAATACACATCGGTTTTTTGTGCTGCAAGTGTAAACGGCAATAACAGTAATGAGAGAATGATTGTACGCATAAGATTGTTTTTGTTGTTTTAAATAGTTTTATTTAGCTAAACCGTATTGAGTGTAGATTCCGGAACCCGGGTGTTTAGCATCAATCAGGTTAAGTATACGGGCGCCTTTAATGCAGCTCCAGAATGCATTGTACAATTTGGGTCCACTTTCAATTTTTGAACATTGCAGCTGCCAGTTATTGGGCACGCTGTATGTGCCGGATGATTTTACCTGGTTAAACTGTGAACTGCCTACCATACCACTTACCACCAGCAGTTTCCAGTTGTATGTATTGTTACTTCCAAAAACAAATTCTTCGTTGCTCTGGTTCATATGCATACCGCCGTATGCGCCGGTGTAAATATTGTACAACTGTTGTATGCCGGTAAAGTCACTTGTCCATTTACCAGCGAAATCGGACGCAGCTATTGCAAAACGGTTATAGCTCACCATATTTGCCAAAGGATTCATTAAATCACTTTCACTGTCCCAGCGGATGGTTTCCGGGTCAAATTTATATTGCTGTATAAAAGTATTTTTATCCGGAGTAATAAATTCAAGCCATCCACCACCCTGTCGAAACAACAGTACAAACATTTCTTTGCCACTGCTTTTTTCTGTTGCATAACCCATTCCCAGGTAAGGACGGTTGTAAGTGTTAATGTAAGCGGTTTTGTAATTCCTGAGGCTGCTATAGCGTGGTGCCACTAAAATATTCCATGCTGCATTGGTTAAAGGTTCCGGGTCCGCTGGAAATATGGTGCCGTCTTTTGGATAGTGCAGCAACACTTTTACATTGCTCTTTGTTACTTCCACCCAGTCTGCCTGCTCAGTAGCCGTCCAGCCATCATCAAAATTAGTAGTACTAAAAGCGAATGACGAAGAAACCGGTGCAGAAACAGTATTAACCTGTGGAGCAGGTTTATCCTGAACAGGATCCTGCGGTGGTGTTGAATTATTTTGCTGGTTGCCTGCATTGTTATTTTGTACTGTATTATTATCTGCAGGGGCGGTGTTGTTTAAGCCAGCCGGCGCCTGGTTGCTTTCGGCAAAATAAATATTGGTTTCTTTTTTTGCGGGGTAAAAATAGGCCAGTACATATTTGCCGCTTTGCTGCAGCCAGTAAAAATTTTTATTGTTATTGTCAGGGGAGAAGTTCCAGCCGGCTTGTTGCGCAGCAGCTGCCAATGAATCTGCTGTATACGTCACTGGTGAAGATATCACCTCTGCCCGTTTTACAGTTACATTATTGTTTTTAGCTGCATCTGCAATGGTGAGGTCTGCGGCTGCAGTCATCAGTAATCGTTTGTCCTGCTTACTGCCATTGGGTAATGCGATGCCGGTTAGGGGAGATTTACTTACCGGCGCTACTTTTTGTGCAATGGCTGTATGCAGATAAAAAAATGTACAGGCTGTCAATACAATATATTTACTGCTGCTGCTTAATTGCTGAATAAAGCTGTTTTGGGTACAAGTGTGCGACGCAACAACTGCTGGCCGGTGTGATACTGCTTGTGACATAAAGTAAAAAATTATGTTTCAAAAATATTTACTGGCACAGATAAAGCCTATCCTCTAAAAACAGTATTTTTTACAGTTTCCTGATTTTGAAATTACTGAAATAATATTTTTGATTCTCTGTATCGCTATTAGCCTGGGAAATTTGCAGCCATCGGAATAATGTATTATCAGGGATTGCTTTATCAAATACAGCCAAAGGCATTCCGTTGCCGGTAATTTGAAAGGAAGCTCCTTTCTTTTTGATCTGCATCGCTATTTTATTAACCGGTTTATCGTTGGAGAAACCAGGGAGTTCGTAATAGCTTTTTATTTCTCCAAAATATCCGTTGCCTAAATTGGGTTCCACATACATTTCGCCGGCCCGGCCACTAAAGCCTGCACGCAGCCGGATGTTTACGCTTTTGCCATTGGCAGTCATGTGATCATCCACACCCAGATACATTTCAAATGCTTTTGTACCCCAGGTAATGTCTTTGGGTACAGCCAGGTCGAAACTGATCTCGAAATTCTCTGGCAAAGGTTTTTTCAGTTGGTTAGGTAAAAGGCCGCTTTGGCCTTTTATTTCCAGCCATTTTCCATCCAAACCCGTTACGCTGGTTACTTTTGCTTTTTGACCATTGCTGTTGATGCGGACAAACCAGTTTACCGGCGGCTGCCCTTCCGGTGTGCCCGAAAAATCTTCAAAGAAGAAAACAGACGGGTCTGCTGCAGCTTTATTTGCCTGACCCGATTTTTTTGTTTCCTGAACTACTGCTTTCACCGCAGGATCATGTAAGGGCTTATACAGAATGCCTTTTACTTTTTCAGGATAAAAAATAAAATTATACAGGTAATCAAAATTGAAATTGTTGATAATGGATTCGTGCATGTGTTTCATGCGTTCATCCATTATATCCCAGTTCCAGGTTACTCTTACCCACAAGGGCTTGTCTTGTTTTGCTTTTTCTATAGTTCCAGCTTCCAGCTTGTAAACAGGATAACGCTGAATACTGGTGCCCGCTTCTTTTTCATTCATGAGTATTCTTGTAAAAATATCCTGCCCGTTCCCAAAATCGGTATAATCTAAAGCCCGGGCAATCATGGCGGCATCATTTAAGTTGTTCTTATATCTTTCCATGTGCTTTGCCAGGGTGGCTAATGCTTTATTGTATTTTTCATTTTCATAGCCGGTGAAGTAATCAATACTTTTTTGGTTGCCTTTGTTTTTTTCATTGATATCTTTCAAAGCTTCTTCATGCGACCGCCTGATCATTTTTTCACACTTGTTCAGCAGGTCGCCAACAGTAACCTGTATAAACGGCAGTTTGTTGTCTTTGCATAATAAGACGGCTTCTACAAATCCAGCATTCCTGTCGTACCGGGAAGCAGTGCTGTGTATGGTATGGAATTTTTTAAACTGCGGCAGTGTTTTAATGTTGTACTGGTCAATAATGTACTGGGGTGTGCCAGCTTCAAAGGGACTTTTCTCTTCCATAAAAAAGTAATAGTCGCCATCAGTGCATAAGCTGGTAATTGTGTTGCCCGGTATTTCATTAGCGGTAATTCCCCAGGGAATTTCGGTTTCCTGTATGGGTTTGGGTTTGCCGTTTTCCATAGATAAGCTCCAGGTATAGGAAGTGGTGCCGTAAAATTGTGGCTGATATTTTGTCTGCGGGTGGTATACGTCAGACTTTGGGCCAATCACTCTTCTTACATCTCCAATACAGCCTTTGGGAATATAACTTGCCTGTATCCAGTTGCTGAAGCTGTCGCAGAGGGAAAGTTGTGCAGTGCTGAAAACCCTGTCTTCCACAGTACGGGTTGTTTTAACTCCCTTGTAATTATAAATTTTCATCCAGCCGAAACTGCTGTCGGCAATTTTTTGTTCATCGGTTATTTGTGCATGCAGGTGCTGAAAAACGATTACAGATGCAATGAGAAAAAATGTTTTCATATTATTGTTTTACGAGTGCATGCGTGGTTTTTAAACGGTCGGTCATTAATAAAACCCTGCCGCCTTTAATGGCTTCAAAATAGCAGTCGTATTTTTCGGTAGCGCCCTGGAAGCGGTTAGTGAGTGTAATGGTCCAGTTGGTTACGATTGATTTGCCTTTGTATTCCTGGCTGGAAAATTTCATATTCCCCACCATACCTGATGCGCCGGAATGCTGGCTTTGGTAATTGTTGCCGGACATAAAAGTAAATTCATCGGCAGTGGAAGTGGTGGCGGTGCCGGCAAGCCCGCCAGTATTTACATAATAATAACTTACCGATGCGTAATCCGTGGTGCTCCATTTGCCAATGAGGTCGCCGGCAGCCACCGAAAATTTATTACGGTACTGCATGGCAGCCGGTTTATCCCATCCATATGATTCTGCATGGTAGGCGCCAAACTCATTTTCATAATCTGCTTTTGTATTTGTTACAAACTCCAGGTAACGGCCGCTGCCATTGCTGTAATGTTTTTTGAACAGCACAATGTGTACGTTTTTACCACTGGCGTTTTCCGTGGCATCTGCTTCCACAAAACTGATGGACTCGTAACTCTGTATGGTTTTCCATTCAAAGTTTTTCATGTTGCTGTAGCGGGGCGCTACTAAAGTATTCCATGCATTATAGTCTTCTTCTTTTAATACAGAATTATACGCATCGGCTTTTTTATTGGGATAATGTAACAGTACTTTTATACCGCCTTTTGATACTTCCACCCAGTCTTCTTTTACTGTACTTGACCAGCCATCGTCAAAATTGGTGGTGGTAAAGCTGAAACTGCCTTTTTTTTCTGTGGTACCATCGGGTTGTGTGGCTGTTGTTTTTTGCTGCAGGGGAATTGCTGGTTTTTTTAGGTTAACAGAGTTTAAAAAATCCTGTATGGTACCCATGTATTCCTGGCTGTTGGTGGTGGCCATAATACTTACACAAACATTGTTGCCCGAGATGGTGGTTAACGAAGCCACAGCTCCGGCATTGTTGAAGCTGAATTTTGCTGCCCCGTTTTTCATTTTCCATCCTTCTGAATCAATTATATCACTCAGCTGCGGTGTGCCTGTTCCCAATGGTTTGGCAAGGGTTTCCCACTCGCTGTTAAAATCTGCTTCAATATTTCCCTTACTGGGAATGCTTTTTAAAACGGATATTTTACACCAGGTCTTCTTTTTTTCATTGATGGTAAAATAGTTCACCACGTCTTT
The DNA here is from genome assembly GCA_044225995.1 of Ferruginibacter sp. Lineage (GTDB taxonomy): Bacteria > Bacteroidota > Bacteroidia > Chitinophagales > Chitinophagaceae > Ferruginibacter. The sequence continues at coordinate 2,946 of JBGAHV010000041.1, read as the reverse complement.
CTTCAGTTCCTTTTTCCATCCTTTGGGCGGTGTACAGGTTACAATATCAAAGGTTTCTTTTTGCGCCAGCGTGGTATTTACAGCAAGGCCGTATAAAAAAAATATAAAGAGTTGTTTCATGCCGTTATTATCAGGCATAAATATATGCCCCGCCTGTAATGACAGCTATCCTGTAAAACAGGGAATTTTATTGTTTGGTGATTTTTATGTTTCCCAGGTATACACCAATATTACCACTGTCATTGGTTACATTGGTAAAAAGTATATTGGTAAACTGTATACCGGGCGCTATACCACAAAGTTTGCAATTTCCGCCATAGGTCATTTTAAAATCTTTTGATTCAATAACAGTTTTGTTATTTACCAGTACACTAATGCTTCCGTTTTGTGCCTGCAGTGTAATATGCACCGTTGTCTTTTTATCGGTGAATTGTGTTAAAGCATATTCGGCCCGGATCCCTTTACTGTAATTTTCTTCGTTTTGTTCGGGTGTATTGCTGATTTCAGCCCTTAATATGCCACGATAATTATTATTGTTATAATCTGCTTCATTGCCCGATTCAACCCGTAACGTAATGGTGGCTCCTTTGCCTCCAATAACACCGCCCACATCATTGTTGGTAAGAATTTTATTTGTGGTTAATGTAACCACGGCAGCGCCACCGGTTCTTCCTGCATAATTTGCATCCGTTGCCACATCAAATTCCATTTTAAAATTGCCGGGCATTGTTTTCAGCAAAGCAGGTTTAATGCTGCGGCCATAACCCAGCTGCATCCATTTCCCTTTTTCACCTTTCAATGTTTTTACAGTATATGGTTTACAGCCGGCTTTGTAATAATACCAGTTCGCCGGTTCAGCGCCTTCGCCGGTTGAAGAAAAATCATCAAAGAAAAAAGCACCGCTTGTTTCCGAAGCAGGACTTACAATGGGATTCAACGATGCGCCATTTTTTTTGCGGTAGGCATCCAGTCTGGCGTTGAACTCTGCTTCATTAGCAGGTTTATACGGAAGACCTTTTACTTTTTCCGGGTTAAAAAAATAATTATATACATACTCATAATTAAAATTCTGCGACAGGGCTGTAAACAGTTCATATAACTGGTTGCCATTTTCTTTTGCAGCATAAGGAAAAGCCACTGCGATCCATTGCGGCTGATCGCTTTGAAGTTTGGTGTATAGCTCAGGATCGATTTTATACACCTGGTAATAATGTTTTAGTCCTTTTTCGTAATTGTCAATCTTAAAAATATCAGGGTCCGTTTCAAAGCTGTACATGGTAGGCTGCATATCCCTTATGATGGCGGGTTCGTTCAAACTATTTTTATGGCGCTCCCTTAATTTTTGAATATTGCTCCTGTATTTTTCAATCACCTGTTTGCGGTAGGCCAGAGCTTCATCCTGCGCTTTCTGATTGCCGGACCATTTGGCCTGTACATCTTTTATTTCATCTGCCAGTTGTTTGTCCAGGCTTTCTTCTGCCCTTTGCAGCAGTTCTCCTTTTGTAATGGCAGTAAAGGGAAGTTTATTGTTGGGCGTTATATACACCGTTTGCCAGTCGTTTACCCAGGTAAGATATTTGTAAGCATTGGGATGTATCCGCGGATCACCTGTTTTATTTTTTTTATCCGCCTGGTCATTGGCGCCATAGCCATCGGGCTGCATCGTAAAATACGATTCGTTTGTTTTTTCAAATAACGGGATATTAAAACTGCCGAATACCCTGTTGGCCGAAATCCAGAATGGTGTATTCTCTTCCGGTATGGGCCTGAAGTTGCCGTTCGCCTCGGTCCACATTTTATCATGACTTACATTCCATACATAACAAAGCACACCATAACCCAGTTTGTCAATGTAGCGGCTGGTGGTGCCCAGCCCGCCTACCGGTGTATAGCTTTTCTTCATCCACTCCACCATTTTATTTACAATGGCTTCTTTCTTTTTTCCCGTGGCATCGGTTGGTGGTTTTAAATGATCGTACTTGTTATTGCTCCACCAGCCAATTACACTGTCTTGTATGCGTTGCTCGGGAGTAAGCTGTGCTGTAGTACTGCCAATTAAAAAAAATAAGACTGTCAATAGCATTATACACTTCATAAATAATCATTTTTCTTTTGTAGTTTTTTAGTACCGGCATGTTTTTTAATATTCTTTCCGTTGATATCCTGTCTCCTCCGGGATTAATGCTACCCGGAAAACGGCATTTTATTTTAAGTTGTGTATTGGAGCTGCGATGCCACCTGCTTCAAGGCCTGCATTCACGGCAACAGAAAGCTCTGCTATTTTTATTTCTCCTCCTATACTTCCAATACTGCCTTCAATTGCTGCTTCACTTTTCATCCCAAAATCATTTACAGCCCATTTGCCGGAAGTTTTATCCGGCCCTATTTTAATAAATTCTTTAATCGATACCCCGGCTTCAATTTTTACAATTTTGTCATCACCAATACTCCATGTCTCACCTAAACCTGCCCCTATTGTAAATGCTTCAAATTCACCATTGGCTGTAAAATTCATTTCAATTTCACCCACTATACCTTCACCACCTTCAATTCCCCATGAGTTGCATGTCCATGTCATCTTTGCAGGGCCAATACCTATTTTGCCTTTAAAATTTGCGCAGTATTCATCTTCCCATTCTTTCAATATACCCTCTTTCTTTGCCAGTGGCTCAAAAGCAGCGCAATCAGACTTCATTACCATTTTGTATTCTCCGAGAATATTTAATACATCTTCTAAATAATCTTTTTCAATGGATGGGAAGGAAATGCCTGTTTCAGGCATCCAGTAAGGAGACCAGTTGGCATAATCCCTGTAAAATTTCCGGGAAATAAATTCCTTTCGCTGTGCATATCCATTTATTAGCGGCGACAAAGCAGCCAGGTACTTTTCTTTTTCGGCATTTATCTCCCTGCACTTTGCTAACTCAAGGGCAGCAATTTCATCTT
>JBGAHV010000040.1:0-39769 GCA_044225995.1 Ferruginibacter sp. | reverse complement strand
ATTTCCACAGGTAAATGAAGAAGTTGTTTCCGGAGACTTTACATTTATACCACTGGAAATAAATAAAAACAGGATAGACAAGGTAAAAATCATCATTAAACAGCCGGAGTAAATTTTTAATTTTCAATGTTCAATTTTCAATTGTTCAGGGCTTTCTCAGCATTACTAATTATCACTGCATTGTTAGCATGCAATTCCACCTACACATCTAAAAAGAAAGGCTATTATAAAATTAATTTTCCAGAACATAAGTATGAGCAGTTTTCAAAAGAAGGCTTTCCATACACGTTTGAATATCCGGCGTATGCCAATATCATTCAGGATAGCACCTATTTTGAAGGGAAGCCAGAAAATGATTACTGGCTGAATATTGATTTCCCCAATTTTGGCGGGCGGATATTCTTAAGCTATAAAATAGTTGGCGGGCATGCTGTATATAAAATAAAGCAGGCCAATGGTACTTATAAAGACTCAATTGGTACAAATGTATTTGATAAGATGGTAAATGATGCTTACAACCTCACCAATAAAAACCAGGTAATTACAACAAAAATTAATGACAGCGTTATGCACACGCCAAATGGTGTTACCGGAATTTTCTTTAGCGTTGGTGGTAATGCTGCAACAGCAAAACAGTTTTTTTTAAGCGATACCACAAAAAACTTCATAAGGGGTGCCTTGTATTTTGATGTTACACCCAATGCTGATTCTCTCAGGCCCGTACAGGATTTCCTGCAGGCAGATATTGCTCATATCATCAATACCTTTCGCTGGACAAACAAGTAACCTTGTTTGCAAACTCGGTAAAATCCTACCTTTGCATCTTAATTTTTTTAGATGAAACTATTGTTACAATATTTAAAACCCTACAAATGGTTAATTGTGCTGGCATTGTTTCTTGCTGCCATTAACCAGGTGTTTTCAATGCTCGATCCTTATTTTTTTGGCAAACTGATTGACAGGTATGCAACACATCCCTTTGAAACTGGTACGTTCGATAAAAGCAAAGTATTTCACGCCGATGGTACAAGATCAGAATCAGATTTTATTTGGGGTGTATTGGGCATACTCGGTATTTTAATAAGCGTTGCAATGGTAAGCCGTATTGCCAAAGCTTTCCAGGATTATTTTACCAATGTAATTGTGCAAAAATTTGGCGCCAAAATTTTTACTGATGGATTACAGCATTCTATGCGGCTACCATACCAGGAGTTTGAAGATCAGCGCAGCGGCGAAACACTATCGGTGCTTACAAAAGTTCGTACAGATACAGAACGTTTTATCGTTTCATTTATCAATGTGTTATTTGGCATACTGGTAGGTATTGTGTTTGTATCTGTTTATGCATTCAGGTTGCATTGGTCTATCATGCCCATTTATGTTGGTGGTATGATAATATTAGGATTACTCACAAGTATTCTCAGTAAAAAAATAAAAGTTATCCAAAAGAATATAGTTAAGGAAACCACTGTATTGGCTGGAACAACAACGGAATCCTTACGTAACATTGAATTAGTTAAAAGCCTTGGTTTAACAGGCCAGGAAATCAAACGCTTAAATGGTAACACATACAAAATACTTGGGCTTGAATTACGAAAAGTAAAAAGCATCCGGACGCTTAGCTTTATACAAGGTACGTTTGTAAATTTTTTACGGCAGGTAATAATGTTCACACTGTTGTGGCTTGTGTTTAAAGGAAAACTTACGGCAGGTGAGGTAATGACACTGACTTTTTATTCCTTCTTCATTTTTGGACCCCTGCAGGAAATAGGTAATATCATTCTTTCATACAGGGAAGCAGAGGCATCATTAAATAATTTTGATGTTTTAATGAAAAAGGAACCAGAACAGGAAGCGGCAAATCCAAAATCTTTGGGCAACATTGAAAGCCTCTCTTTCAGCAATGTTAGTTTTCAGCATAAAACAGCAGCGCAAAAAGCAATTGATGGAATTAGTTTTGATGCAAAAACAGGCGAAACGATTGCATTTGTTGGCCCGAGTGGCAGCGGAAAATCAACACTAATGAAATTATTGGTTGGGTTGTACCGGCCGCAGGAAGGTAAAATTCTATATAACGGTCTTGATGAAAATGCAATTCATTTTGAAGACCTGCGTAAACAAATAGGTTTTGTAACACAGGATACAAACCTTTTTAGCGGCACTATTAAAGAAAACCTGCTGTTTGTAAACCCCGATGCTAACGACGCACTGTTAAATGATGTATTGAAAAAAGCTAGCTGCACCAATCTTTTAGCCCGTGCAGAAAAAGGAATAGACACAATGATTGGTGAAGGTGGTTTAAAACTTTCTGGTGGTGAAAAGCAACGTCTTTCCATTGCACGTGCACTGCTGCGTAAACCTCATTTGCTTATTTTTGACGAAGCCACTTCTGCATTGGATTCTTTAACAGAAGAAGAAATCACTAATACCATTCGTGACATCTCTTCATCAAAAGAACAAATCACCATATTAATTGCACACCGGTTAAGTACCATAATGCATGCCGACAGAATATATGTACTGGAGCAGGGTGAAGTGGCAGAAACAGGCACGCATGAAAAATTGCTGGAAGAAAAAGGCCTTTATTATGCCATGTGGCGCCAGCAAATTGGCGAACGTAAAAAACTATCTGCAATACCACAATCATTAAATTAAAAGCATGAGCGCATTACAAATACTTGGTCTTGCCGCAGGCACCATTACTTCCATAACCTTTCTGCCACAGGTGATACAAATATGGAAAACAAAATCAGCCAAGGATATTTCTTTGCAAATGCTTTTGCTGCTGATTTTAGGCGTAAGCATGTGGCTTACTTATGGCATACTGGTTATGGACGCAGCCATTATTTACACCAACAGTATGGTACTTACCATGAGTTTAATAATGATGTACTTTAAGTTTAAATTTAAATAGTGTAGTAACATTTGTTACCATTACCACCCTGCCTTTTTTTAACTTTGCAATATGAGCAGTAAACCCAAACCAAATTTTTATTGGAGCATTTTAAGCATGAAGTGTCCACGCTGCCGTCGTGGGCCTATGTTTAAAGACAATAATCCCTACAGGAAACTTTCACTGAAACATATTTTCGATATGCACGACAATTGCCCTGTGTGCAACCAGAAATATGATATGGAGCAAGGTTTTTGGTATGGCACAGGGTATGTGAGCTATGCGCTGGCAGTAGCTATTTCTGTTGCCACTTTTGTAGCGTGGTACGTGCTTATTGGTATTTCTATAAATGATAACAGGTTGTTCTGGTGGCTGGGGCTGAATATCGTTTTCCTGGTGCTGATACAGCCCTGGCTGATGCGGCTGAGCCGGGTTATCTACATCCGCTTTTTTGTAAGGTATGATGATGATTTTGAACAGCACAAGCCTAAAGAGTTTGACTACTAAGGCTCCGGGTTTTTAAAGATGTCTGCGAAAATATTTGCCTTATCCAGCTCTTCAATGTCACTTAATTCCAACTTCAGAGCTTTGGTACTTTTATTAATTTCTATCAGTGAAAAAATAATGGATGCCAGTAGAAAAATTAAACTGAATGCAAATATCACATGAGCCGCCTGCATCCATCCCCTGAAAATTACATACATGCAAAGCACACAGCACAAAAAACTTAAAATTCCCAGGCCCTGCATATAACGTATCAGGTTAATGCGGCTGCGAATGTTTTTTATTTGTCCAAGAATATTTTTTTCTTTTCCACCACCATGATATTCTTCATGCAGTTTGCGAACCAGTGTTGCTAATGAAAGAAACCTGTTGGTATAAGCCAGCATTAATAATGTAATGGCTGGGAAAAGGAGAGCGGGTGTGTTTATATTAAGGTCAATCATAAAAAAAATTAAAATACCTGTTTAGATGGGATTGATGCTGGTTTTGTCTTTTTTGCTAACCATTTTGTTTGTGCTTTCCAGCTTATCCAGGCGCTGCCGGCACCAACCAGGGCTCCCGCAAACACATCACTGGGATAATGCACACCCTGATACATGCGTGCCCAGCCTACACTGGTGGCAAAAAAATAAGCTGGTGCTGCAAAATACCATTTGCGGTAGCGTAATGCAACCGAGGTAGCTGTGTAAAAGGCCGCAGAAGTATGTCCCGATGGGAAAGAAAGGCCGCCGCTTTCGTCGTCTCTTTTTATGATAAAGCTATATTCTTCAAACGGTCTTTTACGGTCAACAATTTTCTTTATTGACTGTGTTATTAATGCAGAAACAATATAACCACCGCCAATATAAAGTGCATCTTTTTTTAGTTTGTTATCCTTATTAATAAACCCGGCAATTGCAATGCCTGCAGGAATGCCAATGCTTAATGCTGTAACCGAGGAGGCGTTCAGCTCAAGGTATTTATCTTTAAAACTCGTGGTGGTTCTATTGATAGGTTTTAAAATAGTAACATCAAAATTCTGGGCAGCACACTGTATTTGCAGTGCCAGCAAAAAAAATAGTATACCTGCGGTGATCTTCATTTTTGAAGTATTATTGCAATATACATAACTGTAAATGAAAAAAAATTTCTTGCATTTAATTCATTCGTGGGCGGGGCTGGCAGCCGGCATTTTCATCCTGTTGCTTTCCGTTTCCGGTACAATGCTGGTGTTTCATAGTGAATTGGATAGTTTACAAAAGCCGGCAGTAAAAGAAAATAACACTGCTGTTATTTCTGTTGACAGCTGTTACACTATTGTACAACAAAATTATCCTCATGCAGAGATCAGCAATTGCGAACTGCCAGTAAAAAACTACCCTTACTCATTTTTTATTTACGACAGCCTTTATAACAACGCTGCTAAGGTGCAGGAAATATTTATCGATCCATATTCAGGCGCCATAACAGGAACAAGGGGCGGAAGCGATGATATACGCCATAACTTCATGGGCTGGCTTGCTAAATTCCATAATTCTTTTCATGCAGGAAAAGCAGGGGAGTGGTTGCTTGGGTTAATAGCAATTGTATTTGTGCTAAGCATTTCCACCGGTATAGTTCTTTACCGTAAAAGTATAGCAGCGGTTCTCTCTTTTAAGCGAAGCGTTTTCAATAAAAACAATCTGCACCAGGTGGTTGGGGTGTATGCCTTGCTGTTTAATTTATTAATGGGCATTAGTGGTTACTGGATGCAACGGTATGTTTTTAAAAAAGAGTTCTATACAGTAAGTACATGGGTAAAGTCAGTTAAACCTTCGCCGTCACCATTTTTCAGTTTTGATACTGCATTTAACAAAATAAAAAAGCAGTACCCGGCATTTACTCCTTATGTTATTTACTTTGCTCAAAATACTAAAAGCAGTACTGCATTGTATGGCAGCAACAATACTAATGGTTTCATTCACTCCAAAAAATTTGCCGATGTTATAGCGCTTGACAGCAGCGGCGCCATTGCTAAAACACGATTTGTTTATGAGAATAAGCCAGGCGATTATTACGATATTATAAACTCACAGTTGCACATGGGTAAGTACGGGGGCTGGTTTATAAAATTATTGTACGGTTTATTGGGCATAACCGGTGCCATACTCAGCATTACCGGTTTTTCACTATGGCTTAAAAGAAAAAGGCGGAACAGTTTGTAACCATTCCGCCTGTAGAAAAACAGTTCGGCAGTTTAATGCTTCAATGAAAAGCTGAGTGGTATATTAACCTTTATGCTGAAATTTCTTCCCATATTAAATACGCCGGTTCTTCCTGTTGCCAGGTTTTCTGCAGCATATTTTAAACGGCTTAGGTGATTTTGATAAGCAACATCCGTAATGTTTTGTACAGATGCATTCACACTAAGTAAAGGTTGTTTCTTTTTATTTACAAGGTCTGCACCAATGCTGAAGTTTAAAAGAGTGTATCCCGGTGTTTTTGTTTCTGTATTATAGGCAGTAAATATTTTATTTTGCGCAAAGGTATTATCCAGCACAAACGCCACATAAAAATCATGAACGCCTTTATTAAGATGGTTGAAGTTGCCTCTTATTTCAGAGGTAAGTTTGGGTGCTGGCACAAAAGGCAAATTTTTGGAACCTTCAATGGCTTCTGCAAACCTTCCGTTAACGAAAGAAAAACTGTTTTCAATATGCAGCCAGTCAATTGGGTGAGGGTGTATATCAACACTGGCTTCCAGTCCGGCTAAGGCTGCCTTGCGTTGTGCAAATTTAAATGCAGGTATTATATCGCCGTTTACATTCACCAGGCTGTCGCCGCCGCCGGAGGCTTCCAGCTTGCTGTAAAAAATAAAATTGCTGAAACTGTTATAATACGATGAAAGGCCTATCGAAACATGTTCTGTTACAAAATCAATACCTCCGTCAAATTGTAAACTGGTTTCGCTTTTTAAATTATTATCACCATACTCATAACGGTTGGTGCCTTCATGTGCGCCGTTGCTGGCCAGTTCAGGAATGCTGGGTGCCCTGAAACCACGTGCGGCGTTAAATTTAATGTTGAGTTTATCTGATGCCTGCCAGGCAAGGCCGGCACTGCCCGATACATTGGAAAATGATTTTTTAAAACCACTATTTTTTACACTGCTCCCATCCATAAGGTCATTGGCATTAAGGCTTCTGCTGTCAAACCGTAAACCGCCACTCAACACCAGTTGTTTAAAACTTTTTTGTGCGTACAGGTAACTTCCAAAATCAAACAGCGAATAATCCGGTATCAGTTGTTCCGCACCTTTGTTGGTGTTGCCCTGCTGCATGCCGTTAATACCTGCGGATGTTTTCCATCCATTTTTTTCTGCAAAATGATACTGAGCGGTGTAGGTAAAAGTCTTCAGGTCAAAAAACAATTCTCTTTCAGAGGGGTCATCCACATTACCAAATTCTTCCCGCTGGTTTTGCTGGTAACCAAGGTTAAAAGTTATTTTTCCGTTGCCGGTTTTAATACTGTTGTCCGTTGCAATTTTTAAATGCCTGATACGCTGATGCGGAATTTGAGGCGTGGTAGTTTTAAAATCTTCCGTTGTGGCTTTGGTATCACCACCACCGGCAACCGGTTTTATAAAACTTCCGTCTGTATCCCGTTCGCCTTCTATAAGGCCTGCTTTCAAATCAAAACTGCTTACAAGCAAGTGGCTGTAACCCCAGTTGCCATTATAGCCGGCATATCCTCCCAGGTTATTTTCTTTAAATTTTGAATTATATACATACCCGTCATATTTATTCTGGTAATCGGCAGCAGCCCTGTTAGAAGAATAAACGTTCCAGTTAAAACCATTTTTATTGCCGCCAATATTGGCATTTAACGACCGCAGCCTGTTATTACTTTGGTAATTGCTGCTGATATTCGCTTTAATGGTATTAGCCGGCACGGGAATATTGGTAATGATGTTTACAACACCGGCCATTGCATCGCTGCCATAAATAATGGAAGCAGGGCCTTTAAGTAATTCAATTTTATTTACGCTGGCTTCATCCACTTCAATGCCATGCTCATCCCCCCATTGCTGCCCTTCCTGCCTTACGCCATCATTAATGGTCAATACCCTGTTATAACCCAATCCCCTGATTACCGGTTTTGAAATAGCAGGGCCGGTACTTAATGCTGTTACACCAGGGGTTTTTGTAAGTGCATCAATAATATTTGTAGCCGGAGTTTGAAACAACTCCTGTTTTTTTATAACAGAAACAGCAAACGGAACCTTTTTAAGCTGTGTTGCACCTGTTACACCGGTTACTACCACAGCATTGTTTTCCACCACGGCTTCTGCAAGTGCAAAATCTTTTTTTGTATCAGCAGTTATTATGATGTTTTCAATAACGGAGGTATATCCGATATGTGATACTTCAATAAGATGGCCCCCTTCAGGAATATTTTTAAAAGAAAAATTTCCCTCATTATCTGTGGCAGTACCTGTTTTAATATCGGTAATGTAAACTGTTGCATCAGGAATGGGTTTGCCTGTTTTGGCATCTGTTATTCTTCCTGAAAAATTTCCTTTTAAAATTAATGTATGTGCTGACACAGGTTGAGTGCTGAGCGCAATAATAAATGTTAAAGCGCAAATAATATTTTTCATTTGTAATTGTGTTGAAAGTAAAGCAACGGGCCTGCCCGTACTTGTAAAGTGTTCAAAAAATGATTACAGTTTTATCCGGCTAAAGCGGATTGCCATCAAGTTTATTAAATGGCAGCACTGGCGGGTGGGCCGCGGCTTTCAAAACAAGAAATGAAAACGGCAGAAACAGAATCACAATAAACTGCCGTGGTTACGGGAACTTTATTCGTATAAGCAAAATGAAAAGTTGTGACGGGGATATCTGAATCCCTGGTGAGCTGGTATTCGCATAAAAAACACCTCGTATCTGCACCAGCTACAGTCCAATTCTCTTTTCCCTGTGGCTTTGTGGTTTTTGTTAAGTGGGTTACAGCATTTTTTTTGCCAGGGTGTGAATGTGTAAGCTGTACAATTGTGGTAAACAGCAAACAAACCAACAGCGCCGCCGCCGTTATTTTTTGATATGTCCTGTTTGCCATCACAGCACAAAGATATAACATCATGCAACAATGTTGCAATAAATTTTATGAACGGAAACAAGCCATCACGAATAAAAAATTAGGCTATCTTCAAACCAAATAAGATTGCCATGCAACAATACATTCTTGCGCTTGACCAGGGCACCACCAGCAGCCGTGCCATTGTATTTGATAAAAAAGGTTCTATCATTTCGGTAGCACAAAAAGAGTTTACTCAAATATTTCCGCAACCCGGCTGGGTAGAGCATGACGCCAGTGAAATATGGAGTACGCAATTGGGCGTTGCTGCAGAGGCAGTAAGCAAAGCCGGACTTACCGTAGAAAATATAGCTGCAATTGGTATTACCAACCAAAGAGAAACAACAGTGGTTTGGGAACGGGCAACAGGCAAACCAGTTTATAATGCTATTGTCTGGCAGGACAGGCGTACGGCTTCTTTCTGCGATGAGCTGAAAAGAAAACAGCTGGATAAATTCATTCAGCAGAAAACCGGTTTGGTGGTGGATGCATATTTTTCGGCCACCAAAGTAAAATGGATTTTAGATAATGTGCCGGGCGCAAGAGACAAAGCTAATAACGGTGAATTATGTTTTGGTACTATCGACACCTGGTTGTTATGGAACTTAACAAAAGGGCAGGTACATGCCACCGATGTAAGTAATGCCAGCCGTACCATGCTTTGTAATATTCATACCCTTCAGTGGGATGGAGAGCTTGAAAAAATATTTACCATACCCGGCAGCATGCTGCCGCAGATACGCAGCAGCAGCGAAGTGTACGGGCACACACAAAATATTCTTACCGCAAAAAATATTCCCGTGGCAGGTATTGCCGGCGATCAGCAGAGTGCTTTGTTCGGGCAAATGTGCACACAACCCGGAATGGTTAAAAATACGTACGGCACAGGTTGTTTCATGCTGATGAATACAGGGACGCAACTGGTGGAATCGAAAAATAATTTACTCACTACTGTTGCGTGGAAAGTAAATGGTGTTACTCAATATGCACTGGAAGGAAGTGTGTTTATTGCCGGTGCAGTGGTGCAATGGTTAAGGGATGGTTTAGGTATTATTCAAAAATCCGGAGATGTGGAAGCACTGGCTGCAAAAGTAAAAGACAATGAGGGAGTTTACATAGTGCCTGCCTTTACAGGCCTGGGTGCACCATACTGGAACCAGGACGCCAGAGGAACCATTGTGGGTTTAACAAGAGGCAGCAATGCAAGCCATATTGCAAGGGCAGCATTGGAAAGTATTGCCTACCAAACCATGGATGTATTAAAAGCCATGGAAGCAGATGCAGGTATTTCAATTAAAGAACTGCGGGTGGATGGCGGCGCTACAGCCAACAATTTACTCATGCAGTTTCAAAGTGATATTTTAAATACCAAAGTACTTCGGCCAACTGTAACAGAAACTACAGCACTGGGTGCCGCCTATCTTGCCGGGCTTGCGGTAGGTTATTGGAATAACGTGGAAGAAATACAGCAGCAATGGCAAATTGAGAGAATATTTGAACCTGCCATGAACGATGATGAGCGCAGTAGTTTGTGCAGGGGCTGGCAAAAAGCAATTAAAACATCTCTATTATAAATTCTAAAAGGGGAAATTTTTAAATATGCTGATAGCAGCTGCGCAAACAAAACCGGTTAAGGGGGATATTGAAAAAAATATTGCCAACCACATCCGGCTGATTACTACCGCCATTGCCAATAATGCAGATGCAATTTTTTTTCCTGAGCTTTCCATTACCGGTTATGAGCCTGAACTGGCAGCCGATTTGGCCACTACAGCTTCCGACAGCCGCTTTACTGTTTTTCAACAGCTGGCAAATGATAATAACATAACAATTGCGATTGGCTTACCGGTAAAAAACAATGAGGGCATTCAAATCAGTATGGCCATTTTTCAACCACATCAATCTGCTAAAACTTATGCAAAGCAGCACCTGCACAGCAGCGAAACACCCTGGTTTGTCAACGGAAATGGACAAGTTTTCCTGAATATAAAAAAAGAGGTAGTGGCACCTGCAATTTGTTATGAGTTAAGTGTGCCCGGGCATTCAGCATTTGCATTTAAAAATGGCGCCCGGGTTTATATTGCCTGCACAGTAAATTCATTTAATGGAGTTGATAAAGATTTAAATCACCTGTCAATTATTGCTGCACAATACCGCAGGCCTGTTTTAATGAGTAATTGTATTGGCATTACCGGTGAATATAATTGTGCAGGTAAAACATCGGCATGGGATGAGAATGGAAATTTGTTATTACAGCTGGATGATAAGCATGAAGGGCTTTTGATACTGGATACGGCAACAATGAAAACACAAGCACATTTAGCACCGCTTAATTAATGAACAGGAGTATTTTTATTACACAACTGCAGCAGCAAACAGAATGGGATATCATCATTATTGGCGGTGGTGCCACCGGACTTGGCTGTGCAGTAGATGCCGCAGCAAGAGGCTATAAAACTTTATTGCTGGAACAATATGATTTTGCAAAAGGCACCAGCAGCAAAGCTACTAAGCTGGTGCATGGTGGTGTACGGTATTTGGCACAAGGCAATATTAAACTGGTTACAGAAGCTTTAAGGGAAAGGGGTATTCTGTTACGAAATGCACCCCATGTTTGCCATACACAAACATTTATTATTCCCTGTTATAACTGGTGGAGTAAATTATATTATGGCATTGGTTTAAAATTGTACGATTTAATGGCTGCTAAATTAAGTTTGGGCAGTACTAAAATAGTTAATGCAGGTTATGTGCAACAGTATTTACCCAATGTAAAAAACGAAGGATTAAAAGGCGGCATTGTTTATACAGACGGGCAGTTTGACGATGCAAGGCTGGCATTAAATCTTGCTCAAACTGCTTGCGAACAAGGAGCCGCAGTTATTAATTACTGCCGTGTTGCCGGATTTATTTTTTCCGGTCATGCCATAACAGGAGTTATAGCAGAAGATGTGCTTAGCAATAAACAATATCATATAAAAGCTAAAGCAGTAATAAATGCAACGGGTGTTTTTGCAGATGTGCTGATGAAGGCAGCCAATGATAATTCTGCCAGCATTGCACCATCACAAGGTGTGCATATTGTAGTAGATAAAAAACACTTTGCCGGCACCGATGCATTAATGATACCCAGAACTACTGATGGCCGTGTGCTGTTTGCGGTGCCATGGCACAATAAAGTTATTGTAGGCACAACAGATACTGCTGTTAATAAAACAATCATAGAGCCCACCGCAACTGCAGACGAAATCAATTTCATTATTGATAATTTTAACAGGTATGCAGCCACCCCCATTACCACAAAAGATGTGCTGAGTGTTTTTACCGGCCTGCGGCCTTTAATAAAAAAGGCAGGAGTGAAAGGAACCGCTGCATTAAACAGGCATCATGCAGTCTTTATTTCCCCGTCTGGCCTAATTACAGTAACCGGAGGTAAATGGACGACCTACCGTAAAATGGCAGAAGACGCTGTTAACAAAGCTGCACTACAATTGCCAACGCAAAAAGAATGCGTTACTGCCAGTCTTAAAATTCACGGATATACAACAGAAAAAAATACAACGCATACAGCAGTATATGGCAGCGACGCTCTTGTTATTGAAAGGCTTTGGAAAGAGAATGAAGGCTGGATAAAAAAAATTCATCCGGCTTACGGCTTTACAAAAGCAGAAGTAATTTTTGCCGTGCGAAGTGAAATGGCACAAACAGTGGAGGATGTGCTTGCACGACGCATGCGTTTATTATTTTTAGATGCCCGTGCTGCTGCAGAAAGTGCAATGACAGTTGCGCAACTAATTGCACAGGAATTGCATTGTGATGAAAACTGGGTACAGCAGCAGGTAAATGAATTTACGCAGCTGGCTAAACAATATTTGCTATCTTAAATTTAAATTCACTTTCTTAAACGATTGCTTATGTCATCTTTTTTACCGGAATTTATTGGAACCGCCCTGCTTATTTTATTTGGTAACGGGGTAAATGCTAATGTTACCTTAACAAAATCTTACGGAAACAGCGGCGGCTGGATTGTAATTGCATTTGGCTGGGCCATTGCTGTTTTTTTGGGAGTGTATGTTTGTGCTTCTTTAGGCGGCAGCAGCCATTTAAATCCTGCAGTAACAATAGCAGATGCTGTAAAGAGTGGCGACTGGAGTAAAGCCCCCGTTTTTATTGAGGCACAGTTTGCAGGGGCAATGACAGGGGCCTTTTTAGCATGGCTCAGCTACCGCAAACATTTTGATGCTACGGAAGATAAAGATGGCCAGTTAGGAGTTTTCTGCAATGCACCTGCAATAAAAAGTACAGCAGATAATTTAATTACTGAAATCATTGGCACATTTGCGTTGGTGTTTGGTGCTTTTTCTATTTCGGGTGCCAAAATGAATGACACGGCATTTTCTTTAGGTGCGCTTGATGCATTGCCTGTGGCATTGCTCGTATTGGGCATAGGCTTAAGCCTTGGCGGCCCCACTGGTTATGCTATTAACCCAGCCAGGGATTTAGGCCCACGCATCATGCACTTTATTTTACCTATAAAAAATAAACGGGATAGTAACTGGGGTTATAGCTGGATACCTGTTGTTGGCCCTGTAATTGGTGGGGTAATTGCAGCCATTGTATTTAAAGCGATGCATTAATTTTTTATTGATACATCAGCAATAACCGGGTAGTGATCAGAATAATTCACTTCAATTTTTTTGTACTGTTCCACTTTAAATTTTTTATCGGCCAGTATATAGTCAATCCGTAGAGTAGGGGAAATAAAACGATAGGTACGGCCAAAACCTAACCCGGCGTGCAGAAAAGCATCCTGCAAATTTCCTTTAGCTGTGTAATACGTGTAAGAGCCCGGCACATCATTAAAATCGCCACAAACAATAACCGGGTACGGGCTTTCAGTAATTTTTTGGTGTAAAAATTCGGCCTGGCTGCTTCGTTTTTTATAGGCCCGTTTCAGCTTCCCCGCAACAGCTCTAAATTGTGTTACACTGGCATTTACGGGGTCTTTTAAATTATGCAATGCCTCGTAATTATAAGCATCAAATCTTACAGACTCCAGGTGTGTGGTAATGATGCGTATGGTTTGCCCATTAAACTGCACATCACCATAAATGAGTGGCTCTGCATAATCATCAGCCCCATATTCAAACCGTGCAGTATCTGTTAACGGGTACCGGGAGGCAATGGCTACTCCGGTAACATGCACCGAATGATACAGGTGCATGGTATACCTGGTACGGGCAAAAAGAAAATAATTAAATCCCTGTTGTTTTAACTCGGGGATTATTGAATCCCGGAAGGTTTGCTCTTTCAAAAAGTTATATTCCTGTAAGCAAATAATATCTGCATTGGCTTTACGCAGCACTTCCGTCATTTCCTGCCGGTAATTTATTTTCTCTGGGTTATTGCGTTTCGTTATTCCCCAGCTGCTGAGGTTCCATGTGGCAATACGCAGGCTGCCGGTCGGCCTGGTATCTTCAAAGTTGCCAAATATATGTAAGCCAAAAATCATTGTAAACTGGTACAGGCCTGCCAATAAAATAAAAACCGATGCCCAAAGCCATTTAGACTTTTTAAATATCCAGTAAACACCCAGTAAAAAATTGGCGGCATATAATAATGGGAAACCAAGGCCCAGCAAAGCAATTATGGGGTATTTGCCGGCATATAAAAAGGGAGACAGACAGGCCAGCAGGCAAAATAATATTACACTGCAGTTTCCCACTATAAACCCATGCCAGAGTATTTTTCTTATTCTTCGTAGCATTATGTGACGCTGCAAATTAATGCGAAATCCCCTTTTTTAAGGCCAAAGGTCATTTTACACCTAACTTATTAACATGAAAAAAACGCTCCTAAAAAGGCTTTTAATGCCCTTGTTTTTTGGGTATTGAACCCTTACCTTTGCGGCTCGAAAAGAAAAGTGGCGAATCCCCTGCCACTCTATTCATAAAAGTTTATAAAACCCTTAGGGGATAGGGTTTAAAAATTTTTTTATGGCCAATACGGGTAAAATCAAATCAGTTATCGGTGCGGTTGTGGACGTACAGTTCGACAGCGACAGCAAACTGCCTGAAATTATGAATGCGCTTGAAGTAAAGCGTGAAAATGGTGATACACTGGTACTGGAAGTACAACAGCACCTCGGTGAAGACAGCGTTCGTACCATTGCGATGGACGGTACCGAAGGTTTGGTAAGGGGAACTGTAGTTGTAGATACCGGTATTCCAATTGCAATGCCCGTAGGCGAAGGTATTAAAGGCCGTTTATTTAACGTAACCGGAGATGCGATTGACGGATTACCCCAGGTAAGTAAAGCTGGTGGCCGCCCAATTCATAATAAACCCCCGTTGTTTGAAAATTTAAGTACCGCCAGTGAAGTATTGTTTACCGGTATTAAAGTAATTGACCTGATCGAGCCTTATGCAAAAGGTGGTAAAATTGGTTTGTTTGGTGGCGCTGGTGTGGGTAAAACCGTATTGATCCAGGAATTGATCAACAATATTGCAAAAGCATATAGTGGTTTATCCGTATTTGCGGGTGTGGGTGAGCGTACAAGAGAAGGTAATGACCTTATGCGTGAGATGATTGAAGCTGGCATTATGAACTATGGCGATAAATTCAAACATAGTATGGAAGAAGGCGGCTGGGATTTAAGCACCGTGGATATTGAAGGCCTGAAAGAATCGAAAGCAACATTTGTGTTCGGACAGATGAACGAACCTCCCGGAGCCCGTGCACGTGTGGCATTAAGTGGACTGACTGTTGCGGAGTATTTCCGTGATGGAGATGGCCAGGGACAAGGTAAAGACATCCTGTTCTTCGTGGATAATATCTTCCGTTTTACACAGGCTGGTTCTGAGGTGTCTGCGTTGTTAGGCCGTATGCCTTCAGCGGTGGGTTACCAACCAACACTGGCTACTGAAATGGGTTTGATGCAGGAACGTATCACTTCTACTAAAAATGGTTCAATCACTTCTGTACAGGCGGTATATGTACCTGCGGATGACTTGACCGATCCGGCTCCTGCAACAACATTTGCTCACCTGGATGCAACAACGGTATTAAGCCGTAAAATTGCGGACTTAGGTATTTATCCTGCGGTAGATCCTTTGGATTCTACCTCAAGGATTCTGACTCCTGCCATTGTGGGTGATGAGCATTATAACACTGCTAACCGTGTTAAATTAATTTTACAACGTTATAAAGAATTACAGGATATCATTGCCATTCTTGGTTTGGATGAATTAAGTGATGATGATAAACTGGTGGTGTCACGTGCCCGTAAAGTACAGCGTTTCCTTAGTCAGCCTTTCTTTGTGGCTGAACAGTTTACCGGTTTAAAAGGTGTGTTGGTTCCAATTGAAGATACAATCCGTGGTTTTAACGCCATTATGGACGGTGAAGTGGATGAATATCCTGAAGCTGCATTTAACCTGGTGGGTACCCTGGAAGATGCCATTGAGAAAGGTAAAAAACTGATGGCTGCAGCACAGGCTTAATGATATAAAAGCAACAAAATGACTCTTGAGATATTAACACCAGAAAGTAAAGTTTTCAGCGGCGATGTTTACGGTGTACAATTGCCTGGCATCAGCGGTTTGTTCGAGCTGCTGGATAAACATGCGCCCATGGTAAGTGCATTAAAAGATGGTAAGCTGAAAATACTGAAAGATAAAAATGCATCTGCCTCTTACAAAATCAAAAGTGGTTTTGTAGAAGTACTTAATAATAAAGTTACCGTGCTGGTGGAAGGAGCTGAGGAAGCATAATTCCTCTCTAAGAAAATTAAAAAGCCTGTTATACAACAGGCTTTTTTTACGCATTGAACATATAGTTTTTTGATTTATAAACCCAGCGCCTGCAATACTTCATTATCAATTAATGGTACGCTCCTGTTGCCACTGGGGTAACTTATCCATCCAAAGCCTTCATCACATTCCCACATGGCCCAGCCAATATTATACTTTTCCATTACTGTTCTTACATCATGTAAATAAGCCAGGCGGCTTTGCCGCGGCGCTTTAAGCGCATAACTGCCAAACTCGTTGGCAATTACTTTTACATTATGTACAGCACCCCAGTCTGCAGCAACTTTAATCCATTTATCAAGGGAGTCAATATTAATGCGCTGGCTGCCATACCAGCTTAATGCGTTTTTTAACTCTATATTGCTGGCTGTAGCAATAAGTGACGCAGTATTTTCAGGTGTGGATGGGTAAGGAATATTTTCACCTAATAATGCCGGTAACCACCCTGCCCATGTGGCGCCCTGGTGAGTAAATAAAAAAGGATCGTAAAAATGAAAATTATAGATAACCCTGGAAACATTGTAAGGTTGCAGTTGTTTCAAGCCGTCAATGCTGTTCCACCCTTCGCCGCCGGCAATAATATAATGATCAGGAGCAGCTTCTCTTATGGCCCTTACCAGTTTTTCCTGCACAGGTTGCCACCAGCTATAACCCTGTGTGGTTAAACCACCAGCACTTGCATGAGGTTCATTCAACACTTCAAAATATATTTTACTGGTGTCGTATTTTTTGAAATAGGCAGCAAGGGTTTTCCAGTATAAAGCAAGTTTGTCCTGGTATATAGTTGATGCAGCGAGCAAACTGTCGGTATTGTTTTGCCAGGGGTGGAGGTTAAGCGTAACACCAAGCCCTGCTGTAATGCAATTTTGTACGGCATTATCCACAGCCGTTAAATTGCCGCTATTTAATAAACCGGGATTGTTTTCATTAAAAAGTATTGTGTTGCCAACAGGAATACGCACGTAAGTAAACCCCTTTTGTTTAATTAACTGAAGTGTTTGTAACGAAAACCGGTTGGCAAACTGCGTTGGGTCACTATAATCGTTAAACCAATTAGAAAGATTGATTCCTCTCGATAAGACACCATATTCAGTAACTGGTACAACATTGTTATTGGCAGATTTATGACATCCGTATGAAGCGAGCAGGCAAATAAAAAAGTAAGTAAGCTTTTTCATAGTTTTATCAGGCACACATCTTAAAGGTATAAACGAATTAGCAGAATTGGTATTGTCCTTAACAGTGGTATCAATCAAGTTGTTTTTTTAGCTGTATATAAGCCCACGCAGTAAACGGAAGTATGGCAAGCAATAAAAAAGAATAACCGGAACCGGAAAAAAAATAACTGGTAAGTGTGATGAGCAATACAAACATTGGATAAAGCAAAAGACTCAGCCCTACCATTGCAGAATCATAATGTCCTTCTTCAGGCACAATTTTACCCGTTAGAAAAATAATGAACCTGTAAAGTGGTGCATGCACCAAAAAGCCTGCTGCTGCCGGAACTAACAAAAAGATTTTCTTAAGCAGCGGCTGCGGAACATAAAAGTGTTCGTGCAGTTTTTGTTTATCGCCGCTGTCTATTTCAAATACGAAAGACTTGAGCTGCGATGCCAGGTTATCATTGAATAATCTAATTGCCCTGCCATGGCTGTCGTTTGTATCAATTTCTTTTTGTGTTATAAATTCTCCAAAAAATAGCTGGATATTTTTACCAAATTTTTTGAATGAACTGTAGTTAATGCCAACGGGTAAAACCTTAAGGTCAATTCCATCCTGCCAGCTGCTGATGGTAAGCCTTGCAGTACCTTTCTTTAACGGGCGTAAATGCCATTCATTAATACATCTTCCTTCACTGAAAATGAGTACGATCCCGTTTTGTTTAAAAATTTTTTTACAATCTTCAAATGTTTTGTAATTCTCTTCCAGGTTTTCCGCCCCCTCACTTACGCGGTAAACAGGAAGTATTTTTAATTTGTACAAAATGCTGGCTGCAAAACTCCCTTTAAATGCATCTCCTCTTGCAAGTGAATAAACGGGTTTGTCAAAAAGTGTGCAAAGTAAAATGGCATCTAAAAATGAGTTAGGATGGTTTACTGCCAGCAACAAAGGGCCGTTATGCTTCAGCAACTCCTTTTTATTAATGGTAATATCCCTGCAATAAAAATATATAGCAAGCCTGGCAGGTATTTTTATAAGGGAGTATAGCAAACAGCGCCTTTTATAAAGTGAGTGAATATTTGCGGATACATCAGTTCAACTGCGGGTCAACCGGATAATTAATTAACTGTTTATACTCACCACCTAAATGTTGAAGGCTTTCCTTCCATACTTCATCGGGACTGGTGTTAAAAACAAGTTGCCGGGTAGCGTCAACAGTAAGCCAGCTTTTTTCTTCCATCTCATTATCCAGCTGGCTATTGCCCCAGCCACTGTAACCTAAAAAAAATTTTATTTTACTGGTATTAACACTCTTATTTTTTATAAGTGCTTTTACAGTCTCAAAGTTTCCGCCCCAGTAAATGCCACTTGCCACTTCAAAACTGTCATCAATCAAATCCGGGTATTGGTGCACAAAGTGAATGGAGTCTGTTTGAACAGGCCCGCCAAAATAAACCGGGAGGTTAAAACCTTCAAAATCTGTGAGCAGTTCATCAAGTGTATGGTCTATTTTCTTATTAAGTACAAAGCCAAAACTACCCTCGTCCTTGTGTTCACATAAAAGCACCACTGTTCTTAAAAAATTGGGATCTTTTAAAAACGGGTCTGCAATCAATAATATACCGGGGCCTGGTTCAATCATATACCTAAAATAATATTTAATTCCAGAAAAGCAATAGAAGCTCACGGATTTTCATTTTTTACCATTTTTCTAAACCTTCGTTAAATTTCCTGTTTGTGTTTTTTGCGCTATTTTACGGGGCCTAACTGAACTATTTTTGCCTGATGAAGAAAACATTGCCCATCATTACCATACTGATCTCACTCTCTTTGCTGGGATTGATTTTCTTCCAGGTGCTATGGATAAAAAGCGCCCGTGATGCCAAAGACATACAAGTGGAGGAGAACATCATCCGTTCGATGAGAGATGCAGGCGAACGCCTTACATCTGCAACAGGTACATTGCTGAACATACCACAAAAGAATGACTTGTTGTTTCCGGGAGAAAATAAAATACAGCTGCAATACCGCCTTTCTGTAATACAACGTTACTCAAAAGAAGAAATCAACGAAATAATCCGAACAGAGTTTAATAAAAATAACCTGAAACATTATCCTTTTGAATTTGCCATTGTTGAAAATTCAATTACCGGCAAGCAATTATTGTCTGATAATTTTTACAAACTATACCAGGACTCTGCTAACAATCAAAACCATGTCATCCCTTTAATTCCACCAAGTGGCAGCGATTATGAAAACCTGTCAAATGAAGAACTCCTGAATGTAATTGTACCTAACCAGGAAAAAATTATATGGACAGAAATGCTGTGGTTTATAATTGGCGCTATTTTATTTACGCTTATTATTACCACTGCCTTTTTTATAACACTCCGTACATTATTGAAACAAAAAAAGCTCAGCGAAATAAAATCTGATTTTATTAATAACATGACGCATGAGTTTAAAACACCGCTAGCCACTATCTCATTGGCAGTGGATGCTTTGAAAAATGAGAAGGTAAAAGAAAGCCCCGAAAAGACTGGCTATTTTACCAATATTATCAAAGAGGAAAATAAAAGGATGAATAAACAGGTGGAAACTATTTTGCAGGCGGCATTGCTGGATAAACAGGAAGTTCAGCTTAACCTGAAAAAACTTTCTGCACATGATATGATCACCAGTGCATTAAATAATATTACACTGCAGGTAGAGGAGAAGGGAGGCAAGTTAGATGTACAGTTTAATGCAGATAAAGATGTGATACTTGCAGATGAAGTTCATTTCACCAATCTTATCAATAACCTGCTCGATAATGCTGTGAAATATTCAAAAGAAAGTTTACAAATAAAGTTAACCACCAGTAACACCTCTGGAAATATCAGGATAAAAATTGAAGACAATGGCATTGGCATGAACAAAGAAACTCTTAGCCGGATTTTTGAAAAATTTTACCGTGCACATACCGGCAACATACATAATGTAAAAGGTTTTGGGCTTGGTTTAAGTTATGTAAAAACAATGGTGGATGCACACCACGGTAATATTAAAGCAGAAAGTATTTTAGGTAAGGGAAGTACATTTATTATTACAATACCATTGGCAGTGGCGTAGTTGTTCATTTTCTTTTTTGCATGAGGAACCAACAGTTTTAAGCCGATCTATATTTCACTCTCTCCACTTTCACGCCAACAAGATTATTCCTTAAGGCAAAGCTGTGTATTTGATCTTCTGTAATATTTATTTTTTATACCTGGAATTTTTGTACCAATATACCTACAGAATCAACTGAGCATTTTTCTTACAAAGGGTAAAACAGTTTTCACACTGTTTATGAGAGAGTGCTGTAATCTTTTACAAGCAGGTGAACGAAGCCTGGTAAATGATTTTTTCCTTTTTACAGTTGCGCAGGAATTCAATGCCTAATAATTCATTCGAATCATTTGGAGTATTCAGCAATAAAACTTTCATGTATCAGTAATACCGAGTTTTTAATAAAAATGTGTCCGGATAGCCAAGCATAAAAAAGGTTATTCACATTAATTCACAGGTTTCCACAGTTAAATCACATCAACCCTCTCGAAAAAGACAGTAAAACCCTTTACCAAAGCAGGTTTTCGTCGTGTGGAAAAAAATCTCTATCCAAAAAATGTTTGGGAAGTGGTAAAAAGTGTTATTTTGTGTTAATTTAGAACTCAAATCGACTAATTATTTGAAAATGATAGGCTTTCTGGGCGAATATGAAGCAACATTAGACGCAAAGGGCCGCTTTTTGCTACCAGCAGGTATTAAAAAGCAGCTCCCGGAAAATGCTGCAACCCAGTTTGTACTTAACAGGGGTTTTGAAAAATGCCTGACCCTGTACCCGCTGCAAAGCTGGGAGCCTATATTTTCTGAAATAAGCAAACTGAATGATTTTGATCCTAAGGTACGTGAATTCCGCCGCTATTTTTTGAATGGTGCCATACAGGTGGAACTGGACACTGCCGGAAGATTACTGTTGCCAAAAAACCTGGGCGAACATGCAGGGCTTGATAAAGACATTGTGCTGGTTTCGGCAATTAATAAAATTGAGATCTGGGATAAAAGTAAGTATACACAGTTCTTTGAAACTTTTACACCGCAGGCCTTTAGTGACCTGGCAAACGAGGTGATGAACAAAGCGGCTTTAAATGGTTAATTAGTTAATCAGTTAATTGGTTGAAAAGTATGACACAGCATGAAAATGGTAAACCAGTTAACCAGACAACAAATGAACCGGCCGGATATCATGTACCTGTTTTGCTTAATGAGGTTATTGAGGGTTTGCATATTACACCGGATGGTATTTATGTGGATTGCACTTTTGGTGGTGGTGGACACAGCCGTGCCATATTGCAACATTTAAATGCCAATGGAAAATTGTTTGTGTTTGATCAGGATGCTGATGCAAAGCAAAATGTGCCCGATGATGAAAGAGTGGTTTTTGTGCCGCAAAACTTTCGTCACCTGCAACGTTTTTTAAAACTGCATAAAATAGCTGCAGTTGATGGTTTGCTTGCAGACCTTGGCGTATCCAGTCACCAGTTTGATGAAGCGGACCGTGGCTTCTCCACACGTTTTGATGCAGCACTGGATATGCGCATGGATCAACGCACCAGCATAACAGCTGCCGATGTAATAAAAAATTTTACTGAGCAGCAACTGCACAAGTTATTTGAACAGTACGGCGAAGTAACCAATGCAAAAACGCTTGCTAAAACAATTGTATTGCAAAGAGCAGTTGCGCCCATTCGTACCATTAATGAATTTAAGCTGGCAGTAAAAGATGCGGTGAAAGGTAATCCCCAAAAATACTTTGCCCAGGTATTTCAGGCGCTGCGTATTCAGGTGAATGAGGAGCTGGATGTTTTGAAAGAATTATTGCAGCAAATTCCCAACGTTTTAAAACCCGGTGGCCGTGCGGCTATCATCACCTTTCACTCGCTGGAAGACCGGCTGGTAAAAAACTTTTTTAAACAAGGAAGTTTTGATGAACCTGTAGCAGACGATGTTTTTGGCACAAGGGCACCAAGTCCATTAACAGTAATTACAAAAAAACCAATAACTGCTGCGCAGGAAGAATTAAGAAAAAATACAAGAAGCCGAAGTGCAAAATTGCGCATTGCAGAAAAAAAAATAAAATAGGATTGGCAAAATGGCCACAATAAAAACAAACGAACAAACAACAAACCAGGAAGCTGGTACGGTAACGGCGGGCTTAAAAAAACTGCTTAGTTACAAATGGATAGTAAAAAACATACCCTTCTTTTTGTTTTTAAGCCTGCTGGCTGTCTTGTATATCTATAACGGGCATTACAGCGACAGGCTTATAAAAAAAATAAGCACAACCGAAAAACATATAAAAGAGCTTGAGTACGAATATAAAACAGTGAAGAGTGAAGTAATATACCGTAGTAAAGCAAGTGAACTGGTTAAAGCGGTGGAGCCAATGGGATTAAAGGAGCTGACAAAACCTCCTGTGGTACTGGAAGAACAAAAATAAAATTTGAATAAAAGAATACAATTGAAAGGTGATTATACTTCTCTTTCACTGAAAGAAAAGCATAAAGAACAAGTTTGCTGGTGAAGCTGAATAAAAAATGAAATGCTGATAGCAAAAAATAAACAACCCAGGTAATACGGGTTTATGGATATACGTAAAGACATATTGTGGCGTGTTTACCTCTGTTTTTTGGGGATGATTGTACTGGGTATGGCAGTGCTGGGAAGGGCTTTTTACATTCAGCGGATTGATGGTAACCGCTGGCGTGAAATGGGTAAGGAAATGCATGTGAAATATATGCCCATAGAAGCAGAAAGAGGAACCATTTACAGTGAGGATGGAAATATGCTGAGCACATCAGTACCCATATTTGATGTATTTATTGACTTTGGTGCAGAAGGCCTGCATGAAAAAAATGGGGAGCGATTCAAAAAAAATATTGACTCATTAAGCATGAAGCTGGCGGACTTGTTTAAAGATAAAACTGCAGCAGCTTATAAAAAAGAACTGCAGCAGGGCTTTAAAGAAGAACTCCGCTATTATACGTTAAAAAAGAAAATTTCTTTTTCGGAGTATAAGGCATTAAGGGATTTTCCATTGGTAAGGTTGGGAAGAAATAAGAGCGGATTTATAATTGACCCGAGAGATAAACGAATTAACCCTTATGTGCTGCTAGCTAACAGAACCATTGGTTTAAGCAGGGAAGACAGCACAAAAAATGTAGGGTTGGAAAGAACCTACGACAGTTTGTTAAAAGGGGCCAGCGGTCAGCGGCTGATGCGCTATGTAGCCGGTGCTTATTTGCCGGTTGAAGGCGGCGAAGTGGAAGCAGAAAACGGAAAAGATATCATTACAACACTGGATACTTATATGCAGGACGTAACAGAAGCAGCATTGATGAAAATGGTGTCAGATAATAATTCACTGCACGGTACAGCTATTGTAATGGAAACAGCAACGGGTAAAATAAAAGCTATTGCCAATTTAGGTAAGCAACAAGATGGCAGTTATACAGAAGATTTGAATTATGGTATTGGCAAACGCACAGAACCAGGCTCCATTTTTAAACTGGCAACATTAATGAGTTTAATGGAAGATGGATATGTGGAAGCAAACAGCATAGTTGATTGCGAAGGAGGAGTGAAATCCTTTTATGGCCTGCGTATTAAAGATTCACATTTAGGTACCGGTGCAATAACGGTGAAGGAAGCATTTGCCCGCAGCAGCAATGTGGCTTTTGCAAAAATGGCTGATCAGTATTATCATAACCAGCCTTCTAAATTTCTTGCCCATTTACATAAGTTCAGGTTAGATACATTAACAGGTGTTGACATCACTGCGTCATCTGGCTATCCTGTAATTAAAAAAGCAACCAGCCGTTCTTGGGCAGCCACTACCATACCATTTATGGCACATGGTTACGAAGAACTGGTTACACCATTGCACATGCTTACGCTGTACAATGCAGTAGCCAACAATGGTAAAATGATGAAGCCATACCTGGTAAATGCTGTGCAGGATTATGGTATTACTGTTAGAAAAATTGAACCACAGGTATTAGATGAAAAAATATGCAGCGATAAAACACTGGCGCAAATAAAAGAATGCCTGCTGGACGTGGTAGAAAGCGAACACGGTACAGCAAGAAAAATTAAAGACAGTACTTACCGCATAGCAGGTAAAACCGGAACAGCAGTAACAGCTTTAAACAATAAAGGATATAACAAAGGCAACAAAATTTACCAGGCATCTTTCATTGGGTACTTCCCGGCGGAAGCCCCTAAATACACCATTGCAGTAGTAATACAAAACAGCATTGAATCAAAACTGGTGTATGGAGCCGATGTGTCTGGTGTTGTGTTCAAGCAAATAAGCGATAAGATTTATGGCCGTTATATAGGCTCGAAAAAATTTGAAGCACCGGCAAAAACGGATACAGCATTATACAGCTTCAGCGGAATGAAAAATGAGCTGGGTACTGTATTTAACTTTTTGCATTTGCAGTATGCAGATTCCGCACACACAGGGTTAATCCGCATAGCAAAAATGAAAAATAATTTTTCCTCTTTGTATACACCGCTCAATTCGTCTGCATCATCCGGTTCTGTAACCCCTGACGTTGTCGGAATGGGATTGAAGGATGCGGTGTATTTATTGGAAAATAAAGGATTGAAAGTTTCGGTATCGGGAAGAGGAAGAGTAATGAACCAGTCGCTGGTTGCCGGAACAGTTTTTAAAAAAGGACAAACAATATCACTGGCATTAAATTGATTTTACAGGACATACTATATAAAGTTGCTATTACCTCTGTACAAGGAAATACCGGTATTGAAGTAAACAATTTGCAGATTGACTCAAGAAAAGTTACTGCAGGCTGCTGCTTTATTGCTGTAAAAGGTGCAGCAGCAGATGGTCACCAGTTTATAAATAAAGCAATTGAAAACGGCGCTGTGGTAATTGTATGCGAAACACTTCCGGAAAATTTGCAGGAAGGGGTTACATACATTGAAACCGGTAACAGTGCTGAGGCTGCAGGATTAATGAGCCATAATTTTTATGGCGAACCATCAGCAAAAGTAAAACTGGTGGGAGTTACAGGTACCAATGGAAAAACAACCATTGCAACACTGCTGTTTAAATTATTTAGTGCATTGGGTTACAAAAGTGGTTTAATAAGCACTGTTCAAAATCAAATTGCTGATGTTATTGTGCCTGCAACACATACCACACCCGATGCGGTAAACTTAAATGCTTTGCTGGCACAGATGGTTAGTGAAGGATGCGAATATGTGTTTATGGAAGTAAGCAGCCATGCCATACACCAGCATCGTATTGCAGGGTTGCAGTTTGCAGGTGCATTGTTCAGCAACATAACTCATGACCATTTGGATTATCACAAAACCTTTGATGAATACATCCGTGTAAAAAAATCATGGTTCGATAATTTATCAGCATCCGCTTTTGCTATAAGTAATGCCGATGATAAAAGGGGTGCTGTAATGCTGCAAAATACGGCTGCAAAAAAATATTTCTACAGCCTTAAAACAATGGCTGATTTTAAAGGTAAAATTTTAGAGAACAGTTTAACCGGTTTGCATTTGGTGATAAATGATGTGGATGTGCACTTCAGGTTGATTGGTGAGTTTAATGCATACAACCTGCTGGCTGTTTACGGCGCTGCCATTTGTTTAGGTAAAGATAAAAATGAAGTGTTGCAAATGCTGAGCAGCCTGGATGGTGCAGAAGGACGGTTTGATTACAGCGTAAGCAATACAGATAAGCTGATAGGTATAATCGATTACGCACATACACCCGATGCATTATTGAATGTACTGGCCACCATAAAAAAATTGAAACAAGGTCATGAGCAGGTGATAACCGTAGTGGGTTGCGGTGGCGACAGGGATAAAACCAAGCGCCCCGTAATGGCAGAGGTAGCCTGTGAATACAGCGATAAGGTAATTCTTACATCAGACAATCCACGGAGTGAAGATCCTTTGGAAATTATCAAAGACATGGAAGCCGGCGTAAGTGTTGTGGCCAAAAAAAAAGTACTAAGTATTGCTGACAGAAAAGAAGCCATTAAAACCGCTGTAACACTGGCGCAAAAAGAAGATATTTTACTAATAGCAGGAAAAGGGCATGAGAAGTACCAGGATATAAAAGGAGTGAAGTATGATTTTGATGATAAGCAGGTATTAAAAGAAATGTTTGCATTGCTTGAAAAATAAAAAACAAACAGATGCTGTATCACTTATTCGACTGGCTTAAAAATGCAGGGTATCATTTCCCGGGCAGCGAACTGTACAGGTTCCTTAGCCTGCGGGTAATACTTGCCATGATTTTAAGCCTGGTGATAACGGCAGTGTATGGCAAACGCCTTATTAAAATATTACTGGCAAAACAAGTTGGGGAAAGTGTACGTGACTTAGGCCTTGCCGGCGAGCAGCAGAAAAAAGGCACACCAACAATGGGTGGCATTATCATCATTCTTGCCATTATTGTACCCACACTGTTGTTTGCACATTTAGGTAAAGTGTATATACGCTTAATGCTGGTATGTACTGTGTGGCTGGGCGCTATTGGTTTTATTGATGACTATTTAAAAATAAGGGCAAAGCGTATTGCATTAAAAAAAGGTATCCCTTACAAAAAAAGCGACAGTGATGGATTAGCAGGCAGGTTTAAAATATTTGGACAAGTGATGCTGGGTATAATAGTGGGTGCAACTTTATATTTTACACCAAGCGTTGTAGTAAAAAGAGAAGTGGCATCAAACATGGTATTAGGGCCAAAAGAACGCACCACTAAATTTGATACTGTTTTGATTGATGGCAAATCAACAATATATGCGTCAGTAAAAACACCTATTACAACTATTCCGTTTGTAAAAAATCACGAGTTTAATTACGCAAAACTGTTGCCTGCCAGCTGGAGAGACTATACCTACATCCTCTACATCCTCATTGTAATATTTATGGTAACGGCAGTAAGTAACGGCGCAAATATTACCGACGGACTGGATGGGTTGGCAACTGGTGTAAGTGCTGTTATTGGTATTGGCCTGGGCATATTTGCTTATGTAAGTGGTAATATAAAATTTGCTGAGTATCTAAACATCATGTACATACCCAATATTGGGGAGTTGTCAATTTTTATAGCAGCATTTGTTGGTGCATGTATTGGCTTTTTGTGGTACAATGCTTACCCGGCACAGGTGTTTATGGGTGATACAGGGAGTTTGGCGTTGGGTGGTATTATAGCAGCATTGGCAATTATTGTACGTAAAGAATTATTGATACCCATTTTCTGCTTTGTGTTTTTGGTGGAGAATTTAAGTGTGATGATACAGGTGAGTTATTTCAAATACACAAGAAAAAAATACGGAGAAGGGCGGCGTGTGTTTTTAATGAGCCCGCTGCACCACCATTATCAAAAGCTTGGGTATCATGAAAGCAAAATAGCAGTTCGTTTTTGGATAGTAACAATATTAAGTGTGATAGTGGCTATTGCAACATTAAAACTGAGATAAAGAATAATAGTTCTCCCCCGGGAGATTGGGATAAGGATTTATTGAAAAGCCACAACATGGATGTTGCCGTAAGGCAGTCTGCGTTTTTCAATTTTTGGTTATAACCCGGTATCTGTGAAAAACTCCTATTCAGTGAAACCCTATACCTGTTAAATTCTATGCTTCTGAAGAACCTTTTTATTACCAGTGGGTAGTGGGACAAGTACTTAATAAAAGCCCAAACTACTGAAAAACCATTTTTTTCAAAAGCAGGAGAAAACAAAGGAAGTGTTTTTAATGAGTAAACGTATTGTGATACTGGGTGCAGGCGAAAGCGGAATTGGTACAGCCATACTTGCCAAAAAACAAGGGTATGATGTTTTTGTGAGTGATGGAGGTGCCATTAAAGAAAATTACCGCCAGGACCTTACCGCTCACAATATCCTGTTTGAAGAAGCCCGGCACACAGAGGAAAAAATTTTAAATGCAAACGAAGTGATGAAGAGCCCTGGCATACCGGAAAAAAATGAACTGGTTAAAAAAATCAGGTCAAAAGGTATCCCTGTCATCAGCGAAATAGAGTTTGCATACCGCTACAAAGGCAGCAGTAAGATCATTGCCATCACCGGCAGTAATGGTAAAACTACCACCACGGCGCTTACTTACCATATCTGCAAACATGGGGGTGCTGATTGTGCGCTGGTGGGTAACATCGGTTACTCCTTTGCAAGGCAGGTGGCAGAAGATCCAAAGCCTTTGTATGTGGCAGAAATAAGTTCGTTCCAGTTAGATGATATTATCAACTTCCGCCCTGATGTAGCTGTATTAACCAATATCACTGAAGACCATCTCGACCGCTATGAATACAAAATGGAGAATTATGTAAGCAGCAAATTCCGCATTGCCATGAACCAGCAACCGGAAGATGTTTTCATTTATTCTTTGGATGATGAAGTAACCATGAAAGCGATTACTAACTATAACATTAAATCAACACCAGCCCCATTTACCATGAGTAAACCACTGCCTCAGGGAGCATACCTGATGAACGCAAAATTGCACTTGAAATGGAAAAACGAAGAAATGAAAATGAGTATTGAAGACTTTGCACTAAAAGGAAAACACAACCAGTACAACAGTATGGCAGCAAGTTTGGCAGCATCGGCTGTAGACATCCGTAAGGAAAAAATCAGGGAAGCCCTGCAAACATTTCAAAGCCTGGAGCACCGCATGGAGACTGTGGCCACTATTAAAAATGTGGAATTTATTAACGACAGTAAAGCCACTAACGTAAACAGCACCTGGTTTGCCCTGGAAAGTATGAAAAAACCGGTAGTGTTGATTTTGGGCGGGGTGGATAAAGGAAATGATTATTCATTGCTTACAGAACTGGTGAAAGAAAAAGTAAAAGCCATTGTTTGTTTGGGTACAGACAACAAAAAAATTCATGAAGCCTTTGGCTCTGCCGTAGAAAAGATAACTGATGCATCATCAGCGGTGGAAGCAGTGCAGGCATCATTTCATTTTGCAGAAAAAGGAGATGTGGTGCTGCTAAGTCCGGCATGCGCCAGCTTCGATTTATTTAAAAATTACGAAGACAGGGGCAATCAATTTAAAAAAGCAGTAAAGGAATTGTAGGAAGTTAACAAGGTTGAAAAGTTGATAACGAATATAGTATTGCAGCGCAAAGAAAAAATGTTGAAATGCTTAATTACAAAAGATAAAATAAAAACTTAAACCCGGCCTCCCTCTCTCTTCAGGAGAGGGACCGAGGGTGAGGCTATGGCATCTATCATAAACATAAAAGAACTTTTTACGCCCAACATCGGTAATAATTTGGCAAGCAAAACCAAAGGCGACCGTGTTATTTGGGGCATTGTGGTAATTCTTACACTGGTAAGCTTGCTGGTGGTGTACAGCAGTACCGGTTCGCTGGCATATAAATACAGCAAGAGTACAGAGAGTTATTTGTTTAAGCAGTTTGCATTTATAGTACTTGGGTTATTGGTAATTTATTTTGCACACAGGGTTAACTATACCATCTATGCAAAAGTGGCCAAAATACTTTTTCTTATTTCAATACCATTAATGATATACACTTTTTTCTTCGGTGCCAAAATAAACGAAGGCAGCCGCTGGATAAAATTGCCCATCATTAACATGACCATGCAAACATCCGATTTGGCAAAACTTGCATTGTTCATGTACCTGAGTTTATTGCTGAGCCGTAAGCAAAATGTAATTAAGGATTTTAAAAAAGGGTTTATACCGGTTATTACACCGGTTGCAATTATTTGTGTGCTGATAGCGCCGGCGAACCTGTCAACAGCTTTGTTGGTGGGTGCTACAAGTTTTTTACTCATGTTTATTGGAAGGGTTAGCACAAAGCATATTCTATTATCTGCAGGCATTGCAGCAATACCGGTAGCATTCTTATTATTACTTGCTGTAACTACTTATAACAAGCAAACGCATAAGGCAGATATGCCCGCCATTTTTGATGCAGGCCGTATTAAAACATGGGTGGGCCGCATTCAAACTTTTTTATACAGTGGCAGTAATACTGATGAACAAAGCGATAAAGTATACCAGATTAATCAAGCCAAAATTGCGGTGGCAAATGGCGGCTGGTTAGGCCGTGGCCCCGGCAACAGCGAGGCAAGAAACTTTTTGCCGCACTCCTACAGCGATTTTATTTATGCTATCATAATTGAAGAGTATGGTTTGTTTGGTGCGGCATTTATGGTGTTCATTTATTTATTGTTTTTATTCCGTTGCATCAGGCTGTATCAAAAATGCCCTTATGCATTCGGGGCGTTTTTAGCGCTGGCATTAAGCTTTACGCTGGTAATACAGGCCATTGCAAATATGGGTGTGGCAGTCAACCTGTTTCCCAACACCGGGGTAACATTACCGCTGGTAAGTATGGGCGGCAGCAGTTTTTTGTTTACCTGTTTGTCAATCGGTATCATTTTAAGTGTGGCAAGAAATGTGGAGCAGTTAGAGGGAGATAAAGCCCCCTCCGCCCCCTAAAGGGGGAACTAATCTAAACGAAGATTAGTTAGAAGAAAATGTTTTTTAAAAGTGAATGCTGCGGATTTAATAAATGAACGAAGAAAAAAATGATACTAACAAGCTAAGTTCCCCCTTTAGGGGGACAGGGGGCCGGATCATAATTGCAGGCGGTGGAACAGGTGGTCATATTTTTCCGGCCATTGCCATTGCCAATGCCATAAAAAAGCTGGAGCCGCAAACAGCATTTTTGTTTGTGGGTGCCAAAGGAAAAATGGAAATGGAAAAAGTGCCGCAGGCCGGGTACAAAATAGAGGGATTGGATATAGCAGGTTTTAACAGGAGTTCTTTGATAAAAAATTTTTCGCTGCCGGTAAAGCTGATAAAAAGTTTTGTGCAGGTACGCAAAATTGTAAAAGCATTTAAGCCGGATGCTGTGATTGGTGTGGGTGGTTATTCCAGCTTCCCGGTATTGCGGTATGCACAAAGCCAGGGAATAAAAACTTTTATTCACGAAAGCAATTCATACGCCGGCAAAGCAAACATTATGCTGGGTAAAAAAGCAACCCAGGTTTTTGTTGCAACAGATGGAATGGAAAAGTTTTTTCCGGCGGCAAAAATTAAAGTTACCGGTAACCCCGTACGCAGCAGCATATCACAAAGCAGCGTAACAAGAGAAGAAGGGATAAAATTTTTTGGATTAAATCCTGAAAAGAAAACCATTCTTTCCATCGGAGGCAGTTTGGGAGCTAAAAGCATTAATGAGGCCATTGATAAAAACATAGATGCTTTTGCTGCAGACGGTTTACAACTGGTTTGGCAAACGGGCAAACCGTATGCAGAGAAAGGTAAAGCTGCTGCTGCAGGTAAAAGCAATATTTGGGTAAATGATTTTATCACCCAAATGGAATTTGCTTACGCCGCCGCCGATGTGGTCATCAGCCGCAGCGGCGCCATGGCTATAGCAGAATTATGTGTGGCTAAAAAACCGGTGGTGTTTGTGCCTTTTCCGTATGCAGCAGAAGACCACCAAACAGTAAATGCACAAAATTTAGTTAATAAAAACGCCGGTATAATGATAAAAGACAGTGAAGCGTTCAATAAGTTGGTTCCGGAAATATTGGCATTGGCAAAAAATGAACAGCTGCAAAACGAATTAAAAAGCAATATTGGTAAACTAGGGATAATAAATGCAGATGAAATTATTGCTAACGAAATTTTGAAGCATATCAGTAAATGAAGAATGATTCGAAAATAGAAGAGCTAAAGTTCCCCCTTCAGGGGGCGGAGGGGGCAGAGCGGATTTATTTTATCGGCATCGGGGGAATTGGAATGAGTGCGATAGCCCGTTACTTCAACGCAAAAGGCGTGGCAGTTTCTGGTTATGATAAAACAGAAACCGTGTTGACAAAACAATTAGTGGCAGAAGGAATAGCAGTGCACTACGAAGATAATATTGAGTTCATTGATAAGCAGGCAAGCATTGTGGTGTATACACCGGCAGTTCCTAAAGACCATAAAGAACTGAACTGGTGCCGGGATAATAATTACACGGTGGTGAAACGCAGCGATATTTTAGGCGCCATCACCAACAGTGCATTTAATATCTGCGTGGCGGGCACACATGGTAAAACAACCACCAGCACCATGGTGGCGCATATTTTACAGCACAGTGGTTTTGGCTGCAATGCTTTTTTAGGCGGCATTGCTGCTAACTACGGCAGTAATTTTTGGAGCAGTGCTAATAATGTTTGCGTGGTGGAAGCTGATGAATACGACAGAAGTTTTTTGAAATTAAACCCGGATGTGGCCATTGTTACAGCAATGGATCCTGACCATTTGGACATTTACGGCACGGCAGAAAATGTGGAACAGGCCTTCATCGATTTTTCAGCAAAGGTAAAAGCCGGTGGATTGCTGGTAAGTAAATATGGTATGAAGAGAGGAGCAGAGTTGAAGGCGGCCAATCATATTACCTATCATCAAAAAAATGAACAAGCTGATGTATATGCCACTAACATTAAAACCAATAACGGCAGTTATGTTTTTGATGTAAAGAAAAAAGACTGGGAATTAAAGAATGTGGAACTGAATATGGGAGGGCTGCACAATATTGAAAATATAACGGCAGCCATAACGGTGGCGCATCATCTTAAAATTGATGATGAAAAAATTAAGGCAGGAGTAAGTTCTTTTAAAGGAGTGAAGAGGCGGTTTGAATACATAGTTAAAGATGAAAAGCAAATTTTTATTGATGACTATGCACATCATCCGGATGAATTACAGGCATTATTAAACGGGGCAAAAAATTTATTCCCGGATAAAAAATGCACTGTCATTTTTCAGCCGCACCTGTTCAGCCGCACTAAAGACTTTGCGGACGGCTTTGCAGCAACACTGGATATGGCAGATGAAATTATACTGCTGCCTGTCTATCCTGCAAGGGAATTGCCAATGGAAGGCGTGACAAGTGAAATGGTGTTGAACAAAATGAAAAACAAAAACAGCAGCGTAAAAACAAAGGAAGCGCTGCTGCAATGGATAAAAGAAAATAAAAGGGAATTGATCATTACAGCAGGCGCAGGAGATATTGACACATTAGTAGAACCAATAAAAACGATTTTGACAAAACATAATTTATAAAAATTAATCTCCGCAAGTTCCCCCTTTAGGGGGCGGAGGGGGCAATGGAAACAAAAAAACGATACAGCATCAAAAAAATATTGCTCGGCATTATGTGGCTGGCAATAAGCAGTGCTGTGTCTGTATTGCTGGTGGCGGCCATTCGAAAAAATGATGCGGCACCCTGCAAGGCGGTGGAGGTAAGGATTTTTGGTATAGAAGCAGAGGAAAAATTTGTAGATGAAAAAGATGTGCTCAACACCATTAAAACAATTTGCGAAAGAGAACCGGTGGGAAAAAGCCAGGGCTCTTTTAACCTGCGGAAAATAGAAACAGAATTACAAAAGAGCGACTGGATAAAATCGGCACAGCTGTTCTTTGACAATGCAGATGTATTGCAGGTAAAAATTTATGAGCGTGAGCCAGTGGCAAGAGTGTTTACGGCAGCAGGCAATTCCTTTTATATTGACACTGCTTTAAAAATGCTGCCATTGAGCGATAAGTTTTCAGCAAGGCTTCCTGTATTTACTGGTTTCCCTTCTGATAATATTGTACTGTCTGCAGCAGACAGCAGTTTGCTGCGTGAAGTAAAAGACATCAGCATCGCTATACAAAAAGATTCTTTTTGCATGGCCATGATTGACCAGGTGGATATAACTGCACAGCGCAGTTTTGAAATGGTGCCCAAAATAGGCAACCAGTTAATTGTTTTTGGAAATGCAGAAGATGCTGGTATAAAATTTGACAAGTTGAAACTTTTTTATAAAAACGTAGTGATTAAAACAGGCTGGAGTAAATACAGTGTGATAAATGTGCAGTACAAAAACCAGGTAGTTGCTAAACTGAGAGGGCAGGAAGATAAAACAGCAGACTCTTTACGCACCCTGCAGCTGATGCAGTTGATTGCTGCCAATGCTGCACGCATGGCAGAAGATTCTGTTCAAACCATTGTACCCGATAACAGCAGCAACACTGCCGACAGCAGTATGATCCAGCAGTCTATTCAAAGAGAAGATAATACAGAGACTTCCAACGCAGTATTCAGCGACCCCCTGCAACCAGAAAACCCACCGGTGGTTAACAAACCGGTTGCTAATCCGTTACCCTCTGCGAAACGACCCGCAGTAAAGCCCGAAACAATTAAACCGGTTCCGGCAAAACCCAAACCAGCTGTAACAAAACCAGCTGTACAAAATCCAGCCCCTGTTAAAAAACCAACTGTAACAAAACCGGTACCCAATGCAAAACCCAATACAAATAAACCAAGGGCAGTAATGCCGGCAAAAAACGATTACTAAATCAAACCAAACACAAACACACAAAACATACAACTATGAATCACGAACAACCCATCATTGTAGGCCTCGATATCGGCACCACAAAAATTGCCGCTATTGCAGGGCGAAAAAATGAGTACGGCAAGCTGGAAATTTTAGGCTTTGGCCGTGCCAACAGCAACGGTGTGCAGCACGGCATGGTGCTCAACATCGACCAAACCATTAAGGCCATTGAAATGGCTTTAAAAAACTGTTACGACAGTAACCCCAATTTAGAAATTAACGAAGTTTATGTGGGCATTGCCGGCCACCATATAAAAAGTTTACAAACACGTGGCGACATCGTACGCCAGGCTATTGAAGAAGAAATACGCCAGGAAGAAATTGACCGCCTGATTGCAGACCAGTACCGCACCTATATTCCTGCCGGCGACCAGATCATTGATGTAATTCCACAGGAGTTTACAGTAGATAATTTTCAAAACATACCCAACCCCATTGGTTACAGTGGTGTAAAAGTGGGTGCAAATTTTCATATCATCACCGGTGATAAAAATGCCATCCGCAACATCAACCGCAGTGTGGAGAAAGCAGGCCTGCAAACAAAAGATTTAGTGTTGCAGCCGTTGGCATCAGCAGCCGCAGTTATGTGCGACCAGGATTTGGAAGCCGGTGTTGCCATTGTTGATATTGGTGGTGGCACAACTGACTTAGCTGTTTTTTACGAAGGCATTTTAAAACACACTGCCGTAATTCCTTTCGGTGGCGAAAATATTACCAACGATATTAAAACCGGTTTGGGTGTATTAAAAACACAGGCCGAACAAATGAAAGTGCAGTTTGGCAGCGCATTGAGCGATGAAGCAAAATCAAATGCCTTCATTACCATACCCGGTTTGCGTGGTATGGCGCCCAAAGAAATTTCTGTAAAGAATTTAGCCGGCATCATCCAGGCACGCATGAGTGAGATACTGGATTTTGTAAGCTATCATTTAAAACAGGTTGGGTTAGATACAAGAATGCTGAATGGCGGTATCATCCTCACCGGTGGCGGCTCTCAATTAAAACATTTAATACAGTTAACAGAATATGCTACCGGTTTAAATGCACGTATTGGTTTCCCTAATGAGCATTTGGCAAGCGGCCATATTGAAGAACTGGCCAAACCCATGTACAGCACCTGCATTGGTTTAATATTAAAAGGCTATAACGACTACGAAAATAAAAACAAGCAGTTTGAAGAAACCTTCCGTAAAGTGGAAGTGCCGGGCAGCCTGCAGCAACAGCCGGTAGATGAAGTGCTGGATGTGGTGGATGAAACAAAACCCGTAAAGATCAAACAGCGTAAAACATTAAAAAGCTTTATGGATTCTTTTAAAATTGGATTGATTGATTTATTCAAAGAAGAAGAAGACGCCAAGCTGTAGCCCCCTCCGCCCCCTGAAGGGGGAACCGGGGATTCTGATTTTTAAAGTTCTTTTATATAAATAAAGGTTTAAAAAATACAACTCTTAAGTCCCCTTTAGGGAATTTAGGGGCAACTAACCCATTATTCAAGTACAGTAATTTTTCTTTTTTGCTAATTGAAAAATAGTACTGTCAAAAACCAAAAGACTCTGCGAAAGTCTCCCCTTTTGGGGGAGATTTAGAGGGGGCTTTTAAAACAAACAAGCTATGATACATTTCGATTTGCCTAAAGAGCAATCCTCCATCATTAAAGTGATTGGAGTAGGGGGCGGGGGAAGCAATGCTGTAAACCACATGTATGGCCAGAACATTGAAGGCGTAAACTTCATCATCTGTAATACCGATGCACAAGCTATTGCGCAAAGTAAAGTAAGTAACAAAATCCAGCTGGGGCCGCATTTAACGCAGGGCCTGGGTGCCGGTGCCAACCCGGAAATTGGCCGCCAGGCTACAGAAGAAAGTTTGGAAGAAATAAAACGCATACTGGAAGTAAATACCAAAATGGCATTTATTACCGCCGGTATGGGTGGTGGTACCGGTACGGGGGGTGCACCCATTCTTGCAAAAATTTGTAAAGACCTGGGCATACTTACCGTGGGTATTGTTACCACGCCATTTGCTTACGAAGGAAAAAAACGGCTTGCACAGGCAGAAGAAGGTATTGCGTTATTAAAAGACCATGTGGATACACTGCTGGTGATAAGCAACGATAAACTGCGCCACCAGTTTGGCAATTTAAAAATGAAAGAAGCTTTTGCAAAAGCAGATAATGTTTTGGCAACAGCCGCAAAATGTATAACCGATGTAATCAACAGCACCGGCCAGATAAATGTTGACTTTGCCGATGTATGCACCGTAATGCGTAATGGTGGTGTGGCCATATTGGGCAGTGCCAGTGCCGAAGGAGAAAACAGGGCACAGCGTGCAATTGAAAATGCACTCAACTCTCCGTTGCTGAATGATAACGACATCCGTGGTGCAAAATGGATACTCATCAACATTAACTCTGCCGAAGGTGAGCATGAGTTTACCATGGATGAAGTGGAAGTGATACAAAATTATTTGCTCAGCAATGCAGGAGAAGACACCGATGTGATTCTCGGTATGGGTTACGACAGCACACTGGGCAGTAAAATTGGTATTACATTAATTGCAACCGGCTTTGAACATAAAGACCCGTTTGATAAAAAAGAAGGGGAACCTGCTGCTGCGGCGGAGGAAAAGAAAGACACGAAGATTATGCTTACACTTGAAATGCCAAAGAAAGAAGAGCCAGTGGCAAAAGTGATAAAGCTGACGCAACCCGTTTTAGCATTTGAAGAAAAAGAAGAAGAAGAAGCCATAGCAGAAATTACCGAGCAGCCGGTGCAGCAAAAAGAAGAAGAAGATGCGATGATGCCAAAGCTGGTGGAAGTAAAAACAACAACGCCGGTGGCAGCGGAAGAAGTACGCAGTAAAACTACGGTGGATAAAACAGAGGAAGCACCGGTGTTTTATGAAATATCTTCGTCATCAGATCATTCTCCCGTTATAGAGTTTGATTTACTTCCTGCTCCGCAACCCGCTGCAAAACCCGTAAACAAAACCAGTACACAACCAGCTGTTTCAGCAATTAATAAAGAGGCTAGCACTACTCCTTCGTCGGGAGTAAAATTGGCAAAACCTGCACACATTTATGTGCAGCAGGACGAGCCTAAACCAGAATCTAATCCGAAAGATGAACCACTGCCATTGCAGATTACAGTGCAGGCCGACGAACCTGAACCGGAAATGCAATTGGTGGTAAAAACAAACCATCAAGCGGCGGAGGAAGCGCAACAACTTGTACAACAAACTCAGCCCATCATGATGTCCAACGTAGAGGAACCTGCACCGCAGGACGAGGCGGAGGAACTCAGGCGCCGGGCTATGGAACGCATTGCGAAGCTGCGTAATTTGTCATTCAACATCAATGCAGCTGATCCGAACAACGAGTTTGAAACGGTGCCAGCTTACCTTCGCCGCAATATGGAATTGAAAAATTCCATTGCGGATGTAGAAAGCTTCTACAGTAATTACACTGTAAAAACCGACGACAACAACAAAGCTGAAATAAGCACCATCAATACTTTTTTAGATGGTAAAAAACCTGATTAAATAACTATGCCGCTGCATAACCGCAGCGGCATTTGTATAAAGATGTTTGTATTTGGTATGTATGTTTTGCCCCGCCGGAAACGGCGGGGTTTGTGTTTTTTATTGGGTGAACATTTGTAATGCTGTTGGGCATTGTTGCGTCGCACACTTTGAGGGCATACCGTTATTGAGCTTTTATCGAAGTAATGAAAACCGTATTCATCAATACAAAAGACGACATGACTTTTGCTGACTATCAGCAAAGATCAATTTTTCATAATTTATAATCGTGACGTATATTTATGTGTTGTGTGTCATGCTATCTGGACACAAGTCACTTATTCAAATAATTATACAATGACAAAATTCCTGACCGCCATTTTTCTTTCATTGATGCTTATTTCATGTGGACAAACCAGACAGAGTGCGGACAAAGACAAAGAACGAATTGACAAGGTGTGCGACACTTTCATGGAGAAATTTGCAGACGGAAAAGTTAATGATGCTCTGCAACTTCTTAAACAAAACACAGTAATGACATCTTCCTCAATTGACACATTACAAGTGACAATCACAGAACAAATGAACAGCCTTTTTCCAGCATACGGCAAAATGCTTTCATCAGAGTTTATAACAGAGAGAAAAATTAAAGACTTTATCGCCAAACGTTTTTATGTTCTAAAGTTTGACAAATATTATTTGAAATTTGACTTTACTCTTTATAAAACAACAAATGGTTGGACAGTAACAAATTTTAAATACGACGAGGAATTAACGGAATTACTTTACTGACAAAAGTATGAACACACAACATTTTCCTATCGGTTGGTCTCCTCACCAACCGAAATTCATACACCAACCATTCATAAAAATGGCGGCACTACTTCAACATTCCTTTCTAACTTCACCCCCACTAAAACAAACCATCATGAGCAAAATAATTTCATTCATGCACATATCGCTTGACGGTTTTGTGGCCGGTCCCAATGGAGAAATGAACTGGATTAAAGTGGATGAAGAAATTTTTGACCACGTTGGCAAACGCATCGGCAAAAGCGACACCGCATTATACGGACGGGTAACTTACCAGATGATGGAAAGCTACTGGCCCACCGCTGCCGACAGCCCCACCGCCAGCAAACACGACATTGAACACGCCGCCTGGTACAAGCAGGCACACAAAATTGTTTTATCAAAAACAATGAAAGAGGCCCCGGCAAACACCACAATCATCAGTGATAATATTATTGACAGGATAAATGAAATAAAACAGCAGGGAGA
>JBGAHV010000039.1:0-41288 GCA_044225995.1 Ferruginibacter sp. | reverse complement strand
GGTGTTGTTTTTGGTAAGGTCAAGCGCAGTAATAATATCTTTTTCAGAAAAGTCAACCACTTTATGAAAGACGGGCCTTTGCTGGTTTAATATTTCGGTAAGTGTTTTCATTTTGCAGTTATAAATGTATTAAGAAATACCATCGATTTATTCAATACATTATTTTTACAAAAAATAATTGTTTAATGGAGTATAAAGCAAGTGATGTAAAGCCACCCGTTCATATCCATACCTGCCGAAACTGCAAACACAACTTTACCGGTAAAATATGCAACCAATGCGGCGAAAAGATCTTTGATGAGCATCAGCTTACTGCCAAACACTTTTTTCACCAGGTGATCGATTTTTTCTGGCACTGGGAAAACAAGGTTTTAAAAACCATTAAACTTAATTTTTTTAAACCCGGTTTTGTAACACAACAAAATCTTAAAGGCATCCGGGTGCCCTATGCCAACCCGGTGCAGCTGTACCTGGTGGTGAGTCTTATTTTTTACCTGGTGGTGAGCAAGGTGGGTGTTACCGATTATATTCCCAACTACGGCGATCATCATTATTATTACCTGAGCAGTTATCCTGTGTTTAAATGGACTGAACCATTGGATGAGAAAGTAGTAACAGCAATAGACAGCGCCTGGACGAGGAAAGGGCGAAAGATGGAAAGCGCAATAATTGCCGAGATCGGTGAAAACAAAGAAGCCGACGGCAGTTTTAAAATAGTGGGCAGAAACCGGGCAGACAGTTTTTATATACCCCCCGCTAAAATTGAAAGCTATGCATTCAGGCAAATGATGGAAGCCCGGTGGTCGATGTTTCATTCCAGCGTGGGCACTTATGGCAAGACACTTATTTTTTTACTGCTGCCCGTTATTGCCGCATTTTTTATGCTGGTATTTTTTAAGAAGCTGAAATATTATGGTGCGGCGCTGGTGCTTAGCACACATTTTATTGTATACAACCTCTGCTTTTATACCCTGCATTCCCTTATTAATGTGGCGCCCCTTTATATTAAGAAAGACCTGGGCGGCTGGATGCTTAAACCGTTTTTCTTTGTTTTTTATAATAAATGGATGACCCCCGTTTCGGAATTTTTATTTGGCAGCAGCTTTGAGTTTATGCACATGCTGTTTTGGATACCCTGGATGTTTGTGGCGTTCAAGCGCCTGTTTGGTATACCGTGGTGGCAAAACCTGCTGGCAAGTTATTTCTTCAGCAAACTATTTTACTTTCTTATTTACGGGGCGCTTAAAAAACTGGTTATCGCCATTACCATCTGGAGTATGCATTAAAAAAACACGAACGGAAATATCCGTTCGTGCAATTAGTATCATTCGTGTAATTAGTTTTTAAATCACCACGTTGATCATTTTATTTTTTACATAAATGATCTTTTTCGGCGCTTTGCCTTCCAGCCACTTTTGTACCACTTCATTTTGCAGCACTAATTCTTCCACTTGTTTTTGATCGATGTCTAAAGCCAGATTTAAATTTGTACGCACTTTACCATTGATGGAAACAGGATATTCCTTGCTGCTTTCCACCAATAAAGAAGCATTTAAAACAGGATATGCTGCATCCAGTACCGTTCCTTCGTTACCTAACTGGTGCCACAATTCTTCGGCAATATGCGGCGCATAGGGCGTTAATAAAATCAGCAATTGCTCCAGTACTTCTTTTTTATGGCATTTGGCATCGGCCAGT
Organism: Ferruginibacter sp.; assembly: GCA_044225995.1. GTDB lineage: Bacteria > Bacteroidota > Bacteroidia > Chitinophagales > Chitinophagaceae > Ferruginibacter. The sequence goes on along the minus strand of JBGAHV010000039.1, from coordinate 39,590 downwards.
TCGTTTACACAGATCATAAATGTACTAACCGCCGTGTTAAAGCTGAAGCGCTCGGTATCTTCCTCAATTTTTTTAATGGTGCGGTGTAATATTTTTAATTCGGCATCGGTGGCTTTGTCGTTGTTCCAAACCTTTCCTTTTACTTCATCATTGAACAAACGCCATAATTTTTTTAAAAACCGGTGCACACCTTCAATACCCTTCGTATCCCAGGGTTTGCTGGCTTCTACCGGACCGAGGAACATTTCATACATGCGGAAGGTATCGGATCCGTATTGATTTACTAGTATATCGGGATTGACAACATTCAAACGGGATTTTGACATCTTTTCTGTTTCTGATGAACAAAGAAATTTGCCGTTCTCGTACACCATTTCCGCATTCTCAAATACACCATTTCTCCATTTTCTAAAATCTTCAACATTTAATTCAACTCCGTCTACCAAGCTTACGTCAACATAACCTTTTATTAATCCAAAGCCTCTTACCTTAAAATCTCTTTCAGGATATAGTTGATTCAATTTATCATTGATCGGTTTTAACTCAGGGGAATCTCTAAAATCCATTGCTTGTAAAAACTCCAGATTTTTTGCTATTCCATAGGATACAAAAAGCTCTTTTTCCAAACCTTCTTCATTTTTATCTGTAGCTTTTAAGATCATTCTATGTACAAACCTCGAACTCCCCTGTATCATCCCTTGATTCACCAGCCTCTTAAACGGCTCATCATACCCAATCAATTCCAAATCAAATAATACTTTCGTCCACATACGGCTGTACAGTAAATGCCCCACAGCGTGTTCGGTACCTCCAATATATAAATCCACCTGGTTCCAGTAATCGCTGGCTTTGCGGTCGCAAAAAGTTTCGGTATTGTTGGGGTCCATGTAGCGCAAAAAATACCACGATGAACCTGCGTAACCCGGCATGGTGGATGTTTCTCTTCTGCCTTCCGGCGTATTTACCCATTCGGTAATATTTGCCAGCGGGCCTTCGCCTTCTGCACCGGGACCATATTTATCTACATGCGGTAATTCTAACGGCAATGCATCTTTTGCAATAGTGGGTGTTTCTCCATTCCACACAATGGGGAAAGGTTCACCCCAATAACGCTGGCGGCTGAAGCCGGCATCCCTCATTTTATAATTCACTTTGCGTTTGCCAATGCCCAGCGCTTCAATTTTATTTACGGCCACACTAATGGCATCTTTCATTACCAGCCCGTTTAAAAAACCACTATTTTCTAATACCGCTTCTTTTGTTGGGTTGGCTTCTTCACCAGTATAATGGCTGCCAATAATATTGGTGATGGGAATATTAAAATGCTGTGCAAATTTAAAATCACGTTCATCGCCGCAGGGCACGGCCATAATAGCGCCGGTGCCGTAGCCAGCCAGTACATACTCACTGATCCAGATGGGAATTTCCCTTCCATCAAAAGGATTAATGGCATACGCACCCGTAAAACAACCGGTAATTTTTTTCTCTGCCATGCGGTCTACATCACTGCGGCTTTTTACATAAGCCACATATTCATCCACCGCAGCAGTTTGTCCGGTGCTTTTAATTTCGTTTACAATATCATGCTCCGGCGCCACCACCATAAAGTCAACACCAAAAATGGTATCAGGCCTTGTGGTGTATACTTTTAATTTTGACTTTTGACTTTTAACTTCGAAGTCTATTTCCGCTCCCTCACTTTTACCAATCCAGTTGCGCTGCATGTCTTTCATGCTGTCACTAAAATCAACCGTTTCCAAGCCTTCTAATAAACGGTCGGCATAAGCCGTAATGCGTAAATACCATTGGCGCATTTTCTTTTTCACCACCGGGTGGCCGCCCCGTTCACTCACACCATTCACCACTTCATCATTTGCCAATACAGTGCCCAATGCTTCACACCAATTCACTTCGCCGTATTTGCTAAAGGCAAGGCGGTAATGCATGAGTATTTCCTGCTTTTTATTTTCATCAAACGCTTTCCATTCATCTGCTGTAAAGCTTAAAGCTGAAAGCTGAGCGCTGAGAGCTGAAGTACCTGATGCTTCGAATTGCTGTACGAGTTTATCGATGCTTTCAGCCTTTTGCGTTTCGCTGTTGTAATAGCTGTTATACAATTGCAGAAAAATCCATTGCGTCCATTTATAATAATTGGGGTCGCTGGTTTGTACTTCCCGTTCCCAGTCGTAACAAAATCCAATTTTATCCAGCTGACTTTTAAAAGTGGCAATATTCTTTTTGGTGGTTTCTGCCGGGTGCTGGCCGGTTTCAATGGCATATTGCTCTGCAGGTAAACCAAAACTGTCAAACCCCATTGGGTGCAGTACATTAAAACCTTTCAGCCTTTTAAAGCGGGCATAAATATCACTGGCAATATAACCTAACGGGTGGCCTACATGCAGGCCGGCACCGCTGGGGTACGGAAACATATCCAGCACATAATATTTTGGCTTAACACTTTCGTTGCTTACACGGTACACTTTTTTTTCTTTCCAGTGCTCCTGCCATTTCTTTTCAATCTCGTTAAACTTATATTCCATACCCTAAATCCCTAAAGGAACTTTAATTGTGTTTTGTTAATTAATTATGTTATCAACTGTTGAATAAAACACCAGCTTCATTGGCAACAGTTGTTTGTTGTTTTTCTTTTTAAGAAAAAGAAAAATAATCACTCTTCAGCATTATTTTTCTACTGAAATTTTTTCTGCTTCGTTTCTCTTAACCTCTTAATCCACCATACAGCAAACTGTGAAAGAAAAGTTATTTAAACCCCGTTCACATGCCATCAGCCCCATTTATAAAAATAAATAAGAAAGGCAGCCGTTTTGTAGTGGGCAAATTTACTGCAATACCCGCAAATTGAGTTAATTTGCGCCCTGTACTAACCAATCCATTAAATAAATTTTATTTCATCATGTCGCAAATAGGTAAAGCAGGCAGCAAACGTGGCAAACCATCTTACGTGGGGGCTATTATTGGCGTGGCACTGGTATTATTTTTATTTGGCCTGGTAGGCTGGTTCTTCATCAACCTGCGTAAAACCGGCGAATATTTTAAAGAGAACATACAGGTGCAGGCATATCTTAACCGGGAGGCCCCAAAAAAATATATCGACAGCGTAAAAAATTATCTTACTGGATTACCCTACATAAAATCGGTGGAGTATGTAACCAAGGAAATGGCCATAAAACGCTATGAAAGTGAGAACGACACCACTTGGCGGCAGTTTATTAACAGCAACCCGTTGCCGGAAAGCATCGACTTTCATGTAAGGGCCAGCCATGTGGAGAAAGACAGCCTGAATGTGCTGGCCGCAGAGCTGCAAAGCTCTTTTCCCGGTGTTATTTCAGAGTTTAAATTCCCGGAAGAAGTGGTTTCCAAAGTGGGTGGTTTGGTGCGGAATATTATGATTGGATTTTTAGGTGCTGCCATACTGCTGACCATACTGGTTATTTTTTCTATCGACAATACCATTCGTCTTGCCATGTACAGCAACCGCTTTTTAATAAAAACCATGCAAATGGTTGGCGCCACCCGCTGGTTTATTGCAAAGCCCATTGATGCAAGGGCCGTTATTAACGGGCTGATTGCATCGCTCATTGCCATTGCAGCTATTTGGGGCACCATAATGATTACCGAAAGTTTTGTGCCCGACTTTAAGGCTATACACGATAATAAAAGCCTTATTATGCTCTTTGTGGCAATTATTGCACTGGGCATCTCTATTACACTTTTAAGCACTCACCGCTCAGTAATTAAATACCTGCGGATGAAATTGGACGATTTATATTAAGTTTGCAACCTCAATAATAAAAATTATGAGCAACGAAAAAAAACAGCAGGCAACCGGCAGCAGCCTTTTTACAAAAGATAATTATATGTGGATGCTGATAGGCATTGCTGTAATGGCGGTGGGCTTTTTCTTAATGAGTGGCGGCAAAAGCAGCGATCCAAAAGTATTTAACGATAACGAAGTGTACAGCACCACCCGTATTACCATTGCACCCATATTTATTATTGCAGGCCTGGTGCTGGAGATTTATGCCATAATGAAAAAGCCAAAGGCGAATGAATAATTAACAATGAACAATTAATAATAAATTGCGAAGAATATTCTTCGCAATTTTTATTTTAGCACAATGAACACCATTCAAACTATTATTATCGGTATCGTGGAAGGCCTTACCGAGTTTTTGCCTATCTCCTCCACAGCGCACATGCGCATTACGGAAAACCTGCTGGGCATCAGCAATACCGATAAGTTTACAGAAGCCTTTACCGTAGCCATACAGTTAGGCGCCATTTTATCCGTAGTAGTATTATACTGGAAAAAGTTTTTTGATTTTAAGCGCTGGCAGTTTTATGTAAAACTGGTGGTGGCCGTAATACCGGCATTGATATTTGGCAAACTCTTCAGTGAAAAAATTGATGAACTGTTAGAAACCCCTTTATTCATCGCCGGTATTATGATTGCAGGCGGTGTACTGTTTTTGTTCATTGATAATATTTTTAAAGTACACACTATAGACAACGAAGAAAAAGTAAGTTTTACCACAGCGTTTAAAATTGGTTTATTCCAATGCCTTGCCATTTTATTCCCCGGCCTGAGCCGCAGTGCTGCCACTATTATTGGTGGTATGAGCTTAAAACTTACCCGTAATGCGGCGGCTGAGTTCTCTTTCTTCTTAGCTGTACCTACTATGCTGGCTGCTACTGTGTATAAGCTGTATAAATACTATTCAGAAAGCGGGGGCTTTACCCGCAGCGAAGTACAAAACCTTTTAATTGGAAACACTGTGGCATTTATAGTTGCAATGCTGGCTATTAAATTTTTTATCGGTTTTCTGAAAAAACATGGTTTTAAAGTATGGGGTTGGTACCGGATTGTGGCAGGCATACTATTGCTGACACTTATTTACACCAATGTTATTAAGTAAAATACCTTGCAATGGGTATTGCAGGTAAATAATATAAGTGCTATTTATGCAGTACAAAAAACGCAACATGAAAAATTTATTCATTCTATTGGTTACAGCAGTGTTTTTAACCTCCTGCAGTAATTACGGCAAAAAAGTTAAAAAAGGTACTGTAGAAGTGTACTATAAAGAAGGTATCGGTGAAAATGAAGCCAACCGCACTGCTGCACTTTTGTATGAAATCGACAGTGCTCAAAATCATAACACCAAAGATATACGCAGCATGCAGTTATTGCCTGGCAAGGACACCGTTACTTTCCGCATGGTGGCAAATAAAGATAAACTGGATGGTGTGGGGGATATAGCTTTCCAGGTTATTGGAACCATTATCAGCGACAGTGCGTTTAATGGTAAACCGGTAAATGTGGAGCTTACCGATAATACTTTTAACACGATTAAGAAAATCCCTTACAAAAAAATAGACCTGAATAACCTGCCAGAGTAATCTCTTCTTTTTTTAAAATATTTTTTATATTAATGCCTGTTACCGCAACAGGCATTTTGTTTGTTATGGCCATGCAAATGTTTATATTTACGAAACAACCTTTTATCAATGCAAACTGCTTCTAAAAAAGTAATTAACGGCTGGGCTATGTACGACTGGGCCAACAGTGTATATAACCTGGTTATTACCACCACATTTTTTCCGGCATATTATGCGGCAGTAACAGGAATACAAAATGAAAAATTTAAAGATGGTATCTCTTTCCTGGGCCGCCGATTCGTTAACACAGAACTTAAAGACTATGTACTTTCCTTCGGGTTCCTTATTGTTGTACTGCTGATTCCTATTCTTTCTTCCATTGCAGATTATAAAGGCAATAAGAAAAATTTCATGCGCTTTTTTTGTTATGTAGGCGCTGCCAGTTGTTCACTCATGTTCTTTTTCGATAAAGACCATGTTACGCTTGGGCTGATGTGTTTTATGTTTGCGGGTATTGGATTTTATGGCAGCCAGGTTTTTTATAATTCATTTTTGCCGGATATAGCGGCTGAGGAAGACATGGACCGCATCAGCGCCAAAGGTTACACCATGGGTTATATCGGCAGTGTGCTGATGCAGCTGGTGGGCTTTGCATTGGTAATGCTGATGACGGATAAAGCAATGGCATTAAAGATCACATTTTTACTGGTAGGTATTTGGTGGGTGGGGTTTGCACAACTCACTTTTTCAAGATTGCCCATTCCTCCTAAAAGCGACCGAAAATCGAAAAAACATATACTGGTAAACGGGTTTCACGAGCTGAAACTGGTTTGGAAACAGGTAACTCATATGCCTGTTTTAAAAAGATACCTCACTGCCTTTTTCTTTTACAGCATGGGTGTGCAAACCGTAATGCTGGTAGCCATTGATTTTGGTATTAAAGAATTAAAATTGCCGGATGACCGGCTTATTATTACCGCTGTAATCATACAGCTGGTGGCCATTGCAGGTGCCATCGCCATGTCAAAATTGTCGCAGAAATTCGGCAATATAAAAGTGCTCATCTTTACCGTGCTGTTGTGGATTGGCGTTTGCATTACCGGTTATTTTATTACCACCGAAGTACACTTTTATATTTTAGCATCGCTGGTGGGTTTGGTAATGGGAGGCATACAATCACTCAGCCGCTCCACTTATTCCAAACTAATGCCCGAAACAAAAGACACTGCGTCTTTTTTCAGTTTTTATGATGTTACCGAAAAACTCGCCATTGTAATCGGGTTGTTTACCTTTGGGTTTATAGAAGGCATCAGCAGCATCCGACAGTCTATACTTTCGCTGGTGGTGTTTTTTATACTGGGGCTTTTATTCTTGTTAATAACCAACCGCACGCAAAAGAAGGCGGCTTAGTATTTAATAATTTTGTTGTGAAAAAAATTCTTACCCTTATTATTATTTGCAGCAGCCTTTGCGGCACTGCACAAAATAATAATACTTTTTTATGGCGGATTGAGAACCCTTCTGCTAAAACGGTTTCATATCTTTTTGGGACCATACATTTGCCGCAAAAAAAATTCATGAACCTCTCCGACTCTGTTTACAAAGCCATTAGTGCCGCTAAAGAGTTTTATACTGAAATTGATTTTAATAACATGTATACAGAGATGGCGGATGATAACGCCGGGTTTTACCTGTCAAAGCTTAATTATCTTGACTCAGTAAAAAAAACAAGCGCATGGAAAAAGTTGGTCACAAACATCAATAAAACTTATCACAGCAACATTAACCCCGACAGCCTGGACCAGTTTGCAGACTTTGGAAATAAATTAACTGCCAGTTATTTAAAGCCAGAGCCCGGCATTACCGCAATGGATATAGCACTGGCCAATCTTGCTAAAAAAACCGGCAAAAAATGTGGCGGCCTTGAGACTTATAAATTACAGGTGGGAATGATGTACGATATTATAGATGCCCGGTTAAATGACAGCACGATGCTGTTTGACGATGACATTGTTGTTGCAGAAAACCTGGAAAAATTTTACGTTACCCAGGAATTTGATTCACTTACAAAGCTTATCAATTCCATTAATGTTAATTACAGGAAAATAGTTTTTGATAACCGTAATGCCGGCATGGCCGCTTCCATTGAAAAAATAACCAGCACCAAAACGGCTTTCTTTGCAGTGGGTTGCGGGCACTTGCTGGGCTCATATGGCATATTGAATATTTTACGGCAAAAAGGATTTGGCGTAAGCCCGGTTTTTTCTGTAAAAAAATCAGACCTGAATGCAGTAACCAATATGGTGGGCGCAGTAACAGCTTCGTTAAAAGCGCTGCCGCCTGTGCCCGTGCAGAAGCCAGCAAAACAACAATAAAAAAGATTTACTATGAAACTATACAGCATTAACACCGGTTATTTTAAATTAGACGGAGGCGCTATGTTTGGTGTGGTGCCAAAAAGTATTTGGAACAAATTAAACCCTGCAGACGAAAACAATATGTGCAGCTGGGCATTGCGCTGTATGCTGGTGGAAGATGGCAACCGCCTTATTTTAATTGATAACGGCATGGGTGATAAACAGGATGCCAAATTTTTCAGCCACTATTATATGCATGGTGATGATACGCTGGAAAAATCATTAGCCAAATATGGTTTTAGTAAAGATGATATTACGGATGTATTTTTAACCCACCTGCATTTTGATCATTGCGGGGGCAGTATTATCCGTGAGGGGGATAAACTGGTGCCGGCATTTAAAAACGCCACTTTCTGGAGCAATAGAATTCACTGGAAATGGGCTACAGAACCCAATGCCAGGGAGAAAGCCAGTTTTTTAAAAGAAAATATTTTACCCATGCAGGAATGCGGTAAACTGCAGTTTGTGGAAGTAGCCGATACGGTTGATAAAACAATGCCCACTTCTTTAAGCGAAAACTTTTTTGTAAAGACAGCTTATGGCCACACCGGCGCCATGATGTTGCCGGTGTTAAAATACAACGGTAAAACAGTAGTATATACAGCCGACCTGCTGCCTTCTGTTGGGCATATACCATTGCCGTATGTTATGGGGTATGATATGTTTCCACTTACCACCTTAAATGAAAAGAAAGCTTTTTTTGATGAAGCGGTTGCCAATGATTACATCCTTTTTTTTGAACACGACCCCGTTAATGAATGCTGCACCTTACAGCAAACTGAAAAAGGCGTGAGACAGAAAGAGGTGTTTAAATTGAGTGAGATTTAAATCATTACTACAACAAGTTGTTTTTGAGAAAGCTTTTATTTTTTCTGCTGCTCCTTGTTATTACGCCTTTAATTGCAGGGATATATGGCATTTTACATGATCAGCTTACTTACAGTATATCGCATGAGTATTACACAAAATTCAAGTTTTACCAATTTGGCTTTGCAAATACCGGCAATGAAGCCATTTTCATAAACCCCAGGCTTTATGTTGCAGGTGTTGGTTTTTTAGCAACCTGGTGGATGGGGATACCTGTTGGACTTATTTTAGCCTTGACTGGTCTCCGGATAAAAGATTCACGGGATATGTTTATCATTACAATGAAAGCTATTGTTATTACAATGATAGTGGCATTCCTTACAGGAATCACTGGTCTTATTTATGGGAATTATGTTTTAGCCAGGGAAGGAGTAGACTGGTGGTTACCAGAAAACCTAATTAACAAAAAAGCTTTCATTGCCGTAGGCTCTATGCATAACTTCAGTTATTTAGGTGGCTTAACAGGTTTAATTGCCGGTATTGTTTATATCATACGGCAAAAGAAATGAAAACTGCTATAAACTACTTCACACTTATTAACGATGTAAGCGGGTAACGCAAATTACTGTAGCCCATCATATCCACTTTAATACTTCCTACTGCAATAGGGCTTTCCACCCGCAGGAGTAAATGGTTGGGATCATCACTTACCCATGCATTCATTTTTTCACCGCCTTCAAAAATGGTTCCTTTTACCAGCAGTGGCTTAAATTTTATGGCATTGAATTTACCATAGCGGGTTTTAATTTTTTCTTTACCCATATAACGGATGTACAGATGGTACACTTCATCATCAAGAAACATATCGAAGGGTATTTTATCATCTTTTTTATACTTATTCCAGTCAATATTACGGGCATAGTATACAGCACTCACCACATCCTGTATGCACTTGGTTACTTTAAAAACGCCATTAGTGCTCACTGCCGTTCCGGCACTTTGATTAAAAGTTACATTATTGTACTTTTTATACCCCCCTTCATCCACATTGCGGATAAATTTATAAGGAATAAGGTTAGAGGTATCAATATAACTTTCGTAGCGGTCTCGTACCTTAAAAAAATTGTCAAAGAAAGAATATGTCTTTCCATCGCCAACACAGTGGTACACAGGTTTGCCATTAAAACGCTCCAGTGTAGTGGTAAAAGAGGCCTCGCCTGCTCCAATGTAAGCACCCAGCGTACTGTAATACACTTTCATGGTAACATTTTCACCATCCTTAAATGCGGTGTTTTTAATTCCGCAAAACTCGTCATCGTATGCCGGTTTAACGCTAACACAACAAAGGCCCGTTATTAAAAGGCCAACTTTAGCAAAGTGTAACAACATTATTTATCTTTTACAATTTTAGTTCCCAAAATTAAAACACTTCCCATTACTGCGGGCAACACCAGGTTGATAAGCCAGATAGCCAATGCGGCTGTTTGTATACCCAATGTATTAGTGCTGTACAATTGCATTAACTGCAAACTGGCTTTTACCCGAACAGGCAACTCTAAAAAACCAATAGTAGGCGCCACGGCCAATACAAGATAAAACACCGTTATCAGCCAAAAACTTAATCCAAAACCAATATCTACCTGCATGGCCCTTAACAACAACACGTACTGCATTACAAACACTCCATACCGCAGCAGCGACAATGCCAGCAACCGTACCAATTGTAAGGCGGTAAATTCATCCAATACCGCAATGTGGCGTGTTACTTTGGTAAGGGCAGGCAGTTTTTCCAGTAAACGCACCAGCCAGCCAATTCGTATGTAAAATAAAAAGAGCAATAATGTACAGCTTACACTGAAGTATATCAGCACATCACCCCAAAAGTGCGGTAAAACCGTTAATGCGTTGCCATCCGGGTGTGAAAAATATCTTAAAAAAAACAAACCCAGGCAGCCCATTATCATTGTTATCAGCAATTGGCTGATGCTGCCTGTGATGGTTAATGAAATTGCTTTAATACGGTGCTGCGGTTCAATAAAAAGCATCCGCCCTCCATATTCTCCAATACGATTGGGCGTGAGCATGGTAACACTGCAGCCGGCTAATACCGATTGATACGCCCTGAAAAAACTGATGGGCTGTACATGGTTTACCAGCAGTTTCCATTTAGCTGCTTCAATACCCCAGTTTAAAAACATCAGGCAAAGCGCCAGCAAAAAAGTGGTGCTTTGCCAGCCTTGCTTAATTTGCTCCCAGCGTTGTTCTAAATCGGGTTGTTGAGCCACCTGCCTGTATAAACTGTAACTTATTATTACAAACAATACAGGGCCTAAAAACCAGTTGAGTAATATTTTAATATTTTTGTTCAATACACAATGATAATTCAATTATCGAAACACAAAAAACAAATAAGTGCCCAAAGCTAAAACCACTGTTATTTTAGGAATTGACCCCGGGACCATTGTTATGGGTTACGGGCTGATTGAAGTACAGCAAAATAAAATAACCCTGCTTGAAATGGGGGTGCTTAAACCCGGGAAGGTTAAAGACAGTTATAAAAAACTGCACCTGATTTATGAAACTGTAAGTGGTTTAATTATAAAATACAAGCCCGACACATTTGCAATTGAAGCACCCTTTTTTGGAAAGAATGTACAAAGCATGCTGAAACTGGGCAGGGCACAGGGAGTTGCTATTGCTGCTGCCATGCAGCATGGCATGGATGTTACAGAATACTCACCCAAAAAAGTAAAACAAAGTGTAACAGGAAATGGCAATGCAGATAAAGAACAGGTGATGAAAATGCTGCAGCGCATTTTACAGTTTACGGACAATCCTAAACATTACGATGCAACTGATGCACTGGCTGTAGCTGTTTGCCATCATTTTCAAAGTAAAACATCAATACCAGCAACTAAAAACTTAAAAGGATGGGAAGCCTTTATTGCGCAAAACCCGGGAAGAATAAAGAAGCGTTAGTGGTTTGTGCTTTATAGTTTGGAGTTATATTTTTAGACAGTAACAACATATTGTTAACATAACAAAGTGGCATCTTTGAAAACAATAAAACTGCTCTATTGAAAACCATTACGGCTTGCCCAACAACAAGCCGTAAACCACAAACCGAAAAGTAAAAATGGTTATCCGGTCCAAAACATTGCGGATTGTAATACTGGTAAGCACCGTGCTTATTGCCATTATTGTAGCCATACAGCTATTCTGGCTTCAAAAAGTGTACAGGTATGAAGAAAAGCAATTCAACATTAATGTTTCTAAAAGTATCCGGTCTCTTTATAAGGATATGCAGCTGGTGAATGATGTAAGTGATATTATACAGAAAGAAATTAACAACCCACAGCCTGATTTATATTTATTAAAAATAGACTGTACTCCTTTTACAGATAGTCTTTGGCTGAACCTGAAAAGTGAGTTTACTGATTTTGATGTATATACCGATTGCAAAGCAGGGCTTTACAGCCATGAAAAAAATACCTTTACCACGCAAAAATATATTGACCTGCCGGATGCATATGATTCCTCGTCTTCAAAAGCGGCCATACCAATTTTACAAAAAGATTATTCTTATTTAGCGCTTTACTTTCCACACCGTGGTGAGTATATTTTAAAGCAGATGTATTTCTGGATAGTGTCCGGAATGATATTGCTGCTGGTGCTTACCGCATTTGGCGCCAGTGTATTTTACTTATACCGGCAAAAATTTTTAAATGAAACACAAAAGGACTTTGTAAATAATTTTACACATGAGTTTAAAACACCGCTGGCTGTAATTAAAATTGCCAGCGAAGTATTACAGCAGCCTGATATTGCGCAGAAACCAGAACGGCTGCACAACTACGCCGGTATTATTGGCGAGCAAACTGCACATCTTCAAAGCCAGGTGCAGCGCCTGCTGGAAATTGCTTATACAGACCGTACCTCTGTTCCGCTTGAAAAAACAGATATTGACATTAAGAGTATAATTGATGAAGCTATTACCAGCCTGCAGCCTTTAATTGAACAAAATGAGGCTGCAGTAAAAACAATTTTCTCTGCAACTAATAATAAAGTTCATGCTGACAGGTATTACATACTTCTCACTTTAATTAACCTTATTGAAAATGCTATAAAATATGCGGCTAAACCTTCTATCATTGTTAAAACATTTGAAGAAGGCAGCGACTACTGTATTGCAATTACTGATAATGGCGTAGGTATAAAAGAAGAATACCACAAAAAAATATTCGACCGTTTTTTCAGGGTTACCAAAGGTGAACTGCATACCGTAAAAGGTTTTGGGCTTGGCCTCAGTTTTGTTAAAAAAGTGGTGGAGGCTCATAACGGAAAAATTGAAGTACAGAGTGAACCCGGAAAAGGAAGTACATTTACAGTGAAAATTCCACACCAATAAACAACTATGGTTAAGGCGAAAGTTTTACTGGCAGAAGATGACATGAGCCTGAGCTTTGTTATAAAAGACAATTTACAGGACGCCGGTTACGAAGTAATACATTGTGCTGATGGAGAAGCAGCCTGGCAGCAGTTTCAAAAAAAAGGAATTGATATTTGCCTGCTGGATGTAAATATGCCCCAAAGGGATGGTTTTTCACTGGCAAAAAAAATACGGCAGCAAAGTGATATAGTGCCTGTTTTATTCATTACTGCAAAAAGCCTGGAAGAAGACAGGATAAAAGGTTTTCAAACAGGGGCAGATGATTATATTGTTAAACCCTTCAGTATGCAGGAACTGCTGCTTCGGATGGAAGTCTTTTTACGAAGAACAAAAAAGCTGCAAAGCGACGAAGCAGAAGAATTTATGCTTGGCAAACTAAAGTTTCTGTACCACAATCTTAAAATTACCAGTGAAGAAGGCAGCAGCTCCCTTACACAAAAAGAAGCTGACCTGCTGAAGTTTTTTGCGCAACATCCCAATAAAATTTTAAAGCGGGAAGAAGTATTATTAAATGTTTGGGGTAAGGATGATTACTTTTTAGGCCGGAGTATGGATGTGTTTATTACAAAATTGCGCAAGCATTTAAAAGCAGACCCCAACATTTCTTTAGAAACGATACATGGTGTTGGTTTCAGGCTGGTAGTGGGATAGAAAGCTATAAATATCTCAGGATAGTTTCCTGCACTTTCTTCAGTTCTTCAGCACTCATTTTTAATTTACCCCGGGTAAAATTTAAATCATCCGCTTCATTTATAGGTAACAGGTGCAGGTGCGCATGCGGCACTTCCAAACCCACCACACTTATGCCACAGCGGTTACAGTCAAATGCTTTTTCAATGGCATGTGCAATGGGTTTTGCAAACAGTAGCATTTCGCTTAAGTAGGCATCTTCTAAATCAAAAAATTTATCGGTTTCTGTTTTAGGCACTACCAGTACATGGCCTTCCGCCAAAGGAAAAATATCCAGGAAAGCATAAAACTTTTCATTTTCTGCAATTTTATAAGAGGGTATTTGGCCTGCAATTATTTTGGAGAAGATAGTCATACGGAAACCTTTGTTCAAAATTAATAAAAACAATGAGACAGGGTAAACAAAAAATAAGTTGCAATAAAAAAGAAAATACAGGCACAAAAAAATCCCGGCAATTGCCGGGATGCAAAATAGTTTACTTAGTTACTTACGCAGTAATTTCTTCTATCCTGAATTTAAGTACACCAGCGGGTACTATCACTTCCACTTCATCGCCCGGAACCTTACCTAACAAGCCTTTTCCAATTGGAGAAGTAACAGAGATTTTACCTGCCTTTAAATCTGCTTCTTTTTCTGATACAATCTGGTAGGTTACTTTCTTCTTTGTACCCAGGTTGGTTAAAGTTACTTTAGTAAGTATGCTTACTTTGCTTGTATCAATGGTGCTTTCATCCACAATTCTTGCAGTGGCAATAACACCTTCCAGCTGCTTAATCTTCGCTTCCAGCATACCTTGTGCTTCTTTAGCAGCATCATATTCTGCATTCTCCCGGAGGTCGCCCTTTTCACGTGCTTCTGCAATTGCTTTACTGGCTGCAGGGCGTTCCACCGCTTTCATGTGCTGCAGCTCTGCCTTCATTTTTTCAAAGGTGTCCTGTGTTACATAATTAGTTCCGCTCATAAATTTCTTTTTAGTAAAGAGAAAAAAAATACAACGCCCCGGGAATGCCAGAGCGTTGCATATAAAGCAAAAATAGTAAAAATTTTAAATTCCCAGTTTTTCCAGAATTACAGCACTCATTTTGTAGAATGCTTCATGACTATAACCAGCAATATGCGGAGTGATGATTACATTGGGCTGGCTGGTCAAAAATTCAAGTTGTTGTTTTTCTTCTTCTGTATAAGTTGCCAGTTTTTCATTTTCTAAAACATCCAGCGCTGCACCGGAAATTAAATTATACTGAAGAGCTTTAATTACTGCTGCATTTTCCACCACCCTACCTCTTGATGCATTAATGATATAAGGGCTTTGCTGCAGGTGAGCAAAGAAATCATCATTAGCCATATGAAAGGTTTCACCAGTAAGCGGAACATTAAAACTGATAACATCCGCATAACGGCACACTTGCTCCAGGCTGGCTTCTTTGATATATCCGCTGCCAAAATCAAATTTATATTTATCATAAGCCAAAACAGTAACATTAAAAGCAGCCAGCAGTTTTGCAAAACTGCTGCCGGTATTTCCAAAGCCAATAATCCCAACAGTTTTACCATTTAGTTCGGTGCCGCGGTTGGCATCCCTTATCCACTCCCCTTTTTTAACTTCAGCAGCACTGCTGTAAATCTTATTCATTAAACCCAGCAGCATACCTAAGGAATGTTCTGCCACCGCATTACGGTTTCCCTCGGGACTGCTTACACATTTTATCCCTTTGGTAGCCGCATATTCCACATCTATCAATTCCATTCCGCTGCCAAGGCGGCCAATCCATTTAAGCTGTGTGGCTTTATTTAAAATTGCTTTATCAATTTTAAGGCGGGTGGTTACAATCAGGCCGGTTGCATCTTCAATTAACGCCAGCAATTCATCGTAAGTTATTTGCGGACTGTATAATACTTTATATTGTTTGCTTTCGAGAGTTGCAATTAAGTATTCATGAACTTTTGCCGTAATAATTACCAGTTTCTCGCTATTCATTGGCAGTAAATTGTATTATCTTACCTGCAAAATTAAATACTCATTATGGTTAAGCGCATTTCTTTTTTTGCAATACTGTTTGTTTTAACAATATCATCTGCCAGCGCACAGGTTACACCACTGGAGGAAAATAAACCAGAAACTGTTAATGGTATTGAATTTGGCTGGTACATACGCAATGAGCAGAATAAAAACGTAAAGGATGAAGAGTACAGCCGGTTTGAAATTACCTTTTACGCTACCAATAAATCGGGCTGCAGTAAAATATTTTTAGACCGGCCCGGGCTGCTTTCTTCTTCTGAGTCTGCAGCCGCAATCGCATCATACAGTTGTTTAAATGCCAACGGAAAAAGGTTTACATCAAAAGGCGGCACAGTAAAAGCGAAAGAGTTTTATGTAAATGTAAAGGTGAAAGAAAATGATAAAGATGTTACCCGTTCCGCCAAAGCCGGTTATATTTTCCGTAATGGTGAAACTATTTCCAATAACATTATTGTACTGGTGCCAAAAGGCGAACGGCCCAAAGTGCAGTGCATGATAAATTCATTAAACGAATTGTAACTAAACAGCCGCAATCATACTTATTTCTACATTCACATTTTTTGGCAACCCTTTCACTGCAATGGTTTCTCTCGCCGGAAAATCGCCACTGAAGTATTTACCATAAATTTCATTCAACTGGCTAAACAAGCCCATGTCGCTTAAAAAAATGGTGGTTTTTACCACGTTGTCAAAGCTCATTCCTGCTTCGGTTAAAATAGCTTTCAGGTTTTGCATCACCTGGTGTGTTTCTTCAATAATGTCGGCATTTGCCAAATCGCCACTGCCGGGTTTTAAAGCCACCTGTCCGGATATGAACAGAAGATTACCTGTTTGTATTGCCTGGTTATAAGGGCCGATAGGTGCCGGTGCATTTTCAGTATTGATTATTTTTTTGGCCATTGGTTTTCTTTTTATGCAAGCCACAAATATATCTTTTTATTCCGCTTAAAAATATTTTTATAACGCTGCATTTTCAGCACTGTTACTTTGAACGATAACCACCTATTTTTGTAAAAAAAAGAATGCAGTTAGTTGTACTTGCAAACGAGTTACAGTGGGAGGAGCTGGCAACAGAACTACCCGGCGTGGAATGGATAAAAGCAGCGCATCCTTTCAGGTTTGATTTATACAATAATGCCACTGCATTTTTCATTCTGCAAGAGCAAGCTGGCATTGCATTTTCCCAAACCAGCAAACCAGTTTTTTTAAATACAGTTACCAGCACTTTAAAAGAAGCCGGCAGAGGCAGTAACGTGGTTGGCATTAATGGCTGGCATACTTTTTTACAAAGACCCTTGTGGGAAGTTACGGGAGAGTTAGGTGAAGATACAGCCACCATATTAAAACGGATTAATAAAACTGCTATTAGTGTTTCTGATGAACCGGGATTTATTGCTGCAAGAACAGTGGCAATGATTATCAATGAGGCGTATTTTGCTTTTGGCGATGGGGTAAGTACCAAAGAAGAAATTGATACTGCCATGAAACTGGGTACCAATTACCCCTACGGTCCTTTTGTATGGGCAGAAAAAATAGGGTTGCAACAAGTGTTAACCCTGCTTGAAAAATTATTTGAAACAGATCAGCGCTACAGGCCGGCACCGGCATTAATTAAAGAAGTACAATAATGGCATTAATCGTAAACATAGATACAGCAACAGAAACAGCACATGTATCCATCGCAGAAGATGGCAAGATTTTGCATTCCTTAATCAATGATGTGCAAAAAGATCATGCCGCATTTTTACAACCAGCACTGGAACAGCTCATAAAAAATACAGGCATTGGTTTTTCAGCTATTGATGGGGTTGCCTTTACTGCAGGCCCGGGATCTTATACCGGTTTGCGGGTGGGTATGGCCAGCGCAAAAGGATTATGTTACGCATTAAACAAACCGTTAATTGCCATCAGCACATTAAAAGTAATGGCTAAAGCGGCAGTGGAGCAAGCGGATGACAGCTCCGTTTTGTTTTGCCCGATGATTGATGCAAGAAGAATGGAAGTGTTTACAGCAATTTATAATAATGCCTTAACAGAAGTATTGCCGCCTTGTGCGTTGGTGCTGGATGAAAATTCTTATTTCAATTATCTGCAAAAAAATAAAATTGTTTTTTTTGGCAGCGGCATGCAAAAATGGAGAGCCACCATTCAAAACAACCATGCATTGTTTACACAAGTAATAAACCTCCCTGCAGCATTGGCGGCATTATCATATGAATATTTCCAAAAAACGGAATTTGCTGACCTTGCTTATGCAGAGCCATTTTACATTAAGGAGTTTATATCCAACATGTAAAAGATTATAACTATCCGTAAAAGACATTTTTAAAATAATTTGATTAAAAATTAGTTGCATAAGCAATTGTTTGTATATTTTTACGTTACAGATATTGTTCAAGCATAATTAAAATTAAAAGCCTTATGATGGTTGCAACACAATCACACGGAGCATCATCCGCAAAAACCAGTTCAATCTCTTCAACAACTTTCGATTATCATGCCAGCAAAAAAGCAGCGCTAGTTTTACGTGCGTTGAATCATAAGCTGCGCCAGCAATTATTGAAACTTATTGAAGAGGAAAAAACTATCACTGTTACAGAAATCTATGTGCGCCTGCGCCTGGAGCAATCTGTAGCATCACAACACCTGGCTATTTTACGCAAAGCCGGTATTGTAATTACCCGCCGTGATGGAAAGTTCATTTACTATTCTGTGAACTTTAAACGCCTTGAAGAAATTGAAGCGTTTGTAAAACAACTGGTAGGTTAAACTTTTTCGAATTGCGTAAAAACGCCCCGTAAATGCGGGGCGTTTTTTATTTTTGCATATTAAACACTTTGCATGTTCATTAAACAATTATACACCGGCTGCCTTAGTGAAGCGGCTTATTATATCGAAAGCGAAGGAGAGGCTGCCATTATAGATCCATTACGTGATACTGAAGAATACACTTTGCTGGCTAAGGAGAGAAATGCAGGTATCAAATATATCTTCGAAACACATTTTCATGCGGATTTTGTGAGTGGTCATTTGGATTTAAGCAAACAGACCGGCGCCCCCATTATTTATGGCCCCGGAGCTGAAACTACTTTCACCATACATAATGCAAAAGATGGTGAAATATTTAAGCTGGGTAAGTTAACTATTGAAGTGCTGCACACACCTGGCCACACTATTGAAAGCAGTTGCTATTTACTGCGTGATGAAAACGATAAACCTCATGCTGTTTTTACAGGTGATACGCTTTTTGTAGGTGATGTGGGCCGTCCTGATTTAAGCAGCGGTAATATGACTAGTGAAGAATTAGCAAGCACCATGTATGATACCATCCACAACAAAATACTGCCATTGGCTGATGATGTAATTGTTTATCCTGCGCATGGTGCCGGCAGCAGTTGTGGTAAAAATTTAGGGCCCGATACTTTCAGCACTATTGGTGATGAAAAGAAAACCAATTATGCCCTGCAGCCCCAAACAAAAGAAGAGTTTATTAAAGCAGTTACAACCGGGCTTACTGAAGCCCCGAAATACTTTGCCATTAACGCACAGATAAACCAGCAAGGGTATGAAAGTTTGGAGGCTGTTAAAAACGAAGCGCTCACAGCATTACCCGTTGATGCGTTTAAAAAGTTAATGGCTGATGATATACTGGTTTTAGATACAAGGCATGCTAACAAGTTTACTGAAGGCTTTGTGCCCGGCAGTATTTTTATTGGATTGGAAGGCCGCTTTGCGGAATGGGCAGGCGCCTTATTACCTTTTGACAAATCAATGATTTTAGTAACCGAGCCGGGAAAAGAAGAAGAAACAGTTGTTCGTTTGGCAAGAGTTGGTTTTGATAAAATGAAAGGTTATTTAAAAGGTGGTTTTGAAGCCTGGCTAAACGCCGGGGAAAAAGTGGATATGATTATTAGTGTGGAAGCTGATGAACTGGCCATGGATTTACCACACGACCCAAACATTGTGGTGCTGGATGTGAGAAGAGAAACTGAATATGCAGACGGACATATTAAAGATGCACAAAACATACCGCTTGATGAAATGACAGATGTGGCAAGCATTGCCGGTTTTGAAGACAACCAGAATTTATATGTGCATTGCGCTGGCGGCTACCGCAGCGTAATTGCGGCATCCATACTAAAACGGCAAGGCATACATAATTTGCACAATGTGCTGGGCGGCTGGAATGCAATTAAAGAGCAAAAGAAAATTAAAACGGAAAAGGATAAGAGTGTGCTGAACTAATAAATAAAAAGGAAGCAATGCTTCCTTTTTATTTATCCACCCATAAATGCCTGTACTCTTCCTTCCATTCAAACTTAAAGCGGCGGTGGCTCCATAAATAATTAGCAGGATCTTGTTTAATGGTTTGTTCTAAAACATCCCTGTAACGGCGGGTAAGTTCGCCAACGGGCAAATTGTTGCTTTGTTCTGCCAGTAAAGTAGTATCAAAGTGATAATAGCCCCGTTTTACTTTTTTAAAACCGACATATACTACGGCAGCATTATTCTTAATAGCGCCTTTTTCAGGGCCGGTTACAAATGGTGTTGGGCGGCCAAAAAAATTCAACCAATAGCCAGACGCAGCTGCACCAGGGTTTTGATCTGCAGCCAGGGCAAGCATGTATTGACTTTTAAAAACATCATGCATTTTGTTCTTAAAATCGGTTGCACTAATTAACACAGTGCCATACTTCTTACGAAAGTCAAAAAAGATTTTATCCAGTGCTTTGTTTTTAATGGGCATGTATACCCCTACAAATGGGATTTTTAAATTCATGGCGTACAGCAAATTGGCATACTCCCAGTTAAACTGGTGGCCGGCCATAATATTAATGTTATAGCCTTTTTCAATTAACTGGTTAATAATTTCAAAACTGCCGGTGCTCCGTTTTTCAATTTGCTTTTTTGAAATGGAAATGAATTTGATGGTTTCAATAAACGTATCGGTAAAGTACCTGTAAAATTTTTTTGCAATTTTCTTGCGCTCCTGTTCCGTTTTTTCAGGGAAGGCGATACTGAGGTTGTATAACACTACATCTTTCCGGTAAGCAAAAACATGGTACAACAAAAAAGCAATAAAATCGCTGATGCCGTATAAGATAAAAAAAGGCAATAATGAAACAAGATATAATAAAGGATAAATGATGTAATACATTAAAAGGCGAAATTCAAAAGTAAAAAATCAAAAAAAGCTGCACAAAGGTATGCCGTTGAAGTGAGTGACACAACGATGCTGCCATGAAAAACAAAAGCTGGTTGCAAAGTCAAAAGTAAAAATTCAAAAATGCTAAATCAGATTGCAATGTTTCCCTTTTTTACTTTTGAATTTTTACTTTTGACTTTTAACTCTTCTCCTCCCAAATCATACTCAAATGCACAATGGTTTCGGTGGCTTTGGCCATGTCTTTGGTGCCAATCCACTCCAGTTTACTGTGTATGTTTTGCATGCCCGTAAAAATATTAGGGCATGGCATACCAATATAACTAAAGCGGCTGCCGTCGGTACCACCCCGAATGCTTTCTTTTTTTACAGTAAGCCCGGCACGCTGTATCGCTTCGGCTGCATAAGCCGCCACCTGCGGATAATTATTCAGCACATTTTTCATATTGCGGTATTGCTCCTGCGTATTATATTCTATAGTTGCTCCTGGAAATTTGGCTACCACTTCTGCCGCTATACTTTTTAATCTTTCATGATGCTGCTGCAGCAAGGCATCATCAAAATCACGAACAATAAATTGTACGGTGGCTTTTTCTGCAATACCGTTCACCGCAACCGGGTGAACAAAGCCCTGCATTTTTTCTGTTGTCTCCGGGCTCCATTCATTTTTGGGCAATGCCTCTAAAACAGCGCCTGCAATTTTTAAAGCATTCACCAGTTTATCTTTTGCATAACCGGGATGTGTGATAACACCGTTAATAGTTATAGTGGCACCATCGGCGCTAAACGTTTCATCTTCTAAACTGCCGGCCTCGCCACCATCGAGTGTATAGCCAAAAGCCGCACCCAGTTTTTGCATATCCACTTTTGCGGTACCCTGCCCCACTTCTTCATCAGGCGTAAATAAAATTTTTATGTCACCATGTTTTACCGCAGGGTTTTGCATAAAATACATAGCTGCTTCCATAATGGCAGCCACACCGCTTTTGTCATCAGCGCCCAGCAGGGTTAAACCACTGGCGGTAATTACGCCATAACCAATATGTTCTTTTAAATAGGGTGAGTTATTTATGCTTAATACTTGCGTAGTGTCATCAGGCAATACAATATCATTACCATCGTAATAGCGATGGTGAATGGGTTTTACATTATAACCGCTGCAATCGGGTGCTGTATCTACATGCGCACAAAAACAAATAACGGGTACATTTTTTTTATCACTGTTACCGGGAATAGTGGCGTATACATAACCAAACTCATCGGTAGTGGCATCGGTAATACCCATACCAAATAATTCTTTCAGCAATAATTTGCTTAAATCTTTTTGCTTTTCTGTTGTGGGATGAGTTGTGCTGTTGGGATCGCTTTGAGTATCGATGCGTACATAGCGCATAAAGCGGTCAGCAATATTGTCGGGACTAATTTGAATCATGGTAAATAACTATTTCACGAATTATAACTAATTACACGAATTTAGAAAAAGGTTTTCATCCAGCACAATTCGTGTAATTAGTGTAATTGGTATTATTCGTGAAATCAATTAATAGAAACCAGCTCAATATCAAACACCAGTTCTTTACCGGCTAAAAAATGATTGGCATCCAGCATTATTACATCATCTTTTACCTCTATTACCACCACAGGCACAGGCTGGCCATACTGATTGCTCAATGTTAATTGCATACCCGGTTCCAGTTTCATATCTGCGGGCACATTTTCTTTCGGAAAAGGAATTACCGCTTCTTCACTTCTTTCACCATACCCTTCGGCAGCAGGAATATTAATTGTTTTTTTATCACCGATGGCCATTCCCGGAATGGCAGCATCAAAACCTTTAATCATTTGTCCGGCACCCACAGTAAATTCCAGTGGCTCCCTTCCGGCGCTGGAGTCAAATTGTTCGCCGCTTGTTAATTTACCAGTATAATGCACTTTTACATTATCGCCGTTTTTTGCTGTACTCATTGTTTTGTTTTTTGTTGTCAACTAATTAATTCATTTCAGCATCGTTGCGTCGCACACTTCAACAGTTACAGCTTTAATCAGCATTGCCTTACATGCGCTGCAGCATTGATTTTTATTGAAACAGGCTGCAAATTAATTGATAAAAGGCAGAGTGATTTAAAAACTTTTCGGCAACTTTAGTGCATGAAAATAATTACTGGATGGATCATTCTTTTTGTACTGGCAGCAGGGAGCAGTGTTGCACAAAATAAAATTATTCCCGCAGCTGAAAGAACGGCTGTTTATTTCCCTTTACTAAAAGGAAAATCCGTAGCGGTTTTTGCCAATCAAACAAGTATGGTAGGTAATACACACCTAATTGATACGCTGTTGAAAAGCGGCATCAACGTGGTAAAAATTTTCGGGCCCGAACATGGCTTTCGGGGCGATGCGGACGCTGGCGAAGATGTGAGCGATGCGAAAGATAAAAAAACGGGCATTCCTGTTATTAGCCTGTACG
The DNA here is from genome assembly GCA_044225995.1 of Ferruginibacter sp. Classification (GTDB taxonomy): domain Bacteria; phylum Bacteroidota; class Bacteroidia; order Chitinophagales; family Chitinophagaceae; genus Ferruginibacter. Next base: position 16,177 of record JBGAHV010000039.1, on the reverse strand, counting down.
GTTCACACCATAAACCCACGGCAGATGATTTAAAGAATGTGGATGTATTGGTATTTGATTTACAGGATGTGGGCTGCCGCTTTTATACATACATCAATTCCATGCAGGATTTTTTAGAAGCTGCATTAGAAAATCATAAGCCACTTTTATTATTAGACCGCCCCAACCCCAATGGTTTTTATGTGGACGGACCGGTGCTGGATTTAAAATACAAAAGCGGTGTTGGCCGCCAGCCCATACCCATTGTGTACGGAATGACCATGGGAGAATACGCCATGATGCTGCTGGGAGAAAAATGGGTATCGAAAGAAGCCAGCGATGTTAATGCGTACAACATTACCACCAAACCAACGGCGGATACTCCTTTTCATTTTCTCGTAATAAAAAATCAAAACTACACACACAAAAGCAAATATGTTTTGCCGGTAATGCCCAGCCCTAATTTAAAAACCATGCAAAGCATTTACCTGTACCCCAGCACCTGTTTAATTGAGGGCACTGTTTTAAGCGAAGGCCGCGGCACTGATTATCCTTTTCAATTACTGGGTCATCCTTCATTGCCTAAAAATTTATACAGCTTTACACCTAAGCCTAACCTTGGTTCAAAAAGCAGTAAATGTTTTTACCAAAAATGTTACGGCTGGTTTATTAATGGCAGTAACGAAGAGGTTTTAAAAATTATTGATGGCAAAATTCAGCTCAGGTATATTTTAGATGCGTACAAACTTTTTCCGGGTAAAGACAGTTTTTTCCGTAAAGATAATTTCATCAACAAGCTGGCAGGCAATGATCTTTTTCAGCAGCAGATAAAGGAAGGTAAAACTGAAAAGCAAATTAAAGAAAGCTGGCAGCCGGGCCTCACTGCATTTAAAGCAATAAGAAAAAAATATTTGCTGTATGATGATTTCTAAACCTTAAATCATTTGCAGCTGCACGGCTGTTTTTACCAGGGCTGCAATGTTGCGTGCGTCAAACTTGGCCAGCAGGTTTTTCCGGTGAGTATCTACCGTGGTTACGCTTATAAAAAGCCGGGTGGCAATTTCATTATTGGTAAGGCCTTCGGCAATCAGTTCAAGCACTTCCTTTTCTCTTCTTGTAAGTACAGGCGCATCTCCCGTATTTAATTTTCTTAGTGAAGAGGCAGCTTCTTCACTAAGGTATGTTTTACCAGCAGCAACTGTTTCTATTGCTTCAAGCAGTTCTTCCTGGGTAGCATTTTTTAATACATACCCTGAAGCGCCGTTATTAAGCATTTTCTGAATAAAACTCTGCTGGTTAAAAGTACTGAGGCCGATTATATAAACAGACGGGTATTTCTCCCTTACTTCTTTACAAAGATCAATACCACTTTTATCCGGCAGGTTTATATCCATCAGGATTACATCGGGGAGCTGCTGGTGCAAAAATGCCAGGCAACTTGCTGCATTGGAAGCGTGCCCGGCCCAATCGATATTTTTTTCATTCTGCAGCAATGAGCGGATGCCTTCAATCACCATGTAGTGATCATCTACTATAAATACTTTTATTCTCATACAGCATTTAATTCAATGTGAACTGACGTACCATTACCGATGCCTGACTGAACATCAATTATTCCCTTTAAAAAATCCACCCGGCTTTGAATGTTTGTCCAGCCAATGCCTTTTGATCCCTCTAAAATTACAGGGTTAAATCCTCTACCATCATCTTCCACCGTTACCGATAGCTGGCTCCCCGATTTTGCTACCTGCACAATGGCCGTTTTGGCAGCTGCATGTTTCAGTGTATTATTTATAAGTTCCTGCACTATCCGGTAAATGGTTATTGATACGGTTTGATCTATTTCGGCTTGCTCAATACCGATGGACTGGTAATTAATTTTAAGGGCCCCGCTCTGGTTGATGTCGCTGCAAAAATCCCTCAGCGCTGTATCCAGTCCAAACTTTACCAGGGCTTCCGGCATCATGTTATGTGCCACACGCCGCATTTCTTTTATCGAACTGTCCAGCATATCCATGCTGCGTTCAAATGCCTGTGCATTTTCCGGCGTCATTACCAGGTTTCCTTTCATATTATTCAAAGAGTATTTTATGCCGGAAAGCATACCGCCCAGCCCATCGTGTAAATCTTTGGCAAGACGGGTGCGTTCCTGCTCCTCTCCTTTTAATACAGATTCGGTTGCTGACAGTTGCTTCTCCGTTTCCAGTTCGCTGATGCGCTGCTTTTGCAATTTCTGTTTTTGGTTATAGTTACGTACCGATAAAAAAAGTATAATCCCCATCAGTGCAAGCGCTCCCGAAAGAAAATAAATGAGATTGTTCCGTTGTTTAATTTCAGATTTACGCAGTTGCAATTGCGCCTCTTTTTTTTCACTTTGATAGCGGGCCTCCAGCTCTTCAAAATCCCGTGCACGCTTGCTGTTAAGCAGGCTGTCTTTCGCTATATCATATTTATCGAGATACAGATAGGCATCTTTATAACGGCCCTGTTCAAACAATAACCGGCGCATTACATCATAATAATTGGATTGCTCCACCGGGTCTTCGGAGCTTTCGTAGTATCCTTTTGCTGCCAGCATATATTTTTCTGCTTCAGGAATTTTCTTTTGCTGCAGGGCAATACGTGCCAGTTGCCAGCTGGCATTTGCCTGGCCCGATGTGCTCTTAAGCACAGTAGCCACCTGTAAACTTTTATCAGCATAAAATAAAGAAGAATCTATTTTTTTAAGATCAAAATACTCCTGTGCTATATTCTGGTAAGTGGTTTGCAAAGTACTATTGGGATGTTCCCGTTGTTCCATTTGCGGCAAAAACTCCAGCCGGATACGCAGCGCTTTTTCTGCATCGCCGTTCTCCCTGTAATTATCCGCTTTCTGCTGCATGTAATACGCCAGTGCATCTGCAGCTGCAGGGCTTTTATACTTTTTGGCTATGGCAATAGCTTTATCAATATACTCATCTGCTTTACGAAGGTTTCGCAATGTGTTGAACGTTGAACTGATATTGCTGTACAAATCAGACTTACGCCGGTCAAGTTGTTTTTCTGTCAGGTTTTTATCTGCCAGCAGCCGGGGGTCCTCAAAAATATCTGCCGCCTGCAGGTAGTAGTAAATACAACTATCGTACTGACCTTTCCAGTATTGTACATTACCCATATTAAAAAGAGCACCGGCCATCAGGTATAATTGATCGCCCTTTTTAGCCCAGTCGTACGACAACTGCTGGCAGTTAAAGTTTTTAATATTGTCATTGTAATAACCATACCAAAGACCCAGCAGGCGGTAACAATTGGCAATGGTTTTAGGTTCTTTTACCCGAAGGCTTTTTTCAAGCGCTTCATCCAGCAACTGACGGGACAAGGCGCTGTCCAGTTCCGTGATATCATTGCCCATATTGCAGAGCTTCAGTACCTGTGCGGTATCTTCGGGCATTTTGCGGATGGATGCGGCCAGCTGCACCACACTGTCCCTGTTATATGGCTGCGCCGGCACTAACTGTACAGCAGCAAGAAACAGGATGACTGAAAAAATTTTTTTGAACAGCCGGGAATAAGGTGAATACAGCATATTCTGGTTTGATAAAACAAAATACTTTGTTACAGGAAAATTTCTGTTTGAAGTTAAGTTATTTGCAGGAAGCTTACCATATCATTGAATTTTACCCGGCAGCATTGAGTTATACATTTAGTTCTATCATCACTGAAGTGCCCTTACCTTCGGATGTATTAACATCAATTGTTCCTTTTAAAAAATCCACCCGGCTTTGAATATTTGTCCAGCCAATGCCTTTTGATCCCTCTAAAATTACAGGGTTAAATCCTCTACCATCATCTTCCACCGTTACCGATAGCTGGCTCCCCGATTTTGCTACCTGCACAATGGCCGTTTTGGCAGCTGCATGTTTCAATGTATTATTAATAAGTTCCTGCACTATCCGGTAAATGGTTATTGATACAGTTTGATCTATTTCGGCTTGCTCAATACCGATGGACTGGTAATTAATTTTAAGGGCACCGCTTTGGTTGATGTCGCTGCAAAAATCCCTCAGCGCTGTATCCAGCCCAAACTTTACCAGGGCTTCCGGCATCATGTTATGTGCCACACGCCGCATTTCTTTTATCGAACTGTCCAGCATATCCATGCTGCGTTCAAATGCCTGTGCATTTTCCGGCGTCATTACCAGGTTTCCTTTCATATTATTTAATGAGTATTTTATGCCGGAAAGCATGCCGCCCAGCCCATCGTGTAAATCTTTGGCCAATCGGGTGCGTTCCTGCTCTTCTCCTTTTAATACAGATTCGGTTGCGGCAAGTTTTTTTTCTGTTTCCAGTTCGCCGATGCGCTGCTGCTGGAGTTTTTGTTTTTGCTTAAAGTTGCGGTAACCTAAAAAAGAAATCAGCACTAGTGCTGCTGCTGCGCCGCCCAGCAAATAATTCAATGTGTTTTTACGGCTCACTTCCAGCTGCTGTATTTTTTGTTCGGCCTGCAGTGCATTTACTTCCTGCTGTTTTGCTTCGTAATTATATCTTGCCTGCCTGAATTCCATTTGCCGCATATTATCCTGCTGGTATAAAGAATCTTTGATAACACCTACGGAGTCTTTAAAGGCAAATGCTTTTTCATATTGGCCCGTTAAGCGGTACACCTGCGCATAATTTTCGAAGTACTGCATTTTAGCTTCTGATGGATTTGAATAATCAAGGTATTTGGCAGAAGAGTCGAGATGTGCAGCTGCCTGGGAAGCTCTTTTCAACTCTGCCTCGCAGGCAGCAATATTGAGATAGTTACTGCCAATACCAATAGCAAAATTATTTGCGCTGGCCTGCTTTAAACAGGCAGTATAGTAGTCTATGGCGTCCTGGTACAACTTGTTGTTGTAATAATACATGGCTTTCATAAAATCGCTCATGTAAAGAACATTTTGATTGCCCACTTCCTTTGCCATTACTTTAGCAGAGTCAAGTACGGCAAGACCACTGTTTCCCTTTTTTGCAGCAATCAGGTTTCCTCCATAAGTGAAATAAGCAGACGCCAGCATTTGCCTGTCGTTAACCCGTTTTGCAAAATCATATCCCTTTTTACTGATGGCAAGCGCTTCTTCTGGTTTATTCAGTGTGGAGTAGGCCATCGACATGTTACTGTACAATGCAGCAAGATCAGGACTGGATGGATTATACTTAAGGTAAATTTCTTCGGCACGTAAAAAATAGTCCACCGCAGTGGCGCAGTCACCGCCAATGTAATGCACCAGCCCGGTATTAATAAGTGCCGAGCCTAAAGAAAGCTGCGCTCTTTTATTACCCGGAAACTTCGACAATTCCTGTGCAGCTTTATCCAAAAATGCAAGCGCTTCAAATTTTCGTGTGTTAATACAGATGGTTCCATGCAAAAAGTCGGCTTGCGCTGCAAAAAATAAATTACCTGTGGCCTTTGCAATAGAATCAATTTTTGCATGGCAGCGCCAGCTCTCCACTGTATCTGTCAGCCTGCTTTTATTGCCCAATTGTACCAGCAAGCGTACTTTTTCAGAATCATTGGATTCTGTTTTGATCCTGTTCCTGATACTGTCAAGCACCTGTTGCTGGCCAAACAGCCCGGCTGCTGAAATAAGCAGCATTGCGGTAATTGTAATCTGTTTGAACATGTGGCGATGTTTTGATACAGTCAATTATAAGCATTCCTTTTTTACAGTCATACAAAACAACAGTATTCTTTCTGCAGTCACCTCCCCTTTTTCCATGATTTTTATCAGCGGCAACAAAATCCCTTTTTTAAGGGATAGTATAAAACGATATGCTGCAGCATTTTTACCCCACAAACAAAAACCATGAACAAGTTTCTTTTAATCACAGTCATTCTTGTATTGAGTTTGCAACAAGGCAATGCTCAAATTTCAGCACCCAAAATGATAAAAGGCAAAAACCCGGCAACTGCCCCGCCATCAGTATACTCACTCACCAATGCCCGTGTAAGCATCACCACATGCAGTGACAACAAAGAGTTTTCTCCGGAGGTAACTGTATGGCTGATTCAAAAAGGAAATGGTATTCTTTTTCAGCAGCCGGGTGCCAATACAAGAAATGAAATGCAGGTGAACAGCACCACTGAATTCGGGCTGATGGAAATTTTACACCTGTTATTTCATCCATTCTGAAAGATGCATCCGGTTTTAATTAACCGTCACAACATTATCCCACCATAAATAAAAGCAATGAAAAAAATAATCATCACAGCAGTCTTATTTGCGCTTCTGTCTCCTGGTGCATTTGCACAAATAACCAAACCGTCAATTATAAAAAAGCAGGTGCAGCCTGCACCTCCGCCGGCGCCTGTTTATACACTCACCGCAGTAAAAGCCAATATCCGCACTGGTAATGATAATAAAGAATTCCCATCAACAGTAAGGGTTTCACTGGTGTCGAGGAACAGGAATATAAAAGCCTATTTTGTACAGGAAAACCTGCGCAACGAAATGAGGAGCAACTCCAATACAGAGTTTGGGATGGAAAAGGCCGGCACCGGCGACATCCCCCTTACTGATCTGCAGGTCAACGGGCTTCTGTTTACTATTGCTTACAGTGCCAATTTTCAGTTTGACGCCTGGAAAATTGAAGGCGTCAGCATCACGCTCGAATTCAGGGACCAGCAGGGCAACCTGCACCCCACGCTTGGACAAAAGACCATCACTTTTGGCAATGCCAACGGATTTTTAAATGGTTATTTCGAAAGAAGAATGGAGTGCACTGCAGACGGGTATTTTAATCCGCTGAGTGCAGCTGTAATAACCACCAAATAAACCGGCGCAATCATTACGCCGTTCACCTGTATATTAAATTTAGTTACATGAAAAAAATAATCATCATTGCAGTTGCAGGCATTCTTTTAACACACCAGCAACTGGTTGCACAAAAAACACCCGCCTCAAAAGAAAAGCCCCCCACTCAAAAAGAGATGCAGGATATGATGAAAGAAGCAGAAAAGATGATGGGTGAAATGAGCCCCGAGGACAAGAAGATGATGGACAGTATGGGTATTAAAATGCCCAACTTAAAAAAAACTGCAAAATCAGTTTCTGGTGTTACAGATAAACAATTAGCCACTGCCTGGGAAGATGAAAACCGCATTGTGCCTAAAAGAGATGCAGCACGTATTGCAGCAATACCGGCAGCAGTTAATGATGCAAGGATGCCTGCTTATATAACTGCAATACAAAAAAGTGTAACCGCCGCTTTAAAACCGGAGATTGTTACCGCAGGTAATAAGGCATATGATTATATAAAATCCATTGGCAAAAATTCTGGCGAAACCGCCAACATGGCCGTAGGGCTTTGGATGGCCGGGCAATCTGAAGTCGCCATACATGTTTTAGGTAAAGTTTGTGTGGAAGATGCAAGAAATACTGACAACCTTAATAATTATGCGGCTATGCTCTCCATGCTGGATGCTCCGCAATTAGCCATTCCTATTCTTAATAACCTGAATGCAAAATTTCCGAATAACAGTACTTTACTGAATAACCTGGGGCAGGCATGGTTTGGCCTGGGGGAAATTGGTAAAGCCGAAAAATATTTAGACAGTGTTATCCGGATTTATGCCTATCATCCGCAGGCCAATTTTACAAAGGCTGCCATTGAAGAAAGCAAGGGAAATATTGCAGGCGCTAAAACTGCATTGGAAAAATCCATTGCTCACTCTTATACAAAAGACAAAGAAGACAAACTGGCGAAACTGGGTGAAAAACTGAGTTACAAAAATTTCAGAATGCCCAGGCGTACAAAAGCAGATCCATTGAACCTTGGTGGTTTCCAGGCACCGGGTTTCCCTTCGTCGGTGGAAGAGTGTGTGCAGGCAGAAAAAGAATGGACAAATTTTTTTATACAGGTAAATGATAAAGCAAAGCAGCTGGAGAAACTGAAAAAGCAAGCAGATGAAGCAGCTGTAAAAGATCAACAGCAACGTTTAAATGCCGATATGAATTTAGTAAAAGCGGCAATGGCCAACCCCGGCACCACAGGTAATTTTATTTCTGTGCCCATGTTTGCAGACAGGGCAGGCAAAATGTTAACTGCATACACAGATTTGTACCGCACTAAACTGAATGCCTTGATGAAAAAAAAGGCGGACTTTATGCAAGGTGAAGGAAAAACACTGAAGGATGCTTATGACAAGGAAATGGAAAAACTTAGGGAAGAAGACAATGAACAAACGGGCGAGGGAAAACCTAACAAAGATTATTGCCCCAAGTATAGAGAAACCAGTGATAAATATTTAAAAGCTATTAATCCCAAACTATACCAGTTTTACCAGGAAGAACTGCAGCTGCAAAAAGAATTCCTTAATGAAAATGCCTATTGGTATCTCTATATACAGTGGCCCGCTATGTTCGAAGCATCTAAATTAAGTTTTGAATTAAGCTGGCTGGGCACTTTAAAAGACGGAATGGGCGAAGGCGAACCTCCTTATTATAATTACCCGTTTGTATCCATTACACAATACGTGTGCAAAAAAGAAGAAAAAGAACCTGGCAAAAACAAGCTGCAGGAATTTGATGATGTTGCCTGCCAGTACAACAGTAAAATTGATATGAAGGCTATTGTAATTGAAACCAATTGCAGCCACTCCAAAACCACTTATAATTTTAATCAGTTACAGGTTACTGTAAAAGAACTGGGAACAGAATATACCGGCAGCACTGTAAAACTAACGCCCAAGGCAAGCATTGGTGGACAGGCAGGCCCCATTAAAATAGAAGGCTCCATAGGTGCCGATGTTACTGTTGAACTGGACAAAGACAACAATGTAAAGGAATGGGGTGGCACTGTTACGGCCGGCATTGAAGCCGGTGTAGGAATAAGTAAAGGCCCGGTAAAAGCTGGTGCTACTGTTTCAGAGGCAATAGAAGTGGAAATTGGCAGTAAAGGTATTGGTGATATAAATATGGTTACAAAGGCAGAAGCAAATGTTGGAGTAAAAGTAGGGCCTGTTGGTAAATCGGTTCAGGTAGGTGTGGAAGACAGGGTAAGTATTATCAGCGGTCATGGTAACGTAACCGTTTCAGGCCCTTTGGGTAAAGTCACTGTATCGCAATGGTAAAACGATTATGCAGTTATTGATTACAAACAACTCTTTGCAATGAAAAATTTAATCAAATCATTTGTTTCAATATTGCTGTTAAACGTTGCAGCAGGCAATGTTTTTGCACAACCAAACATGCAGCAGCGCATTGAAGACAGTGTTATCGGCTGGAAAACGGTTTACAATTTTAAAGGCAAGCAATACAAGCCGCTTTCTGCAGATGGGCAAACATTTTCTCCATATCAACAAGCGATAAGAGATTCATTTATTTCGTGGATACAGCAAACGTATAAACCCATTGGCGGCTTTGGCGACATTTATGTAAAAGATTTTACCAGCAAACAAAACAAAGGCCCGGTACCGCAAAGTATTGGTATGGATGCATTGATATACGGGCTGTTTAAAAGCGACCGCACAGGCAAATATGAAATGGTGCATAATGAAGATCATAATGACGTGTCCATTTATGTAAACAGGCTTTCCGGAATTAACCCTGTTTTGTTATTCAATTCGCCGGATGGATATTTTTTTACGATGGCTAAAAAAAATTATGAAAGCACATTTACAGATGATGATTTAATAAATGCCGCAAAAGGTTTTGGTTTGCATGATGATGCCCGGTTTTCAAAATACATGGTTTATTTTCCTTCCAATTGGGTAACCGTTGTATTAACACCCGGCAATAAATTACCCATTGTACAATTAACCAAAGGCGAAGTGCTGGAGCAATGTGAAAAAGGGCTGAAAAGAGAACTGGAAGAAAAAAAGAATGAGGCCCGGCACATGTCATCCAACAATCCATCTTATTATGCAGGAGTAATTAAAGACTGGGATGAAAAACACTATCCGCAGGCAGTAAAAAATCTGAACCTGCTGAAAGCAAAATATCAAAACAGGCTGAATGAACCGGCGGTGCTTTACGGCTGGGCAGGCCCTTCTTTTGCAGATTTTTTAAATGCCAGCCCCGGCAATTTGCCCACTTTATTTGTTGAAGACTGGTACCAGAAAATGGATGGATTTCCTGTTTACCGTTATACAAAAGAAGCGATTGAAGCCAGCAAAAAAGATAAACCACTTTGGGTATCCATTACATGGGAGGCACAAAAACCAAACTCCCGTGTAAAGCCGTACGAGCTGCACCGGGCCATGCTTCGTTATTTTAATTATGATTACGTGTATGATTATTTTTTTAATCCTGAAAAAGTAAAAGGCAAACCATACACCATTACCAATGCAGAAGAGCAGCAGGCACGGATACAAAGTATGCGGAAGCATTATATAGTGGATGAAAAAAAACAATTACCTGCAGGTGTATTTTTTGCAGATGATTTTTCAGGCAATTCAGAAGGCGACAGGCCTGCAGGATGGAGTGATTATAAAGGAAGAACACCGGCTGTAATTGTTACTTTAAAAAATAAACCTGGCAAGTGGGTGCAGCTGGGCCACATGAATACCTTATCCCCCGCAACAGCATTAAAGAAAACATTACCGGAAAATTTTACCATGGAGTTTGATGTGGCAACAGATGAATTTAATGTAAGAACAGGTGGTGCTGTAAGATTAAGTTTGATTGCCGCTGATACAAAAACAACTATTGACTGGGAAATAACTCCGGGAAACAAGGATGACTATAACAACAATAATTATCGTGGCGAATCAAACAGCCGCATCAGTTCTGCCAATACCGGGTATGAAGGAAATTTCTATACAGCAATAGCCTTAAAGGAATTTACCAATAAAAAAACAACACTGCATGCAGCAGTAAAAGTTAACAACGGGCAGGCTGCTTTTTTTATAAATGGCAAACAGGTGGCAGAAAGTAAAAATTTTAAAAAAGATTATTGCAGCGATTGTGTATGTAAAGGCATTCCGCCCAACACATTGTTCCGCAACATCACTTTTACCAACAGTACTCAAAACTGGAGCCCCGATGGCAAATCGAATGCTGTAAATGTCTACATCAGCAATGTAAAAATCACAAAAGAATAATGGCCGCCTAAAATCCCTGTTTTATGGGATTGCAAGGGGGTTATTTGTACAGCATCTTTACTGCATATAAAAAATAGTTTAAACCTTAATTAAAAAAAGATGAAAAAGCATTTTATACCAGTATGTAATTTCTTAGCCTGCATACTTGCCATATTCTTAACAGCACAGGCGGCCCATGCACAAAAAAACACCGGCACCATTACCAAAGAAATGACAGATAAAATAAATGCCATTGTAAAACCACTGCGTGAACAGGCGGATAAAATGCTGAATGAAGATGCTACAGGAACTTATAAATCATATAAAGCTGATGTGCAGGCACTCACCAAAATGAAAAATGGTGCCGAAAAAAGTGAAGCCACTGCTGTAATTCTGAAAAAATATGGTTCGTTTTTTAAGAACGTATGGAGCAACTTAAAGGTAGACGAAAAAGCTTACCAGGCACAAATACGTGCTGTATTTCCTGCAGCCATGGCCGAGAGAATAACTTTTCAGCAATACCTTAATTTTACTTACAGCAGCTCTTCTAACAGCAATCCGGCGCCACCCCCGGCCCCGGCGCCATCACCAGAAAATAAATGTATTGATGTATGCAGCATTGCAGCAGGAGAAATTACGGGAGAGGGTAAGCTTATTGCAGGAGGCGGCGGCAGCTATGGCAATTGCTTTTTAAAAGTACATTCCTGGGGTGCTGTTGCCGGAGGCAACGACATCTACGGCAGCCTGAAAAATAACATTACAATTCCCGGAACCCTGCCTGCAGACAGCCGTAATCTCCGTGTGAAAAAAACCTTTGATCTGAAACAGGAGGCAGTAGCATTTGCGTTAGGCTTTGGAATGTCTGAAACCAGGGTTAACACCTACCAGGCTAATGAATATACCTGCGCCATTGCTCCCGTACTATTTGCTTCCAGCAAAACCACCATTAAAACCATCAGTGAAGAATATGTGATCCCTAAAACAGATGTAAACAAGTCCATCATAAAAGCATCTGCCAACACTTTTGTATATCTGATAACCGGTAGCTGGGCCTATTCCGACTGCACCAATATCAGGTGGACCATTTGCGAAGAAAAATAATCGCTTCAATACAATTAGTAATTATGAAATATTGTATCATATCGCTGGCATTGGTTCTAACAGGATCAATAAGTACAGCCCAAAAAAAAGTAACTCCTGTTACGCAGTCATCCATCACGGCCATCGCATTACCTGCTGGTTCAAAAAAAGACGGCCGAATGCTGACAGAAATTGGCGGCAAGGGCTTGCTTCAGATGGAAGCAAAAAAAACAGGTGCTGCTGTTAACAATGTTGAAGTGCTGTATTTGCCGGCAAGCTTTAATACCGATTCGCTTAACCAGGCTTGCAGCGCATCAGGTTGGTCAGTTACACCTTCGGCAACAGACAAGGAATATTTATGGTTGCAAAAAGACGGACATTCTGTACTGGCTTATTTTTCTCAAAAACAAAACCAGGCAGAATTATATTTTGGTGAAACAAACGGCGGCAGTCAACAGCAAACGGTAAGCAATGACGCAGGCACACAAAATCAAAATTCACAGCAACCTGTAAATACAGATCCCGCCATACAAAAACAAAATGCACAAACACAAAACCAATCACAAACCGATGTACAAACGCAAATGCAAAAACCCGTATTGCAGGATCCCGGCCAGTCCCTGGTAAATGATGGGTTCGCTTTTTCCACTACTAACTTTGATGATGGATGGACAAGCACCATACAGAACGACTGGGTACTTGTAACAAAGGCCGATATAAAAGTGTACCTGTTTTATGCATTGCCTTTTAATGGTTCTGATTTCACAGGCACAGGACTGAGAGCCAGGGATTATTACTGGGATAATATTGTAACAAAATATTTCACTGTTGAAACAAAACAATACAGGGATAACGGTGAAATGATCGGCAGCTTACAACCCGACTACGTGGAAGGCTTGGCCACCGATAAAGCCACAGGTGAAAAACGATTTATTGGTATGCGGCTGGACAATGCCCCCAATACAGCATATATCGTCATCGCTTCTGCAAAAGATGAGGCTTCGTTATGGCAACAGTTTCCCAAAGCCAATGGCTCTGGCTTTGGCCCCTCCGATCTTTCAAACATGAGCAGTTATAACAAATTTGCCATTGGCGAAAATGATATTTTAGGCACCTGGCAGGATGGAAACACCTCCGCCATGCAATGGTATTATACAGGCGCATCAGGCAACCCAGGCGGCTATGCAGGCATGACAGTGGCCGCAAGAAGCGCCACTTTCAATTTCAATACAGGGGGTAATTATACCAGCATTCATAATGGCGCCACTGGTGCAGTAGGTGCAATGAGTACCTTTCAGCAAAATTATAAAGGCAAATACTCTGTTACCAACTGGAGTATTACGGCCACCAACAGGTGGGATGGCAAAACAGAAAATTTTAACAGCTGGTTTAAAATAATACGTGGCGGAAGAATTTTATGCATGGATGCGGGCGGCATGCAGTACCGGCTGGTAAAAACAAAATAAAACAGGGGAATATATCAACTGATAACAGCTTCTTTATTGATGGTTTTTCTTCGGGCAGCCAGTCTATTCAGTCAGCTGCCCATTTTTACAATAAAAAATAAACAGCAGGCTTTACACCGGAAATTAAAAATTATGAAAGAATAAAAGACATTTTATGAAAAAGAAAATATCGCTGCCAGTGTTATGCCCTTCATTATTTGTTGCGATGTTTTGCCTGTTAACAACAGTGGCATGTTTTGGACAGGATTGCAAAACGCAGGCTGCTGTTAAACCCTCCACTTTAGTGAGGTTTCCGGATATTTATGTTGGTGCTGTTTCTGACGATAAAAAACCGGCATCATGGAATATAACCAAAATGAAACCACAGCTGGCCAAAACTGAAAGCTGGATAAAAAACATACTTACCGGTTTTACCGGGGCTAAACTGGCCTATAATAACGATTATTTTTTGGACCCGCTTGATTTTACTGACCACCCCGAGGATGCGGAGACTTCTTCTTCCTTCACCAAACAGTTTTATAAAGCAACCGGTATTAAAGGATTTTATGCCGGCAAAATGAGGTTTTATGCCTATTACTGTTATGACAACAGCAACATGATACATACAGAAGCTGAAAGCGGGTCTTTTGTAGCTGTGGATTTTAACAATGTATTTGCTTCCGGGCTTACCACGGATGCCGGTGTTTACAGTATCGGCGGAAAGCCTGAATTCAGGATCATTCAAAAAAAACGCAGTGAAGGCAGAATTGATTTTTATGAACAGCGGGTACAGAATAATGCGGACGCAAAAATGTACACTGCAAATGATTATATCATTTTGCGCAACAGTGATAAACCGGTTTTTATTGCGGTTACACGGAAAGAATACCTTGAGCAAATGCTGAAGGATATTGAAAACTTCAATACAAACGATACTAAAATTTTGACGCAAAACTATAACCTGAACATAAAACAGTTTGAGGAAGAAATGAAGGTGTACAAAGCGATGGATAAAACGTATACCCCCGAAAAGGAAGCGAAACGGAGAAAATGGTTTGAGGAAGACCAGCAAAAACTTCAAAAGCTCATCAGCAAAACAAGTCCTGATGCTGCTGCTTCAAAAGAAGTAATACTGAAGTATTTAAAAAAACCGGCTGACTGGCTCAACCGCGGTTTCAATAGTTTTTATCCCTACTCAAATTATACGGCAAATAATGTGAGCCACTATTTAGAAAACCTCGACAAATCCTTTTTGAGTAAAGGAGAAGAAGAAACCTATTACGAGATTGTTTCCATCAATCCTGCTTATTTTAATAATAAGCTGGGAGTTGATGTTCCGCAGTTAATATCCGTGCATTTACAAAATGGCACTTATGCTCATATGCTGAAAGCAGCAGCACTGGTAAAACAGCCCGGTGCACTGGTTCCATTGGAAGCAATATTAAATCCCGGCAGGCAGGTATTAACTGAACCAGCTTTGCCGGAAGTAACCTCAACATATTCCTTAAAATATTTACCAAAACTTACTACTCTTACTCCACTAATGGTACCGGACGACATGAAGCCTTCAGTAACTCCGGTTATAGCTGATTATAACAGTAATGTGCCGGCAGTCAAATTTAATTTTACAATTCCGTCACTTTCTCCCTGGCTCAGTCAGTTGCCGCAACTCTTAAATGAAGAAAGTTATAACAATTATGTACAGCAGCTTTACACAGCCATTTCAACTACTGTACAGCCGGCTAAAAAAAACAAAGCAGATGATTATGTAAAGAATAAAAAACTAACCCGGTCAAAAGACATCAGCAATACAGCATTTGCCGCCTGGCTTCAAAATGCACCTGAAACCAGTTTGTATTTATACAGCAAAGCAGTCGCATCCAATTCTTCAGATGCCTTAGCTGCCAATAATTTTTCTGCTTTTTTAATAATGGGAGGCCTGCCGGAAAAATCAGTACCTATCCTGGAATACTGGAACAAACAAAAACCCGGCGAAGCAGTCATTCTTGCTAATCTTGGCAATGCGTATTACCGTTTGGGAGATGTGAATAAAGCAATATCTTATTTGCAGCAATGCTTGCAAAAAGATTCATTGCATCCAACCGCCAATAAAATTCTCTGCCTGCTGTACCTGAAAAAGGGAGATACAAAAAATGCAAAAGATCATGCAACAAAGTCGTTAACCAGCAGCCACGATGAGCAGGTAGTTGCCATACTCCGACAGTTAGACAATAAAGTAAAGCCCGGAGAAATAATGAGCCGCTTACCGGCAAAAGAATTTCCGCTGCTCAGACGAATAAAGTTACCGGCCATGCCATCCAGCCTGGATGCTATGGAACAGTTTCAAACAGACCTGGAGATGGAGAAGAAATCACTGGAAATTACAATAGCGAATATTGAATCTAAAATACCTAAGGTACATGAGGATGTGAAACAAAAAATATTGATGGCGGGCTTTATGAAGGGTATCTCTCCTCTTCGTGTAAAAGCGCAGCATATTATTATGGATGGAATGCAAACTTACCAGCGTGAAAGTATAAGGGAATCGGATGTTTTCAAGTATAATTTAAAAAAATTAACTGCTCCGTATAATTTAAAATTACAGGTTATTGCAAAAAAATATGCTGCACTG
>JBGAHV010000038.1:0-42739 GCA_044225995.1 Ferruginibacter sp. | reverse complement strand
GGGCGATCATATTTTCATCAATCCCATTAATACAAAATGGGAAACCGCTGACCTGTTTCTCAGTGGAAATGTCGTAAACAAATTAAGGCTTACCCAGGACGCTCTGTTACAGCATCCCGATAATCTTCAATTGCAACGCAGTCTATCAGCCCTGGAAAAAATTCAGCCGGAAAGAATACCTTTTGAATTACTTGATTTCAATTTAGGGGAAAGGTGGATACCGGCAGAGTATTATAATCAATTTGCAACAGCGCTTTTTGAAACTAATACCACCGTTAATTATTTTTCTTCGCTGGATACTTTTAAAGTAAAAGCAGACAGTGGCAATGCAAAGACCAACCAGGAATATGCAGTAACCACCAAGAGCGGAAGTACTACCTACGGACCTGTTATTTTGGAACATGCACTTGAAAACACTACACCATTTTATACTTATGAAGTGGATATGGGTGGAAAAAAAATACGGGTAGCAGATAATGAAGCCATTCAGCTGGCACATGGGAAAATAGAATCCATCAGGAACCATTTTACAGAATGGCTGAATCAATTACCTTCTGATGATAAAAAAACAATCGAAGCACTTTATAACGACACTTTCAATTGTTATGTATTAAGGGAATACAATGGTAACCATTTACAATTCCCCGGACTGGATAAACAACGATTAGGCATTGAAGATTTATACAGTTCCCAAAAAAGCTCTGTCTGGCGGGTGGTTCAAAACCGTGGTGCCTTAATAGATCATGAAGTGGGCTTGGGCAAAACACTTACCATGATTGTTGCCGCTCATGAAATGAAAAGGCTCCAGATAGTTAACAAGCCCATGATACTAGCGCTAAAAGCCAATGTAGACCAGATTAAAGAGACTTACCAAAAAGCCTACCCTAAGGCTAGAATATTGGCTCCGGGTGAAAATGACTTTACACCTGCCAAGAGAGTGCGGCTATTCCATGAAATAAAAAACAATAATTGGGACTGCATTATTCTGACCCATGACCAGTTTGGAAAAATCCCTCAAAGCCCGGATATACAAAAACAAATTTTCGAAACGGAACTGGATAATGTAGAACGGGATCTGCACACTGTTAAGTCCCTGGGTGGGGAAGTTTCCCGAAGGATGTTAAAGGGCTTGGAAATACGTAAATCAAATCTGGCGATCAAATTGCTGAGCCTTGCAAAAGATATCGAATCTAAAAAAGATGAAGACATCAATTTCAGATCGTTGGGAGTGGATCATTTGTTTGTGGATGAATCTCATAAATACAAGAACCTGACTTTTACCACCCGCCATGAAAGGGTGGCCGGCCTGGGAAATTTAGCAGGCAGTCAGAAGGCACTCAATATGCTGTTCGCTGTCCGGGAACTGCAAACAAAATTTGATGCAGATCTTTGTGTTACATTTTTATCGGGCACACCTATCTCCAACAGCCTTACAGAAATGTATTTACTGTTTAAATATTTGCGGCCAAAAGAAATGAAGCGCCAGCAAATTGAAAACTTTGATGCATGGGCTGCAGTGTTTGCTAAAAAAACCGTGGACTTTGAATTTTCTGTTACGAACGAAATTATTGCCAAGGAAAGGTTTCGTCATTTTATTAAAGTACCTGAACTCGCTTTATTCTATAATGAGATCACTGATTATAAAACGGCGCAACACATCAATCTGGATAAACCAGAACTGGATGAACATTTAATCAATATTAAACCTACCCCCGATCAGCAGGCCTTTATTAAAAACCTGATGGCTTTTGCAAAAACAGGAGATGCGGAATTGATTGGCCGGTCAAAATTAACTCCCGAAGAAGACAAGGGCAGAATGCTGATCGCTACCAACTACGCCAAGAAAATGGCCGCGGATATGCGGCTTATTGATCCCTTTAAATATAAAGATCATCCCAACAGTAAAGTAAATGTCTGCGCAGCAAAGCTGGTGGAGTTATATCATCAGAGTACAGCACATAAAGGCACGCAAATCGTATTCAGTGATATTGGTACCCCCAAACCTGATGAGTTCAATATTTACGATGCGCTTAAAGAAAATTTAATTAACCAATATAATATACCTGCAAGCCAGATCAGTTTTATTCATGACTGGACAGACCGGCAGAAGCCTGAACTGTTCCGAAAAATGAATGCAGGGGAAATCAGGTTTTTATTTGGCAGTACAGAAAAAGCAGGTACCGGTTTGAATGTACAACAACGTATTGTTGGGATGCATCACCTGGATATTCCATGGAAGCCATCGGAACTGGTACAAAGAAGCGGTCGTGGTGGCAGGCAGGGAAATTTCATTGCTAAAGAATTCTATGATAATAAGGTTAAAAATTATATCTACGCTGTTGAGCAATCGCTGGATAATTATAAGTTCAACTTGTTGAAGAATAAGCAAACCTTTATTTCACAAATGAAAAACTGTTCGCTTAATGTGCGGACAATTGATGAAGGTTCCATTGATGAAAAGAGCGGCATGAATTTTTCAGAATATATCGCCATTCTTTCCGGCGACACTTCCCTACTGGAAAAATCTAAAATGGAAAAGAAAATTGCAGTATTGGAATCTTTGCGCAGTGCACATCATAAAGAATCAGTAAGAGCAGGTTTCCAATTAGAGCATTTACAAAAGGAAGCGGCTTCAACAAAGGACTTTCTTGATAAACTTATCCATGATGAAAATAGCTATAAGAAACAGCAGTCATTTGAACCTGATGGCAGCAAATCAAATCCGATTAAACTTCAGGGACATCAGTTAGCAGATGCTGAAGCTATAGGCATAAGGCTTATTCAACTCAATGCAGCTTGGAAACCGGAAACACCGATCAAAGATGATGAGATGATTGGCAGCCTATATGGTTTTAACCTGATGATCCGAAGACAATCAGAAGCACTTGAAGATAATGGCAGATTGATGTATCGATATTACAACACATTTTATGCTGAGAGTCCAAAGACCCAAGTTAAATACTCATGGAACCAGGGACATATCAACACCGATAACCCGAAGATTGCAGCCAGATATTTCTTAAATGCAATTGACCGTGTGGAAGGACTGAAAGAAAAATATCAGAAGAACCTTGCTGAACTGGAACAGAATATACCTATGCTAAAAAATTTAATTGCCAAACCATTTGAAAAGGAAACAGAGCTGGCGGAATTAAAAAAATCTGTTTCAGCACTGGAAAGGGAAATTACCATAAAGATCCAGGAGAACCAAATGAAACAAGCCAATGGCAATAATACTGAGCACAAAGAAACACCGGTCATTAAAATGGAAGGTACTGAAAAGAAAAAAGGAAAAGGGCTATTGGTAAGGAAAGAGCCGGAGAAAAAAAAGAAACAAAGCTTAAGAGTATAACAATGAGTAACAGTGTATATAATATCAATAAAGGTATCAACAAACCGGTTGAATTCCGGGGACTGAAAGCTCAGTATATCTGGTATCTGGGTGGAGGACTGGTTACGCTGCTGATCATTTTTGCCATCATGTACATCTGTGGGATAAATATCTTTTTCTGCCTGTTTGTAATCGTCTCCCTGGGTACAGCATTGTTCCTTTATGTGTACCGGCTTAGTCACCGCTATGGAGAATTTGGATTAATGAAAAAAATTGCCCGTAAAGCGGTGCCCAAAGTCATTAAGAGTTACTCCATCCAATTATTAAAAAAATCATTGCACCATGAAAAATCTTTTTGATCTATTACCGATATATGGTGCAGAACATGATGCATTGCTTTCCAAAATGGGAGACATTACAGTTGCATTTAAAGTCGAGTTACCGGAGCTGTTTACCTTAAGCAATGAAGAATATGAAGCGTTGCATCATGCGTGGATTAAAGCTATTAAAGTATTACCACCACATTCCATTCTACATAAACAGGATTGGTTCACAGAAACCAGTTTTAAACCACAGTTCATTAAAGATGACAATAGTTTTCTCAGCCGCAGCAGTGATAGATTTTTTAATGAAAGACCTTTCCTCGATCACCAGGCTTATATTTTCCTGACCAAGAAACCTGCCAACCGCAAAGTATCCAGTTCAGTATTCTCCAGCCTGTTAAAAAGGAGTATGGTTCCTGAAGAAACGATTCAGCCCAAACACTTTCAGGATTTTATGAACCATGTCGGGCAGTTTGAAAAGATACTATCAGACAGTGGATTTATGGCTTTACAAAAATTAAACAATGATCAACTGATCAATATAGTCAGCCAGTATATTAACCTGCAGTCTGATGATGAGACTTTAAGGGATATTGTATTTCATCCCGACTGGATGATCGGGGAAAATCATTGCCAGCTATATACTATGGCAGATGCACAGTTTGTACCGGCGCTATGCGGCTCAAGAATCAATTATGATAAATACTCCACGGACAAGACCAAATTCAGTGTGGGGTTTGCATCACCTGTTGGGCAACTGCTTTCCTGCAATCATATTTATAATCAATTTGTTTTTATTGAAGACAGTCCCAAAACTTTACAGAAACTCGAAAGTAAACGCCTGCGTTTACAATCATTATCAGCATACAGCAGGGAAAACACTATTGCCAAGGAAGCCACTGACCAGTTTTTAAATGAAGCCATTGCTGAACAACGCTTACCAGTAAAAGCACATTTTAATATTCTTGCATGGACATCTAACAGAGATGAACTTAAAATAATTCGTAATCTCTGCTCTTCTGCGCTCACACAGATGGATGCCACTCCGAAAATTGAAACCGAAGGTGCGCCACAAATATTCTGGGCTGGTATACCAGGCAATGCTGCAGATTTTCCAATGAATGATACTTTCGATACATTCTCACCACAGGCCTGTTGCTTTTTTAATATGGAAACCAATTACAGGTCCTCCCTATCTCCCATTGGTATAAGATTAGGCGACCGTTTGACAGGAAGGCCGGTGCATGTAGATATATCAGACGAGCCTATGAATAAAGGCATCTGCACCAACCGCAATAAATTCATTTTAGGTCCCTCCGGCAGTGGTAAATCATTTTTCACCAATCATATGGTACGCTCTTATTATGAGCAAGGTACCCATGTGGTACTGGTGGATGTAGGACATTCCTACAAGGGCTTATGCGATATGGTGCATGGCTATTATTTCACTTATTCAGAAAAGGATCCCATTCGGTTTAATCCATTCTACATCGGATATGGTGATGTACTGGATACAGAAAAAAAAGAAAGTATTAAAACATTGTTGCTGGCTTTATGGAAAAAAGACAATGAAACGTACAACCGAAGTGAATATGTTGCCTTGTCCAATGCATTGCAACTCTATTTTGATAAACTGGAAAAACAGCCCGATCTATTTCCCTGTTTTGACAGTTTTTATGAATTCCTGAAAGATGAATTTGTAACTGTGCTCTTGGGAGATAATGTTAAGGATAAGGATTTTGATGTGAGCAATTTCCTGTATGTACTACGCCCATATTATAATGGCGGTGAATTTGATTATTTGCTTAATGCCAAGGAAAACCTGGATTTATTACAACAACCCTTCATTGTTTTTGAACTGGATAACATTAAAGATCATCCGATTTTATTTCCTGTTGTCACCATTATCATTATGGAAGTGTTTATTTCTAAAATGCGGAAGCTGAAAGGCATCCGTAAAATGATATTGATTGAAGAGGCCTGGAAAGCCATTGCCAAAGAAGGAATGGCGGAATACATCAAATACCTTTTTAAAACGGTACGCAAATTTTTTGGAGAAGCCATTGTGGTGACACAAGAGGTTGAAGATATTATCTCCTCCCCTGTGGTTAAGCAGGCTATCATTAATAACAGTGATTGCAAAATATTACTGGACCAAAGTAAGTACCAGAATAAGTTTGATCAAATACAGGAATTACTCGGTTTAACTGAGAAAGAAAAGGCTTTAGTTCTGTCTGTCAATAAAGCGAATGACCCCACAAAAAAATATAAGGAGGTTTTTATTTCACTTGGTGGTATTCTTTCCCGTGTGTACAGAACAGAAGTTTCACTGGAAGAATACCTGGCCTATACCACAGAAGAAACTGAGAAAGTTAAGATGCAGGCTTATGCAAAAAAATATGGCAGTATTCAAAAAGGAATTGCAGCCATGGCTGCAGATATGCGAATGGGTTAACACAAAAAATAATCTTTATGAAGATGAGTGCATTTTTACTGGCTGGTTTAGTTGTAGTGATACTGAGCTGTAACAACCTGATTCAAGCTGATACGGTAAAAGTTTTCATTCCGGGCACTTATAGCGCAGACTGGTCAACTGAGTTTAATCAAACAAAAGACACTTTATTGCTGGAGCCATTAACAGAAAATGGCAGCGAAACTTTCCGAATCACCAGGCGTTCCCATATTGAGTTTATAAATGCAGCAAAAGACAAAGCACCTGAATATAAAATTGCAAAATGGACCGGAACATATGACGTTAAGACCAAAACGATATTCATTAATAATAATGGGAGAGTATTATCATTTGATCCGAAAAAAGAAATTATGTGGATGGGAACAACGATGTACAAGAAACTATAATTACAAATTTTGACGAATGAAGAAAATAATTTAAATAAAAATGAAACCCTTTTGAATTATTAAAACTTACAACTATGAAGAAGATTATAATCTTGCTGATATTGTGCGTTGGATTAAGTATGGCACCTGTACAGCAAAGCCATGCGCAGATTGGCATCATCAAAGAAATATTAATAAAAATCATTAAAGCAATTGACCTGGCTGTGCAGAAAGTGCAGAATAAAACTATTTGGCTGCAGAATGCGCAAAAGGCATTGGAAAACACCATGTCTAAATTAAAGCTCGACGAAATTTCAGGCTGGGTGGAAAAACAGCGAACACTGTACAAGGATTATTTCGAAGAGTTACAGAAAGTAAAAAACATTATTGCCTATTACCAGCGCATCAAAGACCTGACACAGAAAAACATATTGCTGGTCGATGCTTATAAAAAAGCATTCGCATTATTTAAGCAGGACCAACATTTTACCTCAGCAGAAATTGCTTATATGGAAAAAGTGTATTCAGGCATTCTGGAACAAAGTGCCAAAAATATTGACCAGATTTTTATAGTGATCAATTCATTCAGTACTCAGATGTCAGATGCCAAGCGGTTAGAAATTATCGACGGTGCCGCAGAACAGGTAGATAAAAACTATGCGGATCTGGTACAATTTAATACACAAAATAAATTACTGAGCCTGCACCGGGCAAAGGATCAGCAGGATATTGATGTGGTAAGGGCATTGTATGGCATTAAATAAAAAGTTATGAAAAAGCTACTCATTACAGTCACCATTGTATTCGCTTCTCTCTTGTCATCTTATGGACAATCCAAACAGGTAAAATTATACCTGAAACAAATTGGATTAAACGAAGTGCTGATCAACTACCTGAAAAAAGCAATGGCAATTGCAAAATTCGGACTCACTACTATTGCGGATATTAAGAATGGTGAGTTTAGCCTTCACCGCATTTTCTTTGATAAACTTAAAGCCGTTAATCCTAAAATAAAAAACCTGAAGAAAGTAGCAGATATTATAACCCTTCAGGTACAAATCATTAAAAACTATCAAAGCAGTTATAAACAGATTAAGGCAAGTAAACAATTCAGCAATACTGAAATCAACTATATCTATTCTGTATTCAGCAAACTGCTTGATGACACAGGCAATAACCTGGAAGAATTGTATAAAGTATTAGCTGCAGCACAATACCAAATGACAGACGACGAGAGGATAAAACGTATTGATGACCTGTATATTCAAATGCAAAGCAATTATGTATTTACTCAACATTTCAGCAAGGAAACGCTGGTCATGGCTATGCAGCGAATGAAAGAAAGCAATGAATTAAAACAAAGCAGGGATTGGTATGGAATTAAATAATGCTATTTTTTAAAATCAAAAGAGCGCACCATGAAAAAGATAATCATCATACTCTTCTTAGCTGTAAGCACTGCAAAAGCGAGTGCCCAGGCAGAAGAATTGCAGCAGCTGGCATTGAATATTGAAAAGCTCGCCCAGTTTAAACAAATATTAAGTGACCTGAAAAAAGCCTATGAAATCTTATACGGTGGGTATACCACTATTAAAAATATTTCCGAAGGAAATTTCAGTTTACATCAAACCTTCCTGGATGGCTTATTAAAAGTTAGTCCCGCTGTGCAGAAATATAAAAAGGTAGCGGATATTATCAGCCTGCAGTTGCAATTAGTAAAAGAGTACAAAGCAGCTTTTACCCGGTTTAAAAACAATAACTGGTTCAGGCAGGAGGAGATTGATTATATCGCACGGGTTTACAGCAACCTGTTTAAACAAAGCCTGCAACACTTGGATGACCTGGCAACAGTTTTAACCGCCAATCAATTGCGGATGACAGATGATGAGCGGCTGAAACGTATTGATCAAATTTATTCCGGTATGCAGGACAAGATGGTTTTTCTTCGGCATTTTAACTCCAATACATCCATACTGAGTATCCAGCGTTCCAAAGAAAAATCCGACGTGGACATAATACAAAAATTACATGATGTGAAATAAGTAAAACCAATTTTATGGGAAAGTGCGTAAGGGTTGCTTTTATGGCAACAGTGGGAATGATGGTTCCATATTTATTACAGGCGCAGGTCGCCACAGAAATTCATAGCCTGCATTCTGTGTTGGATGCATTATACGATGATATGATGCCAATGTGCAGCCAATTGATTGGTGTGGGACGTGGCATTGCAGGATTTGCAGCTACCTGGTATATTGCTACAAGGGTTTGGCGGCATATCAGCAATGCAGAACCCATTGATTTTTATCCTTTGTTCCGGCCATTTGTTTTGGGTTTTGCCGTGCTCATCTTTCCTTCGGTAATCGCTATGATCAATGGGGTAATGAAACCCACTGTTACGGCTACAGAAGGCATGGTAGAAAATTCTGATAAAGCTATCGCAACCCTATTAAAAGCAAAGGAAGAAGCCATCAAGAAAACCATTTACTGGCAGATGTATGTTGGTGCATCAGGAGAAGGTGACCGGGATAAATGGTACCAATATACTTACAATGAAGATCCTTCTGAAGAAGGATGGATTGCTGGTGTGGGCAATTCTGTACAATTTGCCATGAGCAAATTCTATTACAATTTCAAGAACTCCATTAAAGAATGGTTGTCTGAAATCCTAAAAGTATTCTATGAAGCAGCAGCTCTCTGCATTAACACTATCCGAACTTTTAATCTGGTGGTACTGGCGATTCTGGGTCCATTGGTTTTTGGTATTGCAGTCTTTGATGGATTTCAGCATACCCTCAGTTCCTGGCTTGCCCGTTATCTAAACTTTTTCCTCTGGCTACCGGTAGCCAATATATTCGGTGCGATCATGGGTAAGATCCAGGAGAATATGCTCAAACTAGATATTTCCCAAATCGAATCACAGGGCGATACTTTTTTTTCTTCCACTGATATGGCCTACCTGGTCTTTATGATCATTGGCATCTGCGGATATTTTACCATTCCCAGTGTAGCCAATTATATCATACAAGCAGGCGGTCAAAACAGTTTTCTGCATAAAGTCACTTCCGGTTTTAATGCCACTACAAGAAGTGTAACGAATAACACGATTTCTGCAGGTGGTGCAATAATGAATAGTGTTTCTAATAGCTTCTCCTCTGGCAATGGTAATGGCACCAGTGAGTACATGAAAAACAGGTTATCAGGCAAATAAGTTAATAGATAAAAAGAAACGAAGATGTTTAAACAAATGAAAAATATTGACAGTGCTTTTAAATATGTAAGAACATTCAGTATGCTGCTGATCATTGCCTGTGTGGGAATCTGTTGTTTCTCCATGTACAAAAGTTTTCAGCTGGTCAGCCATATCCAATCAAAGATTTACATCTTATCCAACGGCAAAGCTCTGGAAGCCAGTATCGGTGAAAGAAAGGATAATATTCCTGTAGAAGCCAAAGACCATATTAAAACCTTTCACCAGTATTTTTTCACCCTTGACCCGGATGAAAAACTAATCCAGACCAATATCACCAAAGCATTGTACCTGGCAGACATTTCAGCAAAG
This sequence comes from Ferruginibacter sp., assembly GCA_044225995.1. Classification (GTDB taxonomy): domain Bacteria; phylum Bacteroidota; class Bacteroidia; order Chitinophagales; family Chitinophagaceae; genus Ferruginibacter. Next base: position 32,688 of record JBGAHV010000038.1, on the reverse strand, counting down.
CGCCAGTATGATAATTTAAAAGAAAGCGGATATTTCACCAATATCATTTCAGGCAATATCAGCCAGACCATCAGCATCGACAGTGTGATGGTGGACCTCAACCAAACACCCTATTATTTCCGGTGTTACGGAACGCAATCCATTGTTCGTACTACCAGTACCGTAACCAGAAGTTTAATCACAGAGGGGTACCTGCGTAATATTTCACGTTCTGATAATAATCCGCATGGATTTTTAATCGAACGCTGGGCTACTATTTTAAATAAAGACATTAAAGTTCAAAACAGGTAATCATGTTTAATTTATTTAAAAGGAAAAAGAAAACTCCGGAAACCAGTCCATTACAGGATAAACTGGTTAATGGTATTGTTGGAAAGGTTACCGCTTTCCAATTCAGATGGGCTTACTTTATGCAAAGAAACTCCGAACGCTTTTCATTGCGTACTAAAAAATATTTCACCATAATTATTGTATTGTTGGCCTCATTGTACAGCTTGTACATCATTGCATCAAGTATTATACAAAAGCCTAAAAAAGGATACTCCATTTCAAAAATTCATGTCCCGAAATACACCACAAAAACTGGAGAGGAAAAAACGCTAAGTAATAGTCTCATACCCGAAAAGGAATACTATAAAATAATCCGCTTCCATCAATATATAGATAGCCTTAATCAAACCACAAAAGGAAAGAGAATCGCTGACAGCATCCTGCTAAAAAGACCGGGATTAATGGACAGTACATTTCAACTAAAAAAATTATACGAATTACAACAATCACTAAAAGAATAAATCATGAAACAGCTAACAACAAAAATGTTGCGCCAAAGAAAAATGTTGCTGGTATTACCAGCATTAGTTATCCCATTTATTACGATGGCATTCTGGGCGCTAGGTGGCGGTAAAGGAAGCCCGAACGAATCCGTCAAAACCACCTCAGGATTAAACCTGGAATTACCTGGAGCGGCACTTAAGGATGACCGGACGATGGACAAACTGGCGTATTACGACAAGGCACAGTCTGATTCAGAAAAGATCATGCAACAAATGAAGGATGATCCTTATTTTGTTAAACCTCCTGTGGCAGCGGACAGTATTCTGGCGGCTTTTTCTGAAAGAAATCCTTCTGTCACTGCTAACAGAAATTCAAATCAGGGATACAGTAATGGCTATACCAATAGCCCATATACAGACCCCAATGAAACCAAGGTATATCAAAAACTGGCACAATTAAATGCAGCACTAAAATCAAATGGCAACACTACTGCAAGTCAAACAGACAATACAAATCTGTACAATCAAACGGGAGCAGGGTCAATCGATGTTGACAGGCTGGAACAAATGCTGCAATCTGCGACCGGCAATAAATCCGAAGATCCGGAAATGAAACAGTTGAGTGGCATGCTGGAAAAGATACTGGACATTCAACACCCGGAAAGAGTAACTGAAAAATTAAAAGTGAATGCGCCGGTAAATAAAGAAACCATTTTCTCAGTAAATAAAGAAGTATACAAATCTACTTTCAGTTTATTGGATACTCCAGTCACTCAGCAACTCCCCTCTCCCGCTGAAAGCTTCTTTGGAACTACAGAAGCCAACGAAAATACTACACAGAATGCGATCGAAGCTGTCGTGCATGAAACCCAAACATTGGTATCAGGAGCTGTGATCAAACTCAGGCTATGTTCGCCGGTATATATCAGTGAGCATTGTATTCCAAAAGGGAATTTTGTATTCGGCACCGTAACACTAAATAATGAGCGTTTGGAAATCAATATCAATTCCATAAGAGAAGGCAATTCTCTTTTCCCGGTTAAGATGGAAGTATATGATATGGATGGATTGGCGGGTATTTATATACCTGGTGCTATCAGCCGTGATGTGGCCAAACAATCAACTGATAATGCCCTGCAGTCTGTGGCACTGGGAAGTCTCGATCCCTCAATTGGAGCGCAGGCTGCAAGCGCAGGAATTGAAACCGCAAAAAACCTGTTAAGTAAAAAAGTTAAACTGGTTAAGGTGCAGGTGAAAGCAGGTTATCGGATCTTATTAAAAGATAAACAACAATAATTTTTGAAAATTAAAAATCATCATCATGAAATATTTAATCATCATTCTCACCAGTTGCCTGTTACAATTATTGGGCAATGCACAAACGGTACAAATCAGCACTGATAAGACCACCACCCTTGTATTTCCATTCGCCATCCGTCATGTGGACCGGGGCACGAAGGATATATTAATACAACCTGTAAAAGATGCAGACAATATTCTACTGGTAAAAGCAGCCACCAAGGATTTCCAGTTTACCAATTTAAGTGTAGTTACTACTGATGGCAGCGTATATGCCTTCCCTGTTCAATATGCCGAAACACCGGCCATTTGGATTTACCAGGTTCCGGTACAACAGCAGGTTCCCCTATCGGAATATGCCAGAGGTATTGCAGATAATCCTTTAACGCTTCGTGGCATCCGCAGCCATAGCTGGGATGTGGAAGGACAGGTTGCGGGAATTTACATCAAAGAAAATACTATTTACTATCAACTATGGATAACGAATAACAGTCCGCTGGATTATGACATCGATTTTCTGCGCTTTTATATCAGGGACAAACATAAAAGCAAAAGAACAGCCACCCAGGAAAATGAATTGCAGTCGCTGTTCATTGCAGGCAATATCAAACAGGTTAAAGCAAATAGCAAAAACAGCATAGTGGTTGCGTTGGAAAAATTCACTATTCCTGATGCGAAATACCTGGCCATTGAAATCAATGAAAAAAATGGCGGCAGGCATCTACTGCTAAGGGTGCATAATAATAAAATTATTAAGGCCATTACACTTCCGGATTTACAATGAATAATGAACATGTTATATCAGATGAGGTGCTGGAACTATGCAATGATGCATTAATAAGAGGCGAAAACTGGATGGCTTATAATGGATCCCTGTATTTCATTGAAAAAGATGCTATACAATTTTTCAAATCTCAAACTGAGGCCAAGGAATTTGCATTTAACAACCATAGTGATTACGATAATTACGCTGTCATTCACTTTAATTCCCTTTGGGATGTATTTAATAAAATTCCTTACGGCACAAGTACTACCGGGCTTTCAAATAATCCTGACGCAAATGGTTTATACAATTATGAAGGCAACCCGTTTACTGATGCATTAATTGACCATATAGACCAACAATCATCAAATATTAATTCACAAATAAAAACAAGTATTATGAACAACGAGAATTTAAAGTATTTGACAGATAATATCAAATACATGGGCTTTGGTGAAAATCTTAAAGATGCCCTTGAAAAAAACTTGGTTGAAGGCAAGCCTGAATTTCAATTGAAGTACAATGCGGAGATCAACAAAAAACCATTTGAAGCCACATTGAATTTTAAAAAGTCTGATCAAACAGACATGTATTTTTTCAACAGTTATAATGCCTCCCTGCAAAAAAAAAATGGTGAAAAAATGGAACAAACCTTTTACATCAATAAGGGCAAAGGCATTACCTCAAAGGAGGCCTTCAATTTACTGGATGGCCGTGCCGTGCACAAAGACCTTGTAACTAAGGAAAACCAGCCTTATAAAGCCTGGTTGCAACTGGACTTAGGCAATAAGGACAACAAAAACAACTTTGAAGTAAAGCAGTACCATGAAAACTATGGTTTTAATTTGAAAACAGCGGTTGGGAAATTTGCCATCGCAGATTTAAAGGATCCCGAAAAAGAAAAAGCATTAATGCAATCATTACAGAAAGGAAACGTGCAATCTGTAACCATTGAAAAGGATGGCAGCAGTCACAAAATGTTTATTGAAGCTGATCCCCAGTTTAAAAAGGTTAACCTGTATGATTCCAACATGAAAATGGTTGCAAAGGAATCAGTAGAGAAATATCAATCCGTTGGTAAAACAGAAGCCGGCAAAGCTGTAAAGGAAGATATGGGCAATGATAAAAAAAAAGAGCTGAGCAAGGAAGTGAAGCCGGGTAAAGAACTATTAGGCAAACAAAAAGACAACACGCTATTGCCCAAAAAAAGAGAAAGCCATAAAAAAGGTTTAGGAGTATCTTAAAAAATACTCCTCACTCCTTTTACTAAAAAGCATTATCATGAACATCGAAAATATCATTTCATTAGAGAAACAATTGCACTCTCTGGGTTTTGAAAACACCGGAAATTTTTTATTAAAAAGAATTTGCTTTAATCCTGGTCATTTTTTTCTGCCGCAAAAAATTGAGAAAGGCAATGAGCAGTTAGTTTTTCAATTTTTCATTGAAAAGGACATAAAACATGATGCTTATTTACTAAGGTATTATGATGCAACCCTTCAAACAGAATTGATTACAGCTAATTCGATTATTAACGACATTGACATCGTCAATCTTGAAAATTTGATGAAAAAAATTGATTGGAAAAACGCATTTGACTTTTCTTCCAAAAAGCAATTGAACTGGAATGACAAGGCAAGTTGGGAAAAAGAACTGCAATTGGAAGCAGTTATGGAAAATATATCCAGACTGGAAATAACTGAAGAAGGTTTCGCAATTGCTGCAGGCCTTAAACTAAAATATTGGCAAGGCGCTCCTTACCAGGAATTATTTGGTAGCATCAATCCTGTAAAAAGCAAATTTGATATAAGTCAGCGTTTTTATCTCTTTGAGGGGCAGGTTGGCATATCTGTGGACGAGGCTTATCGGTTTTTAAAAAATCGTTTGTTAGAAAAGCAAATTCATTTAAAAAAGAAACAAACGAATAACCAGGAAACTGAAGAAACAGAAAATGATTCCCAGGGACCAGGGAACAAAGGACTACTTAAGAAGAAACGTGGCGGGAATTCAAAATATTCTAAACGCAGTATTTCAGTTTAAAAATAATGTTTAAGTAATGGAACTTTTCCCTGCAATGACTCAATTTTATGAAGCTATTGAAGATGATGTAAGGATCGGGACCACGCATATCAGTCTATACATGGCTTTGTTGCAACAATGGAATTTAAATGGAGGTGTCAATCCTGTAATTATTTTAAGAAGAAGTATAATGAAGTTTGCCAAAATAAATGCCCGTTATACTTATAACAAGTGTATGAATAATTTACATGAATTTGGCTACATTTATTATTATCCATCGCATAATTGTTTTGACAATAGTAAAGTCTATTTAAAAGGCCTGTAGTAAATGTAATTTCATTTAAATCGATGTTCCACTCTCCAATTATACAAAAAATATCACCTTCACAAGCCCGCAAAGTTTTGGCAGACAACGGATTATTTGTTAATGAAAATGAGGCGAAAATTATGCTCGATTTTTTGTATAATTTAGCATACCTAACGAAAACGGTTTTTTATGAAAAAAGCAATTCTCTATGTACGGGTAAGCACAGAGGAGCAAACAAAAGGATATAGCCAGCGTAGCCAGGAAGAAACCTTACTACGCTATTGCAGCATTAACAACTACCATGTTCTTGCCACCTATATTGAAGATGCCAGTGCTAAAACTTTTGAACGACCACAGTTCAATAAAATGTTGCTTCAGTTGAGGAAGTTTAAGCATTCAGCTAACCTGATTCTTTTTACAAAATGGGATAGATTCAGCAGGAATGCTGCTGATGCATATCAGATGATAAAACTACTCAATAATCTTGGTGCTGAGCCGCAGGCAGTAGAACAGCCACTTGATCTTGAAATTCCGGAAAACAAAATAATGCTTGCATTTTATCTCGCTTCACCTGAGGTGGAAAATGACCGCCGTGCTTTGAATGTAATTGCGGGGCAACGCCGTGCACAAAAAGAAGGCCGTTGTATGGGTAAGGCCCCGTTTGGTTATGATAATCTGACAACTCCTGACGGCAGAAGATATATTGCGCCGAATAAAGATGCGCCAATGGCCAAATGGATCTTTGAACAACTGGCGACCGGAAAATATACATCTGAAAGTATTTTAAAAAAGGCGCAAGAGCGTGGTTTTAATCTCCAGAAAAATGGGTTTTGGACTCTTTTAAGAAACCCCATTTATATGGGGAAAATAATAGTAAAGGCTTATAAAACTGAAGCGGCTCAAATGGTGCAAGGACTTCATACCGCAATCATCAGCGAGGCGTTGTTTTATGATGTCCAGGCGTTTTTAGATGGTCGTCGCAGGTACCAGGTAGTATCTATCGGAGCCCCTGAAAAATTCCCGCTTAGAGGAAGCATTATATGCTCTAAAGACGGCCGGCTGCTAACAGCAAGCAGTAGTCGTGGAAGAAAACAATATTACGATTATTATCATTGTAGCAGTGCCTGCGGTGTTCGTTTTAAGGCAGAAATTGTCAATAATGCCATGATAAAAGAATTACAAAAATATAAACCGGATCCGGCTGTAAAGGAATTGTACAAATTGACATTGAAAGATGTATATGACCAGGCCGGCAATGACAGAAATAAGACCATCAATTCCCTCAAAGAAGAAATAAACCGCCTCAACTCCAGGGAATCTAAGGCCCGAGAATTAATGTTGAGCGACAGCATCGAAGCGGACGATTTTCGAACCATTAAAAAGGAATGTGAACAAGGAATAATTAAGGCCGAACAACAAATAGCTGATATGAATACCTTCACTAATATTCAACCGCTTATAGAGAAATCACTGGTTGTTCTGGAGACTATTGATTCATTATATACTTCCGGCAATGCAGAGGTTAAAAGAAATATAGTTGGTTCGATGTTTCCTGAAAAATTGGAATTTGACGGAGAACACTTTCGAACCACCAGAGTGAACGAAGCTGTCAAGCTAATATACAATATGGGCATGGCTTTCAGCCAAAATAAAAGAGGACAAAAACAGGAATTTTCTGCTTTGTCCTCTTGGGGGTGGCTAACCGGGCTCGAACCGGCGACCCTCAGAACCACAATCTGATGCTCTAACCAACTGAGCTATAGCCACCGTTTTATTGAGCGGCAAAAATACATAAAAACAGTTCTTCGCCAAAATACATTTTGAGGCTTTTTGCAAATGCCGTTCCTTTGCAGCCAAATTTTTTAAGTATGAACTGGTGGCTGCTTCTTATTCCAATCATATCGGCATTTATAGGCTGGTTCACCAACTGGATTGCAATTAAAATGCTTTTCCACCCGAGGCAGCCTAAGAAAATATTGGGTTTTACACTTCATGGTATTTTTCCAAAAAGGCAACAACAGTTTGCAGAAAAACTCGGCAGGCTGGTAAGCAGCGAGCTGCTTTCTTTTAGTGACATAGAGTCAAAAATAACCAGCAAAGAAAACCTGGATAAAATAATGCCGCATGTGGAAACGCATATAGATTCGTTTATCCGGAATAAATTGAGTGATACATTCCCCCTGATTTCAATGTTCATTGGCGACAAAACAATTAACCAGCTGAAAGACGGGTTTATGAAAGAACTGCAGCAAATTTTTCCTGAGCTGATGCAGAAATACATGGGCAACCTGAAAAAAGACCTTGATTTGGAGCAAATAGTTATACAAAAAGTACAAGGCTTTTCATCCGACAAACTGGAAGTGGTTTTAAACGATATAATGAAAAAAGAATTCTTTTTCGTGGAAATAATTGGCGGTGTGCTGGGCTTTGTTATTGGAGTGCTTCAGGTGCTCCTTACCTTTTTAACAGCAGGGTAATTTTGCAGTTCATAGTACAATACAGGAAAAACGCCATTCATCAACTATTAATATCTGTCATCAAGTTTTCGGCACATTTAAGCAAAATAAAAATGCTGCTTCAACAGATTTTTGCAATATAAACGTCTAAACAATAAAATTCTTTTATGAAGATTCTGCGACCCGGATTTACCCTTATTGCCTTTTTAATAACCTTAAGCCTTTCCGCCCAAATGCCCAGTGGTGGTATGCGTGGCCAAATGGGCGGCCAAAATATGAATGTTGGCCATTTTTATGGAAAGATCATCGACTCCACAAGTGGCAAACCAATTGAAGCTGCCTCGGTTCAACTCATTCAAAACAGGCTTGATTCTGCTACCAAAAAAAGAAAAGACATGGTAGTTAGCGGAATGCTGACCACTAAAAAAGGTGAGTTTAGCCTGGAGAACCTTGCCGTAATGGGCGTATACCGGCTAAAAATAACCGCTATTGGTTTTAAAACACATGAAGCCAAAGTAAATTTTGACCTGAATTTTGCTGCCATGCGCAGCGGCGATATGACCAGTATGCTGAATGCCGTGGATAAGGACCTTGGCAATATTAAGTTGCAAATTGACGCCGTACAATTACAGGGTGTAACAGTAGTAAGCTCTGCTCCCGCACTTACCATGAACATAGACCGCAAAGTTTTTAATGTAGAAAAAAATTTAGTGAGCGTTGGTGGTACGGCAGTGGATGTAATGAAAAACGTGCCCGGCCTTAACGTGGATATTGATGGCAACGTTACCATGCGTAATGCTGCCCCGCAAATTTTTGTAGATGGGCGCCCCAGTACTTTATCATTAGATCAAATACCTGCCGATGCTATTGCAAGTGTGGAAATGATAACCAACCCCAGTGCCAAATACGATGCAAGCGGTGGAGGCGCCGGTATATTAAATGTGGTATTGAAGAAAAACCGCAAGGCCGGTTATAATGGTAATGTACGTGCCAGTATCGACAGCCGTGGCAGGCCGGGTGGCGGAGGTGATATTAATATTAAGCAGGGAAAAGTAAACTTTTTTGCAAGTGCCATGCTGGGCATGCGTAAATCAAAGAGCGAAGTAAAAACAGAAAGAACAGATTTCTTCAGTAACAGTTTTGCGCATTCTTTACAAACCAATAACCCTGTTAACAGGGGCTTCTTCAGTTTTGGCCGTATGGGTATGGATTATTTTTTAAACAACCGGAACACACTTACTATTGGTGGTAATATTGTTCGTGGCCAGTTTAAAACAAAGGATTTTCTAAACAGCCTTAACGATACTACCTACAGCTCTTACGTCTCCCACGAATCGGCAACCCGTAATTCATCCAGCATTGGCAACTTCAGGAATTATGGCGCTACATTTAGTTATAAACACAATTATCCCAAAGCTGGTAAAGAGTTAACAGCAGACTTAAACTATAACTACAGTAAAAACGATAACAATTCTGATAACTACCAGCAGCAGTTCCTGGCTTCAGGTGCTGCCAAAGGCCTGAATCTTTTTCAAAATACCATGGGCGGGGGCACAACCAAATTCATAACCATACAATCTGATTACTCTAACCCCATTACAGACAAAATAAAAGTAGAAGCCGGTGTACGTGCTGCCTTCAGAGATTTCAGCAGTTACAACAACCTGCTGAATATTTATAAAGACAATAACGGGCAGGTGTTTTATGGCAATGCTATAAATACCAATTATGAATTTAATGATGCTGTATATGCTGCTTACAGCACTTTATCACAGCAAATAAAAAAGTTCACTTACCAGCTGGGCCTGCGTTTAGAAAGCAGTGAGTACAAAGGAAACCTGGTATCAAAAAATCAACAATTCACTAATAAATATCCCTTCAGCCTGTTCCCAAGCGCTTTCTTTACTTATAAACTGACTGACAAACAGGATATGCAGATGAATGTTACAAGAAAAATCAACCGGCCTAACTTCTTCCAGTTAATTCCATTCCTGGATGTTAGTGACCCGCTGAACATTTCAAAAGGAAACCCCGATTTAAAACCTGAGTTTACCAACCTTGCCGAAATTTCATACCAGAACCAGTTTAATAAAAACCACTCGTTACTGGCTACAACCTATTTCCGCAATACGAACGATTTAATTACCCGTTACCAGTACAGGGATGTAAACCCCAACACGGCAATTTCAGACAGTGCCACTTTTACGACGTATGCAAATGCCAACAGCAGTTTTACATACGGGCTGGAAGTAACCATCAGGGATAAATTTATTTCATGGTGGGATTTATCAACCAACCTGAATTTATACAATACACAGCTTAAGGCTGGTAACATTCCCGGCAGTATTAATCAAAGCCAAACAAGCTGGTTTGCCAAAATAAATAACAGCTTTAAGCTGCCAAAAAGTTATTCAATCCAGTTAAGTGGAGACTACCAGGCAAAAACATTGATGCCTGCAGGAAGCAGTGGTGGTGGCCGTGGTGGTATGGGAGGCGGCTTTGGGCAGTCATTACCGGGTGCCCAGGGTTATATAAAACCAAACTATGGTGTTGATATTGCCATTAAAAAAGATTTTCTAAAAAACAATGCTGCTTCCCTCACCTTACAAATGAGTGATGTGTTCCGCACCCGTTTATATGCCACACATGCACAAAGCAGTTTTTTGATTTATGATACACAGCGCCGCAGGGACTGGCAGGTAGTGCGCCTGAACTTTAACTGGCGTTTTGGTAAAATTGATGCAGCGTTATTTAAACGGAAAAACCTGCGTAACGAAATGGATAATATGCAAAATGCCCAGCAGGGAATGGGGCAGTAAACCTTATCGTGTATTATTTTAACAGCCACTCTTACAGGGTGGCTGTTTTGTTAGTATTTAGTTTTAAATTGCCGCTTTAATTTTAAAGGATAGATGAAAAAAATAAATTTTAAAGCACTGCTTCCGCATATTGCGGCCGTGGGCATTTTTTTAGCCGTATCATTAATTTACTGCAAGCCGGCATTAGAAGGAAAAGTATTACAGCAACACGACGTGTCGCAATGGAAAGGCTCTGCACAAAATTCAGTTGAATACAGTAAAACGCATAACGGCAAGTATCCTTTATGGACGAATGGCTTATTCAGCGGCATGCCCGCATTTCAAATTGCCGGCGTGGGCGGCAATGTTGTTTCAGGATACTTTCAAAATATCATTACGCTGGGATTGCCCAAACCCGTAAACTTTTTCTTTTTAGCAAGTATTTGTTTTTACTTTTTATGTGTGTGCCTCAGTATCCGGCCCTGGGTGGGTATTATTGGTGCATTGGCATTTGCATATGCCACATATAACCCCATTATTATTTCGGTGGGCCACGATACTAAAATGATGGCGATTGCTTACATGCCGGCACTACTGGGTGCTTTGTTGCTCATCTTCAATAAAAAATATATTGCAGGCTTTGTACTAACCGCTTTGTTCAGTTCTTTAATTGTAATGGTAAACCATGTGCAGATAGTGTATTATGTTTTTATTGCCATTGCCGTTATGGGGGTGTTTGCATTAGTACGTTTTATTAAAGCAAAAGAATTTAAAGATGCAGGTATTGCTGTAGTGTTAGCTGCTATAGCCGTTATTATTGGTGTAGCCACCAATGCAGAAGCATTGATGGGCACTTTTGAATACCAGAAAGAAACCATTCGTGGCGGCGGCTCTGTATTATCCGACACTTCTGGCAAAAGAAACAATACCACCACTGGTTTAGATAAAGATTATGCGCTTGCTTACAGCCTGAGTATAACAGAACCTTTTGTACTGATGGTGCCGCATATGTTTGGCGGCAGCAGCAATCCTGGTGAATTAAACCAGGATAAATCAAAAGCGATTGAAGCATATAGCAGCATGCCGCAGCAATTACAACAGCAATTGCAGGGAGCCATTTCTCCTTACTGGGGTGGTATTAAAGATGTGGGTGGCAATACAGGAACATCGGGCCCTCCGTATGTTGGCGCTATTATTTGTTTCCTGGCTATACTGGGCATGTTTGTGTTAGATGGAAAATATAAATGGTGGATGTTTACCGCTATTATACTTTCTGTATTAATGAGCTGGGGCAGTTACTTTGATGGCTTTAATAGTTTTCTTTATAACCACCTCCCCTTTTACAATAAATTCAGGGCACCAAGTATGATAATGGTGATACCACAATTATTATTACCGGCTTTGGCAGTTTTGTGTGTAGATAAACTAATAAGTACGGAAGATAAACAGGCCTTGTACAAACTTTTTATAAAAAGCCTCATTGCTACAGGCGCTTTGTTTGTACTGTTGTTTTTGTTTTATTTCTCTTTCGATTTTTTAAGCAGCAGCGACCAGTCTGTTTTAAAACAGGTGCGTTCTATGAACCAGCCACAATTGCTGGAGTATGTGCAATCTCTTTTTAATGGCTTAAAAGAAGACCGTAAAAGCCTGATGATGGGAGATATTTTCCGCAGCCTTGGCTTTATTGCTGCAGCAGTGGTATTAATCTTCCTTTTGCTGAAAAAAACCATTAAGCCTGCCGTTTTAATTGCCGGCCTTGCTATTTTTTCTTTAATTGATGTGATGATGGTAAACAAAACCTACCTCAGCAGCGATAACTACCAGGAAAAAGACCAGGAAGAAGCCGTGTTTACAAAAACAGCCAAAGACAATGAGATACTGGCCGATAAATCAGACTACCGTGTATTTAATATGAGTGGCAACAGCTTTACAGAAAACAATACATCTTATTACTATAAATCTGTTGGTGGCTACCACCCTGCCAAACTGCGTATTTACCAGGATTTAATTGAACACCAGTTAAGCAACCCACAGCCAAATATGCCTGTGTTTAATATGTTGAACACAAAATATTTTATTCAAAAAGACGGGGCAGGCTTAACACAGGCTTACCAACCAAACCCCGGAGCATTGGGCAGTGCATGGTTAGTTAAAAATATCATTTTTGTAAAAGATGCAGATGCTGAGATGAAAGCACTGGATAACTTTAACCCGAAGGATACCGCTTTTGCACAGGAGTCATTTAAAACAGCTGTGCCCTTTATGCCAGAGTATGATTCTGCAGCAAGCATCAAACTGGTTAAAAATGATAATGATGTTGTAACATATGAATTCAGCAGCAGCAAAAACCAGTTTGCCGTGTTTAGTGAAATATATTATAAGGCCGGATGGAAAGCCTTTGCGAACGGCAAGGAACTGCCTATTGCAAAAGTAAACTATGTACTTCGTGGTCTTGCCCTTGCACCCGGTAAATACAATATTGAGTTTAAGTTTGAGCCGCAGGATTATTTAACCGGCCATAAACTAACAGGCATATTTTCACTACTACTTGGTTTGCTGGTGGCAGCAGGTATTGGCTGGGGCTTATTTACACAGCTAAAGAAAAAACAGTAAAGTTGTTTACATGAGTCAGCCTGCTATAAGCATTATACTACCGGCATACAATGCAGAAAAGTATATTGCACAAACCATCAGCAGCCTGCTCAGCCAAACATTTACCAATTTTGAATTACTGGTGGTTGATGACGGTTCATCTGACAACACGGTTAGTATTGTAAAACAGTTTACCGACAACAGGATTGTTTTAATGGAGAACGGGCAAAACCTTGGCCTTATTAAAACACTTAACAAAGCTGCTTTACTCTGTAAAGGAAAATACATTGCCCGAATGGATGCTGATGATATTGCATTACCCGGCCGGCTTCAATTACAAAGTGATTTCTTAAATGAACATATCAATACTGCGGCAGTGGCGGGCTGGGTTAATTTTATTGATGAAGCAGGTGGAGACAAAGGCGTTTGGGCGCTTGACAGGAAGACCAATACTGCCGGTGCAATAAAAAAAGCACTGCTAAAAGAAAATTGTATTGCCCACCCATCAGTAATGATAAGAACGGAAGTGTTGCAGCAATACCTGTACAATCCAAAGCAGCGGCATATTGAGGATTATGATTTATGGCTGCGTATGTGTGCTGATGGTTTAGCTATTGAAAAAGTACAACAACCCGTGCTGCTTTACAGGGTTCATGCCGCTTCGGTTACAGGCACTAAACTGAAGCAAAGCAATTTCTTTTTTAAACACTTTAATTGCAAAAGAAGGTTTATTGGTGCAAGGGTGGCCAGCTTTAAAATTAACGGTTTTGTATGCCGTGTTTTTTTATCCATGTGTATGGATTTAATAATGGGGTTTGGCAAAGCAATAAAAAACACCTTCAAAAATTAATCATGTTCAGGCTGCTGCTTATAAAACGATTTGTGGAGGATATTTTTATTTTCCCTTTCATAGTTGTCGGAAGAGCCGTGGCATTGTTAAAGCCTTTGAATGAGGAGTATGACGTTTTTCTTTTCTTTCCTTTTTATCATATTGGTGGCGCTGAAAAAGTGCATTACGAAGTAGCCAAAGTAGCGGGTAAAAAAAAGAGTGTTGTCTTCTTCACTAAAAGATCACACAACAATTTATTCCTGCAAAATTTTATAGCCTCGGGTTGTGAGATAAAAGATATTTCTGTTTATACTGACAACAAGTTCTTTTACTTCAACAATCTTATTTACAGGGGAATTATCAGCGGTTACATCAACAAACAAAAGGGAAAGACGATTGTATTTAACGGTCAATGCAATTTTGGTTATAAGATTTCTCCCTGGATAAAAAAGACAGTACCACAATATGAACTGATTCACTCCTTCAATACATTTTCTTACATACGTATTCCATTCCTGCCATTCATTACCAAAACAGTAATGATAAGCCAGGTGCGGATAAAGCAGCATACAGATTTTTATAAAACTTACGGCATTCCCGCCGGCTATGCGGATAAGATCATTTACATAGGCAATGCCATTGAGCTTACCAATACTATTGTACCTAAAAAAGAAGCCCCTTTCACTGTTTTGTATGTGGGAAGAAACAGCCCTGAGAAAAGGCTGCACCTTTTTTTAAAAACAGCTGCCCAGGTGCATTCATCAGATGCTGCTATACAATTTGAAATACTGGGTGATGTTTCTGACAGCATTACTGCCATAGATCACTCTTACATAAAATTTCATGGCAATAAAAATGACCCGGCGGCCATAAATGAAATTTATGCAGCAGCACATGTGTTATTGCTTACTTCTTCCACCGAAGGTTTTCCAATGGTGGTTATTGAAGCTATGAATAATGGCTGTGCCATACTGGCCACGGCTGTCGGCGACATTCCCCTGCATGTAAAGAACAATGAAAACGGTTTTTTATTCAGTTCTGTTACTGATGAGGCAACAATAGTAAAAGAAGCAGTAAATTATATTTTGCAATTGAAAAACAATCCGCAATTGTTTACGGCCATTTCAAAAAATAACAGTAATTATGCTGCAGCCAATTTTGGCATACAGCAGTTTAACAATGCATACAGCCATCTATTTGAAACACAACAATGAAACCGCTCAGCTTTATCATAATAACTTATAACCGCCCCGGTGATATGCTGGAGTTGCTGCAGAACATCAGCACACTGGACGGTGCTGCAGACCTGTTGCAGGAAGTAATTGTTGTCAATAACTGCTCCACCGAAGATTACAGTGCTGTGAAAGAATATATTAAAGCCACGCCACAGCTGCCTGTAAATTATATAGATGCTCCTGAAAACCTTGGGGTGGCAAGAGGACGAAATTTTGCATTACAAAAAAGTACAGCCCCAATTGCTATAATGATGGATGATGATGCAGTAATGGGCAACAAAGACTGCCTTGTAAATCTTGTGAAGGAATTTGAAACGACTAATACCACAAGGGAAAAAGCCATTGTATCATTTAAAGTGCTGTATTATGAAAACGGGCGAATGCAGGTAAATGCACTGCCGCATAAACAGTTTGATGCCTATAAAAACAAACCATTTTTTGAAACTTATTATTTTGCCGGTGGCGCCCATGCCGTTAAAAAGTCTGTAATGGAGCAACTGGGCCTTTATCCTTCGGATTTTTTTTATGGCATGGAAGAATATGATTTAAGCTACCGCTTGTTAAATGCCGGTTACAGCATTGTATACAGTGATAAAATTGTGATGCTTCATAAAGAATCTCCTTTAGGCCGAAAGCCCAAAGAAGAAAAGGTACGCATGATGTGGGTGAATAAATGCAAAGTGGCCTGGCGTTACCTGCCTAAAAAATATTTTTACAGTACCGCATTTATGTGGGGGCTGCAATATTTAAAAGAAACCGGCTTTAATTTGGGCGGTTTTTTTAAAGGCTGGAAAGCCGCTTTACAAATACAAAAAGCAGAAACAAGAAACCCTGTCAGCAAAGCCTCGCTGCAATATCTTAAAGCTGTTAAAGCAAGGTTATGGTACTAAATACGTATCCAGTCTTCCGGTATTAAATCCTTCGTATCATATGGCGCCTTATTAAACCAGCGCTGGGGAGCAATTACAATTTTATCAGGATTGGGGTTTAGATAGGCTGCCCACCAGCTGAAGGAGCTGTTGGCAATTACCTGGTGCTTACATTGACTTATTAAGTAAAAATCTGTTATTGACTTGCTGCTGATGCTTTCATCAACAAAATGAACAGTTGCATTAAAATTGAAATTTTGTTTTACCCAATTGATATCATCCGAAAACACAACAAATACAGGGTTTATTACCTGTTCTTTTATACGCTTTATTGCTGCATTATAATAGTCCGCACTTAACACACCATGAAAATCCATAGTAATTGGCTGCAGATAATCTTTACGACGCACATGCAATGCAACAGTTTCGTTACTGTTTAATTCTTCTATAAAAGGTTTTACTGAATTTATTAGTTCATCCCTTACGGTAAACGACTTCAATATTGCAGGTTTATACGGAGCAAAGTATTTTTCGCTTTGCCAGTAGCCTTTTAAAAAAACATTTTGGCGTGTGTTAAAGAAGTTTTTATCAAAATGAAAATGCGGTTCTTTGTAAACATAATTTTTGTAGCCTTGATTCATTTTACTGTATAGCTTCTGTAATAAGTTTTGGTTCAAAAAAACCTTTAATTCCTCAAAATTTGCTAAAACGGGATTAATATTGAAGTTCAAAAGTTCGAGCGATCTTTTTGTGTCAATATTTTTTTTGTCAAATGCCGAAACATCCACTTTCAAAGGTTTATCATAATACAAAGACAAACTCAATCCTGCAGCATATTGAAAAAGCTGGTTACCCATTCCTCCGTTTAACTGAACAATTACCATAAATATATTCTCACCTTTTTGTACAAAAAATATTCAGCTGCTGGTCGTAAAACAAATCGCCTTTATTTTTCAAAAATGGGTGTTTGAAATTTTCATTGGCGGAGTTGATATAAAAATCAAACCCGGCAGCATCCACCATTTGCAGCATCTCCAGCAGTTGCTGCTGGTCTTTAAACAAGCCATGATATTCCAGGAAAATATTGTCTGCCTGCTGCAACACATCTTTACAATCTTTTATTACTTCATATTCGGCGCCCTCAATATCAATTTTAAGCAGGTCAACCTTCTGTTGTTGCAGCACATCCTTTAAACGAATGGCCTTTACAATATTTATTTTAAGATTTTTGTCAGTGCCGGCGCTTGCAATTTTACTTCCTTGTGCACCCACATCTTCAAACTCCAGGTTGTCTTCATTAATCCACACCGCCGCTTTTACATTGGTTACACCCGAAAGATGTTTGGTGTTTTTTTCCAGCAAATCAAAATTCACCGTATCTGGTTCGTAAGCAATTACACGGGCACCCGGTGCAATCTTTTTAAAATACACCACGCTCATACCAATATTGGCACCGCAATCCAGTATCAGTGGTTCGGCAGTTTTAAAAACCGCTTTATAAATTTCGTTTTCAAATATTTCATCGGCCGCATGCAAAAACTCGCCGGGGCTAATGTAATAAACAGGGGCACCATTATAATTAAAAGAATTGAGTTTGCCGTATGGCTGGTGCTTGATTATTTTTTTATTTAACCAGCTTATCACTTTTTTTTGCGGCCTGAAAATGGAAGCGGCTTTATTAAAAATACCTTTGATTAATGCGCTGTTCATAAACGCAAATTAACAGTAAATTTGCCAGATGGATAACAGTAATATGCCATTAGCAACGCCAAAAGTTTCTGTTTGCCTCCCCGCTTACAAACACCCGGATTTATTAAAGCGCTGCCTTGATTCACTGGCAGCTCAAACCATGGTAAATTTTGAGGTGATAATTACTGACGATTCCCCCGACAATTGCATTGAAAAACTGTTGCAGGAAAACCACTATCAATTTCCCCTGCGCTATTATAAAAATGAAAAACCGTTGGGCTCCCCCGCCAACTGGAACGCTGCTATAAAAAAAGCCGGTGGCACATACATAAAAATGATGCACCACGATGACTGGCTGGCAAAACCCGATGCCCTTGAAATATTCTGTAAGGCGCTTGATGATCATCCACAATCGCTTTTTGCATTTGCCGCCAATAGGGATTTTGTAAATAACGGGTTACAACCACTACGCTGCAATTTTAAAGCAGAACTGGAACAATGGAAAAAAGATAAAAGTTATTTGGCCACTTACAACTTTATTGGCGACCCAAGCACTATAATATTCCGCAACCATAAAAACCTGTTTTATGATGAGCGTATGAAATGGTGTGTGGACACAGATTTCAACCTTACTCTTTTTGAGCAAAACAGCAATGTTGTTTATATAGATGATGAACTGGTGTACATCGGCACCCATCCCGGCCAGGTAACACATACGGTACAATATGATGCCGCAGTTGTTTTATACGAAAACATTTTGATGCTGAATAAGCACCACATTACCAAACTTACCCTGAAACAATATGATTTTTACTGGAGAATGTTGCGCAATTTTAAAATACGTGGCTTGAACCAGTTGCAGCAACTTTGTAAAGAACAGGAGCCACCTGTTGTAATAAAGAGTGCGGTGAAATCACAGGCAAAAATTCCATTAGCGCTTTTACGGTTGGGGCCTGTTTCCAAACTGGCAATGTTCATCAGCCATCTTTTTTCTTAAGGCCGGAAAACCGCAGTACTTTATCCAGATAAACATCCACCGCCCGGTTTATATCTTCAGAAATTTTAAAACGGTAAAAGGCCCACACAAAAACTGCGGCAAACAAAATAGTTTTTAAAATAGAATCGATATAGATATTGCCCACAAAAGGTAAATACCAAACAGGCACAAAACAGGCCGCCCCTAAAAAAAGTGCATATAAATTTTTTATGGTAAATGGTTGCAGTTTAAACAACCGTTTTATATAGTAAAAGCGAAGGGTATTGTAAATAAGAAAAGAAATTAAGGTAGCATAAGCAGAACCCATGATACTGAAACGTTTTATTAAATAGTAATTCAGTGCCAGCATTAATCCTACCAGCACCAACTGCGTATAAAAATCAATTTTCCAGTACTTGGAGCTTAACAATATTTGCGCATTCAATCCTGAGCCCAAATCAATTAGTTTTGAAATGCCCAGCACCAAAATAATAAAATAGATACCTGCATATTTTTTACCCAGGAACAGTGCAATGTTATCTGCATTCAACAGCACCAATCCTAAAATAAACAAACCTGCAATCAGCAGCGTTAATGCAGTTTTGGTATATAAATCATCAATGCGTTTAAGGTCTTTATCCTTCCATGCCTGTGCAATAATAGCGCTGGCAATACCTGTCATACTTCGCAGCGGAATATCCATCAGTGTAACCAAATATGTGGCAATGGTAAATACCGCCACATCCCCCAAACCATTTTGGCCCTGGCTGGCAAGAACAATAATGCCAATTACTGTTGCAGCAATATGCAACAACGAACCCATAAAAATAAATGCCGTAAACTGAATCACTTTTTTTCCCAGCCTTTTAGTAACAGAACTGATACCAGTAAAAACAAAAAATTTATTATTAACCAGGTTGATGAACATTACCAATGCCATAACCGGGTAAATTAAAGCGTATAAAAAAATAAACTGGTCAAAGCTTATTACTTTAAATGCCATTAATAAAATAAGCGCCAGGCTCAGCAGGCGAAAGATCAGTTCTCTTAAAACATTGGGCAATACTGACTGCCGTATGGCCCAGTGACAGGCTTCAAAATAAGTGAAGAATGCCATACCCACCACATAAGGGTACAGCAGGTTAAAATACTGGGTAAACAATGCAGACTTGGCAGAAAATTTACGAATAAAAAAATCTTTACTGTAAGGCAGCACTACAAAAAAAACAATGCACCCGATTATACATGCAATGAGCCCTATTAGCGGCAAATCGTTTTTTTGCTTGGTCAGATAAGAATTATAAAAAGGGAAAAATTTTACCAGCGCAATAGCACCACCGAGTGTGCAACTGGCCGAAAATATTAAAGCAACATCGGGCAGTAGCCGGGTAAGGCCAAATTCATCATGCGTAAAATATTTTTCGTTGCCGTAAAAAAAGAAAATATTGACAGCGCCAATTAAAAAGCCTGCAAAAATAAATATGGTGGAAACAACGGACTGTCGTCTTACAACTCCCATTTATACAATTTATAGTACAACAAAATAAGCCGTTTTATTGATTAATTATGGTTTGGTTTCTTAAACCAAAAACAGCCACAGCCGTATTCCTGTTCTTTTACCAGTGCAGGATCGGCATTTACCAGCAATCCGCCTTTGTCGGGTATTAAAGAAAATTCTGCAAGCGTAAGCCCGCTGAAATAACTGGTAATTTGTTCAAAACTGAAAATACGGTGTGCATTAAATTCAATACGGGACCTCCCTACCGGTGTAACAAATAACAACGAACCACCAGGCGCCAACACTCTTTTCAACTCGTTAATAGCCTTAACGTCTCCTTCCGGGTCTAATGGATCTCCATAACGGCCAAGGCCAATATGCTCAACCGTATGCATACAGGAAAGCGAGGGAATGGATGCATCCGCAAAAGGCAGGTTCATTAAATCCCCGGCCTCCGAAGACAACCCGTTAAGCGATACCTGCGCAGGCCTGTAATCATAAAACTTTACGGGCACAAATGCAGAAACAATGGTTGAAAAACTCAGTATGGATGAAATATCAATATGCTCAGCGGGTTTGGTTTGTGCCAAAATACGTGCCGCCCAGGCAGGGTGATAAATATAGTGCTGGTCAAAAGGAGTAGAAGTGATTTTATCTTTAAGGCAGGGATAAATATCTTTTGCATTTACAGAAAACCGCTTGTTGCTGTCAGCACTTTTAAATTTCCTGAAGTCATTAAAAAACTGGAAAAAGCGCACCACTGTTTTTGGCCATCTTATTAAAACCGTTTTGCCGGTTTGTATAATGCTGTCTTTTATGTACATAATTTAGGTGCTTATTTTTTCCGGTGCGGTTTTTAAAATTTTTTGAAAAAGGGCAAGCGCTTCTTTCTTTGTTTCGTTTAACGTGTACGAAATATTTTGTGTGTAGTACACACTTAAATCATAGGCGGCATATTGCTGCTGCTTTACAATGCTGTCAATATGCTGCAGACCCTCACCGGTAACAGAATTGAATTTATCAGTAAATGCTGCCGGTAATTTTTTGTTGGATGCCCAAACGGCAAACACAAAGGGCAGGCCGGTCATTTGTTTCCATGCCTCGGCCAAATCATAAATATATTTTGATTTTTGACGCTGTACAAAAGCCCTGTCGCCAATTACCAATCCTGCAGTGGTGCCTTTAATCTGTTCTTCAAATCCTTTTGCTGCTGAAGTAAGCATGGGTTTAATTTTCCAATGTTCCGCAAGCAGTATTTTTAATAATGCTACAGAAGTACGGCTCTGGTAATCCATCAATACTTCCGAGATGTCTTCCAAAGGCACATCGCTGAAAAGGCATACACTTGCCACCGGCCCTTCCGCTCCAATACAATAATCAGAAATAATGTGATAGTTTTCCATCATTGGCAGTACGGCTACGGGAACCAGGCCCACATCAATTTCATCATTCAGTAACTGGCGGGCAACATTGGCAGGATAATCAAAACTCAGGTCCACTTCATCCGTCATAAGGCCATGCTCAAAACCGTAAACTAATGGCTTGGTGTTTAAATAACTTACTGCCCCCACCTTTATCTTCTGTATCAATGCTGTATTTTTGCCGCAAATTTACAGCTTCAACATGGATTTAAACCAACTTACGGCCATATCCCCCATCGACGGTCGTTACCGCAAACAATTGCAGCATTTAGATGAATTTTTCAGCGAATATGCCCTTATCAAATACCGGGTTTGGGTGGAGGTGGAATATTTTCTTTACCTGGCTGAAAAAAGATTCTTTAAAGCAGATGCCAAAATAAAAAAACACCTGCAGGAAGTGGTTAAGAACTTCAGCCTGGAGGATGCCGGAAAAATTAAACAAACCGAACGCATTACCAACCATGATGTAAAAGCGGTGGAATATTTTTTAAAAGAAGAACTGGATAAATGCAACGGCGCTCATTTAAAAGAGTGGATACATTTTGGATTAACATCGCAGGATGTAAATAACACAGCTATTCCCCTTTTATGGAAAAACAGCGTGGAAACAGAATACCTGCCCGCAGTAATCAACCTGCAATCGGCCATGTATAAACTGGCAGAAAATTATAAGAATGTTTCTATGCTGGCACGTACCCATGGGCAGCCGGCAAGCCCTGTAAAACTGGGTAAGGAGCTGATGGTTTTTGTAGAAAGGCTGGAAGCACAAATTCAACTGTTCAGTTATATTCCTTTTACGGCAAAATTTGGAGGTGCCACCGGCGGATTTAATGCACACAATGTTGCTTTCCCAAAATTTAACTGGGTAAAATTTGCCAACGATTTTACTGAAACAAGACTTGGACTGCAGCGCCAGCAATACACTACACAAATTGAGCACTATGATGTACTGGCGGCACATTTTGATGCTATGAAAAGAATCAATACTATTTTAATTGATTTTTGCCGTGATATATGGACATACATCAGCATGGATTATTTTAAACAAAAAACAATTAAAGGAGAAATAGGCAGCAGTGCTATGCCACACAAAGTAAACCCTATTGACTTTGAAAATGGTGAAGGTAACCTGGGCATTGCCAATGCCCTGTTTGAACATCTTGCTGCCAAACTTCCCGTTAGCCGTTTGCAAAGAGACTTAACAGACAGCACTGTTTTACGCAATATCGGTGTTCCGGTGGCACACACTGTTCTTGCCATAAAATCGATTGAAAAGGGGTTGGGCAAACTGGTATTAAATGAAGGGAAGCTGAAAGAAGATTTGGAAAGCAACTGGGCCGTGGTGGCAGAAGCCATACAAACCATTTTACGCAGAGAAAATTACCCTGCACCCTACGAGGCACTAAAAGAATTGACGAGAGGAAAAAATGCAATTGATAAAAAAGCCATACATGCTTTTATTGGCACACTAAAAGTTAGTGCTGCTGTTAAAAAAGAACTAAAAGCAATAACACCGCAGAATTATACCGGAGTATAAAATGAATAAGTTACCATTCATTATATTTTTTTTATTGAGTGCTGCATTAACAGCCAATGCCCAAACAAATCTTAAGCAGGGGCTTGCTGCCTATTATACTTTTAACGGCAATGATAATGACTTAAGCGGCAACAGTAATAACCCTGCTTTTAACAACACTGTTTTTACCACTGACCGTTTTGGCAATGCAAACAGTGCAGTTCATTTTAATGGCACCAACAGTTTTATTCGTATTCCAAACAATCCTTCAATCAATTTCAGCAATACCATTACATTGTCTGTTTGGGTAAGGCCAACAGGTTTTTACTATGATATCTGCCATGCCAGTTCCATTATTTCTAAAGGCCAGGCCAATTATATGCCGGGTAACTATGCCCTGCGTTTTGATGATGCCCTTTTTACAGAAGGCGGCGGCTGCAGCGGCGAGAGACTGAAAGATTCAATGCACTTAAATTTTCGTGGCACAGGAACGCCTGCAAAAGCATACACCCCTTTTATTGCAAAAAATAAATGGTATCATGTAGTGTATACAAACGACGGCAGCAACAGCACTCTTTATGTTGACTGTGATTTAAAATACAGCCTTCCGTTTAAGGAAACCTTTACCAACGATGAAGACTTGTTTTTCGGACGCACCAATGACGACTGGTTTCCTTTTTGGCTAAATGCAGACCTGGATGATATACGTATTTACAGCAGGGCCTTATCCAAAACTGAAATTGAAGCATTGTGTATACTTGAAAATAAAAAACCTGTTTTACCCAAACTCATCAATAATCCTCCGCCATTGGAAAAAAGGGCAAACGATTTGGTAAAACAAATTACGGTTGATCATGATTCTGTTACTGTAAGTTTATACGATAACGGGGATATTGATGGAGACAGTGTTACTCTTATTTACAATAACAACATTATAACCACACACCAGTTATTAACTGCCCAGGCAAAAACATTTGTATTAAAAGTGGAACCGGGCAATGCAAGAAACGAACTGGTGATGTATGCAGAAAACCTTGGCAGCATTCCTCCCAACACAGCCCTGATGATTATTACTGACGGCAACAAACGTTATGAAGTAAATGTTAGCAGCAGTAAAGACAGAAATGGTGTGGTTGCTTTTAAACTACGGGAATAAGGGCATCGTATAATTAAACGATTCCAGTTTTTCAAATTCACTTCACGGGGAAATTAATAAAAAGAAGGGCACATGGTTTGCCTGTCTCCATGCTGCGGGTACAAGCCTTTTTTAATAATGCTTATTTCGCTGGCGCCGCGGTAATTGTTAAACTGGTTTAATGAAGAAAGGGTGGCATCGTAACTGTAAGTAATTCGCAGGTTATTCAACTCAACCCCTACCATTGGTGCAACAGCATCACCCAGGCGGTAGTACAAACCTGCAACCAGTTGCTTTTCGCCATATTCCGAAAGGTTATAGTTTCCATTCATACCAAACATCAGTTCAGTTGCCTTTGCCTGCGTGGTAAAATAAACATTTGGGTTTATTATTACCCTGTCGTTTACTTTTAGTAATGCGTTCAAAAAACCAATATGGCGCATGGGTATGCGTCCCTGGTTGGTATTATCGTTAAAGAAAGTTTCTTTAGGCCTGTTTACATGCTGTATGGAATAGCCTGCATTGATGTATACATTTTCCTGTGGGAAATAAGCATAGTTCATTCCTGCCTGCACATCCATATAACTTACGCTGGTGTTTGCAAGTGTAACTGCTGTAACAGGATTATCGAAAAATTTTCCATCAAACTGGTCGGGAAATTTTAGTTTGGTAGCATCAATGCGTTTATTAGCCCAGCCAATATTAAAACCAGCACTTAATAAACTACTAAGGCCTAATTGCTGATGATACGCTAATGAACCATACACTTTATTACTACGTAAACTGCCGCTTCCTGCCACATCACTTAATATTACGCCACCAATACCCAGCCAGCCATTTTCCAGTTTATCCCTGAACACCTGTGCATCTGCAAAAAGGCTTGATGTTTTGTATGGCACTGTCATTACACTGCTCCATTGGTTGCGGTAGTTGCCTCCAATGCGGTAATCTGCATCAGGCAAAAACCCGGTGTTTGCAGGGTTGGTGGTTAAAGGCGAATTAAAGAACTGCGAAAAATGAAGATCCTGGGCATATACTTGTGATGCCAAGCATATACTACTGAGTAAAAAAATTGATATTTTTATTTTACAGCAATTCATTTAAGCTATAAATATTTTTATCTTAATAAAGTTATATCTCCCGTCTTGCGTACTTTTTGCCCGTCTGTAAACTCCACGTCCAGTGTGTAAGTGTACACATCCATTGGTTGCAATTGTCCCTTAAATGTTCCGTCCCAGCCTTGGTTTACGTCGTTGGATGTAAATACTACCTGCCCCCAGCGGTTATAAATACGCCAGGTCATTTTACCAATACCAAACCCTTCCACTTTAACTATGCCATTGTTATAACTGTTGCCCGAAAACCTGCCAGGGGTAAAGGCATTAGGTACTGCAATCAACGGAATAATTAAAGTACGTACAGGTATAGTAAAAGTATCGGAGCAATCTGCATCGTTGAATGCAATTAATGAAACAGGGAACGTGTCTGTTTTATTATAAAGATGTTTAGGATTTACATCTGTAGATGTTCCGCCATCTCCAAAGTCCCATAAATACCTTGTAGCGCCAACAGAAAGATTAGTAAACTGAACCGGGGTATTTTCTAATGGCGGGTCAGGCGACCATGAGAAATTTGCCGTAGGAATTGGATATACTGTTATTGTGAAAAATGCAGAAGTATCCACCTTGTTACATGTTGTGGAATCGTAAGCAATGAGCCTTACATTATATGAGCCTACAAGGTTGTACGTGTGCACCGGTTCAAAATCGGTGGATGTGGTTCCATCACCTAAATCCCACAGCCAGTTTAAACCCCCAAGAGAAGTATTTGTAAACTGGGGAGTGTATGGAACGCATCCTCTTGTTGGGGTTAAAAATTGCGCCTTCACATTCGGGTTAATTCTTACGGTGTGTTCAACCGAATCCGGCGAGTTACAGAATGTGGTATCATCTACCAGCAACCGTACTTTATAAGAACCCGTTGAAGGGAATGAATGAATGACAGAACCAAAACCTGTATTCAGTCTAGCGGAACCATCACCAAAGTCCCAGGTAAATGTTTTATTAGTATATGCCGGGTTCAAGGCTGTGGTGGTATTATCAAACCTGAATCGCAGGCTGCCGCAGCTGTCTAATTTTGTAAATGTGAAGTTGGGTACTACTTCATTATTTCCCACCCTTACAGTAATGTATGCTGTATCGGAAATATTACAGGTTAGTGAATCTATTGAAATCAGCATTACACGGAATATTCCCGGGTTGCTATAAACATGGAATGTACTGTTGTTAGGTGCATACGTTGTGTCCTGCTTTGGGTTAAAAGGGTCACCATAATTCCAGATATATTTTTTACCCTGGGCCAGGGTATCAATAAAATCTATTCGCACAGGAACACAGCCCACAGTATCTATAAAACCATTAATGGATGCTTTTACACTGGCGCCTACACCTGCAAAACTCATTTGAATTTTTATTACAGCCTCGTTACAAGTACCGTTAGACCTGTTGGTAATTGACCATACCCCTGGAGTTGTAGGAAAAGAAGTAATACTGTTAGGAGTTTTGCAGGCACAAACGGCCTGGTAGATTACACCATTGTCATCAAAGCGGCTGGTGCCTCCATCCACATGGTCGCCCAGGCTTTGTATATTACCTTCTCCATAATGAGTGCCAAACAGCTGGCTGTTGGCATCTTTCTCCAATACGAAAAAATAAAAATCCTTGCCATCAGCGGCTGGCAAGTTTGGTAAAGGGTTTACTTCTGGCAAGCCAAAAGTACCCGATGATGAATAACCCTGGTTAGTATTGATACCGCCTCCCCAGCCAGATACATATACATTCTGGCAACGGTCCACTAAAAATGCAATAGGAGAAAGATTGGGTAAACTGGCATTAGTACCAAATACAGTTGAATATACATAACCCGACAAATCCGGTTTTAGTTTGCTTATGAACTGCTTGCCACCGGTATTACTGAAATTGGCATTTAATACCGGCCAGTTGCCTGTTGTTGTACCCATTACATAAGGGAAACCAAATTTGTCAAATTTCAAACCATAAACCATGTCATTACCACTTGTGCCCAGGTAGGTAGTTTTAATTATACCTGACCCATCACTCTTTATTTCAGTTGCAAAGCCATCAGTAACTCCATTTTGAAACCCGGCAGCAATTACTCCTGATGTGGGGACTCCAGGAAGCGGCACCGTATTGCTGGTGGTTGCGCCACCTATATAATAGTTACCTGTTAGCGGGCTTTGTGATACAACGAAACAGGCATCGTCTCCATTACCTCCAAAATAAGTGGCAAATAATTTTACAGAAAGTGTTGAATTGTATTTCAGAATGACACCATCCTGCAAGCCACCGGCAAAAAAATCTTGTATTGGGGTGCCGGCTGTTACAGGAAAATCATTCGATTGTGTACAGGAAGCCAGTACAATATTCCCGCCATTATCAAGTATTACTTCACTACGGGCATCATCACCATAATTTCTTCTTATAGATACATCCCCGCTTGTGCCTACATATTTTGGCCGGATGTTCACACCATCCTGTGCTCCTCCACCAATTTGTACTGACCCCAGCAACGCATTTCCTGCAGCATTTAATTTGGTAATGATGATATCATAATCAGTACGGCCTGCATTACGGGGAGCGGCACCCGGGTAATTATTAGAAGAACTTCTGCCTGCGACAATGAGATTGCCCGCAGCATCACAAATCATACTATGTGGCTGCTCATTATTATTTCCACCCAGGTAGGTTGCATATAATCGCTGGCTGCCGTTGGCAGAGAATTTAAAAATCGCCATATCATATCCTGCACCTATGCGGTCTTCGTTGTTGTTACCACCACCAAAAACGGTTTGGTAGGCCCCGGCTGAAACAGGATAACCTGTGCCAAATGCAATCCCTCCTGCAAACAGGCTTCCGTCAGGCCCGGGTGTTGCAGTGTAACCCCAGTTATCTTGTGTGCTTCCGGTATAAGAAGAAAATATAAGAGAAGGATCAATAACCAATGTTTCATTTGGGTTATAGGCACCAATTTTAAACGTAACCACATTATCCCTTACCACATACTTACAACTGATACTTTCCCTTTTACCAAGCGGCGACTGGTATGTATATGGATACAATTCTTTTAAAAGGCTTACACTGGTTGTGATATGCAGCTCCTGGTTTCTTACCTCCAGTTTATCCACGCCATCATACCGCAATGCAATGGCATTGGGATTGCCTCCGGGATGAACAATGAAATCGTATTTCAGTTTATCATCTTCTGAATAATATCTTACATCAATATTGGGGTAAACATTTTTGTACGTTACAGCTTCGTAAATTTTGCAATTACCTGCCCATTTTGAAGGGTTATTACCAATAAAATAATTATTATATCCGGGCTGTACTTTATCAGGCAATTGAGTTGCACTGGCATTACCACCCAAAAAACTTACTTTATAAGCGTGAGAGTGAATCGTTACCTGGGGTATATTATTAGTTGATGAAGGCCCTGGGTTATTAGTGAGTGAAGCAGTACTATTCTGAGCAGAACCGTGCATAACACTATTCAGCAATTGCAAGTCTGCGGCGCTATGCAAGTCAACTGTAAAGCCGCGGTTCTCCAGGTAAAAAGCGCCATTAGAAAAATCGCCCTTATATTTTATGGCGCCGTCCCACTGCCCTTTGTTTTCAACAAACTCCATTTGAGCCCGGGCAACAGAAAGTGCTGATAAAAAAGCTGCAACCGTTACTGTCAATCGTCTTATAATCTTCAAAACACTCAATGCTAATTTTTTACAATGTACAGAATAATGGCCAATCAGTCAACGGGCTCCGATACATAGTTACGCAGTTTTTTACTAACCGGATGTTAAACGCCGGGTTACGAAATTTTGCTCCAGGCTGTTTTACCCTTTTGCTGGTTAAGGTGGTTTTTAACCGGCAAATTTTCTGCCATATTTATGTCGGGGTCTGTTTCCAGTAAGTTTTCCACAGCTTCTTTTGCTGCTTCCAGCATCACTTTATCATTCACAATATTTGCCAGCTTAAAATTCAATACGCCGCTCTGCCGGGTACCTTCAATATCGCCAGGCCCACGAAGCTCCAGATCTTTTTCTGCAATTTTAAAACCGTCGTTCGTGGCTGTCATTATTTTTAACCGTTCCCTTGCATCGTTTGATATTTTAGGGCCTGTTAATAATATGCAAAAACTTTTTTCTGCTCCCCTGCCCACCCTGCCTCTTAACTGGTGTAATTGTGATAATCCAAATTTTTCTGCACTTTCAATTACCATTACTGTTGCATTAGGAACATTCACTCCTACTTCTATAACAGTTGTACTTACCATTATGTTTGTTTCTCCCTTTGCAAAGCGCTGCATATTTACTTCCTTTTGTTCTGCACTCATTTTTCCATGCACCATACTTATCCAGTATTTGGGTTCCGGAAAAAATGATTTTACTTCTTCATATCCTTTCATCAGGTTCTCATAATCCAGTTTACTGCTT
The DNA here is from genome assembly GCA_044225995.1 of Ferruginibacter sp. Classification (GTDB taxonomy): domain Bacteria; phylum Bacteroidota; class Bacteroidia; order Chitinophagales; family Chitinophagaceae; genus Ferruginibacter. The sequence continues at coordinate 3,004 of JBGAHV010000038.1, read as the reverse complement.
TCTTCAATTAATGGATAGATGATGTAGGCCTGCCGTTGGTTGGTTATCTGCTCTTTTACAAAATCCATTACCTGCGGCCGTTTGTTCTCCAATCGGTGAACTGTATGTATTGGTTGTCTTCCCGGCGGCAGTTCATCCATTATACTGTAATCAAGATCTCCATAAGCAGTTAACGCCAGCGTACGTGGTATGGGTGTGGCCGTCATTACCAGCACGTGGGGTGGAATGTTATTTTTTTTCCACAATTGTGCCCGCTGCGCCACGCCAAATTTGTGCTGTTCATCCACTACTGCAAATCCCAGGTTGCTAAATTGTACTTTATCTTCTATTACAGCATGGGTGCCTATCAGTATGTGCAAAGAGCCGGTTTCGCAGGCGCTTAAAATTTCCTTTCTTTCTTTTGAAGAGGATGAGCCGGTTAAGAGTTTTACATAAACAGGTAAATCTTTCAGTAAACTTTTTATGCTGTTGTAATGCTGCTGCGCCAATATTTCTGTAGGCGCCATCATAACACTCTGAAACCCGTTATCTGCAGCCAGCAACATCATCATTAAAGCCACAATAGTTTTTCCGCTGCCCACATCCCCCTGTAAGAGGCGGTTCATTTGTTTGCCGCTGCCTGTATCTTTTCTTATTTCCTTAAGCACCCTTTTCTGCGCATTTGTAAGTGAAAAGGGCAGGTACTTGCTGTAAAAACCGTTAAACAAATCCCCCACCTTGTCAAACACAAGCCCTTTGCTAAAACGATGGCGGCTGCTTTTAATAAGGTTCATGCGCAGCTGTGCAAAAAATAATTCTTCAAACTTAATGCGGCGCACAGCATGTTCATAATGCTTTTCCGAAGGAGGAAAATGTATAAACCGGTATGCATCATACCGGCTGATGAACCGGTATTTTTTTATCAATGCTTCCGGCAAATTTTCCCTGATATCATTTTCGGAAATTAACTGCATCAGGGCGTAGGTTAATTTACCTATGGCCCGGCCGTTAAGCGATTTTGATTTTAATTTTTCTGTTGTGGGGTATACCGGTTCCAGGAAACTTTTGCCCGCTGCTTTTTCTGCACTGTACATCTCTATTTCCGGGTGAGATATTTGCGGCCGGTTCATAAAAAAACTCACCTTGCCAAAAGCAATGTATTGCCCGCCTTCCTTTATGGCTTTTTGTATCCAGTTAATTCCCTGGAACCACACCAGTTCTATCTCTCCGCTTTCATCCTGTAAATAAGCCACCAAACGTTTGCTTCTTTTTTCACCCAGCACTTCTATGTCCGTTATGCGTCCGCAAACCTGTGCGTAATCAGACTGGTAAGTGAGTGCGCCAATTTTATCCATTTTCGTTTTATCCACATGGCGTAACGGGAAATGATTCAGCAGATCATTAAATGTAAATACCTGCAGTTCCTTACGCAGTAAATCGCCACGAAGGGTGTTTACTCCGTGCAGGTACTCAATTGGATTGTTTAATATGGCGGCTGAAAAAGTGATATGCAAATATACATGCCGGCGTTTTATCCTGCGGGCAGCTGCAATGCAAAAACTAAGTACCCTTATGCCCGGCTTTTGATTTATCTTCAATATCGTTTAAATAATTATGTTATGGCAAAAACCATTGTAAACAAAGCGGCACACCCCGATATACTTGCATATAACAATAAGCAGGCTGCCGGCGATAAAGACATTTGTGATTTACTGTGCACCGAAATATGTATACATATACCCAAAGCAGAAAACAAAGTGTGGCATGCACATCCTGTTTGGTTTTTAGAAGGCAACCCTGTTGTGGGTTATAGTAAATTAAAAGACAGCATCCGTCTTTTATTCTGGAGCGGCCAGAGTTTTGAGGAGGAAGGGCTGGATAAAGAAGGCAGCTTTAAAGCCGCAGAAAAACGATACACACATGTATCGGAAATAAATAAAAAAGATTTGCAGCGGTGGCTGAAGAAAGCGATCAATATACAATGGGATTATAAAAATATTGTAAAAAGAAAAGGGATACTGGAACGGCTGAAATAAACCATTCACAAGTGCCGGTACTGGTGCATATTTGCAAAATGAAAATAACATTCTTCTCTGCCAAGCCATACGACAAAGTTTTTTTTGACCGTATTAACAGCCAATACGGTTTTGAGCTGGAGTACTACGAAACACATTTAGGGCCACATATTGTAAATGTGGTGGAAAATACCACTGCCGTATGTGTTTTTGTAAACGACAAATTAAATGCTGAAGTGCTGGAAGTGCTGGCGGCAAAAGGGGTTAAAATTATTGCCCTGCGTTGTGCAGGTTTTAATAATGTAGATATTGAAGCGGCAAAAAAACTGGGGCTAAAAGTTTGCCGGGTGCCGGCTTACTCTCCTGAGGCTGTGGCGGAACATGCTGTTGCCATGCTGCTTACTATTAACCGGAAAACACATAAAGCCTATAACCGTGTAAGGGAGCAGAATTTTGCACTGAACGGGTTACTGGGTTTTAACCTGCATGGCAAAACAATTGGCGTGGTGGGTACCGGAAAAATTGGTAAAGCCTTTTGCAACATTATGCTTGGCTTTGGATGCAGGGTGCTGGCATACGACATTTACCCGGATGCATCACTTACAGAAAAAGGAATTACTTATACAAGCTTTGAAGAGCTGCTGAAACAATCGGATATTATATCCCTGCACTGCCCGCTTACTCCCGAAAACCATTATCTTATTAATAAAGAAACACTGGCGCTTACAAAACCCGGTGTTACAATTGTAAATACCAGCCGTGGAGGATTAATAAACACGGCTGATATTATTCATGCACTAAAAACAAAACAGGTGGGTGCCTTATGTATTGATGTGTATGAGCAGGAAGAAAAACTTTTTTTCCGTGATCTATCGGCCAGCATTATTGACGATGATAATATTCACCGGCTGATGAGTTTCCCCAATGTGCTCATTACAGCACACCAGGCATTTTTTACAGAAGAAGCGTTAACCGAAATTGCACAGGTAACACTGCATAATATTGCATCA
>JBGAHV010000037.1:0-43119 GCA_044225995.1 Ferruginibacter sp. | reverse complement strand
ATTGATTTTGTAAAAGGCTTGTTTGAAACAGTGGGCAAAGTAGTGATGATTGAAGATAAACTGATGGACGCTGCTACAGTGCTTGGCGCCTGCGGCACAGCGTATGCCATGCGTTACATCCGTGCTAACATACAAGGCGGCATTGAAATTGGTTTTAGCAGCACTATTGCAGCATTAATTGCAGCCCAAACGGTAAAAGGTGCTGCCGAGTTACTATTACAAAAAGGCTCTCATCCCGAACAGGAAATAGATAAAGTAACCACGCCAAAAGGTTGTACCATTGCCGGCTTGAATGAAATGGAGCACCAGGGTTTCAGTTCTTCTTTAATTAAGGGAATTGCTACGAGTTATAATAAGATTGCAAAGGATTAGTAGATATTACCGGTTTCCATATCGAGTTGATAAGGCATCCAGTTATCAATGTCTTTATACACATTCCCATATAGAAGAGAAGCCCTTTCTTCAAACTGTTGATAAGAACCAAAACATTCAAATGTATTTCCGATTCGAGGTAATTCATAATTTCCAAACTTGCTGCACTTAACTGATGTGCCAGTATTATACCCCCAGTAATTTGATATTCTGTTTCCATTGCTATCCTCTATATAGTTCTGTGTTTTCCCACCTTTCAAATAAATCACTCTTTCAGCAAAATTGACAACTGACGGTTTGTTATTTCTAAATTCATTAAAAGTAAGAAACACCCCTTTTGCAATTACAGAATCATTCAAAACAGGTATTTTATAAAAAGCTGAATTGAATATTTGAATATCAGACCATGATTTCTCAGGAATACGCTGAAGATTATTAATTACTTTATTGTAATCAATGTTTTCTACCAGACTATTTAATATTAATTTTAACCCTTCACTTTCAGAAGGATATTTTGACAATCTTATATCAGATGTATCTGAATTAATATCACTAATAACTGTATCTAATCTTTTAAAAGGATAGAATTTTTCTCCTTCATTAATGTAATACTCAAGTTTGCAATACAAAAAACTTTGAAACTTAGATCCCCTTAAAATATCTATTTCTTTACTTTTACTATTATCAATACTCGAAATCCATAATTTTTTTAGTACGATTAAAAGTTTCAATTTAGAATTTGAAAATGAGTTTTGGTAAACATTGTTATAATATTTTTCAAGTGAATTTTGTACGCCACCTTCAACTATAATTTTACGTCCAGCCTTTTTTTTATTTTTTATGATCTGAAAAGTAGGTGCAAAACCTAATTTAGAAGTATCAAATCGATTATCAAGAATTCTTATCCCTGAAAATGGCAATTTAATTTCAGGAGATTGCTGCCCATTGGCAGACAAGGTGAGTTTTATTTTAGGCAAAATATCAGGGTTAACGTTTTGCCCAATTACAACAATTGGAAAAATAATAAACAGAATAAATACAAATTTCATAACAAATCATTAAGACTACATGCTAAAAATATGAATTTTAACAGACTGATCTATAAGCTTTGCAATAAAAAAACTGAAGTATTAACTCTGGGAAGAAACCCTAAGTCAATAACATTATTACTTTTAGCATTGAAAAGAGGTTAGATTCTAAAAAAATTGGGATTTGGATTATGCGTATTGGCACAACTACTAAAAAATGTTACCTGTGTGGATTATTACATAATAGAAATTAAAACAATTTTCACCCTTAACTATTCCCTCAGCAAATCCACCAGCACCGCTGTCCACCCCGTTTGATGGCTGGCGCCTAAACCGCTGCCGGTTTCTCCATGAAAGTATTCATTAAACAAAACAAGGTTTTCGTTTTCAGGCTGTCTATAAAACCAGTTGTAATCGCCATGCACTGCACGGTTATTATTTTTATCTTTTAAAAAAACTGAAGTAACACGTTGCGTTAATTCCGCCGCCACTTCTGTAAGTGTAAGCATATTGCCGCTGCGTGAAGGGCATTCCACTTTTAAACTGTCGCCATAAAAACTGCCGTATTTTTTTATGGCTTTAATAATAAGATAATTAATTGGCATCCACACCGGGCCCCGCCAGTTGCTGTTGCCTCCATACAGATCAGAAGTGGAATCGCCGGGATCGTATTGAATGGAGTAAAAATTATTTTTTACAGAAATGGTATAAGGATTTTTTAAATGAAATTTAGACAATGCCCTTATGCCTCCGGGAGATAAAAATTCCTCTTCATCCAGCAGCTTGTCAAGTATTTCTACCAATCGTTCTTTCAATACCAAAGACAGTAACTGGTCATTACCATCACTGGTTTCTTCATTGGGTAAAAACAATTTGTTGTTAATACGGTAACTGTCGAACCAATCGGTCCGTTTCCTGAAATCGCTTAAAGCTGCCAGGGATTTTTTATCAATAACCGATACTGCATATAGGGGAGCAGCACCTACTACCGAACGTACCTTTAAAGGAACGGGCGCTTCGTCTTTCAGTGACAGCACATCATAAAAAAAGTTGTCTTCCTTATTCCACAGCCCCAGTTCATTTAATGCCTCTGCAATCAAAACAAAGTGCTCATAAAATTTTGTGGCTGCATCTTCAAAGGCATTATCGGTAACTGCTATTTCCAATGCAATATCCATCATATTCAATGCATACATTCCCATCCAGCTGGTACCATCAGCCTGCTCCAGCGAAATATCATCCTGGTGTTCGTTAATGCTCCGGTTAAACACACCAATATTATCCAGGCCTAAGAAGCCACCACCAAAAATATTATTACCATTCGCATCCTGCCGGTTTATCCACCAGGTAAAATTTATAATCAGCTTTTGAAAAATCCTTTTTAAAAACTGGATATCCCCCACTCCTTTCGTTTCTTTTTCCCGGTAGTAAACCTGTAAAGCTGCAAAGGCTTGTACCGGCGGGTTAACATCACTAAAGTTCCATTCGTATGCAGGTATTTGCCCCGATGGATTCATATACCACTCCCTTGTAAGTAAGATCAGCTGATTTTTTGCAAATACAGGATCTACAATGCTCATGGCAATGCAATGAAACGCTGCATCCCATGCCGCATACCAGGGGTATTCCCATTTATCCGGCATTATAATAATGTCCTGGTTTTTTAAATATTTCCAGTTATGATTACGGCCCTTTTTTCTTTGTTCAGATACAGGAGTAATACCGTCGCTTGTATTCAGCCACCTGTCTACATCATAATGATAAAACTGCTTGCTCCAGAGCAACCCTGCAAATGCCTGCCGCTGTATATTATTCAGTTCATCAGATTTATTCTTTGGCAAAATATATTGATAAAATTCATCGGCCTCGTTGCGGCGTTGTTCAAAAATAGTTTCAAAGCCTGTTTCAAAAGCAGTATTGAGTGCTGTATTGCATAGCCGCAGGTATATTACCGCACTTTGTTTGGCCGCCACATTTCTTTTATAAACCGGGGAACACTTAGTGCCTTTCTTTATTTCCCGTAACGCAGCAACATTCTTTCCATTTATTACCGCATCATGAAAAGCATCTTTTACAAAAATGTTGCTATTGGGCCTGCCGGTTAATTTTTCCTGGTTGGTTTCATTTTCTGTAAACAGCAAATCGTCGGGTTGTGTAAAATACAGGTAATAGCTCCCCATTTTACTATGAGTAGCTTTTACCGTCGTATTGTCTACATATTCTATAAATGGTTTTTTTCTTTCTTTACTGCTGTATTGCCAGCCATTGTAAAACCATAATGTGGGCAACAATGTTATGGCGGCATCTTGCGATGACCTGTTTATAATTTCAATTTTTATAAAAATATCTTCGCTGTTGTTTTTTGCATATTCTGTAAATACATCAAAGTAGCGGTTTGTTTTAAAAACATCTGTATCCAGTATTTCAAATTCCGTTTCCTGTTTGCTGCGCTGGCGGTTGGTATTTTTCAGTTCCGAATAAGGGAAAGCATCCTGCGGGTATTTATACAGGTGCTTCATATAATAATGTGTGGGAGTATTATCGAGGTAATAATACAACTCTTTCACATCTTCGCCATGGTTGCCTTCGCCATTGGTAAGCCCGAATAATCTTTCTTTAAGAATCGCATCTTTCCCATTCCACATCGCAATGGCAAAACATAAATTCTGAAAATAGTCAGATATGCCTGCAATACCATCTTCGCCCCACCGGTAACTGCCCATGCGGAAAAGGTAACTGCGGTAATGTGCATTATCATGCGGAAAATAATTCCATGCATCGCCTGATTCGCTGTAATCTTCTCTTACAGTACCCCATTGCCGCTCGCTGAGGTAAGGCCCCCATTTCTCCAACGGAATTTGTTTAAATGCATTTTCATTTAACCGGGCCTGTTCTGCAGGAATTGATGCTCCTCTCATAAACTGTTATCCATTAGTTGAAAATCCGGGATACAACGTCATACCACCATCCATAAATACCGTTGTGCCGGTAATGTAATCCGCCTCGTCACTTGCGAGCCAGCAGCACAATTTACCAATATCTTCCGGTTGCCCAATACGCTGGTAGGGAATTAAAGTAAGTAACCGGTTCAATGCTTCAGGAGTATCCCAGGCAGCTTTGTTTATAGGAGTTTGTATTGCCCCGGGGCCAATACTGTTTACACGTATTTTTTTAGGCGCCAGTTCTTGTGCCATGCTTTTCATCAGTAACATAACGCCGCCTTTTGAGGTGGCATAGTTTACATGCCCGCCCCATGGAATTACTTCATGCACACTGCTCATGCAAATTATTTTGCCAGCCGCCTTGCTTCTTTCGGGCACAACACCACGTCGCAAAAATTCCCTTACTGCTTCACGTGCACATAAAAACTGCCCGGTAAGGTTTACGTCAATTACCAATTGCCAGTCTGCCAGACTCATATCCTGGAAGGCGGCATCTTTCTGCAGGCCTGCATTATTTACAAGAATATCAATTGTACCAAACGCTTTATACATTTTGCTGAACATAGCCTGCACCTGGTCTTCTTTACTAACATCCGCCTGTAATGCGATTGCCTTGCCTCCGGCAGCTTGTATTTCTGCAACAACGGCATCAGCTGCTTCCGGGTGTGTTACATAGTTAACTGCCACGTTTGCTCCGTCGTTTGCCAAAGCAATAGCACAGGCTTTACCAATACCGCTGTTTGCACCAGTCACCAGGGCACACTGGCCGCTTAATTTTGGGTTTGCATTCATGTTGTTTTATTTTATCCGGTTTATTCCGGTATTGAAAACCTGAAGCCAATACCATGTATTGTTTCCAGCATTATTGATGGATCGGCTTTTAAGTATTTGCGCAGCTTGGTCATGTATACATCCATGCTCCGGCCTAAAAAGAAATCATCTTTACCCCAAACATTTATCAGTACTTCTTCCCGCTTTAAAACTTTATTGGCATGTTCACAAAAGAAACGCAGCAGGTCAGCTTCTTTTTGGGTAATGTTAAATACTTCAGTGCTGGTATATATCTTTAAATCAGTAGGAGAAAAACGCAATGCCCCAATAATGAACTCCTCCCTTTTTTCAGAATAGAGTTTTTTTGTGCGCCGGATAAATACTTCAATTTTTTTTAGCAGTTCGGGCATGCTAAATGGTTTGGCGATGTAATCATCAGCCCCGGTTTCATAACCTTTTAACCGGTCGCCTTCCTGGCTTTTGGTGCTTAAAAACAAAATAGGCAGCACATCTGTCTGCTGTCTTATTTTTTTTGCAACAGTATAGCCGTCTTTATTAGGCATCATTATATCCAGCAGGCAAATATCAAATTTGTTTTTATCAAAACTATCAATGGCTGTTTGCCCATCGGCGCAATGCACCACTTTGTATCCATCATCTTCCAGTACATCTTTTACCATAAATGCCAGGCTGGCATCATCTTCTGCAAATAGTACAGTTCCTTTTTGTGTTGCCATAAAAAATTATTTTACGGGTAATTCAATAATAAATTCCGAGCCAATACCCGGTATGCTGTTTACGATTATTTTTCCTTTGTGGGCATCCACCACTTTTTTTACAAAATATAAACCAAGCCCAAGTCCTTTTACATTGTGAACATCACCGGTAGGCACCCGGTAAAATTTTTTAAATAATCTTTTCTTAAACTGTTTGGAAATGCCTACGCCATTATCTTTTACTGATATGGTATAATGCTGTCCATCCGTTTTTGTTTCAGCAATTACCAGCGGGTTTTTGGAATATTTTACTGCATTGGTTAAAAGGTTAAGAATGGATATGTACAAATTGTTGGCATCAGCCAATATTGAAGCATTTGTTTCTTCAAGTACCAGTTCAATTTTAGCATGTTTTTCTTCAACAATGGCATACAGCTGGTTTACCGCAGCTTTAACCAGTTCGTTTGGGCATATCATTTCTTTTTGCATATCCATACCCGTAGCATCGGTTTTCATCACCTTTACCAGGTTTTCAATATGATGTTTCAGGTATTCAGTTTGTCCCTGCATCAGCCTGGTATACTTTTCCAGTTTTTCCGGGTGTTCTGTAACGGATGTTTTGGATATCATATCAAGCCCAACGGTAAGAGTTGTTAATGGTGTTTGAAATTCATGTGTTACGTTGCGGATGAAATCATTTTGCACTTCGTTTAAAAATTTTTGCCGGTACAAATGAAAAACACTGAAACCAAGAGCCGAAAGAACCAGGATTAATATTATGCTGGAAATTATCCACCACCTCATTTCTGTTAGAATATATTGGTTTCTATAAGGGAAAAAAAGTACTCCATAGGAATAGGGCTTATTTATTACTGGCATTGCAGGAATATCTTTACCTGAATGACGGGAAGCCTCTGTTGGTAAATATTTTTCAAATGCAAGCGCCTGCTTTTTCGCATCGTAAAAACCAACTTTACAATCTGCAAATACTTCAAAATCTTCCAGGTTATTTAAAACCGTGTTTATAAAACTATCCTGTGGTGGTACCGGGTCAAATCGAAAAAGAAAAAGGTCATAACCGCTTTGTTCAATCAGTTGCCCCTTTTGTGCGTTATTTGAATCTATAATGTCAAAATTTTCATATACTCCTTTTATACTTTTAACTATGGCAGCATTAAATTCCTTTTGCTCGTAGTTGTAATTTTTGTTCAGCCAGTACACCTGTGCTGCAACCAGCAACCCCGTTATAACGGTACAAATAAGAATAATCCATTTAAAAGTGCCCGAACGCATTTACCATTAACATTTGTTAAAGCAAAGATGAGGAGTATTCAGTAAACATGCATACCTCACGGGTTAAACACAGGTTAAATGGACGGCGTTTTTTTACGTCAGGTTAATGAGCCGTTAAACAAAATTTTGTAATGACAGCTGCGAATACATTTGTATTGGTTATTGAATAATTAATCATAAAAAATTCACCGGTATGAAAAAATTAATTTTAGCACTTGTAATGATAACAGGTATCACAAGTGTATCGATTGCACAAACAACAAAACCTGCTGCGGCAAAACCTGCTACTAAAGCTGCAGCTACTACTACAAAACCTGCAGCTGCGGCAACAACTGCAAAACCTGTAGCCACTTCTGCAGCTGCTAAAACAACTGCTAATGGTGTAGTACTTAAAAAAGATGGCACACCCGACAAAAGATATAAAAATGCTCCTGCCGCTTCAGGACCATTAAAAAAAGATGGCACACCGGACATGCGCTATAAAAAAAATAAGAAAGGCTAGGCTCTGTTTTAATTGAGCGGGTTAAAAGGGGAAGCGCCACAATTGTGGCGTTTTTCTTTTATATAAGCCGTACTTTTCCACAATTCCTCCCCAAATTTTCTCCACTTAAATATTCATACTATCTTTACACGACCTCTAAGATTTTTCCTCTGGTAATCTTCACTGGTCACAATAGATTGGGGTAACATTTCTGACATTTTTGCTGAAGTAAGAACTAACACTGCTACTTGTCGTTTTGTATAAGCAAACTGACACTGGCGGTGATTGAGTTTTTTTATTTATCCCGGTTAATACTTTTTTTGAAAACATTTTTTATGGCAAAGTATATTTTTGTAACCGGTGGCGTTACATCATCGTTAGGAAAAGGAATTATAGCTGCTTCGCTGGCAAAATTGCTGCAAAGCAGGGGCTTAAAAGTTACTATTCAAAAATTTGATCCATACATTAATGTGGATCCAGGCACATTAAACCCGTATGAACATGGTGAGTGCTATGTTACAGATGATGGTGCCGAAACAGATTTGGATCTTGGGCATTATGAACGCTTCTTAAACACCCCTACATCACAGGCCAATAACGTAACAACCGGCCGAATATATCAAACAGTAATTAATAAAGAACGGGAAGGTGCTTATCTGGGTAAGACAGTGCAAGTAATACCACACATTACCGATGAAATTAAACGTCGTATGATGTTGCTCGGTAACGAAGGCAAATACGATATTATTATAACAGAAATTGGCGGTACTGTGGGTGATATTGAAAGCCTGCCTTTTGTGGAAGCCATGCGTCAATTGCAATGGGAACTGCCGGAAGAAGATTGTATTGTGGTTCATCTCACCCTTATCCCTTACCTGCGTGCTGCAAAAGAATTAAAGACAAAACCCACGCAGCACAGCGTTCGTTTATTAAGCCAGGAAGGTGTGCACCCTGATATTATTGTTTGCCGTACAGAAGAGCCACTTACCAATGAAATAAAAAAGAAAATTGCCCTGTTCTGTAATGTAAAGCCAGAAGCTGTAATTGAAGCGATGGATGCCAGCACTATTTATGAAGTACCATTAAAAATGCTGCAGGAAGGTTTGGACGTAATTGTATTAAAAAAGCTGCACATTAACGGTTATGCAGCTCCGGAACTTACTAAGTGGAAAGGCTTTTTAGATAAACTAAAGTATCCCAAAACAAAAGTTACCATTGGACTTATAGGAAAATACATTGAGCTGCAGGATGCTTATAAATCCATTTTGGAAGCATTTATTCATGCCGGGGCCATTAACGAATGTAAGGTGCAGGTGGTGAATGTACACAGTGAATTTATAACAGAAGATACTGTTGCAGATAAATTAAAAGAGCTGGATGGCCTCCTCGTTGCTCCTGGTTTTGGCCACCGTGGTGTAGAAGGTAAAATCATTGCCGTGAAATATGCCCGTGAAAACCAACTGCCATTCTTTGGCATTTGCCTGGGCATGCAAATGGCAGTAATAGAATATGCAAGAAACGTATTAGGATGGAAAGATGCCCACTCCACTGAAATGGATGCAAAAACATCTCATCCTGTTATTGATTTAATGGAAGAACAAAAAAACATCCAGGCAAAAGGTGGTACCATGCGGTTGGGTGCTTACCCCTGCGAAATTAAAGAAGGCAGCCTGGCACACTCTATTTATAAAAGTACTGCTATAAGCGAACGCCACCGCCACCGCTGGGAGTTTAATAATAAATACATGACGGAGTTTGAGAAAGCCGGAATGGTACCCAGTGGAAAAAACCCTGGAAGTGGTTTAGTTGAAATTGTAGAGCTGCCTAACCACCCGTTTTTTATAGGGGTGCAATATCATCCTGAATTAAAAAGTACGGTGGAAAACCCTCAGCCTATATTTGTGCATTTTATAAAAGCAGCCAAAGATTTTGCTGAAAAAAAAACGGCAATAAAAAACCCTTTACTGCAGAGTGAAATGATTTAAATCCACAAATATATTTTACAGCCGTCATTACAGCTCTTACCAGCTTCATTGGCGTTGCACTCTTGTGCAGTAAATTAGTATTCAGCTTTTACTAAGGCATACAGTAAATTGCACAACAAAAAAATCTTAGTAGTTCTGTGGCAAATACAAAACTTTCAATGGATGAACTCGGGAGGATGTCGGTAGATGAGTTTAAAGCAGCCGAGAAAATTCCTGTAATTGCTGTACTGGAAAACATACGCAGTGCTTACAATGTTGGCAGCGTATTCCGTACTGCCGATGCCTTTTTATTAGAAGCAGTTTATATTACAGGTTACACTTGTACCCCGCCGCATAAAGAAATAAAGAAAACGGCGTTAGGGGCAGAAGATACAGTAGCGTGGAAACATTTTTCCAATGCCACATCAGCAATTGATTCTTTAAAAAAAGATGGATACAAGGTTTTTGCTGTTGAGCAGGCTGTCAACAGTTTAAAACTTCAGGAGATAAAGTTTGAGGCAACAGATAAAGTGGCGGTAATTTTTGGTAATGAAGTAACCGGTGTGGAGCAAAGCACCATTAACCTTTGTGAAGGATGCATCGAAATTCCCCAACTCGGTATGAAGCACTCCCTTAATATTGCTACTGCTGCAGGCGTGGTGTTGTGGGAAATTGTAAGAAGCCGTATTTAGTCACGACCATAAAACTTACGTATACAATAAAAGAAAGGCTTCAAATATGAAGCCTTTCTTTTATTAACTTAGAAATGATTATTGCGGCAGTAATACTTTGTCAATTATATGATAAACGCCATTTACAGCGTGCTTATCCATTGTCACTGCATTTGCAGTATAACTGAATGGAGTACCGCCTGGAGGAAATGTACCATAACTAGATACTTTAAGTGCGGTAACAATTGGTCCGGTATACGTAGCCTGGGCAAGCACCCCCGGGTGTACCGCAAGGCTTCCATTTACAAGTGTTTTTATAAACGTGGGCGTGGCGGGGACATTTGTGGAAAATACCCTGATATTGGGTTGGTAAGGTGTGGTGGTGCTGCTTGTTAAAGATGCCAGCAGATGATAGGCCACAATACCTTTAACCTGTGCAGTAGTAACATTATTAGTAGAAAGAAATGCCGGGCCAGCGGCTACTGCGCCATTACCTGTGGCAGTTGCTATGGCAGTATCAGTTGCAGTGTAAGGCTGCGGCCTTGTTGCAAGATATGATTGGAATGCAAGCCCAAATACCAAAGTTTTGAAAGCATTATCGTTTGGTGCAAGTACCGTCATATTAGTTACACCATAGTTCAGTAAAGAGTCAAATTTAGACAAGCCGGTTGACCCACTATCTGCCCTGGCAACCGCAGCCCTGAAGTAAGAAAGTGTTGCTTCTGATGCAATCATAGTCTTAAGTGTAGCAGATGGTGGAGCCACGAGTGCGCCAACATGATGTATGATTCCATTAGATGCAGTTTGGTCAACAGCAGTAACGGGAATATTATTTACATATGAATATGGAGTTCCCTTTACAGGAAAAATATTCATACGTATAAAAGGTTGTGTTGGATCAAGTACAATTTGTGATGTGTAAGGAAAATTAGGAAAAGCAGAGCCAATTGCACTTGAAGGCAATTTCAGCCCAACAGTATTATACTGTACAATGCCTGCGCAGGTAGTTGCAGAAAAAGATGCAATTGCTGCATTGGCGGCTGCAAGAGAACCGCCCAGTGATAAAATCATCGCATTGTTATCAGGTACAAACATTGTGAATGTTTTAGTATTATCATTCAATGTTGTTGCCAAACCTGATTTTGTTATGATACGGCTGAATAAACTGTCGTTCACATTTGCAGCAATTGCAGCTGCCAGGCCAGTACCTGTAGGGTAAGACGGCACAGTAACAGCAGGCAATTGCTCCGGTTCCTTATTACAGGAAGAAAGTATAGCTATGCCCGATAAAGCAATTAGCAAATGATATTTTATTTTTTTCATTATAGTAAGTTTAGAATTTAAAATTTATAAAAAGCAAAATCGATTAATAAACATTATAGCCAAAGCTTACATAATAAAGCCCGCCTACATATGAATTACCAACTCCATTATAATAATACTGGTTCAGCAAATTATTAGCTCCGAATTTTAAAATTGATTTTGTTGACGGCAACTTATAGCTAAGCTGAGCATCTAAGGTTTGCACTGCAGGAAGGTAACCAGTAGCAAGGTCTCCCTCAAAATAAAATTTATCCTGCCACCTGTAAGCCATATTAAAACCTAAGCGTTTGTCTTTTCCAAAACCACTATTACCGAAATTGGCATTTAATTTATACTTTGGAGAATTAAAAGACGCCATAAGTCCAGCGGGCACATCTAAATTATCAGATGCAAGATTCATCCCAACACTAAAATTACGGGGGAGCCTGTAATCAAGCCCCAGGCCAAATCCTTTTGTATTAATTTTATCAGCATAATTGATAGGAACAGAGTATATCTGTCCTGAAGCGTAGTTGGCCGGAGTAATAGGAACATTATTTTTTGATTGCACCACCCTGATACGGCCCGTAAAATCAGTATAGTTACCATAATAACCATACGCATCAATCAATAATTTAGATTCCAGCAGCAGGCCTTTGTAACCCAATTCAAATGAGGAAAGCGCTTCTGGCTTTTGAGAAGGGTAATTCCACTGTTTTAAAGTTGTGTTGCCGGCAACTAACGGATCTAATTCATAAACAGGGTTAGTATTAAATTGATATTTGTTTATAAAATACTTATTGCCGCCTATTAGTTTGTAAGACACAAGATCTAGATCTATCCATTGCTGCTGAGTGGAAGGGAAACGATAAGCTGTTTGATAAGACAGGCGGATATTATTATTGGGGGCAACTTTATAAACGCCGGTGACTCTTGGTGTAAACCTGCCATTAAAATTTTCGTTTTTATCATACCTGCCCGATGCACTGATGGTTAATTTATCTGTTATGGAACGTGTGGCTTGTATAAAAGCTCCAAATTCATTGATAGCAATTGGATCACCAACTTTATCTGCAAACAAAGTTCCTTGTGAATTTAAAGAATAGCTTCTGTAGTTAGCTCCTATCAGGATGTCCGCAAAATTTTTAGTATAGGGAGAAAGATTATAGCTCCCTTCTATACTATATAAATCAGACCTGTCTAACAGTCCGCCACCTTGGGGTACGGGCAGTTTCCGTATTTGATTATAAGTAGTTTGAAAAGCAGTTGAATTAACGACTGGCCTGCCTGCATCCGCAGCCGCTCTTGCTGCCTGGTGGGCATCATAGTCGGTCATCCCGTTCATTCTGCTGGTCAAATAGGTAATTCCATATTGAGGAAACCAAACACTTGCAGATGGTTTCCAGGTTTCATTAAAGTTTTGCGTGGTGGCAGCAAGGTTAAAAGATTCTCCCGCATTTTCCTGGGTGGTATATGCACGTAACATCCAGTTTTTATTCAACAATTCAACTTTATATTGCCCCATTTTAAAATCCTTGATAGAGTATCTTGAAGCACCGGTATAAACCGTATTACCAGTTCCCCAGTAGGCTGCAACAATTGCTTCAGTATTGCTGGAAATTTTATAATGAAGTGACCCACCCAGTTTAAAATTCAACGTATTTGGATTCAATAATTCCTGCTCAGTGTATCCGGTTCGTGAAACCAGCATTGGTGTAGCCAATAACCCATTTGTATTAATAAAGTTTGCAGCGCCTGGTAAACTGCCTGCAATTTGGGCAAACACACCACGTATATCTCCAGATGTTTCATCACCATATACATTAACCCCATCATAATTAGGGTCTGTTTGCCTGTTGCCAGATACTAATGTGCTTTTAGCCCTGTTATAATCCCTGTAATCCGTGCCTATCCAGTCTTTAGCGGCTACAAGTTCTGTAGTTATTTTAAAAGCAAATTTTTCTGATATTTTCTTGCCCCACCTAAGGCTCCAGTTATTGTAAGGAGACGTTGGCCTTTCGCTTTTATCAGTATGCATTATACCTTCTTTAACTACAAAAGAAAGCCCCTGGTATTTGAATGGGTTTTTGCTGGTCATTAGCATGGTTCCATTCATACCTCCCGGGCCATACAATGCAGATGAGGCACCGGACAACAATTCAATGTTGTCTACATCCAGTTCATTTAAACCAATAATGGCACCAACGGAAAAATTTAATCCCGGGGCCTGGTTATCCATACCATCCACTAACTGGTTGAAACGAACGTTACCACTACCACCAAAACCACGGGTGGTAGGTGTTTTAAATGTTAGAGACGACGTAGTAACATCTACCCCTTTTAAAGTAGCAACCACATCATAAAAATTGGCTGCAGGTGCATTACGTAATGCGGCGGCACTCACCCTTTCAATTGAAACAGGCGACTCCATAATTTTTTGTGGCACTCTTGTTGCAGATACCACCACCTCCTGGCCTAAAGCAGAGGAGGGTTTGAATTCTACTTGCGTAAATGCAGCACTTGTAATTGTTATTTCCTGCAATTCATATCCTACAGATGAAATAAGCAGGGTTACCGGCAAACTTTTTACTGTTAGTTTAAAGTCGCCTTTGTCATCGGTATAAGTTCCTCCAGAAGATCCTTTAATTGATACGGAAACGGCACCGGCACCTTCCTTGGTGACGCTGTTTCTCACATTTCCGCTTATGGTTACATTTTGGGCAAATACAGAAATAGTAATCAGGTTTGCCAGCAATAAAGTAACCAGAGAGCTTGCATACTTTCTCATATAGCGTTTTTTGGGTTTAAATTTGAGGCAAAATAAGGATTGTTATATTGTTTTGGAAATTTTATTTCTAACCCGCTGTTGAAATTAACGTCACGTAATTTCAGGCAGTTATTGCAGAGGTGATTACTTTAGCATATGGCAAATTTTAACTTCCCCCGGCAAACAAATTTTTATAAAGGCAAAGTAAGAGATGTTTATACAATTGCAGATGATTTATTGGTAATGGTGGCCAGTAACCGAATTTCCGCTTTTGATGTAATCCTTCCACGCCCCATACCATACAAAGGACAGGTTTTAAATCAAATTGCTGCATATATGCTGCAGGCAACAGAAGACATTTGTCCTAACTGGCTGCTTAGCTCCCCTGCGCCAAATGTAAGCATTGGAAAAAAATGCAATCCTTTTAAAATTGAGATGGTTGTGCGTGGAAACCTGGTTGGACATGCCTGGAGAACATATTCTTCAGGTCAAAGGGTGCTTTGCGGAGCCTTAATGGCAGAAAATTTAAAAGAAAATGATTATTTCCCTGCACCCATTATTACGCCCAGTACTAAAGCTGATGCAGGCCATGATGAAGATATTTCACCCAAAGAAATTATTGAAAGCGGAATTTGCACGGGAGCAGAATGGGAAAAACTGAGTGATTATGCGCTGAAGCTTTTCGAACGGGGTAAGCATATAGCTGCTAAACAGGGGCTTATTCTTGTGGATACAAAGTATGAGTTTGGCACATTGAACGGTGAAATTGTTTTGATGGATGAAATTCATACCCCCGACAGCAGCCGTTATTTTTATGCTGATGGATTTGAAGAACGCCAGCAAAAAGGCGAACGGCAAAAGCAACTGAGTAAAGAGTTTGTAAGAGAATGGCTTATTGCAAATAATTTTATGGGCAAAGAGGGGCAAACAGTTCCTGAAATGAGTGATGAATGGGTGAATACAATTTCGCAACGCTACATTGAACTTTACGAAAAAGTGATTGGCAAAAAATTTATGCCACAGGAATTAAGCGATGCGGAAACAGAAAGCATTGTGATTGATGAATTGAAACAATTAACAAAAGCTGAAAGATAAGCTTTAATTTCAACACTCATTTGACTCTCTATTGATGATTGAATACTTGTTACCATGAAAAAAATATTGCTTGCTCTTTTAATAATTGTTTCCACAACTGCTATTGCACAAAAACAAAAAGAAGCCTATTTGCTTGTAGGCACTTACACCTCTGGTAAAAGCGAAGGAATTTACGTTTATAAATTCAATACTGTTACAGGAGATTATAAGCTCTTAAGTGTCACCAAAACTTCCAACCCTTCTTACCTGGCAGTGGCGCCCAACAAAAAAATGGTGTATGCAGTAAATGAAAATGCTGACAGCACCATGCATCTTGTTGGTGGTAATATTTCAGCATTCAGTTTTAAAAATGGAAAGCTTACTGAAATAAATAAACAGCCCAGTGGTGGCAAACATCCTTGTTATGTTGCTGTTGACAAAACAGGCAAATGGGTTTTTGCCGCCAATTATACCAGCGGAAGTGTTGGAGTATTGAAGATTAAAAAAGACGGTTCGCTGGATACGTTAAAGCAGGTAATACAGCAGAGCGGTAAAGGCCCAAACAACGAAAGACAGCAAGGCCCCCATGTACATTGTACCTATGTAACTCCCGACAATAAATATCTTTTTGTACCTGACCTTGGCATTGATAAAATGAAAGTTTATTCCTTCAATGCGGCAAAAGGAAGTTTGCAACCAGCTAAATCTGGTGACAAAAGCGTAACGCCGGGTGGTGGGCCAAGGCACGTAGATATTCACCCCAATGGAAAGTATGTGTATTTAATGCTTGAGATGACGGGTGAAGTGGTAGTGTATAAAAACTTTGGTAATGCAGATTTGCAGGAGATACAAACTATTTCAGCCCAGCCACCTTACATCAGGACAAGTAATATCAGCGGTGCAGATATTCATGTAAGCCCTGATGGAAAATTTTTATACAGCAGCAACCGTGGCAATGCTAATACCATCGCAATTTTTTCAATTAACTCCGCTGATGGCACTTTAACTCCCGTTGGGCAGCAACCTGTGCTTGGCATTAAGCCACGCAATTTTAATTTCAGTCCCGGTGCAGATTTTTTATTAGTTGCCAACCAGGACAGTGATAATATTGTAATTTTTAAGAGAGATAAAAAAACAGGGCTGCTTTCTGAAACCGGCAAACAAATTAATGTTCCCAATCCTGTTTGTGTAAAGTGGGTGGAATAAAAGATTGATCCCTGAGCAACACCTTACGCTTCAATAAAAGCTGAATAAAGATTTATTGTTGAAGAGTGCGACGCCAATGAAGCTGAAAAAGGGATTTATGCTGACCACCAGATCATTTCTTATTCATTTCATCCAGCCTTGGCCTCAATCGCTTTTTACTCTTATTAAATACCATCATGCCTTTATCAATTCCTTTACGTAATTCCTTCTGTTCTTCCTCAGGCAAATGATATACCGTTTGGCATTCGGCACTGCAGCAGCCATCATACTTTTCGGCACATGCTTCACATTGAATAAACAGTAAGTGACACCCGTCGTTTTTACAATTGGTGTGCGTATCTGCCGGCTTACCGCACTGGTGGCATTTAGCAATCACATCTTCGGTAATACGCTCCCCCAGCCTGTCATCAAAAACAAAATTTTTTCCAATGAATTTACTGGGCAATTTTTCTTCTTTTATTTGCTTTGCATAATTGATAATACCTCCTTCCAGGTGAAATACGTTTTTAAATCCATTGTGCAGCATATAGGCGCTTGCTTTTTCGCAGCGGATACCACCGGTGCAGTACATAATAATATTCTTATCCTTACTGTCCTTCATCATATCCACGGCCATCGGCAGTTGTTCCCGAAAAGTATCGCTGGGTATTTCAATAGCGTTTTCAAAATGGCCCACTTCATACTCGTAGTGATTTCGCATATCAATTACAACAGTACCATCCTGCTGCAAAAGTTCATTCATTTTCTCCGCATTTACATAGCGGCCTTTGTTTTCCATACTGAAGGAAGAATCATTAATCCCATCGGCAACAATTTTTTCACGCACTTTAATTTTCAATACCCAAAAACTTTTGCCATCATCATCCACGGCAATATTGAGTCGTAAATTATTTAAATGTTCAATGGAATAGAGGTAACTCTTCAATGCTTCCATGTTATTTTCCGGAACACTTATTTGCGCATTAATGCCTTCATGTGCTACATAAATGCGGCCAAATACTTTTAGCACATTGAGCGCTCTATACATTTCATCCCTGAACTGTTGTGGCTCAGCAATGGGGAAATACTGGTAAAAGGAAATAGTAGTGCGTTTTTCTGTTTCTTCGTACAAACGCTTTTTTAGTTCCGCCTGGGAAACCCTGTTGTGTAATACTGCCATAAATTGAATTTGATTCCGCCGGGTGCGGAAAACTTTAATTAAAAAAGTTGGATGCTTGCAGGGCAAACCAAATTATGCAGCAAAGATAAGATAAAGCTGGTTTGTTGTTTAAGGTTTGCGGTTTGAAAAGTTGCCAGCACCGCATGTTGCTTGTTCAGAAGATTCGTAAGCCAGAATAAATTACAAATTCACTGTCATACTTTTACCACTTCTGTCAACTTTTATGCTGCCTCCAAAGATACCACCCAGGCCAATACGGATGCCGGTTAAAGATTTTTGACCATTGGCATAACCGGCAACAAAATCAACGCGGAATAATTTGAAGATATTTTCAAGCCCAACAAAAAACTCTGCGTAATTATTAGTCTTATTTACATAAAAAGCATTACTGCCACCAACCAAATGCCAATTGAGTTGCTTTAACAAAGGAATTTTATTGGTGAGCAACCCGTTGAAGTGATGCTCAATATGGCCGAATGAAAAGAATTTTTCGGTAGTACTGTTTGCGTAATAACTGGCAAGCTGAAAAGTGTTTACATATTCACCTGCACTGGTGGAACGGTTGCCGTTAAAATGCTGGTAATCCTGAATGGGCACATTTTTAGAGTTAATAAAACCACCCACTCCTATTTTATATTTTAATTCACCGGCCAGTTTTAAATTTTTATTATCGCCGATGGTAAATTTCCATTTGTCAAAATCAACATCGCTGCCCAGTACTTCTTTTATTCCTTTGGTGTAATTAAAACTGAATGTTGGATATTTTGAACCAACCGCCACCTTATTGCGGGGGAACTGTATATATTTTTGACCTGGCTTAATGCTTACATCAATACTCAGCAGCACTGCCTGGTGCCTTGTAAACTGTTGCGAAATTTTTTCGTAAGGATAATTGGGTTTTATATTAATGGTATCTTTTTTAAACACCGTAAAATTGGTTGTGTTGTCCAGTGGCAACCTGTCTTCATACAATGCATTTGCTGAAAAGCGCAGGCCGCTTTCATACCTTTTTGCAAAGCCGATACTGCCGAACCAGTTCTCATATATCTTCATAAAATTATCTCCCCAAAACAATACATTAATACTGTTGGTAAGCGGTGTTATAGGGCTTTGCTTGTTAAACTGGTTTACTCGTTTTCCACCAGATAATGTCCAGCTTTGTCTTTTTATTTTTTTATCTGCTTCCCAGTCACGGGTATTAAAGCTGATATCGGCCCAGGCATTGAGATGTGTATTACTGAAGCCATAACGCACATGTGGTTGTATGGAGAAATTAGACTTGATTTTCTTAAAATAAGTATTGTAATAAAAGTTGGCATTTACCACTGCGCCTTCAGCAGTGTTGTACTCCAGGTTTTTTATTAGTGACTCAATTCCCCAGTTTGAATTATTTGTTTTGCTATAATGCCTGCGGTTAATGCCCTTCCAAAAAACATCCAGCGGATTTAGCCTGCCTTGTTTTTTATTAAGCGAATCCACTGAACGCTGGCTAAGTACTGAATCTTTTTGTGCATTGTAAATACTGTCTTTTACCTGGTAGTCATTTTTTTCTTCAGGCTCCAGCGGCACCGGGCGTATGGTGTCCCAATATTCTTTTGTTTTTTTGTTTACGGCTGTATCATATTTAATGATGACGTTATCAAAATATTTTTTAGCGTATGCAGGGTTTACATTGTAATTAGAATACACATTTACAAAGTTGCCGATGGCATCAATACCAAACTGTTTAAAATTAAAATGAAGCAGCTGGTTCTTTACTCTCCAAACATCATTTGAAACCGGTACGTGAATTTGTGTTATCTGCAGTGTATCGATTATTTCCAGTTGCGAAGTTTTAGTAAGCATTAAATCAAAACTGTGAATACGCCAGTCGCCATCTGTAATGTAAATAATGCCGCTGAACAGGGGCTCGTAATTGCGGCGTGGCGTTACACGGATAGTATTGATCTCCTTGCCATCTTCAAAAAAGCTACCAAGGAATTTGAATTTATAAAAGCTGATGGCTCCGTCTGCTATGGGAGAAATAAAACCACGTGGGTTAAATTTTTCAGTAAAAACTTTTACGTTACTATTGTACAAACTGATAAAAGTGGGAAATGTAAAACCAAATCCCCCGCTGCCACTCACCCTGCTGCTTAACACTTCCATTTTAAATTTATCCGGTGGGGCGGTATGTATTTTTGCCACCGATTCAGAAAGGTAAATAATGCCTTTGCCGGATGAATCAAGCCCCATGTCTTTCCTGTCTCCCTCGGGAATTTTTTGCCCAAAAATCCGGTCGGGCAAACTGCGTAGTTTCATAATATCTTTTGTATAGAGGTCGCATTCAAATCCGCTAACCTGTTTATTATAAAACTCCCTTTTTTTAATAGCATTACGAATAATGGCATAAGCAGGGTCTTCTCCGCCGGTTTTCACCACCACTTCTTTCATCACCAGTTTTTGACCGGAAAGAACAAAGGTTATTTCTTCATCCTGCTTTAAAACAGTAATTGTTTTTTCCTGCCGAGTAAAGCCAATATGCTGGCACACCACTGTGTATGTGCCGGGGGTTACTGTAAATGAAAACTTTGCCTGGTTATTAGCGCTGGCACCAGTTGAAGTTCCTTTTATGGTAACAGAAGCGTAGGGAAGCAAATCACCTTTGTCATTAAAAACGGTACCATAAATTTTTTGTGCTGATGCAGCTGTAGAAATAAAAAAAAGAAAAAGCAGGAACAGTTTGGTCATGCAGCTATTTTGTATAAAACGAAAATACCTGCAATTATGTTACTGAAAAATTAAAGTTATTAAGCCGGCTTCTTTCTTAAAAAACTTCCGCTTAATGCTGCCATACCGCCGGTTAATGCACCAATAAAAGCTGTTGCAAAAATTAATACCATTGGGTTATCTGCTTTTAAAAGTACCATAGAAATCTTGTGTGCAAGCATGTGGCCATTGGCACTGCTGATCCACCAGCTTAGCATACCCCATAATAAAAACAAAGCGGTAAACCCTGTTAAAAAACTTTTTGCAGGAGA
The DNA here is from genome assembly GCA_044225995.1 of Ferruginibacter sp. Taxonomy (GTDB): domain Bacteria; phylum Bacteroidota; class Bacteroidia; order Chitinophagales; family Chitinophagaceae; genus Ferruginibacter. The sequence goes on along the minus strand of JBGAHV010000037.1, from coordinate 22,353 downwards.
TTGGGGAATAGCAACCGCTACTATAAATGCAGCTGGCGCAATGCTCCACCAGGGTAAATACAGGCAGGCAACAAAACTTAATAATGCAGTTACTATAAGTGATACTGTAAATTTCATTTTTTTGAATTAAACGTTCATTAGTTATTTATCAAAATTAATTACCCATTTTACGCGGCTGTCTTTTTCTTCTCCTTTCGTCATCATCCACAATGAATAATATTGCCCTGCAGCCCATTTGTCAATAAAATTATCATAGTACCGGCTGCCGGGGTTTCCGCTTTGCCCACCTGGGTATACACCGTACGCATTCGTTTTTTGTGTCAGCTCCACCACCATTCGCCAGCTGGGACCATGGTTTTCTTTTGTTGCATTAATTATGTGTGTGCCGCCGCCGATGGGTAAATTACTACGGCTGAATGCAGGCAGTTTTGCCAGGTGGTCAATATGAGTGCCTTTGAATTTTTCCCACGCCAGTTTGCCATTTACTTCTGCAGCTTTTAAAGCAATGGTTGCTTTTTTAAACGCAGCAGTAATATCATCTGCCAATGTTTCTTTTTGTGGTGTAGATACATCATCTAAAAATTTCCATGCACTGTCTTTCAATACAGCTTCCAGCAAAGTGCTCTCCAACGGACGTTCTACATTTGCAGCAGCCTTTGCATATTCATCTGCAAAAACAAGCGATTCAAATTCTTTCCAGAAATTAAAGAAAACGGTTGCGCCAGCAGAGCCGGTGTCATTTCGGAGATTCCAGTTTTTAAGCGCATCATAATATCTCTTTTCATCACCACTTAAAGCAACTTCATTCATGTTTTTTAAAATAAACGGCATTGCCATTGCAGCAAAACAATTATAATTATCCGTTTGCAATTTCATCATATCATCCACTGTTATATTATTCATTGCATTAAGCCGCTTATTGATTTCATAACCCCTGTACAGCGGATAAACCCTTCCAATGTAATATGGATAAGTCTCATCCACCGGTTTCTGGTTAGCACTGCTGATAAAACCTCTTTCAGGATTATATTGAAAAGGCACTTCATCCTGTGGAATCATTCCCTGCCATAAATAACTGGTATCTGTTCCCGGCATTACAAAGTCACCTTGTCCTTTCCATTTTGCCGGCCAGTTACCTTGTGTGCGTATAGCTATATCCCCATTCTTGCAGGCAAATGCACAATTTTGCCCCGGTGTAAGCAGGTTGAGTGCAGCGGCTTGATAGTCGGTATAATTTTTTGCATGGTTGAGCATATTAAAAATGCGGAGCTCATTACCGGGGTCATGTGCCGTCCACCGAACAGCGTAGTATTTATTATTATCAGTTCTTGCCCCACCAAATGATTTATCATACATTACCGGACACAAGGTTGAACCTAACTGCACATAAGCTACGGAATCAATAAAATCGGGCTTATCTTTTATTTTAATTGTTTCAATTCGAAATGTTGTTGCATGCCATGTGCCATTAAACAAATATTCTTTGCGGGTGTCGTCCTTAAAAGTAATTTCATAATAGTCCCTCACGTCCCTTCCTCCATTGGTAAAGCCGAATGCACAACTGTCGTTAAACCCGATAGTAACCCCCGGTGCACCAGGAAAGGATACTCCGTATGCATTAAATGTTGGGGTGGATATTTGTAACTCATACCAAAGTGATGGTAAGTTTAAACCCAAATGCGGATCGTTACATAAAATGGGGGCACCACTTTTTGTTTTTTTTCCACTTACAGCCCAGTTATTGCTGCCATTACTCATGTCTGGTTTTTGAACTTCAGCAGCTGTTACAGTTTTGCCAAAGTATAACGAATCTACTGTTGCGGGTGCAACAGGAAAAACTTTTTGTGGCAGGAAAGGTGTGCCTTTGGGAATGATGGGATCCAGAGAATCCTGCACATAAGGAAACAGTTTTTCAAAATCATCTGCACTAAAAAAACTTCTGGCATTTGTCATTTCAAAATCCTCTTCCCTTGCAGCCAAATCATAACTCATGTATTTTAACAGCAGTGCTGTTTTCAAATTAGTCCATGGCTCCGGCCTGTAATTAATGAGTTTATATTCCAGCGGTAAAGTGCTTTCCGTTAAAGAGCTGATGTAAGCATTAGCGCCTGCAGTATATGCATCACATTCTGCTTTTATCACAGGGTCTTTACCCATTTCCTTTTCTGCAATTTCTGCGGCATACACCATTCCCAGCCTTCTGAATTCCCTGTCGTGATTGAGCGCTTTGTCGCCAATAATTTCACTGGCTCTTCCGGCAGCAGCATGTGTTTGCAATTCCATTTGCCACAGCCTGAACTTTGCATGCAGATAGCCCTGTACAAAGTAGGCATCGTTTTCCTGGTCTGCAAAAATGTGCGGTACCAGGCGGTCATCTAAATAAACAGACACTTTGCCCTTTAGCTGCGAAAAATTCAAGTCGGCAGAAAAATCCTTATTTGCGGCTTCAGCATTTTGCCAAAAGCCGTGCTGCGGACTTAAAAAAGCACCGAATAAAGGAGTGTTGTTACCGCCAATTTTCCAGCTGGTGTTCAATGTATAAATTAAACCTGCAGTGGCAGCAGTACTGATAAGAAAGGGTATAATTCTCATATGCAATAATTCAAGTGTAATATAATTAAAACTGCGTGTTTAAACTAAGCGATTATTTATTTTTGATGTATGAAAGAAGACAGTATTGATGTAAAAAATATTCTTGGACTGCAGCTGCCCACCGACCCCCGATGGGTTAACCTGGCCGAAATGGAGCTGGAAGAAATTTTAACCGATCATGCGTATTGTGAGCAAAAGGCCGCCACTACCTGCATTTCACTCATTCAAAAATACCCCCACAGGCAGGAAATGGTACAGGAATTAAGCCCGATTGTTACAGAGGAATGGGGGCATTTCAGGCAGGTGCTGGCTGAGTTGCAAAAGCGTAAATTAAAACTGGGCAAGCAGCGTAAAGATGTTTATGTAAACAAACTGCTTGAATTTCAGCACAAGGGTGGCCACCCGGAAGACCGCTTCCTGGATCAGTTATTAACTATGGCTTTAATTGAAGCCAGAAGCTGCGAACGTTTTAAACGATTGAGTGAAGGGCTGGATGATGCATACATGCGTAATTTTTACCGGCGCTTTATGGAAAGTGAAGCAGGGCATTATACGTTGTTTATTAACCTGGCTGAATTATACCTGCCAAAAGATAAAGTGCGCAAACGCTGGAATGAATGGCTGCAATATGAAAGAGCAGTGATGAATGAAATGGAAGTGAGGGGCGACCGGATACATTAAACATAACGGAGATTGAGTAAATACAATTAATTAAAAAGGCTGCAGAAATTCTGCAGCCTTTCCTTATTTACATTCTTGTGAGATGGATTGATCTATTGTAAAATAATTTTTTCTTTATAAACCACTTTGTTTTCAGTTAACAGTTGCAGCATTACAATACCTTTTGCTGTAGCATTACCAAAATCAACATTTATAGTATTGGTATAAGAAGCCTGTTGTTTTGAAAAAATTAAACGGCCATCTGTATTAACTACTTTTACAGTAACGTTTTTGTTAACTAAATACTGTGGAATTACCACTGTTGCTTTATTATTTATAACCGGGTTAGGAAATACCGCAAATGTATTATCACCGGTAAAAGACGCTTTGTAAATAATTATATCAGAGTAAGTAATTCGTCCATCGTAATCTACCACTTTAAGTCGGTAGAAAATAACGGAGTTATTTACTGCATTGTCGGTATAACTGTAAGTTTTAACAAGTGTACCCTGGTTTTGTGAAGCGATAGAAGCCGCTGTAGTAAATGTTCTGCCATCCAAAGATTTTTCCAGAACATATTCTTTTACACTCAATTCATTGGTAACCTTCCATTGTAATAGCAAACCAATGTTTTGATGGCTATAAGTAAAGGACAACAAACTTACGGGTAGTACGCTGCAAATATTAAATTTGGGTATGGATGAAAAAGGAGATGCGTTTTGTACCAGCACCCCTGCAGTGCCGGAAACTGCGCCAAAATTTGAAGCACCAGACGTAGTACCGGCGACACCGCCTGCCACTGAAGAAGCGGCATTTAATGTAGCTTCAGAATAAACAACTCCTCCACCGCCACCACCGCCTGGGCCGTGTGGTTGTCCGCCGCCTGTGTTTGTACCCCCGGTTCCTCCTTTTGCATTAACCGTAACATTTGAAGCGCCACTTTCAGTAAGCAGTATTACACTGCCACCAGCGCCACCGCCACCGCTACCATCATTTAAAACAGAGTTATCTGCATTAGACCCGTTTACATTTATTGTACCTGCAGTTCCAATACTTTTTGCTATTAATATTACTATACCGCCACCTGCTGCACCGCTTGAAGAGAAACCTGATGCAGAGCCACCAGTGCCATCATTCGTATTACCAGAGCCGCCACCACCGCCCATTACAACACGGGCAGCACTGTTCTGTGCAAATGTTGCAGAAGGTTCTCCACCTACAGCCAGGCTTGAACTCCATGTATTCCCACCACGGCCACCAGCGCCACCATTGGCTCCTCCACTTCCACCTGAATTTTGATCATTAGAACCGGGGTTTCCATCATTGGCACCCCCGCCGGCATTACCAGGAGCACCTCTTCCATAACTTCCGCTTGGGTATCCTTCATTTGCCACACCATTATCAAGTAGTGAACCGGCATTGTTTAAATAACGTGGTGTACCTGCAGTACCTTCCCCTTTTGAAGCATTTGCATTGTTGGTTGCCAATGTTACATAGTCTGTATTAGTACCGCTACCGCCACCTAACTGGCGTCCGCCACCGCCACGAAATCCTTTTCCGGATGCATCAAGGGTGAAGGATGCAAAATTAAAAGTGCCTTTTACTTCCATTGCTAAAACTCCGCCGATTGTACCGTTCCATGCCTGGGCAGTAATATTGGCGCTTAATGTTGCATTAAAATATACAGGCACTCTTATTACCTGGTAACGGTATTGGCCAAATGTGCCAAAGTTGGAATTAGCATATGAATTCACCGTTCCGGATGCTATGTTTAATGTACCGCCTGCAAGAGGAACATTGTTTGTTGCCACAGCAAATTCCATTTTGCCTGCCAGGTGGTTTGCATTATTTAAGTAACCGTTACCGCTGCCGCCTGAAACACCATTGCCATAGCTGTCGGTATTTGTTGAATTGATTTCGGCGCCCTGCATTTGCACTATAAGTACAATATCGCCATTTGCGATTGCCGTGCCGCCTGTTGCTGCCCCTACTCCAATGGAAGTTGCTCCCACACTAACTGATGCCTGTGTACCGGGATAATAAGTATTGGGGTTGGTACTAACAGTGGTTGTTCCGCTTGACGGGCAGGTTTGAGAATAACCAAATACAAAGAAAAAAAGTAAGAGAACAGATAAGGATAAGGAGAGATTTTTCATGCTTGATTGTGTTTATTATTATTGATTTTCGTTTTTAGGTAATACAACAGGTTTTTCACTACCATTCCTTATACAACTATCACGTACCAACGATATACATCGTCAGTCATTTTATCTTTTACAAACACAAGCCGTGTTAAGGAAGAGAAGATAAGGTTGTACAAATATTTTCAGCAGGGGCAGAATTTGTAAGGGCCGCAATTTATATAAAAATCAAATAACTTCTGCGATTTTAAGCTAAGTAAATTTAAGCATACACATGTTCCTGTTATAACTTTTCTTTTGCCAGCTTCAATGCAATTTCAAGTTGCTCTTCCATAGTAAGAGTGGTGTTATCAATTTCAACAGCATCATCTGCCTTACGCAAAGGGCTAACTTCCCGGTGAGAATCGATGTAATCCCTCATTTCAAGATTTGCTTTTACTTCTTCAATGGTAACATTGGGGTTTTTCTCATACAACTCTTTAAATCTCCGTTCAACTCTTACTGCCGCATCTGCAGTCATAAAAATTTTCAGTTCAGCAGCAGGAAAAACAGTAGTGCCAATATCCCGGCCATCCATCACTACTCCTTTTTTAGCACCCATTTTTTGTTGCTGTGCCACCGCAAATGACCGGACTTCTTTTATTGCTGCCACATCACTTACCTTTTCTGCCACTACCAGGTCTCTAATAACATACTCCACGTTTTCGTCATTTAAATAAATTTCTGATTGCAGTGATTTGTTATTATACCTGAAATCGATATGGATATTTTTAAGAGCTTCATTTACTTCTTTTGTATCCGTCCAGTCAACATGATTACGCAGGAAATATAACGTAACAGCCCTGTACATGGCTCCGCTGTCAATATAAACATATCCCAGTTGCTTTGCCAGCTGTTTTGCTAATGTGCTTTTTCCGCAAGAGGACCAGCCATCGATAGTGATAATAATTTTCTTGCTCATTGCTTGCAAAAATGCAGCAAAATTGCCAGTTCCGGAATTTTTAGTTGTATTGATTTCACAAAAAAAGGGGCTGAAAAATCAGCCCCTTATAATATTAACAGAAGATATTACGCTTTGGTCTTTTCTTCTTTTTTTTCTTCTTTAATATGAAATTTAACCTTCTCAGTTTCTTTATCCAGCTCAGCAACCAGGATATCTCCATTCTTAACATTCATATTTAGTATTTCTTCTGCTAAAGGATCTTCTAAATATTTCTGGATGGCTCTGTGTAATGGTCTTGCGCCAAATTGCTGATCGTAGCCTTTGTCTGCAATAAAATCTTTTGCTTCAGGCGACAGTTCAAGTGTAAAGCCAAGGTTACTCAGGCGTTTCATTACGCCCTTCATTAAAATATCAATGATTGAAAAGATGTTTTCTTTTGTAAGAGAATTAAATATCACCACATCATCTATCCTGTTTAAAAACTCGGGGCTGAAGGTGCGCTTTAAAGCCTTTTCAATAACTGCTTTATTGTTATCATCTGCATTTTCCATTCGTGATGCTGTGGCAAACCCTACACCATCGCCAAAATCTTTCAGCTGCCTTGCACCAATGTTGGAAGTCATTATGATTAAAGTGTTTTTAAAATCCACTCTGCGTCCCATACCGTCTGTTAACTGGCCATCATCCAGCACTTGTAACAAGATGTTATAAATATCCGGATGTGCTTTTTCAATTTCATCCAGCAGGATTACGCAGTATGGTTTGCGGCGGACTTTTTCTGTAAGCTGCCCTCCTTCTTCGTATCCAACATAACCGGGAGGAGCACCAATTAAACGGCTTACAGTAAATTTCTCCATGTATTCACTCATATCTATTCGTATGAGGGAGTCTTCACTGTCAAACATATGCCTTGCCAGCGAGCGTGCCAGTTCTGTTTTACCAACACCGGTTGGGCCAAGGAAAATAAATGTGCCAATTGGTTTTTTAGGGTCTTTCAATCCAACACGGTTACGCTGTATGGCTTTTACCACTTTTTGTATTGCGTCATCCTGGCCAATAACAGCTCCTTTTAAATCGTCACCCATGCGGCGCAATTTTTCGGTTTCGGCCTGCACCATACGTTTTACCGGTATGCCTGTCATCATACAAACTACTTCAGCAATATCTTCCTCTTCAATCGGGTAGCGTTTATGTTTGCTTTCTTCTTCCCAGTCGTGTTTTGCTTTTTCCAGTTCTTCCTGCAGGCGTTTTTCAGTATCCCGTAAAGATGCCGCTTCTTCAAAGCGCTGGCTTTTCACCACTTTGTTTTTTTCCAGCTTAATGTCTTCAATTTTTTTCTCCAGTTCTATGATGGTTTCCGGGACATTAATATTTTTAATATGCTTTCTTGCACCTACTTCATCCAGAACGTCAATAGCTTTATCCGGCAGCAGGCGGTCTGTCATATACCTGTCACTCAGCTTTACACAAGCTTCAATTGCCTCTTCGCTGTAGGTTACATTGTGGTAGTCTTCATACTTGCTTTTAATATTATTAAGTATCTGTATGGTTTCTTCAACAGAAGGTTGCTCCACAATTACTTTTTGAAAACGGCGGTCCAGTGCACCATCTTTTTCAATATGCATGCGGTATTCATCTAATGTAGAAGCGCCAATGCATTGCAGTTCGCCCCGTGCCAGTGCCGGTTTAAAAATATTACTGGCGTCTAATGAGCCACTGGCACCACCAGCACCAACAATAGTATGTATTTCATCAATAAATAAAATAACATCCCTGTTTTTTTCCAGTTCATTCATTATTGCCTTCATCCTCTCTTCAAACTGTCCACGGTATTTAGTACCGGCCACCAGGGCGGCAAGGTCTAAACTTACCACACGCTTATCAAAAAGCACCCTTGATACTTTGCGTTGTACTATGCGGAGTGCAAGCCCTTCAACGATGGCTGTTTTACCCACGCCTGGCTCACCAATTAAGATGGGGTTATTTTTTTTGCGGCGTGATAATATTTGCGATACCCTTTCAATTTCATTTTCCCTGCCTACAATGGGATCCAGGGAACCGTTTTCAGCAAGACGGGTTATATCCCTGCCAAAATTATCCAGTACAGGTGTTTTTGTTTTGGGCTGGTTGGCAGCACCGCCGCGTTGTTGTTGTTTTTGCTGTCCGTATCTTTTTTCATCATCAAAGTCATCATCATTCTCCTCACTGAATTCGGCGCTGGGCGGATTGCTGGTTACAAAACCAAGCTCGTTTTTAAAAATATCATAGTCCACATCAAACTGGTTTAAGATTTGTGTGGCAATATTTTCTTTGTTTTTGAGAATAGAAAGCATCAGGTGCTCACTTTCCACAAGGGCGCTTTTTTGGGCTTTAGCTTCCAATACGGTTATTCGTATAACTTTTTCGGCTTGTTTTGTCAGGGGCAGGGAGTTGATGTTAGCTATATTTTTTCCTGTTTTATCTTTTACAGCCATTTCTATTTCCTTCCGCAGTTCAAATAAATCGATATTGAGCGACTTAAGTGTTTTTATTGCAGTGTTTTCTCCGTCCCGTATCAATCCTAAAACCAAATGCTCGGTTCCTATAAAGTCATTGCCAAGGCGCAAGGCTTCCTCACGGCTGTAAGAAATAATTTCCTTAACCTGGGCAGAGAAATTGTTATCCATTTTCGGTTCAATTTAGCTTGTACAATAATAACGATAATTTCGAAGATTAAGTTTACTGCAAAGGTCAAATGTTAATATGTTAAAAAGTTAAATTGCTGCTGTTTACCTCCTTTTGTGTGCAACAATTTTAATGCAACTTCAAGCAAATTTCCTTTACTTTACAAAAACCAATCATAAAATAACCGGTGATTAAACAATGAATGTCAAAACCGATACCAAAGAAAAATTTACTGTTATAACGCCGCTCAGCAACCAGTTTGCTGCTAATATGTCAGAAGAAATAAAGGATTTGCTGCTTCCTTACCTGCAAAAAGACATTCCACATGTAGTATTGAATATGGAGCAGGTGCAACAGGCAGATGAAATTACCGGTGAGTTACTGGCTTCCATACAACAACGGTTTTACGAAAACGACTGTTCTTTCGTAATTTGTAATTTGCAAAATGAAGTTGAAAAATTACTGGAAGAAAAAGAGTTGCTTGAATTGATGAATGTAACCCCGACAGAAAGTGAGGCATGGGACATTGTACAGATGGAAGAAATTGAAAGAGAGCTGTTAAACGGTGATGAATAGAAAAAACCTATCCAGTAATTAATTTTACTTGTCCTAACCAACTGCAAATTCTTAACCCTTACATATAATGCTAGCATTAACAATTTTAGGAAACAACTCGGCGGTACCGGCATTTGACCGCAATCCCACAGCACAGGTTTTACAAACAGAGGATGAAAGTTATTTGATTGATTGCGGCGAAGGCACGCAACTTCAAATGATGAAGTATAAGATCCGCCGCAGCCGCATACACCGTATTTTTATTTCTCACCTGCATGGCGACCATTACTTTGGTTTAATTGGTTTGATAAACAGCATGAGCCTTTTGGGAAGAATACATGAACTGCACATACACGGACCGAAAGCACTGGAAGAAATTTTGAAGCTGCAACTGAAGGTTTCTGATACCGTTCTTTCTTTTAAACTGCATTTTCATCCTTTAAAATGGGAGGAGCAAATTGTGGATGACAAGCGGTTGACTGTTGAGTGTTTTAAAGTGAAGCACAGGATAGAATGCTGGGGCTTTTTATTCAGAGAAAAAAAGAACCCACGAAAAATTAATGCTGAAAAGGTCACTGAATATGAGATTCCTTCTTTTTATTTTGACAAACTGCAACAGGGACATGACTATACCCGTAAAGATGGTACAGTAATTAAAAATGAAGAACTGACCACCGCAGCTGCAAGAGCCAAGACCTATGCATACTGTGCAGATACGATTTATGACGAAGAGCTGGTGGAAATTGTAAAGCATGCTGACCTGCTGTACCATGAAACAACTTATTTAAAAAATGCAGCTGACCGGGCCGCCAGCCGTTACCACAGCACCACGGTGCAGGCTGCAGCCATTGCGGCTCTGGCAAGAACAAAAAAATTACTCATCGGCCATTTTTCATCTAAATACGAAAGCCTGGACGAATTTTTAACTGAAGCAAAAGAAGTTTTTGAGAATACTGAACTGGCGCTGGAAGGGATTTGTTATAAAATATGAGAATTAAGAATTGATGGAGCTTTGTTATTTATTCATTGCTGATAATAACATTATATCCGTCAGCCGTAATCCATCTGTAAAATTCTGCAAACCATTTACGCCAGTAAACTTCATTGTGTTTGCCTTCTTTATCAACCACAGTATAAATCATTGCAGAAGAATTACCGCCTAACTTTTCAGCAAGCGTGTACATGCCGGCTTCCATTTCACTGCTTTCTTTTCCACCAGCATAAAAGAAAAATTTACCTGAAACTTTTGCAGCTGCTGAATCGGTGTATTCCCTCAATGCCGGTGCCGTCCAAAATGCCGGGGAGAAAACGCCTGCTTTGCCAAATACCTGCGGATACTTTACAGCTGCATAATAACTGATTAATCCGCCCATAGATGAACCGGCAATAATGGTATTTTCTTTTGCAGGCAATGTGCGGAATTTTTTATCAACAAAAGGTTTTAATGTTTCTGCAATAAAAGAAATATAAGCATCGCCTTCGGCTGTAAATGTTTTTCTTTCCTTATCATTTTGCATGGTAAACTCATAGGGGTTGTATTCACTCATCCTTGTTTGTCCGCCATTATCAATACCAATAACAATACAGGGTGCTTTTCCTGAACTGCTTATTGAATCAATTATTTCATCAACACCCCATTCACCGGAAAATGATGTGGCCGCATCAAATAAATTTTGCCCGTCGTGCATATACAATACAGGATATTGTTTTTTTGAAACGGCATAATCAGGAGGCAGATAAACCCAGATGCGGCGGTAGCGGTTTAATTGCGGCATAAAAAAAGCAGTGTCTAAAACAGATACGTTTTCCGAAGCCGTATGCTTTACAGCTGTTGTGGCAAACTTATCTTTCCAGCCGGAAACGTAATAAACAGAAAATTCTGAAGTGTCAGTTTTGAGCTTGTGGTTGGCAACGTCATTCCCTTCTCCTGTGCATTCTGCTTTATCCCATGAGCCACGGGTAAACTTAAATTCCAGCTGAGTGCCTTTATCAAACTGTGCTATTAAAAAAAGAGTGCCATTGGCATCCCTTTTAAATTTATAATTACTGTCTGCAGGGTTCCATCCGTTTATATTTCCTGCAAAATAATAGTCAGCATTTCCCCCGCCGTTATCAACCAAAATAAAAATTACTGAATCCTTTTGTGCAAAAAGATGAATTGAAATAAACGCAAGCAGTATGGTTATAACAAGCTGTTTCAATAATGCAATTGTTATAGTTGACCCATGTATGATTTTATTTTCTGCATCAATCCGTCACCCACTGTTACAACCGGCAAGCGGAACTCATTTTTACAAATTCCCATCTGGCTCATGTAAGCTTTTACCCCACTTGGGCTACCTTCTGCAAACAGAGAATTGATGATATCCGTTAGCTTATAATGAAGCGGCCTTGCTGCTGCAAAATCACCTTTTAAACATAACCGCACCATGTCAGAAAATAATAGCGGGTATGCATTTGCCACCACCGATATTACACCAGAAGCGCCACAAGCAATCATTGGCAATGTAATGCCATCATCACCACTTATTACTTCAAAACCCTGTGGTTTATATTTTATGATCTGCATTATCTGGTCAAAGTTGCCACAGGCTTCCTTGGTAGCAATTATGTTTTTACAATCTTCCGCAATTTTCAATGTTGTTTCAGCACTTACATTCATACCAGTACGGCCGGGTACATTGTACATTATAATGGGTAATGGCGCCGCATCATTCAACGCTTTGTAATGCTGGTACAAACCGTTTTGATTGGGTTTGTTATAATAAGGGCTTACAGAGAGAATAGCATTATACCCGGCTAAATCAAATTTTTTATACCCGGCAATAACCGATTGTGTATAGTTACCGCCAATACCTGCCACTAATGGCAGTTTAGCTTCGTTGTGTTCGGCAACAAAACTAAAAACCTGCTGTTTTTCTTCACCAGTTAATGTAGCGCTTTCGCCTGTTGTACCTAAAACAACCAGGTATTCCACCTTACCATCTGTAAGATGTTTGATGGTTTTTTTCATTGCATCCCAGTCAATACTTCCATCATTGTTAAAGGGGGTAATCATGGCAACACCTGTGCCTGCAAACAAACTCATACTAATAAAAATTTTTTGTGAAGATACTAAATAGCACAGCAATTGCTGAAAACAAAACGGAAAAGCGGAAGTTATGAAGCTATTGCAATACCACTATTATTAAGCCCTGGCCTGCTTCAATACCGGCGAGCGGGAAATGTAATTTTTATTAAAGCTGTAAATAAAAAAACAAGTACCGTTTTTTATTTTATCAATTACAGGCTTGCTCACTTTCTCCGGTACTGCAGGGCAACCCTGGCTGCGTCCAATATATCCCTGCATCTGCACATATTCTTCACTTACATAATTAGCGCCATGCATTACAATATCTCTTTTGTAAGCATTGTCGTTAATCCCTTTTTCCAACCCGGTTAAATGAAGTGAATAGCCGTTTTTGCCTGTATAGGTTTTTTCTGTTTCGTAAAAGCCAAGGCTGGTTTTATTACTTTCTGGTGCATTGGAAAATTGCGTGGCAAATTCTTTTCCTGAATTCATGCCGTGAGCCACATAAGTATTATAAAGCACTTTCATTTTATCAAGATCTATAACAAACAGGCGTTTTTTATAAGAGGGCAAGCTGAAATCTGCAATGGAAAGAATTTTATCGTTGGCAATTTTGCCGCTGCGGCTTAAAAAATGAAGACCCTGTACAGCACAATTAAATGCATCTTTTGACAAACCCATTACACCCAGCCGCAGGCTGTCATATAATTTCAGCATGTTTATGGCTGGTGCAATAACCACCGGTGTTGCTGCTTCATAAACAATTTTGGTGCGGTTTTTTGCAAAACCAACTGGCAGATGTAATAAAAAAATTACCAGGGATGAAAAAAGGAAATAGATTTTTTTAAAGCGGAACTGTGTCATACCCCATACTGGATTTTAAAGCTGAACGCAAAATTCGGAAAAGTCGTTGTTGTGCATTTGTTAAAAAGCGGTTTTACATACATGAAATATTTTTCCATGTAAACGAATTAAATTTTTAACTAGCTGAAAACGAAAATAGTCGGTGCCGGATACGTTGTTTATAGAATAAAATCTACTGGCTGTGTTATTCACTTTTTTTCAACAGCCGGTATTTTTTTGGCGAAACGCCAATAATAGTACGGAAACGTTTGGAGAAATAATAAGGGTCTTCGAAGCCCATACCAAAGGCAATTTCCTTTATGCTTTGATTGCTGAAGTCGAGTTGCTGACAGGCTTTTTGCATTTTCATCTGCAAAAAATAATCAATGGGGGCATAACCCGTTTTTTGTTTAAACAGGTTACTGAAACGGGAAACAGAATAATTGTAATGCCGGCTTAAATCTCCCAATGAAATATTTTCATTGATATGCTCCCGCATAAACAAAATGGCATTGTCAACACAATCCAGTTTGTCAGTATTATCTGTATCAAAATGCCGGATGTTATATACAAATAATGTAAGGAAATGAGTAAGGCACATATTAGCAAATAACAGGTTGTCCACACTGTAGCCCAGTTGCAGTGTTTTAAACATGCGCCGGAACATGTCAATGGTTTCGTCACGGCTGGTAATATGAGAAGGCTTGAAATGTTTTTGTACTGCATGCACTTTATTCAGTTCTTCCAAAGCATTACCTCCAAAGTGCACCCAGTAAATACTCCACGGGTTTTCGGTACTGCTGCCATAAGCATGTTCAGTATTTTGCGGAAGAATAAAAAATTCGTTAGGCCCTACTTCGTATTGCTGGTCTTCAATTTTATACCAGCCCTGTCCGTCCACACAGTAAAACAAAAAATTCTCCGGCAGGCCTTTCTTCCGGTATGTATAATGGTCTTTTGCTTTTGGATAATAACCAATGGAACAAATATGCAGGTGTGCCAGCAAAGGGTTATTCTGTACCCTTGTTTTTAATATGGTTTTAGGAATTTCAATGCGCTGCCGCCCCAGCCCATACCAAATATTCTTATGCGATCCTTCTTTATTCTCTTTCATACAGCCCCGCTGTTAAAGAGGAAAATTACTGAAAGTTTTAAACATTATCCTCTATAAAAGGAAACTATGCCCGGGTAAACAGTTTACGTATTAAGTGTTGTTTATAATCTTTATTACTTTGTTCCCGGCCATCTCTTTACTTAACAGTACAAGATGGTGCACATGAGTTAATTTTTAAATTAGCACTCTAAAAATTCTATAATAATGATTGCTGCAAATAACCTTTATCGTTTTTTAATTGCGGTGCTGCTGATAACCGCATTTATTTTACCCGGAAAGGCACAGGTAAAACTGCCATATTTTTTCAGTGATGGAATGGTGCTGCAGCAGCAAAGTGATGCTGCAGTGTGGGGTTGGGCAAAAAGCGGTAATAAAGTGTCTGTAACCACATCGTGGAATAATAAAAAATACAGTACTGTAACCGGTGCCGATGGTAAATGGAAACTAAAACTCTCTACCCCTGCTGCCGGCGGCCCTTATACAATTACTGTAAGTGACGGAACGCCTGTTACCATAAAAAATATTCTTATTGGCGAAGTATGGCTATGCAGCGGGCAAAGCAATATGGAAATGCCGATGAAAGGTTTTAAAGACCAACCGGTAACCGGCAGTAACGATGCTGTTTTTAACAGTAGCAATAATCAAATACGTTTGTACACAGTGCCACGCAGTGTGCAACGTACTGCACAGGACACCACAAAAAATTCATTTTGGAAAATGGCAGAGCCGGAGGCTGTTGCTAACTTCAGTGCCACCGCTTATTATTTTGGCAGAATGCTATACGAAAAACTGCATGTGCCTGTTGGGCTGGTAAACATTAGTTATGGCGGCAGCCCGGTAGAAGCATTTATGGATGAAAACACATTAAAGGCATTTCCTGAGATTAAAGTACCGGCTAAAAACGATACAACTAAATTAAATAATAAAGCAGCCACCGTTTTATACAACGGCATGCTGGGGCCGTTTTTAGGTTATACAATCAAAGGCTGCATTTGGTACCAGGGCGAAAGTAATAATGACCGTCCGCAACAGTACGAAACCCTGTTTCCTGCTTTTGTAAAACAAATACGGGAGCAAAGTGCACAGGGTGATTTCCCTTTTTATTATTGCCAGATTGCGCCTTACAATTATTATAATTATGCTGCCGTAAATGCGGTTAACAACAACTCTGCTTTTTTAAGGGACGCACAACGCAAAGCTTTGTCAAAAATTCCTAACAGCGGCATGGCGGTTTTAATGGATTTAGGAGAAGAATTCAGTATTCACCCGATGAACAAAGAAGCCGGAAGCAAACGCCTTGCTTATATGGCACTGGCAAAAACCTATGGATTAAAAACAATGGCGGCGGAAAGCCCGGCGTATGAGTCGGCTTCTTTCAGCAATGGAACTGCCACTATAAAATTTACCAATGCACCCAATGGTTTAACAGCTTTTGGTAAAACGCTGCAGTACTTTGAAGTTGCAGGAGCCAACAAAGTATTCCGTCCGGCGAAAGCGGTCATCTCCGGTGGTGCTATTTTAGTTACCTCACCGGATGTAAAAGACCCCATTGCAGTACGCTATGCGTTTAAAGATTTTGTTGTGGGTGATTTGTATAGTACCGAAGGTTTTCCGGTAAGCAGCTTCCGCACCGATGACTGGTAAGTGATATTGTTTTATAAAACAAAGCCTCCTGAATACAGGAGGCCAATAATATAGGATAAACCATTAACCAAAATTTCGTACCGGCAATACAAACCTCAGTCAGATTTTAAAACGGGGATTTTTTAATTAGAACAAAAATATATACAATATTTAATTTGTTATGTGTAAAAAAGACACAATAGTGCCTGAAAAAGACAATTAACCTAGCCTGCGCTGGGAAGAACGTTAAACTCTTTTTTATAAGCAATGGTAAAATTGCTGAGATTTTTAAACCCAAGGGCCATTCCCACTTCTTTAACAGACATCTTTTTAGTATGAAGTAACTGACGGGCTTTCAGCATCCGGTTTTTTTGATAATACTCGTAAATATTATAACCGTATACCGTTTTAAAAACATTTTTAAGCTTTGTTTCACTCATGGTGGCAATACGTGCCAGCGCAGGAATAGTTGGGGGTTGAACAAAGAGGTTACTCACCAGTATGGATTCCACCTTCATAATTTGCCGCAACGTGGTTTCATTTACCTGTATAGCCTGTTCTGGATGGTTTATTTTGTTATAAAGATTGCGCAAAAATTTTTCAAGCAGCAGCATTACCCTGTTTTGCATAATAACCAACTGCATGGGCTGCTCATGATCCAGCTCAAAAATATCTTCCATCAGCGAACGGTAATCCAGGTTCAGTATTTCAAAATTAAGAGAGGCCGTTTTTAAAGAGAAGTATTTTTGAAACACTTCATCGCTGGATTTAATACCGATATTTTCCTCCAGCCATTTTGAAGTAAAGTAAATATTGATGCACCGGTCTTCAATACCGGCATTGGCAGTGTAACGAAGCCCGAAAAGTGAATTTGACAAAAATGCACCGGAATAAACAACTGAATCATCTTTTTTTACATCCCCGTCAATCTGCAGGGTAAGTTGCTGCAGGTTTTTTACTTCATCAAAGCGTAAGGTGTAAGATTCATGTTGTGATGGTTCCCTAATGAAACAAACATCTGTGCTGGTTACACATTCATTTATCAATACCTGCAGGCCATTAACCAGTTCTACAGCTTTTATATAACCCGATCCTATAGAAGGTGGCAGCTCTATAGTATTATTTTTAACCGGCACGCCCGCAAAACGGGCAATATCCCTCAGGTAATCTGTATGGCTGCAATATTTGTAAGAGTAAGTAAACACGGGTACAAGTTACAACAAGCTTTTTGTTTAAGCATGATGTGGCATGGCAGCACCAGGAGCTTTTTTATATATTTTTTTATAGGCAGAAGCAAAATTGGATACATTGTTATATCCGATAGCTTCAGCTGTTTGTTTTACATTAAAGTAACCGCTTAAAAGCAGTTCATTGGCTTTCTGCAGTCGTTGTTTTTGATAATAGGAGTATATACTGTCGCCATACATCGTTTTAAAACTGCGTTTCAGCATTGTACTGCTCATAGAAACCATTTTAGAAATCTGCTCAATGGTAGGCGGCATTTTACTAAAATCATCCACCAGTGTTTTTTCTACTTTTATCAGCCGGTTTATTACATCGCTTGACAAATCAAACTTTCCTTCCAGCAGGTTTGTTTTTTCATACAGCCTTGTAAAGAAACGTTCAATAAGCAGTGTAACCCTGTTTTGTAAGTAGATATTTTGCAGGGGATCATCCTTTTTCGCATCCCACAATTCCTCCATCAGTTTTAAATACTCTCCATCCAGCTGTTCTATATCAAAGCTTTCTGTTTTAAGCGATAAATACTTTTTTACTACATCATCTTCTGCATCCACACCCAGGTATTTTTTTAGCCAGTGTTCATTAATCAACACTTTAACACTTTTAATATGCAGCTTAGCCGGTAATTCTTCTGTATTTTCAAAAAGATTGCAGGTAAGCCTTGCCACAGAATGGCGGGTATTTGTTTTCTGTAAGGTTTCCGTGTCCACTTTTACAAGTGCCGTATCAGTTATATAAACATCATCAAAATGCAGGATGAAATAACGTTTTTCCGACCGTTCCCTGATGGTGGTAAGGCTGTCATAATACTTTGCGTCCACCAGTAAAACCTCCAGGCTGTTGTGCAGGCTAAATGCTTTTAATATACCTTCCCCAACAGGCGGCTGAAGCTTTAAATAGTCAGCATCAGGCCTTATCGCAATATTCAGCTTAGCTGCCATATCATGCAGCAGATTGCGGTAATTGGTATGATTAACGTTTAATACAATCATTGGATAAGGTGTGCAAGATCTGGGTTCCGGATATCGGGTTTATTACAGGTTTACAGATAACGTAAGGGGTTTCGCCTGGCGTTAAAAATGTACCGCTTTATATTCATCCAAAAGGCCACAAAAAAATAAATGACCACCGGCGAGCCCATGGTCAAAAAAGAGATATAAATAAAATATTTGCGGATGGTAGACGTGGCAATACCCATCTTTTCGCCAATGGCTGTGCATACACCAAACACCTGCATCTCTATAAAATATCTCAAACGGTTCATATTGCTAATTTAATAATTATTTTTTCTATTAACAAGCGCTTTAAATACTGCTGCGCTTTCAGTAAATTTGCACACCCAAAGTTATGATGATTATTTACCCTCTATTGTAAATTTTTTGTCATACCGCTTTGCTTAAATGTAAACCTGCCTTCCTTCCGGTGGGCACAAACCCAAAATAATCGTATGGCTTTCGACATTGAAATGATTAAAAAAACGTACGCCGGCTTTGCAGCCAAAGTAGATGCGGCACGTAAAGTAACAGGCAAACCATTAACACTGACTGAAAAAATTTTGTACGCACACCTTACCGAAGGTGCTGCAACCAAAGCATATGAAAGAGGTAAAGATTATGTTGACTTTGCACCCGACCGTGTTGCCATGCAGGATGCCACCGCACAAATGGCGCTGTTACAATTTATGCAGAGCGGCCGTGCTAAAGTAGCTGTTCCTTCCACAGTGCATTGCGATCACTTAATTGAAGCAAAAGTGGACAGCAAAACAGATTTGGACCGTGCAAAAAACGAAAGCAGCGAAGTGTACGATTTTCTTGCGTCTGTAAGTAATAAATACGGCATTGGCTTCTGGAAACCCGGTGCCGGTATCATTCACCAGGTGGTACTCGAAAACTACGCCTTCCCCGGTGGTATGATGATTGGAACCGACAGCCATACAGTAAATGCAGGTGGTTTGGGTATGATTGCCATTGGTGTAGGTGGTGCAGATGCTTGTGATGTGATGGCCGGTTTGCCCTGGGAACTGAAAATGCCTAAACTGATCGGTGTAAAACTCACCGGTAAATTAAACGGGTGGACAGCCCCCAAAGATGTGATCTTAAAAGTGGCCGGCATCCTCACCGTTAAAGGCGGTACCGGTGCCGTGGTGGAATATTTTGGTGAAGGTGCGGTGGCCATGAGCTGTACCGGTAAAGGAACCATTTGTAATATGGGTGCCGAAATTGGTGCCACTACATCCACCTTTGGTTACGATGAAAGCATGAGCCGTTACCTGCAAAGCACCGGCCGTGCTGATATTGCTGCTGCTGCCGATGCCATTAAAGAACATTTAACCGGCGATGCGGAAGTGTATGCATCACCAGAAAAATACTTTGACCAGGTTATTGAAATTAACCTGAGCGAACTGGAACCACATTTGAACGGCCCCTTCACTCCTGATTTAGCCACCCCTATTTCTAAAATGAAAGAAGAAGCCATTAAAAACGGCTGGCCTACAAAAATTGAAGTGGGTTTGATCGGCAGCTGCACCAACTCTTCTTACGAAGATATCAGCCGTGCCGTTAGCCTGGCACAACAGGTAAGTGATAAAGGACTGAAATTAAAATCTGAATTTACCATCACTCCCGGAAGTGAGCAGGTGCGTTATACCATTGAAAGAGATGGTTTCTTAAAAGTGTTTGATACAATTGGCGCCACTGTTTTTGCCAACGCCTGCGGCCCCTGCATTGGTATGTGGGCACGTGTGGGTGCAGAAAAAGCAGAGAAGAACACCATTGTGCATTCCTTTAACCGCAACTTTGCCAAACGTGCCGATGGCAACCCCAACACCTATGCGTTTGTGGGCAGTCCTGAAATGGTTACTGCCATGGCCATTGCCGGCGACTTAACATTTAACCCGTTAACAGATACACTCACCAACGATAAAGGCGAACAGGTAAAACTCGATCCGCCCACCGGGTACGAATTGCCACCTGCAGGTTTTGCCGTGGAAGATGCCGGTTACCAGGCGCCTGCCGAAGACGGCAGCGCAGTGCAGGTAAAAGTATCCCCCACCAGCGACCGTTTGCAATTGCTGGATCCATTTGCGGCATGGGAAGGCACCGACCTGAATGGTTTAAAATTGTTGATCAAAGCAAAAGGCAAGTGCACCACCGACCACATAAGCATGGCGGGTAAATGGTTAAAATACCGTGGCCACTTAGATAACATCAGCAATAACCTGCTCATTGGCGCCACCAACTTCTTTAACGATAAAACCGATACCGTGAAGAACCAGCTTACCGGCGAATACGGACCAGTACCTGCCACCCAGCGTGCTTACAAGGCCGCCGGCATTGGCACCATTGTAGTGGGCGACGAAAACTATGGCGAAGGTTCATCCCGTGAACATGCGGCTATGGAGCCCCGTCATTTGGGTGTGCGTGCGGTGCTGGTTAAAAGCTTTGCCCGTATACACGAGACCAACCTGAAAAAACAGGGTATGCTGGCACTTACATTTGCCAACAAGGCCGACTACGATAAAATTTTAGAAGACGATACTTTTGATATTGAAGGCCTGTTAACCTTTGCGCCCAACAAACAACTGCAGCTGGTATTGAACCATGCTGATGGCAGCAACGAAACCATCCAGGTAAACCATACCTACAACGAACAGCAGATAGAATGGTTTAAAGCCGGTGGTGCCCTCAACATCATCCGCAGGGATTTTGCAGCGGGTAAGTAAGATGAAAATAATATTGATTGCAGAAAGTCCTGGCCAATTGGCTGGGACTTTTTGTTTGCGGGCATTGGTTCGTTGATGAGGCATCGTTGTGAACCTGTTCTGTTATCATTCATTCTTTCAGTGAAAGAATGAATGATAACCTCACTTGTAGGACATAGCATTGTCGGGCTTTTCTTGAAGCGAAAGATTGGGAAACCTCGTATTTAATATTGCTTTTTATGTATATCTTTAAGAAGCAACTTTGTGCGGCGGTTTGTAAAAATTCAGAATGTAAACTTTCGCATATTTACGAGTTAGTGGCAATTTTAGAACGACACGTATGACAACAAACATTTGGATAGAAAAGGTTGGGGCGACTCGGTTGAGAACGCAACATTTGACGACATAAAAACCGCTATTGAAGAAACTATAAAAATGGATGAAGAGCACGGAGCTTTTTGGGTTGGACATTTAGAAAATGAATTTGTACTTGAAGTTCACAAAAATTTTGACCTATTTTTTGTTCATGGAGAAAATCAAGACGAGCAAATACAAACTAAACTTGACAATTGGGAAGATGTAAAACACTTCTTTAAAATGTATTTTGACAACGAATTTGAAAAATTAAAGGCTGAAATTGAGTTGCGACCATTTACACATAAGAAATTGACAAATGGATAGTGTTTATATTCCAAAGACAGAAATCGAACTTGAAAATTGGATGAAAGAAAACTGTTTCAACTTTAATAGCTATTCAATAAACGGAAGCAGTATTTATGAAGGCTTTGGAATTGACAAATCAGGCGGACTTTATATTTGGTATTATACAGAACGTGGACAAAAAGACAATTTGAAATACTTCAAGTCAGAAACTGAAATTGTCGAATATGCTTTTAATCAAGTTAAGTCTGACAACTGGGCAAAGACACATTGCATTGGTTTTTCCGCAGACATAAATAAAATTACTGACCTAAAAAGCGAATTACAGAAAATGAGAATAGAATTTTTTGAAGACAGAATACCTTACTACGGAATAGAAAGACCTGTTTACAGAGTTTTTGTATTAGGTTGTGACATTCAAAAAACAGAACACTTAAAAGAAAAATATTGGACAGAAAAATAAAAACTGCCACTAACATCGGTTTGGCAATATGGCGGCTGAAGTGCTTCTATGAAACATTTGTGCAAGGTTCAACAGCAGTAATT
>JBGAHV010000036.1:0-43595 GCA_044225995.1 Ferruginibacter sp. | reverse complement strand
CACTACGATCGTAAAGAGGTTGCAGCAAAAACTGTTTACACCTGCCCGATGCATGCAGACGTTACCAGCGATAAGCCCGGTAAATGCAGCAAATGCGGCATGGACTTAGAGCTAAGCAAACAATAATAAACGGGCACTGAGCAGCAGGTTTCATTCCTGCTGCTCAGTATATTAATTACAACACAGTATGAAAACAATATTTCAGGTACTGGTAATTTGCCTGTTTTTACCCGTACAATTAGTGCATGCCCAAAACAGGAATGGCGCAGATACCACTGTTTCGTTTAAAGTATTTGGCGCTTGCGAAATGTGCAAACAACGCATTGAAAACGCAGTAAAGGGAAGGGGCGTAAAAAAAGCGGTGTGGGATGTAAACACCAAACAAATGGATATTGTGTTTAACAGCAATGCAGTTTCTCTCGAAAAAATACAGAACCGTATTATTGCCGCAGGGCACGACCTGGAAAATAAAAAGGCAAAAGACATTATTTATAATGAACTGCCCGAATGTTGCCATTACCGCACAATGAAAAAAATGCAGCAAGACACAGTTTCAATTAACAGCACTGTTATTAATGAACCCGTTTCTCAAAGTTTTATTAAAGGCATAGTGCTGGAAGAAGACAGCAAAGGAAATTTTAAACCATTGGAAGGCGCCAGTGCCGTATGGCTCAATACCGGCCACGGTGTGATAACAGACAAAGCAGGCTTATTCAGCATTACACCTCACGAAGGTAACAACAGGCTTATAGTAAGTTATGCCGGTTACCGGGCAGATACTATTTCTGTTGCCAATACCGGCGAATTAAAAATTGTGCTGGCTTCTCAAAAGCAATTAAAGGAAGTAACGGTTATTTCAAAGCAACGGAATACTTACCTGGGTGCTGCAACACCTGTACGCACGCAGGTGATGACAGGCAATGAACTGTTGAAGGCAGCCTGCTGTAATTTGAGTGAAAGTTTTGAAACAAATCCTTCTGTAGATGTATCTTACAATGATGCAGTAACGGGTTCGAAACAAATTCAGTTATTAGGATTAAGCGGCAACTACACACAACTTACTGTAGAGAACTTACCCGGGCCAAGAGGCATTGCCACACCGCTGGGATTAAATGCCGTGGCAGGGCCGTGGATAGAATCCATTCAGCTTACAAAAGGAACAGGCTCTGTTGCCAACGGCTATGAGAGTATTGCCGGGCAGATAAACGTGGAATTGAAAAAGCCGGAGAACAGTGAAAAATTACTGGCCAATGTATATGTAAATGATTTTGGTAAAACTGATTTGAACGTAAACCTTTCACATAAAATCAGTAAAAAGTGGAGCACCGGTTTGTTACTGCATGATAATTTTTATAACAACAGCCAACTGGATTTTAATAAAGATGGTTTTCGGGACCTGCCCACCGGTAACACATTTAGTATGGTAAACCGTTATAAGTTTGATAACAGCAAAGGGCTGATGGCACAGTTTGGGTTTAAACTTTTTGATGATGAGCGCACAGGAGGTGAGACTTCTTTTAATGCAGCCAAAGATAAAAACACCACTAATCATTATGGGCTCGGCATAAATACAAAAAGGTATGAAGGCTTTGCCAAGATCGGATATATTTTTCCAGAGAAAAAATACAAGAGTATCGGGCTGCAGGTGGCCGTGGTGGATAATAAACAGGACTCGTACTTTGGACTAACGCAATATAATGGAGTACAAAAAACATTTTATGCTAACCTCATCTACCAGTCCATTATTAATAACACCAAACATAAATTCAGGGCGGGTGCCAGCTACCTGCATGATGGTTACGATGAAACTTTTAAAACCATCAACTACCAGCGCACCGAAGATGTGCCGGGTGTTTTTGGTGAATACACTTTTACTCCCAATGAAAAATTCAGTGCGGTTGCCGGGTTAAGAGGAGACTATAACAGCCTGTACGGTTTTTTTGTTACGCCACGTTTAAACCTGCGTTACCAGCCTTTTACGGGCACCACCATCCGCATGAGTGCAGGAAGAGGGCAGCGCACTGCCAATATTTTTGCAGAGAACACCAGCGTATTTGTAAGCAGCAGGCAAATGAATATTATGAGCGCTTCTGCAGGAAAAGCATATGGGCTTGATCCGGAAATTGCATGGAATAAGGGCATTAGTGTTGACCAGAAGTTTAAACTGCTTGGTAATGATGGATTATTCAGCATTGATTATTTCCGTAATGATTTCAGCAAGCAGGTGGTAGTGGATATGGAGACGGCACAGCAGATAAAATTTTATAACCTGCAGGGCAAATCTTTTTCCAATAGTATACAGGCGGAACTAAACCTGGAGCCATTAAAAAAATTTGAAGTGCGGCTGGCATACCGCTGGTTTGATGTAAAGACAACCTATAACGGCATCCTGAAAGAAAGGCCGCTGGTGGCAAAGAACCGTGCGTTTACAAATCTTGCTTATGCTACTAACGGTTTTAAGTTTGATTATACTATTAATTATAATGGAAGAAAGAGAATGCCTGCATCTGTAACAGGGCAGCCTTATCAACCGGGTGAATATTCGCCTTCTTATTTTTTAATGAATGCGCAGGTATCTAAAACATTTGGCAGTAAATATCCGTTTGATATTTATGCGGGGGCCGAAAACATTGCCAATTATTTTCAAAGGGAAACTATTTTAGGTGCCACTCAGCCATTTGGTCCTTATTTTGATGCGGCTATGATATGGGGGCCGGTGAATGGCCGCATGTTTTATGGCGGGCTTCGGTTTAAAATAAAATAAAAATGAAAAATCGAACATCAATATTGAAACGTATATTGAACTGGATTTTATCTTTATTCCAAAAAAAAGAATGTTGCAAATGAAAAAACTATTTTTTGCTTTGATAGCCGCCTTTGCTTTTGCCAGCGCATCTGCACAATTAAGGCCCGGTACTATGGCTCCTGAAATATCGCTGCCAAATACTAAGGACAGCACCATTACGCTTTCATCTTTTAAAGGCAAAGTGGTACTGGTGGATTTTTGGGCAAGCTGGTGCGGTCCCTGCCGTGCAGCCAATCCTTCTGTGGTGCGTTTGTACAACAAGTACAAAGACAAAGGCTTTGAAGTGTTTGGTGTTTCTTTAGATAATAAAAAAAGTGCCTGGTTAAAAGCCATTAAGCAGGACAGGATAAAATACACCCAGGTAAATGACAATGCCGGCTGGTACAGCAAAGTGGCCGAACGTTGGGGTGTGGATGCCATCCCTGCCAGTTTTTTACTGGATCAGTCTGGAAAAATTGTAGCTTTTGATGCAGAGGGCAAAGAGCTGGATAAATTAGTGGGGGACCTGCTGCAATAATTACTGCACCGCTTTAAAACGAACTGAAGCGCCGATGGCAATATAATTGCCCGGCGCTTTTTCTGTAATGCCGAAACCTGCAGTTTTATTTTACGGCAGCAGTGCCTTTTACAAGGTGTTCAAGATTGTGCCCGGCAAAGAAAGATTTGCTTACGGCATCGGCCAGTTTTAATAACTGAGGAATTTTTGTTTGTTTTTTGCCCAGTATTTGATAAGCCTTATTATAAGCGGCAGCATCACTTAAGGGGGTTGTTTGCTGCAGGGCCTCTTTAATAGCAATTACAGCAAGGCCATTGTCTTTCAGCCGGCCCAGTTCTGCAATCATCCAGCTTAATACAAAAAAATAATTTTGGTTCAGCAGTAAAAAATGAGTGTTGTTGCCGGCATCGGGCATTTTATTAAAAGGAGAGTTGATAATGTCTTTGGTAAGATATTTTTTTAGGGCTGGGGTGGCGGGCTTTTTTTCCTTGCTTAATTGTATACAACCCTGCAGTGCCTGCGGGTAAATACTCAGCCAGCGCAGTTTCCTGCGCAGCTCATGCACATCTGCTTCCACATTAGAAAAATGAAATTTTGTTTTATGGGTAAATGAAATGATCTCATATATTGCTTCACCATAAAAATCTTTTATTTCCTTTACCTCATCACCGGGCTTCATCCAACCGGCATCCTGCAGTTTTTTTGAAATTTTTTTAATGCGGTCTGCATCATCCCCCAGCCATTTTTTTTCTGTAAGTAATTCGTTCAGCCGTTGCACTTTTTCTCTTGTTTGTGCCTGCAGGTAAGTGGTAATAGCAGCCGGAATATTTTTATTGGCGGCAAATTGTTTTGCAAAAGCATCGTAGTAGTCAATCATGCCCAGCGCATCTTCCAGCAGCTTTAACTGCTCTTTTATTTTGCTAAACTTTTTTTTGTTGTGAATGCCGGCATACAGTTTAGCCAGCCCTTCCAGCATAAACAGCGGGGTACGTGCATTATTTTGATATAACCAAAGTGCCGGGTTTTTTTGTTTGGATGCTTTCGTTAATAAAGCCTGCAACTGGTTTAAATAGTATTCAAATCTTGCTAAACCGTTTTTCATTGTTTGTGCTGATTAAAAATTGACTATTGGGGGCTGATCATTGTATGTTCAATTACCAATCCTCCTATTTTACATTTCAAAAAATGCCACTGCTCCTCCCACCCATTCTTTGTCTTTATTATAGCGGGTGCCTATCATTTTTCCTTTACTAAGCCTTGCCAGGTTGTGTACGGCTTTGGGTTTATCCCATCCGTCTTTCCAAAAATAGAACAAGCGTATCTCTGCTTTGGCGGGCACATCAGGTGTTTCAATCACGTCGGCATATTTCACCTTACGCTGCAGTATCCAGTTCTCCGGGTCCTTTACATCATCAATGTCTTTTTGTGTAACATCTATCACTACTCCCATACCGGCAAAAGAGAACAATGGCTTTAGTACATAATTCTCCAGGTCGGCAGGTGCCTGTTTCAGGTCGCTTAAAAAGTAGGTGGGGGGCACATTCGGGTTACTAATAAACGGCAGGGTGAATTTACTGATGCGGTAAAACCAGTTGGGGTGTGGCACCCATTCCACATCGTAACCCTTAGTAAGGTCAATGATATTCTCCAACCCTTCCTGCTTTTGCAGGTCGTCAAATATTAAGCGGTTGTAAATTCTTTTTATTTCCGTTTTAGTGCCGTTGTTGTCGTAAAACAATTTTTTACCCTCAGCAATTAATTTAGTAAGACAAACGGTTTTTATTCCCAGCGTTTCTTCGGTGCAGTAAAAATCTATTCTTGTTTTTTGCTGTTCAGGAAAAATTTCAAGCAGTATTACATTTTCCGGGTTCAAATCACCAACAATAATTTCTTTCAGCAGCTGCAGGTAACTTTCTTTATTGTAGCCATTCAGGTAAGGCGAAAAATTGGCTGGCAGGTTAGCATACTTTGCTGTAATCTCCGAATGAAAAGCCTGGAAGGCAAACAGGGTCGGAAAGCCCTGCATCTCTATCAGCTGTGGTTCCAGTTCTCCTTTATCATTTTCGCAAACGCCAAAATCAAAAGCAATAAAGTGGGAGTGGCTGTTTTGCCCGGGCACATATACATTTTTGGGTATGCCCCGTTCCGTAAGTTCAATAAATTTCGGGCTGGTAATTACATCAACAATATCATCGCAGGCCTTCAGCATTTTACCAGTAAAACCTTTTGGCACGTACACGGGTGTTTCTGCATTACGAAAATCCAGTGCACCGGGATGCAGGTTCTCTATCTCTTTTACATAAGCCTCATATTTTTCCTTGGAAAAATTTCGGTTAAACTCCTGGCGCTGTGCTTTTATCATAAATTTTAGTTAGAGGTATTAAAAGTAAAAAGTAAAAAGTAAAAAGGCAAAAAAAGCTCGTAATGTAAAAAAGCTTTAACGATGGTTAATTTTACTCCGCTTTAAACCAAAGCGGCTTTTCATCATTCCAGTCGCCATTATAATTAATGGTCAGTTCTTCCCCGGCATTAACTGCACAAACAGTTTGTATATAGATCAGGTGGTTTTCAAAATCCATAATATACTCACAATTGCTTTTAAAGCTGTGGTTATACATGGGCACCAGCCCAAGGGCCATGCAGCACTGGCTGCTGTCATCACCCCATTCAAAAATATAATCGTGCAGTTTGGTTTTATCAATATACACCCGCTCTTCTTTTGTCATTACAATTACCGGTGAAATCTCTATGACAGTATCTGCCGGAACCGGTTCGCTGGTAAATACACCCCGGCCCATTGACGGGGTTTGTGTTATATGCAAATATGGTTTCAGCATAACATTTGGTTAAGATTAAATGGATTAATTTGCAACAGCAACGAAATTAATACAAAGCTGCAATGTCTTTAGAACAGGAAAAAATATCATTACAGGATCAGTTTGAGGAAGTGATTGCATCAGAAGATAAGCTGAAGATACAGGAGTTTCTGAATCACCAGAACATTAGTGATGTGGCAGAGCTTATTTATGAAAATGATGCGTTTGAAGGACAGATTATTGCTCACCTTTCCATACACCGGGCTGCCAGCGTTTTTAAAATACTGGAATTGCCTACACAAAAACGGATTATTAAAGACCTGCCGCCCTTTAAAACTGCCGAACTGCTGAATGAATTGCCGCCGGATGACCGTACTGCCTTTTTTGAAGAACTGCCCAGCAATGCGGTAAGAGAATTAGTGAAGACATTAACTCCCGATGAAAGAAAAGTTACGCTGTCGTTATTAGGTTACCCCGAAAACAGTGTGGGCCGTTTAATGACGCCGGATTATGTGTACGTATATGAACACGACACCGTGGAAGATGTATTAAACACCATTCGTAAATACGCCAGGAGCAGCGAAACCATCGATGTGATCTATGTGATTAACGATAAAGGCGAACTGCTGGATGATATACGTATCAAGGATTTTATTTTGGCTTCGCCAGATAAACGGGTGGATGAAATGATGGATCACCGTTTTATTGCATTGCATGCAGAAGACGACCAGGAAGTGGCCAACGATGCATTTAAAATGAACAACCGGGTGGCATTACCGGTGGTGAGTAAAAGCAATAAATTATTAGGTATTGTGACTATTGATGATGTGCTGTGGGTGGCAGAAGAAGAATACAGTGAAGACATACAAAAAATTGGTGGTACCGAAGCATTGGATGAACCCTACCTGGAAATGCCATTGGTAAAACTGTTTAAAAAACGTGTGGGCTGGCTGGTGGTATTGTTTTTAGGCGAAATGCTTACTGCCACAGCCATGGGTTATTTTGAAGGAGAAATACAGAAGTTTGTGGTGCTGGCTTTGTTTATTCCATTAATTATTTCAAGCGGTGGTAACACGGGCTCGCAGGCAAGTACATTGATTATACAGGCAATGGCGGTGGGAGAAATTACCATTGCCAGCTGGTGGCGGGTAATGCGGCGGGAATTGATACAGGGTGTAATGCTTGGTAGTGTATTAGGCATTATTGGTTTTATAAGAGTATTGGCATGGGCCAAAATTGTACCTGGTGTTTACGGGCCGCATGAAATACGGGTGGCTTTTACAGTTGGCTTTGCATTACTCGGTGTGGTGTTGTGGGGTACTATCAGCGGCAGTATGCTGCCCATGGTATTAAAGAAAGCCGGTGCTGACCCTGCTGTATCTTCTGCCCCATTTGTAGCCACATTGGTGGATGTTACAGGCCTGGTCATTTATTTTTCGGTGGCGTATATGTTTTTGAAAGGAATATTACTGTAAAATGGTAATAGCTGCAATAGCAATCCTTTAACAGCGTTAATATCAAAATTTGTTAATTTGCGTTTTAATTAAACCCAAACGCTGCAATAAAAGCTAAGCAGGGAGTTACAGTACAAGAGTGCGACGCCACCAAAGCTGAAAATTGTTAGAGAAGCCGGGTACAAAAAATAAAAATCTTATGTGCGGAATTGTTGGATACACCGGGCCACGTGAGGCCTACCCCATAGTAATTACTGGTTTAAAACGTTTGGAATACCGTGGGTACGACAGTACCGGAGTGGCATTGCTGAACGGTGGCCTTAAAGTATATAAAAAGAAAGGCCGTGTGGCTGACCTTGAAGAAAATAACATTGGGAAAGACCTGCACAGCAATATTGGCATTGGCCATACCCGCTGGGCAACGCATGGCGAACCGAGCGACCGTAATGCTCACCCGCATAAAAGCGCCAGCGGCAAACTGGCCATGATACATAATGGCATTATTGAAAACTATGCACAGATAAAGAAGGAATTGCTGAATAAAGGGTACTCTTTTACCAGCGATACTGATACCGAAGTGCTGCTGAATTTTATTGAAGATATTAAGAAGAATAATGAATGTGATTTGGAGGAAGCCACCCGTATTGCTTTAAAAAGAATTACCGGTGCGTATTGTATTTTATTAATTGATGAAGACGATCCTGAAACCATTATTGCGGCCCGTAAAGGCAGCCCGCTGGTAATTGGAGTGGGTAAAGGCGAACATTTTTTAGGCAGCGATGCCACACCCATGCTGGAATACACCAAAGAAGTGGTGTACGTAAACGATTACGAACTGGCCATTGTGCGGCCTGATGAATTAATACTTAAAAATTTGGGTAACGAAAAAATTACACCTTTTGTTACCAAGTTAGATATGGAACTGGCTGCCATTGAAAAAGGCGGCTACGACCATTTTATGATCAAAGAAATTTTTGAACAGCCCAGCACCATACAGGATTGTTTGCGTGGCCGTTTAGATGCCGCTGCAGGCACCATCACAATGGCAGGTATTCAAAACCATATTGAGCAATTAAAAACGGCCAACCGGATTTTAATAGTAGCCTGCGGCACCAGCTGGCATGCAGGTTTGGTGGCCGAATACGTTATTGAAGAGTTGTGCCGTATTCCGGTAGAAGTGGAGTATGCCAGTGAGTTCCGTTACCGCAACCCGATTGTGAATAAAGGCGATGTTATTATTGCCATTTCTCAAAGCGGAGAAACTGCAGATACATTAGTTGCATTGGAAAGAGCAAAAGAACAGGGTGCCTTTATTTTTGGTGTGGTGAATGTGGTGGGTTCATCCATTGCACGTATATCACACGCCGGTGCATATACACACGCTGGCCCGGAAATTGGCGTGGCTAGTACCAAAGCATTTACCGGCCAGTTAGCCGTGTTAATGATGATGGCTTTAAAAATTGGTATTGAAAAAGGCACTATAAGTAAAGAGCGTTATTTAGAATTACTAAATGAGCTGAACGATGTACCGGAAAAAGTAGATGCTATTTTAAAAAACGCCGATGAACTGAAAGTGATTGCAGAAAAATATAAAGACGCCGGCGACTTTTTATTTTTAGGAAGAGGATACAACTTCCCCATTGCGCTGGAAGGTGCTTTAAAGCTGAAAGAAATAAGTTACATACACGCCGAGGGTTATCCTGCTGCAGAAATGAAACATGGCCCTATAGCACTGGTGGATGAAACACTGCCTGTACTTTTTGTTGCCACTAAAGACAGCTACCACGAAAAGATTGTGAGCAACATGCAGGAAATTAAAGCCCGTAAAGGAAAAGTAATTTCTATAATTACTGATGGCGATACAATCAGCCCTACATTGAGTGATGATATATTTTCCATTCCTCCTGCCAATGAACTGGTGGCACCACTGTTAAGCGTAGTACCATTACAGCTGCTTTCCTATTATGTGGGCGTTGCAAAAGGGCTGGATGTAGATAAACCGAGAAATTTGGCCAAGAGTGTAACGGTGGAGTAGCCCCCTCTGCCCCCTGAAGGGGGAACTGAATACGCACAAGATTATAGCGAAGAATACGAATAGTAATACAACTATTCGTAAATTAACGTTTTGATTTTTCCGAGGATTAAATTCTTTGAACCTATTAGTAACTTAAAATCTAAGTTCCCCTTTAGGGGACAGGGGCTTTATGAACATCATCAACAAACATCCTGTAGAGCAGCTCGGCTATAATTTTATTAACGCTCCCTATCTGCCGGCAGGCAAAGACGAATACTACCTCCGCAACCAGCAAAATAAAAGCGGCATTAATTACCGCAAGCTGACGGCGCTTGAAATTGAAGTGCTGGTACGTAACCGCAATACATCCGATGACTGGAGCAATATTCTTGTTTCAAAACAATTTAGTGCCGAGCTGGTAAAGAACTGTAAGTTCTTTGGCCTGGTAAGAATTGGCAAACTGGAGCCGCTGTACCTGGAGTTTCACAATTTTAAAATGCCGGTGGGTTTGTACAACAGTACCATCATCAGCAGCGATTTTGGAGATAATGTAAGTATTGACAATGTAAATTTTTTAAGCCATTACATTATTGGCAACGAAGTAATGATTGCCAATGTAAATGAACTGGCCACTACCGATAAAGCAAAATTTGGTAACGGTATTCTTAAGCAGGGCGAAAAAGAAAGTGTACGTGTTTGGCTGGAGCTGGGCAACGAAAATGGCGGCCGTGGTGTACTGCCCAATAACCACATGCTGCCCGGCGATGCATGGATTTGGAGTAAATACAGGGACGATGAGGCACTGATGCAAAAATTTAAGGAGTTTACCGAAAACAGTTTTGATAACCTGCATGGCCATTACGGGCAAATTGGCCACCGCACTGTAATTAAAAACTGTAAAATCATAAAAGATGTACTGGTGGGCAGTGATGCTTATTTTAAAGGCGCCAACAAACTAAAAAACCTTACTATTAACAGCGATGAAAAACGCACCACACAAATTGGAGAAGGCTGCGAACTGGTGAATGGTATTGTAGGTTATGGCTGCAGAATTTTTTATGGCGCCAAGGCGGTACGTTTTATCATGTCATCGCATTGCCAGTTAAAATATGGCGCCAGGCTTATTAACTCTTTCCTCGGTAACAACTCCACCATATCATGCTGTGAAGTATTGAACTCATTAATTTTTCCGGCACATGAACAACATCATAACAATTCATTTTTATGCGCCGCAGTTGTAATGGGGCAAAGTAATATGGCTGCTGGCGCTACCATTGGCAGTAACCATAACAGCCGTGCGGCTGATGGGGAAATTGTTGCAGGCCGTGGCTTTTGGCCGGGGCTGTGTGTGAGTTTAAAACACAATTCAAAATTTGCATCGTTTACTATTATTGCCAAAGGCGATTTTCCGGCAGAGCTGAATATACCGGTACCGTTTAGTTTGGTAAGTAATGATGTGGCCAATGATGTACTGCAGGTAATGCCCGCCTACTGGTTTATGTACAACATGTATGCACTGGTACGCAACAGCCGCAAGTATGTGGACAGGGACCGGCGCACAGAAAAAATTCAATGTATTGAATACGATTTTTTAGCGCCGGATACCGTGAATGAAATGTTTGCCGCATTAAAAATTTTACAACCACTTACGCCAGATGCTGAAGGCAACGCTACTGTAACAGGCTGGGAAAATACAGACCGTACTGTAAAAATTTTAAAACTCAGCAAAGCCATTGCAGCTTTTAAGGAAATGATACAGTATTACGGCACCATCGAGATCTTTAATAAAATTCAAAAGCAAAAACCAGAAAATTTTGAAGCGCTGAAAAAAAACTTAAGCGCCAAAATACAGCGCAGCGAATGGCTGAATGTGGGCGGGCAGCTGATTCAAAAATCAGCCTTGGAAACAGCAAAGCGTAACATTAAAGCAGGCAAAATAAAAAACTGGAGCGGTGTACACAGTTTTTATAAAGAAGAAGGCGCTGCGTATGAAACAGACAAATGCAATCATGCCTATACATCGCTGCTGGAAATTTTAAACTGCACACCCAAACAATTTACGCCGGCATTATTAAAAGAGTTGCTGCTGCAGGCAGTTGCCACTAAAGAAAAAATGTGCAACGGCATTTACCAGGCAAGAGAAAAAGATTATAAAAGCGCCTTTAAAAAAATGGTGTACGATACCAACGAAGAAATGAACAAGGTGATCGGCCGCCTGGAAGACAACAGTTTTATACAGGAACAACTGGGCGAACTGGATGCCATGAAAAAACAGGTAAAGGCAGTTATACGGAAATTAAAACTGTAGTTTGTTTATGTAACTTAGGTATCTTATTCATCCTGTAAAAAAATAAACAAATGAAAAAGATATTTTTAAGTACAGCACTGATGGTAACCGTATTTTTAGCCGGTGCACAAAACACACAGCCCGGCTGCTATCCCTTTCCTAAAACCATTTCGGTAAACGGCAGCGCCGAAATGGAAATAATACCCGATGAAATTTATGTACAGGTTGATTTAAGGGAATACAAAAAAAGGGGAGAGGAAAAAGTGGAGCTGGAGAAAATTAAAACCGATTTCTTAAACAACTGTAAGGCCGTGGGCATTGCCGACAGCAATATTTCCGTTGCATCTTTTGATGGATATAATTTAGCTTCCATCTGGAAGCGCAGAAAAAAAGACCCCGATCTATTTGCTTCCATCACTTACCAGATAAAATTCAGCAGTACTAAACTGATTGACCAGATGGTGGAGAAACTGGATGATGAAGCCACCAGCAATTTTAGTATTGTACGTACCTCTCACAGTAAAATAACGGAATACCGCCGGCAACTAAAAATACAGGCAGTAAAAGCCGCCAAAGAAAAAGCAAATTACCTGGCAGAGTCCGTAAATGAAAGAGTGGGGGAAGCCATCACCATTACCGAGCCCGAAGAACATACCACCAGCGATGTGGCCAATGGTTTTTATAATACCAATGCTAAAATGTATTCAAACACTTTAGCTTTTAACAAGGCAGATGGTTACAGCATCAGCGATGGTGGTGTTGACTACCGCAAAATAAAACTCCGCTACGAAGTAAAAATTTTATACGCCTTAAAATAAGTAAATAAAACAAGCGCATGTCAGTTTGAGCTTGTTGAAACCGGGTTACGTTGATTTTTAAACACCTTCGGCATCTTTCGACAAGCTCAGGATGACAACGCTGGCAACTTTCTGTATCTTCGCCTTTTAAATTTTTACAGTGAAGAAATTATTTTGTGTGTTGTTTTTTACGGCGGCCGCTTTTACTGCCAGCAGCCAGAAATTAACCGTTGCCCAAATAAAAAAAATTATGGACACCACCAGTAACCCGGTGGGCTTTGCCATTTTTTTAAAAAAGAAATACTTTATCGATACCATTGCCGTGCTCAGCACCAAATCATTTTTGGGCAAGGCCGACAGTTTAGCATATAACGGCAAAGTGGGCAAAACCTATGGCCCGTTTAAAGGCGAAAACATACTGGTGAAAATACTGGTAAAAGCGCCCAACACTTTTTACCATGTACAGCACATTGTTTTAGACACCGGTTTATTCCGTGTAAACTTTGCAGACAGCCTGGCCACTAACATTATTTACAAAATCAACAATAACCTCTCCAGCTTTGCTTCTATGGCAAGCATCTACAGTGCCGATGGTATCAGCGCTGCCAAGGGCGGCGATC
The DNA here is from genome assembly GCA_044225995.1 of Ferruginibacter sp. GTDB lineage: Bacteria > Bacteroidota > Bacteroidia > Chitinophagales > Chitinophagaceae > Ferruginibacter. Next base: position 30,305 of record JBGAHV010000036.1, on the reverse strand, counting down.
TGGGCTGGTTTGTAAGGGGCGTAATGCTGCCGCAGTTAGACGAAGCCATCAGCACCCACAAAAAAGGCGAACTGTTTAAAGTGTGGACCCCCGCCGGCCTGCACATTGTACGCATTGCAGACAATCCTAAAAAAGATGTGGGCTATGCGCTGATGCTAAGAGTGCTTTTGTAACGGGCATTTGTTCCTTGATTGAGTATCGTTGTGAACTTGTTCTGTTATTTTTTATTCTTTCAGTGAAAGAATAAAAAATAATCTCTCTTGTACGACATACTATTAGTAAGCTTTCAACAAAGCACATAAGAAACTAGTCTATATAATAAAAATAAATCACAATGAGTTACCAAGATAAAACCTATATAATTTTTGACGGAGATAATGACAAATGGGCTTACGCTAGAATGAAAGGTTGGAAAGCGTTAGAGAACATTGATTTCCATTTTGAAGATGCACATGACGAATACACATTAACGAATCAAGCATCAGATGAAACTTATATTAAGGGCAAATTGAAAAGACGTTTTGAGACTGCAAAACAGACAATTGTTCTTATAGGTGATAATACAAAGAATCTCTATAAATATGTCAGATGGGAATTAGAAATAGCACAAAGTTTAAATTTGCCAATAATTGCAGTTAATCTAAATGGCGATCGAAAGCAAAACTCAGATACCTGTCCTCCAATTATTAGAGACACATTCGTTGTTCATATCCCATTTAAATTAAAAATTATCAAATATTCGTTAGATAACTTTGCTAGTTTTTTTTATAAACGAACAACAAATTCAATTAATGGTGCTTTATTATATCCAGACCATTTATATGAATCACTAGGATTAAATGAAGAATAGTACCATAAACCTCTTCGCCAGCATTCGTGGCACACGAACGTAATCAAAATGTACTGCTAACTAAGGCTTAGAGTCCAACGCAATGTCTAAAAAATCTATTTATGAGTGCAAAAAAAATAGTTGACGAAATACTGTTTCTAAGCTGTTTAATTATTTTGGTTGGTTGCCAGCAACGAAACAATAAGTCAAACGAAGCAGTCATTTTAGATGATATAAAGTATGAAATTGATAATGGCGGAATTGGCTTTGATGTAGTTGATGATAAGTCGTACGATACAACAAAGCCCAGTTTTATCACGGTTATTCATATCACTAACAATAGGAAAGAACGCATTTTGCTTGATACTTCTAATTTTAAACTTACTGATTTAGCCGGAACGCAAGTGCCGTTTAAGAAATTTACGGATGTTGATGTTAGTGTTCTATATTCTCAACAAATCGAAGCAGGAAATTCGATTGATTTTATGCTGTCTTTTGCTGCTGCAAAAAAACAGCACTACGATCTCCATTTAATTTCTCCAATTTCAAAAAAAGAAAAAATAATAAGCTTTTAGGGAATAATCCTTCGCTATTGTTGGTCGCCTGACCAACAATTCTTCGCCTTGGCTCGTGTCTCACGAGACATTCGCTTTAATCTCCTTCACCGATGTTGGTCGCCTCACCAACAATTTTCAATTAAGTAAATTAATTTACAGCTAATAACTAAGCTTGTTCAACAAATGCAAACCAGCATAACCATAAAAACAATTTACAATTGCAGCTTAGAGCGGGCTTTTAAAACACCCATCCTCTGCGATGTTACAAAAGTGCATACCGGTTTTTGGGGAGTAATGCCAAAAGTCATCAATACTGTTGGCAATAACGATTGGGGTAAACCCGGCAGTAGTAAAAAAATAATGGTTGCAAAATCACTTACGTACAAAGAGGGAGAAGCGTTTACAGACAAAGTAATTGAACGGAAGGAAAACCAATACTGGATAATAGAACTAAGTGGCTTTACCACATTTATGTTTGGCTTTACAAAGTTTGTGGGCAAATGGGTAACCACTGAATTAGCGCCGAATAAAATTTTAATTGAGTACACGTATATTTTGCATTCCGAAATTCCATGGTTGTACCCGTTAAACTGGTTGTTTACAAAAATATTCTGGCGGCTGTATATGAAACAGGTGTTAAAAAATATCCGGCAAATGGCATATAATAATGAGCCGTATCAATATGAGTAAACATAATAAAAGCACAATAAAGCTTTAACTGTACAAGAGTGCCCCGCCTTGCGGGGTAAACTGTGCCAATGCAGCTGATTCGCATTTCAACTGCCCGTACCCAAAAATAAAATCCGTATTTTTACACAAACCTGATTTGATTGCCATGCACAAAATTGACTTAACGGATTCGTTAGAGAAAATACCTGTAAAAATATTCCCCAATTCTGCAGAAGGTTCTGCTTTTGTAGCCAAGCAAATCGCCGATTTAATTCGCCAGAAAGAAAAGGAAGGAAAGAAATGTGTGATTGGCCTGGCCACCGGTTCATCGCCCAAAACATTGTATGCACATTTAGTGCGTATGCACAATGAAGAGGGGCTGAGTTTTAAAAATGTAATCACATTTAACCTGGACCAGTATTACCCCATGGATAAAGATGCGCTGCAGAGTTACCATTACTTTATGCGCAAAAATTTATTTGAGCATACCGACATTGACCCCGCCAATTATCATTTACCCGATGGCATGATACCGAAAGATAAAGTGAAAGCGCATTGCCTGGATTATGAAAAACAAATTGAAGCAGCCGGTGGTTTGGATTTACAAATACTGGGCATTGGCGTAAACGGCCATATTGGTTTTAACGAACCGGGCAGCGGCATTTACAGCAAAACACGTTTGGTTACTTTAGATAACAGCACCCGTATGGCGAATGCCTACGAGTTTGGCAACATGAGCGATGTGCCACGTATGGCCATTACCATGGGCATCAGTACCATTTTAAAAAGCCGTAAAATTATTTTAATGGCCTGGGGCCAAACCAAGGCGCCGGTTATACAAAAAGCCACGGAGCTGGATGATACAGAGGAGATACCGGCATCGCTGCTGCAAAATCATGATGACTGCACTTTTGTGGTGGATGAAACGGCCGCCAGTGAATTAACACGTTTTAAAAGTCCGTGGCTTACGGGTGAATGTGAGTGGGATGAAAAAATGGTACGCCGTGCAGTAACCAACCTTGCATTAAAACTGCACAAGCCGGTACTGAGTTTAACCAACGAAGATTACAACGAAAATGGGTTAAACGATCTGCTGACTGAAAAAGGAAATGCCTACGATATAAACTTAGAAGTGTTTTACATGCTGAGGGATTCTATAACCGGCTGGCCCGGTGGCAAGCCTGGTGTGCAAAGCCACAAACATCCTGAACGCAGCGAACCGTTTCCTAAAAAAGCAGTTATTTTTTCTCCGCACCCGGATGATGATATCATCAGCATGGGCGGCACCTTTATGCGCCTGCACGACCAGGGACATGAAGTGCATGTGGCCTATCAAACCAGCGGCAACATTGCCGTTACCGATGAGTTTGTAACCCGGTTTATTGATTTTGCAGTTGGGTTTGAAAGTATGTTTGATATTGATGAAACCAAAAGCAAAAAAGTATTGGAAGATGCCATCGCATTTTTAAAAACAAAAAAATCTACTGAAAAAGATACGGAAGAAATACGTGCCATTAAAGGGTTGATAAGAAGATGTGAAGCAAAAGCTACCTGCAAATATGTTGGGCTATCGGATTCACAAATTCATTTTCAGAATTTACCATTTTATGAAACAGGTACTATTGAAAAAAATCCGATGGGTGAAGCAGATGTGCAACTGACAATTGACCTGCTGAATAAAATACAACCACAACAGGTTTACTGCGCCGGCGATTTTGCCGACCCACACGGCACACATAAAGTTTGTTTTGATGTGGTATTGGAAGCGTTGAAAAGAGTGAAAGAGGAAAGAGGAAAGTTGAAAGCTGAAAAGCATTGGATTGATGACTGCTGGTTATGGTTATATAAAGGCGCCTGGCAGGAATGGGATATTACCGAAATTGAAATGGCCATACCGATGAGCCCTGACCAGGTTACAAAAAAACGCCACGGTATTTTTATACACCAGTCGCAAAAAGACAGTGTGCCTTTCCAGGGCAGCGACAGCCGGGAATTTTGGCAGCGTGCAGAAGAACGCAATGCAGCCACTGCAAAATTATATGCACAATTAGGCCTTACACAATATGCCGCCATGGAAGCATTTGTAAGGTGGGAGTTTTAAGAAAGTTGCCTTTTTTTCAGTAATTTCAATGCTTATTTTATAACTGCTGAAGTAATGAGAAAAGCGGCAACCCTGTTACTTTTATTTTTCTGTTTTAATTTCAACAACGTAAAGGCACAATCTTGTTTTAATGTAGCTGCAGGTAATGATACATTACTGCCCTGCAATGCTAATTGTTTTGATCTTAAAGCAAAAGTGCCCGACATACGAACAACGGATAATTACAGTGTGATTTCCATTCCATACAATCCGTTGCCCTTTACATCACCCGCAGGTAATGAACTTACATTGTTATACCAGGACGATAAGTTTTCTGACTCTATAACCATGCCATTTACTTTTTGTTTTTACGGACAAACGTATAATAAACTGTCTGTAGGCTCTAATGGTATTATTACGTTTGATGTGGTTACCAATGCCGCAAAAAATGAATCGTATATACTGGATCCGCCAGATACACTTCCTTATGCCGGTGGCGTGCCTGATAATATTAATATTTTCTATGCACCCCGTGCCAGTATTTTCCTTGCGTATTATGATTTAGACCCCAGAGCTTCAGAGTCGCCCAGGGAACGTAAGATCGAATGGCGATTGGAAGGAACAGCGCCCTGCCGCAAAATGGTTATCTCGTATTACCATGTGGATTATTATCATGAACAGGCACCGGCCACTGGTTGTGTAAATAAATTATGCACCATGCAGGTAGTATTATACGAGGGCACCGGGCTGATTGATGTTTTTTATGAAAACAAACCTACCTGCACCAGTTACCTTGGTGGTCTTTCTATTGCAGGTGTTCAAAACTGGGACCAGGATAAGGCTGTAGTTCTTCCCGGTAAAAATTGTACAGTATGGACGGCAACCAACGAGGCTTACCGTTATGTTCCCAGTGGAGTTGGCTCCTTACTTAACCGTGTGGAATTATATAAGAACGGGGCATTTATTAAGAATGGCATTGCCACTTCATTGGGTAATGGAGAAATGGAAGTAACCTTTCCCGGTATTTGCCAGCCGGAGAACAGTGCAGATTATGTGGTGAAGGCATTCTATCAAAAATGTGATGATCCGCTTATTGAAACAGAAGGCTCCGACACTATTAATGCAACAAGGACGGCATTTGTTATTGCCAATGCAACCGCTAATGCGCTTTGTAAAAATGGCAGCGGCTCCATTACTATAACCAATCCTGTTGGTGCCAATGTGGAATATTCCATCAATGGAGGTGCCACATGGCAGGCTTCAAATAATTTTATTCGGCCTGCGGGAACCTATACAGTTTTGGTACGCACTACGGATAATAACTGCAGCGGCAGCTTTACCACCACTATTACTGAGCCTGCCTTATTAAGTGCAACAGCAACCGGCAGCACTGCTACTTGTGCCGGTAATGATGGCATAATTACCGTTACTGCAACAGGTGGTACAGCGGCATATACATTTTCGATTGACGGCGGCACCACTTTTCAAAACAACGGCAATTTTATAACAGCCCCCGGTACTTACAACAACATAATTGTAAAAGATGCCAATGGTTGTACCGCCAATTCAACTGCTGTTGTAAATTTTGTTGATCAAATGTTTCTGTCATTAGGAAACGATACTTCTGTTTGTGAAGGAACAGCTATTTCTCTGCAGCCACAAACCAATGCTCAAACCAATAACTTTCTCTGGTCACCTTCAATTTACCTCAGCAACAACACGGTTAAAAATCCTGTTGCTATACCAACTGATACTATTCATTACACTTTAACGGCACAATGGGGTGTTTGCCAGCGCACAGATGATATTGTAATAAATGTGCTCCACAAACCAATTGTATCAGCAGGTAACGATACTATTACCTGTTTTGAAGACAGGGCGCTTTTGCACGGGCTTATCAGCAATACTTCGGGGCCTGTAAATTATGCATGGTCTCCAACGGGCAAGGTTGCCTCACCCGTTTCATTAGTAACAAGCACAACTGTTAATACCACTCAATTGTACACACTTACCGTAACAGATAAGTACGGGTGCAGGTTTACCGTGTCTGATGATGTGCTGGTAACGGTACGGCCACAGGTTATTGCAGATGCAGGTAATGATACCATTGCAGTGTACGGTATTCCTCACCAGTTATTTGGTGGTGGCGGCACCAGTTATTTGTGGTCGCCTTCCATCAACCTTGATAATTCTTTTGCTCAAAATCCCAAAGCCACATTATACAGCAATACATACTTTACTTTGACGGTTAAAAACGACATTGGATGCACGGCAACAGACGATGTTCTGATTAAAGTATACAAAGGCCCAACGTATTATCTGCCCAATGCATTTTCACCAAACGGGGATGGATTAAATGATGTGTTTCGTCCCATACCAGTGGGTATTGTTTCCACAGATTATTTTATGGTTTACAACCGGTATGGCGAGCTGGTGTTTAAAACAACTAAATGGATGCAGGGATGGGATGGTACACTGGGTGGTAAAAAAGCAGCAGAAGGAACTTATGTGTGGATGATAAAAGGAACAGACCGGAATGGTAAAACAGTTGAAATGAAAGGTTCGGTAATATTAGTCCGGTAAACAAATTGTAAAATAAAAGGCTTGCAATTTTGCAAGCCTTTTATTTATTTGGTTGTTTTTATTTCACTATCCGGTAAAATTTCATCATCTTCTTTTTTATCATAAACGTATAAACTCACCTGCCACCCGGTTATCAGGTACTGTAATGCCACTTCAATTTTTACATCTTTATAAATTTCATCATCGCTGCCCAGCCGGAAAATGCTGCCGGCAAATTTCTTTTCTTCTTTAGGTTCGTCATAATTTGCTTTTGCATTAATGGTTTTGTTACTGCCCGGCAATTGCAACCCTGTATTTTTAATTTGCAAATACAAATCCCTGTATTGTTTTTTTGCGGTGGAAAAATCATTTACTTCAGGTAATACAGCCTGCCAGCTCCTGTTTTTATTTTTTTCTGATTTGTATTGTGTAATGGTGCAGGCTTCGGAGCCTGGAAAATTTACTTTGCTGCTGTAGTCAGTGCTTTCTACATTTTCCTGCAGCATGGTGCCTGTTATGTGCTGCAGCCTGTCGGGAAAATCATTAATAACCTGGCGGAGGGCTTGCTGCACGGCGGCATTGGGTCTAAATAATAACTGGGCATCAGCATCAGCAACAACAAACAAAAATGCAGTAAGTAAAATGGTAATGGCTTTTGTTCTCATAGTTAAATGGGTTTATGTTATAAATGGTTGTTGAACGAAACAAAATGCACCCTTAGTATTTTTAAAAACTGAATGGAGGTGCTTTAACAGCACTTTATCTTTCCACAGGTGTTAATTTCTGCATTAAAACCATCCTGATATATCCTTTACAGGCACTGCCTTTTTTAAAAAATCGTTAAGTTTGCAGCTATGAATTTTAACGGTAACAAGGCCGTACGCATCGCCATTTTAGACATGAATGAAGGATATCCTAACCAGGGTATGCGATGCATCCGTGAAATTTTAAACCAGTTTGGTGAAGTAAATAATATTGACCTTAACTGGGATGAGTATGAAGTGCGTTTGCAAAAGCAGGTTCCTTCCCTTGATTATGATATTTATATCTCCAGTGGCGGCCCGGGCAGCCCTTTAGAAAGCGAGGGCAGCGATTGGGAAAAAGTATATTTTAACTGGCTGGACAGAATACTGGAGTATAATGATAACGATGCCCACGTTCAAAAAAAGAAAGTGTTTTTTATTTGCCACAGTTACCAATTAGCCTGCCGCTATTTAAAAATTGCCACGGTATGTAAAAGAAAGAGTACTGCCTTTGGCGTTTTTCCTGTACACCCGCTGCCTGTTGCAACAGAGGAACCTGTGTTTAATGGTTTACGTAATCCTTTTTATGCAGTTGACAGCAGGGACTTCCAGGTAATAGCTCCCAATCATAATAAATTGCACCAGATGGGTGCTTCTATTTTAGCAATAGAAAAAGAGCGGCCGCATGTACCATTAGAAAGAGCCATAATGGCCATTCGTTTTAATGAACACATGATTGGTACACAGTTTCACCCGGAAGCAGATGCGATTGGTATGAGCATGCACCTGCAAACAGAAGAAAAAAAGAAAACTGTGGTTGAAAACTACGGTCAGGAAAAATGGGAAAGCATGATTGACCACCTGAACGACCCGGATAAAATTATGTGGACCTACGCACACATACTGCCTAATTTTTTAACCCTTGCGGTTGATAAATTGCAGTTGGTTGAAGCTTAAAAAACTCAAACTACACTCTCGGTTTCCAGGGTATTTCTTCAGCGCCTAATAAATGGCCGGCATACCGTGCCAGCACAAATAAATAATCACTCAGGCGGTTCAGGTATTTTATAACCAGTGTATCTACAAATAAATCCTGTTGCTGCATATTTACACAAATACGTTCGGCACGGCGGCAAACACAGCGGGCAATATGTATGGTGCTTACGGTGGCATGCCCCCCGGGCAATATAAACGATTTCATCTCCGGCAGGCTTTCATTCATGCGGTCCATTTCATTTTCCAGTACTGTTATATCCGTTTCTTTTAAATCGGGCATTTTCATTTTGGGTTCCTTGTCCGGGTCGCATGCCAATGATGAACCGATTGTAAACAGGCGGTCCTGTATCTCTTTCAGCATCGTTTTAGAAACTGCATCGGTAAGAAGGTCGCTTACCAATCCTGTATAAGAGTTTAATTCATCAACAGTGCCGTAGCTTTCAATACGTAAATGGCTTTTGGGTACTTTAGTGCCGCCAATAAGAGAGGTTGTGCCTTTGTCGCCTGTTTTGGTGTATATTTTAAATGCCATAATCTTGCCTTTGTACAAAGCAACAAAATTAACAGCTATTGGTTTGAAAAAATTAAGCCATTTGTGCGATGGTAACCGGGTTGGTGTTTTGCCGGTCGCTTTCTACAATGCCATCTTTTAAACGGATGATGCGGTGGGCAAAATGCGAAATATCATCTTCATGCGTAACCAGCACCACAGTATTTCCATCGGCATGTATTTTACCGAGTATGTCCATTATTTCATAACTGGTTTTACTGTCCAGGTTACCGGTAGGCTCATCTGCCAAAATGATAGAAGGGTTATTAATAAGAGCCCGTGCAATAGCTACACGCTGGCATTGCCCGCCGCTTAATTCGTTTGGCTTGTGGTGGCTTCTGTCATCCAGTTTAACTTTAGCCAGTGTGGCTTCGGCTCTTTCCATCCGTTCTTTTTTTCCAACACCGCTGTAAATAAGTGGCAGTGCCACATTTTCAAGTGCCGTAAGCCGCGGTAGCAAATTGAATTGCTGAAACACAAAACCAATTTCTTTATTTCTAACTTGTGCCAAATCATTATCGGGCATGCGGCTTACATCGTGGCCATTTAAAATGTATTTACCAGCACTGGGCGAATCTAAGCAGCCCAGTATATTCATTAAGGTTGATTTGCCGCTGCCGCTGGGACCCATTAATGCCACGTACTCATTTTTAGAAACATCTAAGGAAATGCCTTTAAGCACTTGCAATTCCTGCTTACCCAGGTAATAACTTTTACGGATGTTTTCTAAATGAATAATGCTGTTGGCCATGTTAGTTAATTGATTGATGAAGTTAACTGTGTTGATAATGTAAAATTCGCTGCCCTTATCAACTTCTTAACCTGTTAACTGACTACTTATTTATCACTTTTGGTACTTTAAAAAACTGTTCATCGTGTACAGGGGCATTTTTGAGGCCCTCGGCAGTTAGTATGCTGCCACCTGCAATATCATCCCTCAGTACATTTACCTGTTCACTCATATGCAACAATGGTTCCACCCCGGTGGTATCCACTTCGTTCAGTTTTTCTACAAACTGTATCATGCGCTGCAGGTCGTTTTTTATGGCATCTTTTTCCTCAGGGTTAAATTGCAGCCTGGCCAGGTTAGCCAGCTTGTCAATTAATTGATCGTTTACTTCCATGTAACAAATATACTTGGTTTCAGCCTTATGACTTGTGTATAAATTTACCAGCGGCAAGCAGCTGCAAATCCTTTCTGCAATCAATAATCAATATTTAATTTGGCGTTATCTTCGCCGTAAATGGAAAAGAAGAAAGAAATAGTAATGAGCGGCATAAGGCCAACGGGCTTTTTGCACCTGGGCAATTATTTTGGTGCCATCCGAAATTATATTAAAATGCAGGATGCATACGAATGCTATTTTATGGTGGCCGATCTGCATTCGCTTACCACACATCCCGATACAAAAGAATTAAAACAGAATGTTGAAAGGGTGCTGGCAGAAAATATTGCCTGCGGGCTTGACCCGGAAAAAGCAGCATTATATTGCCAGAGCCACCTGCATGAAACGAGTGAACTGTATTTGTATTTAAACATGCTTGCATATAAAGGAGAGCTGGAAAAAACAACCACCTTTAAAGATAAGGTACGCCAGCACCCGGAAAATGTAAATGCCGGTTTGCTTACATACCCGGTGCTGATGGCTACTGATATTCTTATACACCGGGCAAGCTTTGTACCTGTAGGAAAAGACCAGGAGCAACACCTTGAAATGGCCCGCAATTTTGCCCAGCGTTTTAATCACCGGTATGGAAATATTTTTCCTGAACCGGCCGCTTTTAATTTTGGAGAAAACCTGGTAAAAGTACCCAGTCTTGATGGCAGCGGCAAAATGAGCAAAAGTGAAAATGGTATGAGTACATTGTTTTTGGCCGACGAGGATGATATGATACGCAAAAAAGTGATGAAGGCTAAAACCGACAGCGGCCCCACTGAACCCAACTCCACCAAACCAGACTATATAGAAAATATTTTTGGGCTGATGCAACTGGTGAGCACTTCGGATGTAATTGCAAAGTTTGATGAAGATTATAACAAATGCACCATACGCTATGGCGATTTTAAAAAGCAGCTGGCAGAAGATATGGTAAAATTCATCAGCCCGATAAGGGAAAAAATAAACAACATTTTGCCCGACAAAAAATACCTGAAAAATGTAATGGAAATGGGTGCGGAAAAAGGTATTAAGAGCACCAATGCCACTATGAAATTGGTAAGGGAAGCCATGGGGCTGAAGTATTATTAACCTCTTTTCTTGCTAAGGTATTTTGGCATTATATATTATTTGTGATATTGTTAAGATTGCCTACTTTCACCACCTGGAAAAAGTTACTAAAAATTAAAAATTCTCCTTTAGGGGATAGGGGTTTATGGCTAAAACTAAAAAACCAAAACACATAGCTGTGGCCGGTAATATTGGTGCCGGTAAAACAACGCTTACTGAAATGCTGAGCAAGCATTACAAATGGATTCCCCAGTTTGAAGACGTGGACCACAATCCATACCTGAATGACTTTTATGAAGACATGCCACGCTGGAGTTTTAACCTGCAAATTTTCTTTTTAAACAGCAGGCTTAACCAGTTGCTGGAAATACACCGTGGTACGGAAACTGTTATTCAGGACCGTACTATTTATGAGGATGCCAACATATTTGCACCCAACCTTCATGATATGGGTTTGATGAGCAAAAGGGACTTTGATAACTACTATAAGTTTTTCGAAACATTGAAATCAATGGTGCAGCCGCCGGATTTGCTTATTTACCTGAAAGCCTCCGTTCCAACACTGGTTGCGCAAATACAAAAGCGTGGAAGGGAATATGAAGAAAATATACGGCTGGATTATTTAAAAAAACTGAATGAGTTTTATAACGGCTGGATTGACACTTATAAAGAAGGGCCTTTGCTGATTATTGATGCGGACAAAAATAAGTTTGCAGAAAATGAAGAACACCTGGGCCAGATTATTTCAAGTGTAGACAGTACTTTGTTTGGGCTTTTTTAACGACAAGTTTTACAAACGGAATTTACAGGGATAAAAAAAGGGTTTCATTGTAGAAACCCTTTTCCATTATAACCAGGCAAAATAAACTTATTGGGCTGTTTTTTTCAGCAGCATTACATAACCACATAATTGTTTTTTCTTTTTATTAACCTGTACGGGTTTTATCATGTGGTATTCAGAAAATTTAGGAATGTAAGAGTAGCTGATAACATTACCATCCACATCACCCCACATCTTGCGTTGGTACACTACTTGTTTTTCATCCCAGTCAAACATTCTTACTTCGTATAATTTAGAGGTAACGTCTCCAATAAAAACAAACTGGTACCAGCTTCCCTGTGTTAATGGAACAATCACGGGCATTTCATATTCACTCTCCATTTCTATGCTGGCTTCTTTAACCACCACAAAACCGGACTTTGCCAGTTCTTGTTTGATACTGTCTGCCTGGTGCTGAATGGAAGGGTTAGAACAGGAGTTCTGACGTATTACATCTTGTGCAGAAACACTAATCCCTGAAAAAATTATGGAAAATAGTAAAATGAAAGTTGATTTCTTGAGGTTCATTGGTTTTTCATTTAGGTTAGGACTTACAAGTTTACAACAATTAGCCGGTTTATCCTAATAAACAGGCTTCAAATTTTAATGACCCTGTAAAATAAACAACGGGTTATCAGGGATATAACGTTGAAAAAGCAGGCTTATTTTCCTTATTTAAAAGAAATGGCGTTTGTAAACTACTGGTTTTTATAAATGTAAATTCCATTTGCCTGCTGCGTAGGTGTTACAGTAAGGTCGTTAATACATACATGCGCTGGCAGGGTGGCGCAGTAAAAGATTATATCAGCAATGTCGCTCCCGGTTAAAGGCTCCATGCCTTTATAAGTGGCATCGGCTTTTTCTTTATCACCCTTAAAGCGCACCATTGAAAATTCGGTTTCTACTGCCCCGGGGTGAATGGCTGTTACTTTTATATTATGCCGTAGTAAATCAATCCGCATTCCTTTGCTCAAAGCATCCACAGCAAATTTGCTTCCGCAGTAGGCATTACCTTTTTCATAAACATCTTTACCCGCCACTGAGCCCATGTTGATAATATGCCCCTGCTTACGTGCAATCATACCGGGTAATACAGCCCTTGTTACATATAAAAGCCCGTGTACGTTGGTATTCAGCATAGTTTCCCAATCCTGCAAATCTGCTTCTTCAAAACTGTCTTTTCCTAAAGCAAGGCCAGCATTGTTAATTAATATATCAATCGTTTTCCAGCCTTCAGGTAAATTTTCAAGATGGTTGAAAACAGCTTCCTTATCCTGCACGTCAAAACAAAGTGCCAGAACTTTTATAGAATTTTTGTTCTGGAGTTCATCTTTCAATGCCAGTAAACGCTCTTCTCTTCTGCCGGTAATAATGAGGTTATAATTAGCTGCAGCAAATTTTTCAGCACAGGCTTTACCAATGCCGGATGTGGCGCCTGTAATTAAAACAGTTTTATTCATGCCGCAAAAATAAAGCAGGAAACTGCTATTGCCGTAAAAGAATTACTGAGCCTTTTTTAAAGCGTATATCGCCTTTATAAGTTACAGCCTCAGCATACCAAACAAAAGTGGCGGGGTCCTGGCCTCTGCCTTTAAATACACCATCCCAGCCCTTTCCAATTTCGGTGGTACTGTAAACCAACTGGCCAAACCTGTTGTATACTTTAAAATAATGCAGCTCTTTCATGCCAATAAGTATGGGCCTGAAAATATCATTCAGCCCGTCTCCATTAGGGGTAAAGGCGTTGGGTACATATATGTCCGGTTCAATATTATATACAATAACATCAATAAAATCTGAAGCCGTACATCCATTAGCAGATGTTGCAGTAACAGTATAACGGATATTTCCCTGGGGAGTTGCAACCGGGTTTTGAATAGCTGCACTGTTAAGCCACATCAATGGATCCCACAAATAACTTACTCCACCCGTTGCATGTAATTGCAATGGCTGGCCTGAAACAACAATAGTATCCCGTGGCCCTGCATCTGCAATTACTGCAGGATGCACTATCACCCATACGGTATCTCTTACAGGTTTGGGGCAACCCAATGTATCTGATACAGCCACAATATACCTTATGCTTGCTGTGGGCTTTATTGCTATAGGGTTTTGCAGGTTACGGTTATTTAAAAAAGTAGCAGGCGTCCATAAATAGCTGCTGCCGCCTGATGCATTCAGTTGCACATTCACTCCCCATTCAGGACAAATGGCCTGGTCAGGTCCGGCATTTGCCGCAGGGTATGGCACCGGCATAATACTAATATCATCCTGGTTTTGGCATTTACCAATATTGGCAAATACATGATAGGTTATTGCTGTTAGCGGCCTTGTAATTGGTTGTTTGGCTGTATCGCTGCTTAAATAAAGATTGGGTGTCCATATATAATGCAATGCATCCCCAATAGTGTTAAGGCGGAAACTATCGGTTTGGCAAATGGTGGTGTCATTTCCGGCAAATAATGTTACATGATCTTTTACATCCACAAAAACAGAATCTGTATTATAGCAACCATATTGATCCGTTAACCGAACATAATACATGGTTGGCACATCAGGGCTTACCAATGGATTTTGAGCGGTAAGGCTGCTTATCATGTAATTGGGGCTCCATAAAAAATTACCAGTGCCACCGGTTGTTAATTGTAACGTATCAATATTACAAATGAGTGTATCGTTCAGCATGGCAATGGGCGGCGGGCCACTTACAAAAACAGTTATGCTGTCAGTTCTTGTTTTAGCACAGCCTGTAACACCTACTGCCACTGCATAGGTTGTGGTAACTGGTGGCTGTGCCACCGGGTTTGATATATTGGTATTGCTTAAACCTGTTGGCGGAGACCATGTGTACGTATTACCCCCGCTTGCGGCTAATTGTGCTGTCTGCTGGCCACCGCAAATGGTTTGGTCGGGCCCGGCATTGGGTATTGCCAATGGTTTTACTGTTACAGGTTTTGTTGCGTTAGCAACACAATGTTTACCCCATGTGGTAACCAAAGTATACGTTGTGTTTACCAATGGGTAGGCCCTTGTATTTTGTTGTGTTGGAAACTCTATTGTAGCAGCCGGGCTCCATTGCCAGGTTACATTGCTGTAATTACTGGTGCCGGATAACTGCAAGGTGTCTTCTTCACAAATATTGGGCGGGTTGACGGCAATATTGTTGGTTACATCATTTTTAGGTGTAACGGTTAATGAATCTGTTTTTTTGCAACCATTGGCATCGGTTAATACAGCATAATACTTTGTTTGTATTGTGGGAAAAACAATGGGTGTGGCAGTGTTGGCACCAATAATATTTGTATTGGGTGACCAGTTAAAAGAACCTGTTCCAACGCCGGTAAGTTGCAGGCTGTCTAATCCGCAGTAAGTTGTATCTCCCGGAAAAATATTCAACACAGGGTTATCGTTGATGGTAATGGGTTTGCTGTAAATTTTAAAACAGCCTTTGTTATTGGTTACCTGCAGCTCCACATTATACGTGCCCGGTGCCGGATACGTGTAAAACGGGTTTTGTAAATGGCTGGTATCTGCCAGCGTGGTCAGGTCGCCAAAATCCCAGCGCCATGAATTAACAGCTGCGTATTGGCTAAAGGTGGTGTCTGTAAATTGTATGGGTGTATTTGCACATAATGCAGGTGAAGTAATAAAGCCGGGAAGGAAACCGGGATAAACTTTTAGTGGTTTTGTAATGGAATCTTCGCATTGACCTGAAATGGATACTTTAAGCTTTACATAAAAAACACCTGTATCAGAAAATGTGTGTGTCGGCGTTGCTAAAATTGAGGTATTGGCAGCACCTGTGGATGGGTCCCCAAAATCCCAGAAAAATTGGTTTGGGCTTCCTGTACTGCTGTTATTGAACGTAACGGTAAACCCGTCGCAGGTTATAGGACTGAAATCACTTTGTGCGGTTAAAGGTATACATCCTGAAACAGCAACTATTAAATCTTTTCTGTGTACAGAAACTACTATCCCGTTTTTGAAAACCTGCGCACAAACACATACAACATATTTCCCCGATACCGGTGCTGTGCCGGATATAATACCTGTGTGTGGATTGATTGTAGCTAAAGGACCTAGTGGCCTTGCTGAGTTATAAGGAAAAGTATAAACAACTGAGTTGTAAGGAGGGGGAGCAGGATCTTGAAAGTCAGCCAATGTTGCAGCACCGCCATCAAATGCATAACAAAAGCCATACACAATTGAATCACCTGGATCTGGATCAACTGCACTAAAGTCTAATGTAAATGGTGAGTTTTCACAAATAACAGAAATAGGGAGTTTATATTCTGGTGAATTATCAGTAAGTGGGTTAGGTAATACACTTAGTCCCGGAATCACACAAGAATAATTTGCGCCCTGATTTGGGTTAACATTGTTGGAATTTTGCCTGCTGAATGTTTGGAATGCAACAGTATAACCTGTGTTATTGTCCGGCAAAGTAATTAAGAAAGAATACCTTTTATAAGTATAGTTTAAATTAGGAGGAAAGTCTATGCAGGGTGAAGAAAGAATAGGTACAGGAATACCTAAATCTGATGTTTCTTGCACAGCAATCCAATTGTTGTTTGGCCCGGTGCCAATCACTTTTTGCCCGTTATCATTATTAAAAACACCTACAACATATTGTGAGATAAATTGAGCTCCCATACCCCCGGCATCACGTAAGAGCAGCAATTTTATCCTGTATTCTTTCGAATTGGGTGCGGCACCCGGGCCAATATATTCGTAGCGCATTTCACCCCCAATAATATGAGTGCCTGATACATAACCAAAACACAGAACAAACAGGAAGGCGAATAATAGTTTCTTCATTCAACATGAGCGGTTTAACTGCCGCCTAAAACTAACAAAAAACGCTGCCTTTTCAAAGCAGCGTAGTATATAATTCCATTATGAGTTATTCACGTACCAGTATCACGGTACCTTTCTTTTTTATTTTAATGTTCCGGTAATCCGTTCCTTCGGCATACCAAACAAAAGTGCCCGGGTCTTGCGGGCGCCCTGCAAAAGTTCCGTCCCATCCGCCGTTCTTGCTCATGTCGGTGCTGCTGTACAATAACTGCCCCCAGCGGTTATACACCCGGAAAACATCCATTGTTTTCATGCCAATGGCAATGGGGCGGAAACGATCGTTCTTGCCATCCCCGTTGGGTGTAAAGGCATTGGGTACATAAAAACCTGCATCAAAAAAGTACACATGCACACGTATGGTGTCTTCATCAAAACAGCCTACATTATTACTTACTCTCACTTTGTACGTAATATCGTTTTGCGGCAATGATACCGGTGTTGCAGTGGCAATATTATTTAACCAGGTGGAAGGGCTCCATAAATAATTAATACTCCCGGTAGCATGTAATAACAATGGCTGACCCAGCACTACACTCGTATCTGTAGGGCCTGCATCAGCAACTATCCGGTCAACTGTAATAATAACCGTATCCCTTACAGCTTTGGGGCAGCCCAATGTATCAGTAACCGTAACAATGTAACGGATACTTGCTGTTGGGTTTATTGACCGTGGGTTGGGAATTAACCGGTTGTCTAAAAATGCAGCAGGTGTCCATGAGTAGGAGCTGCCACCGCTTGCATTTAGTTGTGCCACACTGTTAACACAAATGGTTTGATCCGGGCCTGCATTTGCAGCTGGGTATGGCACCACTTTTACAACAATATCGTTCTGTGCATTGCATTTACCAATACTTCCAACAACATGATATGTTGTGTTAACCAATGGTGTGGCAACAGGATTTCTAATTGTTGTACTGCTGAGTGTATTGTTATTTGGGGTCTCTGTCCATTGGTAATACAATGCATCACTGTTCAGTCGCAACACAATGGGGTCAGTACGGCAAATGGTGGTGTCTGGTATTAAAGACTGCGTTACAAAATCAACTACATTTACCCTGACGGTATCATTACCCACACAGCCAAACGGATCGGTGAGTGTAACAATATAATCAGTAGTTATATTGGGGCTTACAAAGGGGTTGGGCACAGTTAAACTGCTGATCATATAATTGGGGCTCCATAAAAAAGAACCGGTGCCAACAGCATTTAACTGCAGTGTATCTACGGAACAAATCAGGGTGTCTCTGCCGGCATTAATAGCTGGTTTGTCGGTAATGGCTATAGTACGGGGTACAGTATCAATGCATCCCTTATCACTGGCAACAATAAAATTTACATTGTAATTACCGGATAGATTGTATACATGCGTGGGGTTTTGTAATTGTGACGTATTGGAAGGAGAACCTGCATCACCAAAATTCCATCGCCAATAATTTACTGTTCCAAAATCGGCAACAGTCTTATCTAAAAACTGAATAGGTGTGTTTTTGCATTGCCCCAAAACATCAAAATCCGGATGAAATCCAGGAAATACTTTAATACGTTGAGAAGTTGAATCAATACAAAGGTTTCCAGATGCTACTTTAAGCCTTACCGTGTAAACACCGGTATCGGTGTAAGTATGTTGTGGGTTTGATACATACGATGTATCTGAAGAACCTGATGCAGGATCACCAAAAATCCATTGGTAATTTGTGATGTTACCACTGCTGGTGTTGTACTGTGTAAAATCAACTGTATAGCCGTCGCAGGTTACAGGTATAATGTCAAGCACCGCTTTGGTAAGTTCACAGTCGTTAGTGCGTATCAAAAAATCTTTGCGGTGTTCGGCTATTAAAACCCCATTACGCCATTCTTTTATTATTACATTCACCACATATTTACCAACAGTGTTTGGGGCAACTCCGCTAATACGGCCTGTTACGGGATTGATAGTTACACCACTGCCCATGGGAGAGGTGCCTGAATAGCCTGAGGTATAACCAACTGTCACGTATGGGGGAGTATCAGGTCCAAGGCCATCGTTAGTTGCCTTAAATGATCCACCATTATAAGCTGAAGCAAAACTGTAACTTAAAGAATCTCCCGGATCAGGGTCAGTAGCACTAAAATCTAAAATAAAAGGGCTGTTGTGACAAACCAACGCTGTATCTTTTAATTGCACAATTGCACATGAATTATGACCAGTTGGCAATATGTTGGTTCCGGGTAACACGGCTTCATAAGCGGCCCCGGGCACACCACCAGTTGTACCTGGATCAGGGTTGACATTCACATTACCAGCCCTGCAGCACGTTTGATAGGCAATGCGGTAACCAACTGTGTTGTCAGCTAAATCAACTTGGGCTGTGTAAGTATTTACTTGATAGCAAACAATAGGCTGAGTACTTAAACAAGGTGGGTAAGTGCTGAGATCAATCTGTGGATTTGAAAGTAAATTGAGTGTGAGATTTGTTACCCTTGAATATGGCGCCGTATTTTGAAATATGCCGACAATAGGATTTGTTGGGGGGCAGGCAACTCCTGAATTGCCTCCACAAGCCTGTCCGCACTCTGTAAATAAACGCAGCATAATAGTGTACCTGCTTGTGCCGGGCTGGGCCCCGTTGCCTATATAAGTATATACCACCTCCCCACCTACAATATGTGAGGCAAAAATTTTTAAGCTTCCAATAAGAATAAACAGAACCAGCCAGTATTTCTTCATGTTCAATATTGCGCAAATATGAGACCTAAAATTACTCCAATCTGCTGCCTCTAAAGCATTTCTGCTATATTAAAAGTTTAAACGGCAAAATAGCACTTATAATACAATATCCAGGAACTGCAGTATTGCTTTAACGGTTTTTTCTGCTTCCTCGTACATACCCATATGTGCGCTGTTACGTAAAATGGTAATATGGCTTTGTTGGGGAAGATGGCTTTGCGACAAACTATGTTCAAACGGCACCGCTTTATCATACTGACCCATTATAAACAAAATTGGTTGGGTATAGGAAGTTAAAACTGCCGTACGGTCCGGCCGGTTAATCATTGCGGTGTAATAGGCAATTAAGGCTTCAGGAGTAAAATTGATAGCAGCTTCAACCAGTGCTTCGCAATCCTTATTATTTTCCGGGTGGTAAAATAAACCGGGTATGGCTGTTTTTAAAAACTCATAAGCGCCATGTGCTTTTATAAACTCAATGGATTTGCGGCGGGCTTCTTTTTTTTCTTCACTGTCTGCATAAGCAGAAGAATGAATAAGGCCAAAGGCATTTATTAATGCAGGATTTTTTTCTGCAAAAGCTAAAGTGATGTAACCTCCCATAGAATGACCAAGCACTGTCGCACTATTTATTTTTTCTTCATCAGCAATTGCCTTTATACATCCGGCCATGCCTTCAATGCTCATATCGGCAATTAATTCGCTTTTACCGCTGCCGGGCAAATCGGGTATAATGAGGGTGCTGTGCTTTTCTAAAAAAGGAACCTGTTTTTTCCATACTTCCCCATCTTCTCCAAAGCCATGAATAAGTATTACAGGCTTACCGCTGCCGCTAATGCGGTACCCGATTTTTGATGATTGATACAAGAATGATTTTAATTGCATGTGATTACACTAATTGAAACGAATTACACGAATTATTACCAAATAAGAAGCTTTAATTATTGCCGTAACCCCTTACTGCACTCCTGTAAATTAATAACAGTATAAAGGGAATTAAACTGGTATTTAATTGTTGTGGTAAAAAAAACCATGCCAGTAAAACAATAGCCAGTGTAACAGCTGTAAAGGAAAAATATTTTTTTACCCAACTTTTTTTACTGCTTATAAAAAATGCTGCAAAAATATTTGTGGGCCATGCCCACAGTAAATTAAAATTTTCTTTGGTCATACTGTGGTCGGTGGCAACCCACATTAAAATTAAGGTGACACCCAGCAGGCCGGTTAAAAAGAAAAGCAACCCGTCAAAACCATTTAATAAGCCTTTAATGAATTTATTTTTTGAGAAACTTAAGCCCGCAATTATTAGTAACAGCAGGATAAAAGTATTCAACGGCGTAAATAAAGAGCCTTTTGTATTCTCATTATTTACGGGGTATAAGTTTTGATGGGTAAGAACCATCGGATGTGAGGCACTGTCTAAACCAATCATCAGGTTATCGGGTAAAAACTGCATTTGTGCCGGTGTCATCACCGCATCGCAGGGTTTGCCTAATAAAATATCAATACTCAGCTTGCTCCACTCTTTTTCGTTTTTATTAAGGTATTGATGAATAGCGTTACGAAAAGTGGTGCCCTGGGGCATTACAGGTTTTACTGTAAAAGAAGTGTCGTTATTTTTTTTGATGATGTCCCTTAGGCGGGTGGTGCAGTTGTCAAAAAAGAAATCGTATTTGTAATACTTATTTTCTTCTTTAAGATTATTGTTTAAAAAATTCTGCACACTGATTTTTTCTGCAGCGGTTAAGTTTAAAACCTGCTCGGTAATGCCACGGTTGGTGGCCTGGTACTGGTATTCAAAATCCCTGAAGTACTCTGTTGAAATATAATAGAGCAGTTTGCCTCTTGCAAACTTTATGTAAAAACCATCGTCATCAAAATTGAACGTACCGTAGTTATAAACAATGTCGCTTACGCTGCTGCTGTCAACAATGCGTATGGCGCTGTGGCCAAAAGTGGAATATAATTCATCGCCGGGCGTACAGGTAAGCAGGGAGATTCTTAAATGTGAAGAATCCTGCGCTTGAACAGAAGTAAAAAGTAAAAAATAAAAAGTAAAAAATATAAAAGTTACAATTTTGCGTACTTGCTGCATTGTATTTAATTGTTACGCAAAGGTATGCGGTTGAACTGAGTGACACAACGATGCCTGATAGAATTAACACAGCCGGTTACAAAATCAAAATTCAAAAGTAAAAAATCAAAAAAAAGTTTCAGCCTGTTCCTTTTTACTTTTGAATTTTGCCTTTTTTATTTTTACCTGCTGTAATTCGGTGCTTCTTTTGTTATTTCAATATCATGTGCATGGCTTTCTTTAACGCCGGCATTGGTAATTTTTACAAAGCTTGCTTTTTGGAGTTCGCTTATATTTTTGGCACCGCAGTAGCCCATACCGGCACGCAAGCCGCCGGTAAACTGGTGTACCACTTCACGCAGATAACCTTTATATGCCACACGCCCTTCAATGCCTTCCGGTACAAATTTCTTAATGTCATCTTCCACATCCTGGAAGTAACGGTCGCTGCTGCCCTGTGCCATAGCACCTAAACTTCCCATGCCACGGTATTGTTTAAACTTGCGGCCTTCGTAAATGATGGTTTCGCCGGGGCTTTCTTCTGTTCCGGCAAACACATTGCCCATCATTACACAACTGGCACCTGCAGCCAATGCTTTTACCATATCACCTGTGTAGCGGATGCCACCATCACTGATAATACCAACATTTTTATTTTTTAATGCTGCCGCAGCTTCCATTACGGCTGTTATTTGCGGAACACCGGTTCCTGCAACAATACGTGTAGTACATATTGAGCCCGGGCCAATACCCACTTTCACAGCATCTGCGCCAGCTTCGGCCAGCGCTTTTGCTCCTGCACCCGTACCAACATTGCCCGCAATTACCTGTAATTTTTTAAAAGATTTTTTTATGTTTTTGAGTGTTTCAATCACACCTTTGGTATGGCCATGTGCACTGTCTAAACAAATAACATCCACATCAAAACTTTGCAGGGCATCCACCCGCTCTAAACTATCTTTTGTAATACCTACACCTGCACCTACCAATAATCTTCCGGAAGCATCTTTTACCGCATTGGGATGGCTTTTTAATTTTAAAATATCGCTGTAAGTAAATAAGCCCGTAAGCTTACCCTGTTTGTTTATAATGGGCAGTTTTTCAACCTTGGTTTGCTTAAATAACTGTTCAGCTTTTTTTAAGTCGGTTCCTTCGGGGGCGGTAAAAAGATTGTCCTTTGTCATAGCCGTACTCACCTTGGCTTTGTAGTCAGTTTCAAAACGAAGGTCACGGTTGGTGAGGATGCCCACTAATTTATACTGTGCATCTACAATAGGGATACCGCCGATTTTATTTTCACGCATGATGCGTAAGGCTTCGCCAATGGTGGCATCTGGTGTTAAGGTAACCGGGTCGCTGATGAGGCCGTTTTCACTTCTTTTAACTTTGCGAACCTGTGCTGCCTGTTTTTCAATACTCATATTTTTATGAAGGATACCAATGCCTCCTTCTCTTGCCAGTGCTATAGCAAGCGAAGCCTCTGTTACAGTATCCATTGCTGCACTTAGCAAGGGAACGTTTAAGGTAATGGTTTTAGTAAGGCTGGTTTTAATATCCACCTCACGGGGAAGAATTTGTGAATAGGCTGGTATCAACAAAACATCGTCGAATGTTAAGCCTTCACCAAAAAATTTAGAGGATTTGCCGGAACGGGAAGAGTTATTTATTGTTGCCATAGGCAAAGGTAATGCAATAATTAAAAATTGAAAAGTAAAAATTAAAAGTGTGGCGGGGCTGCTTCAGGCAAGTTTGTAAACCTTCCCCGGAAGCGACTGGATTACATTTTGCATTTCCAGCATAAGCAGGGCACTGGCTGCTGCACTGCTGCTTAGCCCGCTTTTAAAATACAGCTCATCAATATGAGTATTTTCTTTTTGCCGGAGTATGTCCACTATTATTTTTTCATCGGCTGATAATTCAATAAATAACTCCCGTTGCTTTTTTACAGCAGGCTTTACATCATTCCAGCGCATATTTTCTAATAAATCATCTGCACTGTTTATCAATGCGGCTTTGTTTGTTTTTATTAAATAATTGCAGCCTTCGCTTTTGCTATCGGTGGTACGGCCCGGTATGGCAAATACATCTTTATTATAACTGTTGGCTAATTCCGCAGTAATTAAACTACCGCCTTTAATACCACTTTCAATTACTATCAAAGCGTCACACATGCCGGCTACTAGGCGGTTTCGCTTGGGAAAATTTTGCCGGTCGGGCAAGGTATTACTCGTAAAGTGTGTAAGCAGGCCACCTTGTTCTGTCATTTGTTTGGCGAGTGATTTGTTTTGACTGGGATAAATCCTGTCCAGCCCGTGAGCGAGTGCACCCACCGTTTGCAAATTGTTTTTTAAAGCAGCTTTGTGGCTTATGGTATCAATGCCAAAAGCAAGGCCACTCAGGATTAAAACGTTTTGTTCGGCTAAACCTTCCACTAATTTTTCGCAAACAGTTTTGCCATAGTCGCTGCAATTGCGGGTGCCAACAATGGAAATAATTTTACTGGTATTTAAATCTGCATTGCCACGGTAATATAAAAGTGGCGGGCTGTCGTAACAGTTTAATAAGCGCTGCGGATACTTCGCATCTGTAATAAAAAGCGGGGTGATTTTATATTTCCCGATAAACTTTGCTTCATCTTCGCTTCTGTCAAATTCTGCAAAGTCTTTTATACTTTTTGCACGTATGGTTCCGATGCCTTCAATGGCTTCAAGCTCTTTTTTCTTTGCTTTAAAAATGCTTTGTGCATCGCCAAATGTGGTTACAAGAATTTTTGCATGAACATCGCCAATGTTGGGTACAAGCGTAAGGGCAATTTGGTATAACAGGTCGTTGTTCATTTTGTGTGATGAACAATATTAGCAAAAAAATTAATTGCTGATAACAGAAAGTTCCGTTCTTCTGTTTAAAGCCCTGCCATCTTCAGTTTTATTATCGGCCACTGGCTGTGTGGCGCCAAAGCCTTTAAAAGTTAAACGTTCTTTTGCAATGCCTTTTTGAAGCAGGTATCCGACAACAGCTTTAGCCCTGTTATCACTCAGCAGCAAATTGTCTTTAGCTAAGCCAATATTATCGGTGTGGCCATTAATCTGGATTTTTAATTTAGGATTATCATTCAGCAGCATTATTAATTTATCCAGCTCTGTAATGGATTCTGGTTTTAAAAGAAATTGTTTGGTGTCGAAGAAAATGTTTTTTAATACAATCACTGCACCGGCTTCAATGGGTTGCAGCGGAATGTCTTTATTAAAAACAGAATCGCTGGTGGCGCTTAGCGAAAAATTATCGGAATAAAATAAATAGCCTTTGCGGCTTACATTAAATGCATAATCTTTACCAACAGGTAACGTGGTTAAATAATTTCCTTCTTCATCGGTTTGCACTTTGCTCAGCAGCCTGTGGCTTTTTAAATCTGTAAGCTCAACGGATGATGGCAAACCTGACAGCGTTTTTTTATCATACACTTTTCCTTTTACCCATAATGTTTTTAATGGGCGGATGTCTTCCCTTAGCTGGAATGTATAGATATCAAGCCCGCCTTTTGTATCGCTTCGGTCACTGGCATAGTAAGCTGTTTTTGCATCTGCCGCCACAATCAAACTTCCTTCATCGTCAATGGTATTAATGGGGTAGCCCAAATTTTCGGCCATTTGCCAGCTGGTGTCCGTTATTTTTTTTGAGAAGAATAAATCGGTGCTGCCATAACCTTTATGGCCATTGCTGTTAAAATAAAGAGTTTCATTATCAGCGTGCATAAAAGGGCAGCTTTCATCTGCACTCGTGTTTACGGCTGCGCCTAAATTTTCCGGGCGGCTCCATTTGCCATTTGCCTGGCGGTGCACCACCCAAATATCACGGCCACCAAAACCACCAGCCACAGCACTGGCAAAATATAAATCTCTTTTATCCGGGGAAAGGGAAGGAGAGGATTCCCAAAAATCGGTATTGATTATTGGCCCTAAATTTTCAGCTTCACTCCAGCCGCTTTTTGTTTTGTAACTAATGTATAAATCGCAGCTGCCTTGCCCTTCCGGGTAATTACAGCCGGTAAAAATTATCCATTGCCCGTCCTGCGAAATGCATTGTGCACCTTCATTGAGATTGGTATTCACTTTTCCTGCCAATGGTTTTGCTTTACTCCAAGTGCCGTTTATAAAATTGCTTTCGTAAAAATCTTCGTCCTTACTATCAACACGTCTTGTAAAAACCATTTTTGTTCCGTCAATAGTTACTGATGGAAAATATTCTGAAACGGGACTGTTGATACTGTCGCCTAAATTTTGCGGCGCAAATACATAATTCTTTGCCGGATGATTTTTTTCATACGCAATGGCAAACTCGTAACAACCTTTGCGGTAATTACCGGCTTTAATACTTTGTTCGTTCAGTTTAGGGTACGATAAAAACCTGTTCACTGCTTTAAGGGCATCTTCAAATCTTCCAATACCAGCCAATGAAATGCCATAGGGCTGGTTGTATGTAATGGAATAAACAGAATCTAAAGCGAGGGCTTTTTCAAAATCAATTACGCTTGAATCATATTTTTTCATGTTGGCATAAATGCCGGCTCTTGATAAAAATGCATCCACAAAACGTGGCTCGTATTTAATAGACTCTGTGATGAGGTTGATGGCAGTACGGTAATTGCCGGCATTTGCCTGCTCATATGCAGCACCATAAATTTCGCCTGCTTTTTTATTTACTTTTTCAGGATCGTACCATTGACCTTTGGCAATGAAAAAAGAACAATGAAAAATGAATAATAATAAAAATGGTCTCAGGAATTTAATAAAAGTCATTGCGCCAGATTATTGATTGAAGTTAAAACGAAATATGGCTTTATTTATTACCAGTTAACTAACTATAACAAATTTATAAGGAAGCTTTCCAAACAACTACAAACTGTAAACCATAAACTAAAAACTTCTAAGGTACATTAATGTACTTATGTACCTGCAAACTCAATTGCCATTTTGGATTGGCTTTTATATAATCGATTATAAGCGGAGTAACAACGGAAGCTTTGTCCCATTCTGGCTGTAAATACAATTTGCAATTGGGAGAAACCTGTGCAGCATATTTTTCTGCCCAGTCAAAATCAGAGTTATTAAACACCACCACTTTCAATTCGTTGGCATGTGGTAATATTTCTGGCAATGGTGCTTTAAATTTTTTTGGCGAAAGACAAATCCAGTTCCAACTGCCGCTTAATGGGTGAGAGCCCGAGGTTTCAATATTTGTTTGAATACCTTTTGCCTGGAGCGTTGCAGTTAATGTATCTAAATTATGTATCAGCGGCTCGCCGCCTGTTATTACAGCCAATTTTGCGGGTGTTGCTGTTACATTCGAAACTATGGCTTCAATATCATATTGCGGATGTTTATCAGCATTCCAGCTGTCTTTAACATCACACCATACACAACCCACATCGCAGCCTCCCAAGCGAATAAAATAAGCGGATTTGCCCTGGTGAAAACCTTCGCCCTGTATGGTATAAAAATGTTCCATTACAGGAAGTGTTTGTGTTGCTATGTTTAAAGTTGTGGTCAAAATAAAAGAATTCAATAATGATTTACCGTTGAAGTGAGATTATTTATTATTCTTTCACTGAAAGAATAATAAATAACAGAACAAGTTCGCAACGATGCTGAATAAAGAAAG
The DNA here is from genome assembly GCA_044225995.1 of Ferruginibacter sp. Classification (GTDB taxonomy): domain Bacteria; phylum Bacteroidota; class Bacteroidia; order Chitinophagales; family Chitinophagaceae; genus Ferruginibacter. Next base: position 2,975 of record JBGAHV010000036.1, on the reverse strand, counting down.
AATGTTTGTCACAAAAATATTAATGCTTCTGCACACAGGCGTTATATGTATTCATCATCAGTGCACCAATCGTCATTAACCCCACGCCGCCGGGCACGGGAGTAATATAACTGCTTTTTGGTGCCACTTCATTAAAATCAACATCTCCTTTAATGGCAAACCCACTTTTCTTGGTCGCATCTGGCACACGGGTAATGCCCACATCAATTATTACTGCACCATCTTTAACCATATCTGCTTTTAAAAAGCCGGGTTTGCCTAAAGCTGCCACAATAATATCTGCCTGCAAACAAATTTCTTTTAGGTTGTTGGTGCGGCTATGACAAACTGTTACCGTGCAGTTACCGGGGTAAGTATTCTGGCTTAATAAAATACTCATCGGTCTGCCTACAATATTGCTGCGGCCAATTACCACCGCATGTTTACCGCTTGTTTCAATTTTATAATGTTCCAGCATCAGCATAATTCCATAAGGTGTTGCCGGAATAAAAGTGGACAAGCCCTGTACCAATTTACCAACACTTACCGGGTGAAATCCATCCACATCTTTATCAGGGTGAATGAGGCTGATTATTTTTTCTTCATTAATATGTTTCGGCAGTGGTAATTGAACCAAAATGCCATCTACATCAGCATCGTTATTCAATTTTTCAATGGCTGCAAATAATTCGGTTTCGCTGATGGTTTCATCTAAACGCAGCAAAGTGCTTTTGAAGCCAATTTCTTCGCAGGTTTTTACTTTGCTGGCTACGTACGTTTCACTGGCACCGTTATTGCCCACTAAAACAGCAGCAAGGTGCGGTAACTTTTTGCCTTCAGCTTTTAATACATCGGTTTTTGTTTTCAGGCCATCTTTTACTGCCTGTGATACTATTTTCCCATCTAAAATTTGCATGCCGCAAAAGTACGTAACAAAAGGGTGTGTCGAAAACGCCCTGCTCAAATTAAATAATTTATTTATCTTGTAATTGCTAAATCACCTGCTTTGAGAACGCTTTTTATCATTACCCTTTTAACCGGTTGTATCAATGTTATTGCGCAATCACTGCGTTATCCGCTTGCAGTACCATACGCAGGTTTATCGTCTTATTCAACAAAACAGTATGATGCGTTTTCTTTTACAGGTAACCAGGCCGCATTGGCACAAGCAAATGAAGCAGCGGTTGGTGTTTATGGAGAGCGCCGGTTTATGCTGGCAAATATTAGTGCATACTCGTTAGCTGCAGCAGTGCCTTCTAAGTTGGGCAATTTTGGTGTACAGGTAAATTACAGCGGCTTTAAAAATTTTACCGAAAATAAATTCGGGCTGGCTTATGCCCGGAGCCTTGGCAGCAAAATGGATGTGGGCATTCAATTTAATTATTATGGTTACCGCATACCAGCTTATGGTAGCGCTTCTGCAATTTATGCAGAAGCCGGAGCTATTTTCCATGTAAGCGATAAACTTAATGCGGGGGTGCATGTATACAACCCTATGAATGCAAAACTGGGTAAAGACGGTGATGAAAAATTAGCCAGTGCTTATAAGTTTGGGTTAGGTTATGATGCATCAGAAAACTTTTTTGTAAGCGGAGAAATAAGCAAGGAAGAAGATAAACCAGTAAATGTAACAGCAGGTGCACAGTACCAGTTTGCCAAACAGTTTTTTGCAAGAGTTGGCTTTTTAAGTGAATCATCCACCGTGTTTGCCGGTGCTGGTGTAAGTTTTAAAAATATCCGGGTTGATGTGGCGGGCAGTTACCATCCGCAACTTGGTTTGTCGCCTGCGGTTTTGTTTATTGCAAATTTTGGAAAGAAGAAAGCGGGCGCAGAGTAATACAAACAATCAGTGTACATCTGTGTAATCTGTGAGAAATTTTTTAACCACCATTCAATCATTAATCAGCATCGTTGTGTCACTCATTTGTACGGCATACCATTCTTCATCAATTGTACGGCTGCAAAAGTATACCGCTCATATAATCATATTGTTCATTGTTAATTTTTCATTGTTCACTAACGCCAATGCCCAAACCCCTGAAACACCCGTTGCGGAACAACAATTAGAAAACATAACAGAAAACAATAGTGATAACGAAACAGAAGACGACAGTTACCTGCAGCAAATGCAGCAGTTTAGTAAACATCCTGTAAATCTTAATACAGCTAATGAAGATGAACTGAAAGAGCTAAAAGTATTATCGCCGCTGCAAATACAAAGTATGATCAGTTACCGAAACCTGTTTGGTAAATTTATTGATATATATGAGCTGCAGGCAGTGCCCGGATTCACAATTGATATTATTCAGAAAATAAAACCATTTATAACTGTAACCATACAGCAAGCACTAACAGAAAGTATAAAAGTCAGGTTACAAAACGGAGAACATTCTTTATTAGCCCGGTTAACACAGACCCTGGAAAAATCAAAAGGATATAAAGTTGATTCAGCCATCAATTATTATCCCGGCTCCCCACAAAAAGTATTATTGCGTTATAAATACCAGTTTAAAAATTTACTGCAATACGGGTTGCTTGCGGAAAAAGATGCAGGCGAACAATTTTTTAAAGGCAGACAAAAGCAGGGCTTCGATTTTTATTCAGCACATTTCTTTCTTCGTAATTCAGGCATAATAAAATCACTGGCGCTGGGAGATTTTACCGTAAACCTGGGGCAAGGCCTAACACAATGGCAAAGCCTGGCTTTTAAAAAAAGTGCTGATGTTATCAATATTAAACGGGAGGCAGATGTACTACGCCCTTATAATTCAGCCGGCGAAATTTTCTTTCACCGGGGCGCAGGCATCACTATTCAAAAAAACAAATTGCAGGTAACTGCATTTGCATCTTATAAAAGCATTGATGCCAATTTTGTAACAGACACTATTCCAGCTACAGAAGATTATGTATCATCCTTTCAAACATCCGGTTATCACCGCACAAAAAGCGAAACAGATGATAAAGGCATACAAAAGCAATTAGCGTTTGGCGGAAAC
>JBGAHV010000035.1:0-43874 GCA_044225995.1 Ferruginibacter sp. | reverse complement strand
CTGAATGAAATATGGGACCTGAAGGCCGGCGTATGCCAGGACTTTGCACATATACTGCTGCTGATGCTGCGCCTGCTGGGCATTCCTTCCCGCTATGTAAGCGGTTATGTTTGCCCAAAAGACAGTTCCTTACGTGGCGAGGGCGCCACACATGCATGGGCAGAAGCTTATATTCCTTATTATGGCTGGCTGGGTATTGACCCAACCAATAACTGTGTGGTAAATGATTTACATGTACGGCTGGCTATTGGGCGCAACTTCAGCGATTGCTCTCCAATGAAAGGGACCTATAAAGGCACCGCTAAACAAACCCTGGAAGTGGGTGTTTCTGTTTCTTACGAAGACGGACAGGTACACAATGAGGAGGCGGCCATTTTAACTCCGTCTGTGGTGGACGCTTCGTTAAGAGATGAACAAAGCAACGATGGCAGTAATAATTCTTACAGGAGATATATGCAAATGGTGCAGCAACAGCAATAATTACTCATCATCTTCACCATTAAAAGAAGAAGGCAGCTCTGTAAACTGGCTGTTACAATTTTTACAGCGGTATTTTTTACTGTAAAGTGAAGTTTGGCCGTAGAGGATTTTATTTTTAAGAATGCCCATAAGGGTTTTAGGTGTGTCGGTTTTTTCTTCAGCTTTTATGCCCTTCTTGTGGCAATAAGGGCAGCTGATTTCATCAAGATATGCCGTTTCTGCTTCTTTAATTAATTCTATTGCCCTCGCCTCCTGTGCTTCATGTACCATTAGTTTAATACCTCCCACAGCTGGATTCAGCAATGGATCGATCGTTACTATATTTTCATCCTTCAGGTGGCAGTTAATACTGTTTTCTTCCAGCAAACCTAATGTCATGTTGGCTAAAAGATAATTGTCAAAACTGGCAATTTGAATAAAGGACATGTTTGATTTCTTTATATAAAAATAGCTGCTTTATGTTAAAGCAGCTATCCTGTTTTAAAGCTTTTTCTACAATGCCTGAATGTGCTTTTTAATTATTCAGCATCAGCGGCATTACCAGCATCAGCAACTCTTCGTTTTCATCTTGTTCTGTTGGCTTGATAATACCTGCTTTTGTAGGGGTGCTCAGCTCCATATTCACATCGCTGGTATCGGCGCCATTCAGCATTTCAATTAAAAACTTGGCATTAAAGGCTATTTGCAAATCTTCGCCATCGTACTGGCAGGCCATGCGTTCGTTACCTTCAAAACTAAAGTCCACATCCTGTGCAGCCAGCTGCAGTTCGCTGCCACTAATGCTTAATGCCACCTGGTTGGTGCTTTTATTACTAAACACACTTACACGGCGCAACGCATTTTGAAAATCGCTTTTGGCAACAGTCATTTTATAAGGATTGTCCGCAGGTATCACTACTTTATAGTCAGGGAAACGGGCATCTATTAAACGGCACACCAGTTCTGTACCTCCGTGTTTTACAAAAAGATGGTTACTGTTATAACTTACATTCAGTTCATCTTCATTATCCGGCAAGCTCCCTTTTAAAAGGCTCAATGGTTTTTTGGGAACGATGAAAGAATCTTTTTTAGGGCAGCTTACGTCTTTACGTGTGTACCGCACCAGGCGGTGTGCATCGGTTGCAACGAATGTGATGCCTTTTTTATCCAGTTCAAAAAACACTCCCGTCATTGCAGGGCGTAAATCATCATTGCTCACCGCAAAAATGGCTTTGTTAATAGCGGTAACCAATGCGCTGCTTGTCATGGTAAAGCTGTTGGCGTCATCTGCCGCAGGCTCTTTAGGAAAGTTATCGGGATTTTCGCCCATTACTTTGTACTTACCATTATCGCTGGTAATTTCAACACCAAAGTTTTTATCAATATTAAATGTCAGCGGCTGCTCCGGAATGTTCTTTAATGAGTCCATCAAAATTTTTGCCGGAATACAAACTTTGCCGCTGTCCTTGGCTTCAATATCCAGGTGCACTTTCATAACAGTTTCCAGGTCGGTGGCCACCACGGTCAGTTTATTCTTTTCTATTTCAAACAAAAAATCTTCTAAAATAGGCAGCACAGTATTGGCGTTGATTACACCACTTATTTGCTGCAGTTGTTTAAGCAAGGCCGAAGAGGAAACGATGAACTTCATATCTGTTAGTTATTAGAACGCCAAAGATAAAGGGTTAAAACAGTTTTTAAACAAGGCAAGTTAATAAAAAATACAGCTGACTGTTAATAACTGCATCAGGCCTTACAATGTTACTTTTGCACTGTAATGCAACACCAAAAATTAACCCCGGGGCAGGCCCTTCAAAAAATAAAGCACTATTGCGCTTACCAGGAACGCAGCCATGCGGAAGTTAAGGATAAATTGTATGGTTACGGATTGTATAAAAATGAGGTGGAGCCCATCCTCAGCACACTGATTGAAGAAAATTACCTGAATGAAGAACGTTTTGCCATTGCGTTTGCCGGCGGGCACTTTCGCACCAAACAATGGGGCAGGGTAAAAATAAAATACCAGCTGAAGCTAAAACAGGTTAGCGAATACTGTATTAAAAAAGCGTTTAAAACCATTGATGAAGATGATTACCAGCAAACCCTGGAAAAACTTTTTACTGAAAAGTTGAAAACATTAAAGGGTGAAAAAAACATTTTTATAAAAAAACGAAAGTTGCAGGATTATTTGTTGCAGAAGGGGTTTGAGGCGGAGCTGGTGAGGGAGAAGATTGGGAAGATTTAATTTATAAAGAATAAAATGTTAAGTATTCATCGTTAAATATTGCCCTCCCGAGTTTGTTCTGGTGATAAATCCAAAGGAATTTATCTAATATTCTTTTTTTGAAAGCCATTTGATTCATTTTAAAAAAATCATGTGCGGGGCTACCGTTAAAACCATCCAATATTTTGAAGGAATTGTCAAATTTATCAGTACTACTTTCTAAAAAACTCACAGTCTTATTTAAATAGAAAGAATATGATTCAAGTTCTTTCTTTTTAAAAGAAGACGTTGTTTTTTTTAAAATGTCATAGATAGATGCTTTTGTGTAACTATCATAAAGGGAGTAGCATGTTGGGTTTATCAAAAAAGCAATTTTACTTAGAAGTGATTTTGTTTCCCGTCTGGTAGAGCCTCTTAAGTTTTTTAAACTAAGACTAACATCATCAATTACTGAGACTTTCGAATCTTTAACATGTTGTACAAAATTTATATCAGTTCGAAACAATTCATTAAGAAATTTCTGCACACTCCCTTCGCCTTCACCTATATTGCGCCTCACTGAATACTCTTTTAGGAAAGCTTCGAATACTTTCGTTTTGAAAAAAACAAGCAGTTTTTTATTTGAGAATAGTTCGTCAAGCCTTGAAAAATATTTATGATAGTACCACTCATTTCTATTCCACCAATATATTGCTTCTAACGTAGCTGTATTTATTTCTTCTTGTGTTACTAATACCATGCAGTTTTATTATTTTACTATCAGAAATTTATAAGCTAATCCCACCAAGAAGTGTACCTTAAAACTCCGCACTCTTCGGATACCTCGGAAAAGGAATTACATCCCTGATATTTCCCATACCGGTTACAAACTGCACCAGTCTTTCAAAACCCAAACCAAAACCAGCATGCGGGCAGGCGCCAAAGCGGCGGGTATCCAGATACCACCAGAGTTCTTCTGCGGGTATATGCATTTCTTCCATACGTTTTGTAAGCTTATCGTAGCGTTCTTCCCGCTGGCTGCCTCCTACAATTTCACCAATGCCCGGTGCTAAAATATCCATGGCACTCACCGTTTGCCTTCCGGGCTCGCAGTTATCATCCTGCCGCATATAAAAGGCTTTAATAGCAGCCGGGTAGTTAGTAAGAATAACTGGTTTCTTAAAATGCTTCTCTACTAAATAACGTTCATGTTCACTTTGCAAATCCATGCCCCACCCTGTAACAGGATACTGGAATTTCTTTTTCTTATTATGATTGCTTTCTTTTAAAATTTCAATGGCTTCTGTGTAAGTAAGCCTTTCAAAACTGTTATTTAAAACAAAGTCCAGTTTTTCCAACAGCCCCATTTCGCTGCGTTTATCTTGTGGCAATGCTTTTTCTTCTTCTGCCAAACGCTGTGCTAAAAATTCTAAATCTTCTTTGTTGTTTTCAACAGCATGTTTAATTACATACTGAATAAATTCTTCGGCAAGGTTGGCATTGTCTTCTAAATCACAAAACGCCATTTCGGGTTCTATCATCCAAAACTCAGCAAGGTGCCTTGTGGTGTTACTGTTCTCTGCACGAAAGGTGGGGCCAAAAGTATAAATATCACTAAACGCCATAGCCGCCAGTTCGCCTTCCAGCTGTCCGCTTACAGTTAAGTTGGTGCTGCGCCCAAAAAAATCTTCTTTATGATCTATTGTGCCGTCCTCATTTTTAGGTGCGGTGCCATCAATGGGTAGTGTGGTTACACGGAACATTTCTCCGGCCCCCTCCGCATCGCTGGCGGTAATGATAGGTGTATGCACATACACAAAACCCTTTTCGTTAAAGAACTTATGAATGGCAAATGCCAGCGCATGGCGCACACGGAATACCGCACCAAATGTGTTGGTACGAAAACGCAGGTGAGCAATTTCCCGTAAAAATTCCAGGCTGTGTTTTTTAGGTTGTAAAGGAAATTTTTCCGCATCGCTGTCGCCTAATATTTCTATTGTGGCTGCTTTTAGTTCCACTTTTTGCCCTTTGCCTAAAGAGGGGATTATTTCGCCGGTAGCTTTTATGCAGGCTCCGGTTGTAATACGTTTCAGCAGGGCTTCGTCAAACTTACCCAGCTCTGCCATTACCTGTATATTATTATTGGTGCTGCCGTCATTCAATGCTATAAACTGGTTGTTTCGGAAAGTGCGTACCCACCCCATTACCGTTGCTTCATAATTGGTTTTGTCGCTTTCCAGTAATGCTTTAATCTTCGTTCTTTTATTAAACATAAACTCTATTTAAGGAGTGCAAAGATAATTTATGAGTACAAGTTTTCCCGCAGTTAGCGCCGATTTCGCAGAATTAACCTCCGGCTATAGCCATCTGCGTAATTTGCGGGCCTGTTTCTCTATTCAAAAAATTTTGCGTTTTCCCAAAAAAACGCTGTAATATTGCAATGGAATCTTGCTGATAAAGTTTAATCCAATCATTCTCTTCATCAGAAATTCATATTCCAATCAACATAAATCACCCCCAGGAAGTTAACGGGAACAAATTATCTGAACTAAAGACTGGCCTTTTTGATTTTAACAAAACCCTTTTTTGAATTTTTATGTATGATACGCTGCAACTGAACGACCTGCTCGTTCCTGAATTGCTTGATATTGCCGAACAGCTAGAAATTTCCAACGCAAAAAAATTAAATAAACAGGATTTGGTTGCTGCCATCCTGGAAAAACAAACCAACATGAGCACAGAAAAAGAAGAAAAACCCAAACGCAAACGCATACCCAAAGTTGCAGACAGCGCTGCTGCAGAAGCAAAGCCGGCAGCAAAACCCAAAAAGCCTGTAAAAAAAGCTGAAGAAGAGGAAGAAGAAAACCTGGCGCCCATAACCAGCGAGCAAAGCACCATACCAGCCGCAATAGCTCAAATGTTGCAGGCAGAAGATCAACAGGAAATGGCAGAGCTGCCTTTGGAAGAAGCTGCACCGCAACAACAACCCCAGGCAAACAAACAGTACAACCAGCGAAAAGACCCCAATGCCTTTAATATAGAATTTGATGGGGTAATTTTAGGTGAAGGCGTATTGGAAATGATGCCGGACGGTTATGGTTTTTTACGCAGCAGCGATTACAACTATCTTTCATCACCCGATGATATTTATGTTTCTCCTTCACAAATAAAATTATTTGGTTTAAAAACCGGCGATACTGTTTATGGCAGTGTACGGCCGCCAAAAGACGGTGAAAAATATTTTGCTTTATTAAAGGTGGATACAATCAACGGTAAAAAACCAGAAGAAGTAAGGGACCGTGTGCCTTTTGATTATTTAACGCCGCTGTTCCCTTTTGAAAAATTAAACCTTTGTACCACGCCTAATAATTTCAGCACCCGTATAATGGATTTGTTTACCCCCATTGGTAAAGGCCAGCGTGGTTTAATTGTTGCCCAGCCAAAAACAGGTAAAACAATGTTGTTGAAAGAGGTGGCTAACGCCATTGCAGAAAACCACCCCGAATGTTATTTAATGGTGGTGCTGGTAGATGAAAGACCTGAAGAGGTAACCGATATGGAACGCAGCGTTAAAGCCGAAGTTATTGCAAGCACATTTGATGAACCGGCAGAAAAACACGTAAAGGTTAGCACCATTGCTTTACAAAAAGCAAAACGTTTGGTGGAATGCGGACATGATGTGGTGATTTTGTTAGACAGTATAACCCGTTTGGCAAGAGCACACAACACGGTTGCACCCAGCAGTGGTAAAGTATTAAGTGGTGGTGTGGAAGCAAACGCTATGCAAAAACCTAAACAGTTTTTTGGTGCTGCCCGTAAAATTGAAAACGGCGGATCATTAACCATTTTAGCAACAGCATTGGTTGATACCGGCAGTAAAATGGACGAAGTGATTTTTGAAGAATTTAAAGGAACCGGTAACATGGAGTTACAATTAGACCGTAAACTGAGCAACCGCCGTATTTATCCAGCCATTGATATTGTGGCCTCCAGCACCCGCCGTGATGATTTGTTGCTGGAAAAAGATGTGGCGCAACGCATGTGGGTATTGCGCAAGCATATGGCTGATATGAATACCGAAGAAGCAATAACGCTGTTGCTTAAAAACATGAAAGGCACAAAAGATAACAGTGAGTTTTTAACCAGTATGAATGGGTAAAATTTATTGACCAAATAATTAAAACCGCTTCTTAACCGAAGCGGTTTTTTTATTTAGATACTACTGTAAATTATGAATGAGCTTCAGTGGCGAACAGGTTTTGTTATTCTTTTCTTTCACTGGAAGAAAAGAATAATCACTCTGTTACAATTAATACTTTATTCAGCATTACAGACTCTTTTATTTTCTAACTTAGTGTTTTTACATCTCAAATGCCCATTCAAAAACTCCTTATACAAGATTTTTTACAGCTGGCACAGCAGCACCTGGTATTTGATGTACGCAGCCCCGGGGAGTACAATCATGCACATATACCCGGCGCATACAGTTTACCACTTTTTACAGATGAAGAACGTGCAGTTGTTGGCACCACCTACAAACAGCAAAGCCGGCAAAAAGCCATTAAAACAGGCCTCGATTATTTCGGCCCTAAAATGAAAAACATTGTAGAAGACGTTGAAAAAATAATTGCTTCAATTTCTCAGAGTACTGGTAAGCCCCCTTCAGGGGGTTTGGGGGTTCACTGCTGGCGGGGTGGCATGCGCAGCGCAGGCGTTGCCTGGTTGCTGGATTTATACGGTTTTAAAGTTTATACGCTTGTTGGTGGTTATAAAGCATACCGTAAATGGGTACGTGATCAATTTGAAAAAGAATACCCCTTTAAAATAATTGGTGGTTACACCGGTAGTGGAAAAACATTGGTACTGCAGCAATTGTCGCAGCAACATGCAACAATCGATTTAGAGGCATTGGCCAACCATAAAGGCTCGGCTTTTGGTGCCATGGGTCCGCAACCCACGCAGGAAATGTTCGAAAACCTTTTGGCAAATGCATTCAATCAGCAACAAACCATCAACAACAAACCACAAACCATCTGGCTGGAAGACGAAAGCCAGCGCATCGGCAATCTTCAAATCCCAATGCCCCTCTGGAACACTATGCGTAAAAGCCCGGTATATTTTTTGGATATACCTTTTGAAGAACGCCTGGAGTATATAACAGAAGAATACAGCAAGGTTGAAAAGGAAAAATTAGTGAATGCTGTTATCCGCATACAAAAAAGGCTGGGCGGGCTGGAAACAAAAAACGCCATCAATTACCTGCTGGAGGACAATCACAAAGAGAGCTTTCGCATTTTGCTGCGCTATTACGATAAATGGTACCTAAAAGGCCTTTATAACCGTGAAAATCCTGAATCGTTATTAAATAAAATACCCTGTTCCGGCGTTGATACACTTACCAACACACAAAATTTAGTAAGATGGCAATCCGCAACGGCTTGAAACTATTGATCCTTTCGTTTTTTCCACTCATTCTTTCTGCCCAGGAAAGAGATATTACCGGTTTATGGAAGGGCTTTATGTTTAACGATACCACCCAGCAGAACTATCGTTATGAAATTGCCATCAGCATAGAAAAAGGAAAATACTATGGATACTCTCACCAGTATTTTATTTTAGGCGATAAAGAATATCACGGGGTAAAAAAACTAAAAATTAAAAGGGATGGTAATGAAATTACCACAGAAGAAGTGGAGCTCATCGTTCACAATTATCCCATTCCGCCTGCAAAAGGTGTTCATCAGTTAAATACCTTAACACTGGAAATTAAAGGCGACGTTATGATTTTAAGCGGTGGTTATAAAACCAACCGTACAAGAGATTACAGGCCGCTTACCGGTTATGTACATGTAGAACGTACAAATGATTACAAACAAAGCGCCCTTGTGCCGCATTTGCAGGAACTGAATCTTGCAAAAAACCTGGCGTTTTTAAACGAGACCCCAGAGCCCGAAGATAATTTTGTTTTAAAGCCTGTTACCTCGGACGATGATATTAAATCGATTGTTATTGCGGCACAGAAAAAAGAAACCAGTACACAAATCAAAGCAGCATCTGCACCCGGAGTAACTATACCGCAGGTGGCAGCCATTAAAGAACCAGAAGTAAAAAAAGAAATGCCTGTTGTTGCCGCTGCACCTGTACAAAAAGAAGTAAAGCAAACAGCTCCTGCTATAAAAGAAACTCCCAAAGTTGCTGAACCTGCTGTTGTAAAAACAGCCCCTGCAAAAACGCCGGTGCCTCAAAAACTAGAGCCGCCGGTAACAAAACCCGCTGAACCACCGGTGGTAAAAACTGTGGTGCCGGCTCCGCAACCAGTTAAAAAATCGCAGCCCGTTGTTGCAGACCCTACAGCCGCTGTTGATTTAGCCAACCGTAAAGTAGAAACAATAAAGGCCCTTTACTTTAAAAGCGATAGCCTTACACTCACATTATACGATAATGGTGAGGTAGATGGTGATACTGTAAGTGTGGTGATGAACGGACAGGTGATAATGCCAAAAGTAGGCTTAAGTACCAACGCCGTTAAAAAAACGATTTACACCAATGAAATTGCAGGGGACAGTATTCAGCTGGTGATGTATGCAGAAAGCCTGGGAACATTACCACCTAATACCGGTTTATTAATTGTAAATGATGGTGGTGACCGTTATGAAATTCGTTTCAGCGGCGATTTGCAAAAAAGCTCTGCCATAGTTTTTAGAAGAAAGAAAGGGTAAAGTATTTATTGAATTAATTTTTATAACAAAGGCTTCAAACTGTTGAAGCCTTTTCTTTTGATTCTTGTCAATAAAAAACACAATAAGCCATCTTAACCAGTATTAGTAAATTTGCGGCATGAATGATATTAAACTCACCCAATACTCCCACGGTGCCGGTTGCGGCTGTAAAATAGCTCCCAAAATTTTAGATGAAATCTTAACCAGCAATTTTACATTGCCCGACAATAAAAATTTAATTGTAGGCAATCATAGTAAAGACGATGCAGCCGTGTACGATTTGGGCAATGGCACGGCTTTAATTTCCACTACTGATTTTTTTATGCCAATTGTAGATGACCCTTTTGAGTTTGGCCGTATTGCAAGCGCTAATGCCATCAGCGACGTATACGCCATGGGAGGCAAACCAGTTTTAGCCATTGCCATTTTAGGGTGGCCCATAAATGTTTTACCGCCGGCAGTTGCACAAAAAGTTATTGAAGGCAGTAAAAGTATTTGTTTAGAAGCCGGCATTCCATTGGCGGGCGGGCACAGTATCGACTCTCCTGAACCTATTTTTGGTTTGGCCGTAAATGGTTTGGTGGATGTAAAAAACGTAAAGCAAAATAACAAGGCTGCAGCAGGTAATGTATTGTTTCTTACAAAGCCGTTAGGCGTGGGTATTTTAACCACAGCAGAAAAAAAAGGCATTTTAAAAGATGAACACAAAGGCCTTGCTGCAAAGCAAATGATGCAGTTAAACAAAGCGGGTGAAGCGCTGGGGAAAATAAACGGTGTTACTGCAATGACCGATGTTACCGGCTTTGGGTTATTAGGGCATTTAGTGGAGATGGCAGAAGGCAGCGGTGTAAGCGCAGAAATAAATTTTGCAAATATTCCTTTAATAACTCCGGATTTATCTTTTTATATCGAACAAAAGAGTATTCCTGGTGGTACCAACCGCAACTGGGATAGCTATGGGGAAAAAATTGGCAGCATCACTCCTTACCAAAAAGCTGTTTTAGCAGACCCGCAAACAAGTGGTGGCTTATTAATTGCAGCCGAAGAAAATGCAGTACAGGATGTAATCGCTGTTTTAAAGGAGTATGGCTTAGATAAATTTTTGCAGCCCGTTGGAAAGCTTGCAGAAAAGGCCGGGAACTTTGTGTCAGTTGTCTAATCAAGTAAAGCATCAATTTTTGCAGCCAGTTTGTGGTCTTTGTCTGTAACTATGTCACCTGCTGTATGGGTATTAAGCCAAATTTCAACTTTATTATAAACATTTGTCCATAATGGATGATGATCCATTTTCTCTGCTTCAATAGCCACCCTTGTCATAAAAGCAAATGCTTCTGAAAAGTTTTTGAACTCAAATTTTTTATAGAGTGTATTTTGTTCTTCTTTCCACATAAAATTGTTTTAAAATAATTTTACGGCAACACCCAGGCTTGCAAAACCGCTGTTCTTTTTTGAAATATGGTCTTTTTCAAAAACATGGGTAAGAGAGGCATATGCCTTTATTATTTGCCGCTTTCCAAAATAATATCCTGAGTAAAATTTAAACCCGGCATAAGTTGCTCCCTCAATAAAAGAAGGGCCTGCTATAAACGCAGCTTCAAAATTATTAACCGGGCTGTACGCAATGCCACCCAATGCTGTAGTAACAGCGTTTTTTGGCCCTGCGGTGGAGCCATCTTCAAACACCAGCAGAATTTTATTTATTGAAAAAATATCCTCGTTGAGTTCAAGCAAAGGTTTTATTTTTTTTTGAGTGTTATAATAAACCTGTACCCCCGCACCGGTGCCTCCATGAATAAATTGCTTTAGCCGGTCGTAAACCATACTATTGGCTCTTAAAGAAACATGTAAAGAAACAGGGCGTGGCTTTTGAGCCGTGGCTAAAAAAAACGAAATACAAGCCACTAGTATTAGAATGCACTGTTTCATAAAAAGGTTTTATTTACAGGATGCAGCTAAAAGATTAAGTGCTGCTTGTTCTTAATTTTTTCATTGGTCATTTCGGTTACCAGTTGCACGGCTGGCAGTGTTTTTACAGACTGCATCAGTGTTTTTAGTTCTGTTTCACCAACAATTTCCCCTTTCAGCAACCATAAAAAATCAAGGTGTTTAAACTCGGGCAGCAGGTATTCGCCATCAAACTGGTTGTTGTATAAATAATGTACCAGGCAGGTGCCCTTTACTTCAAACTGGTAAATAGAAAAGAAATAATTGCGTTGTTTTTTCTTCAGTTGTATTTCGTAGTCATTATTAATCCTGAAATCAAAACCTAAAATTTGGTTCAGCTGCCAGCAAAATTGATAATCCTTTACAGGGGCAACAATGCCCAGCAGTGCAGCATCTTCAAAAAATTCCTGCGCCAGGGTTTCATTATCAATTTTAAGCTTCATACTTATTTTAAAAAGGCTTGCCTTTAAAACACAATATCAAAAACCATTTCCTGTGTGCCCCTCATCACTTTTACTTTGGTGGCATCTCCTTTATTAAATTTACCCAATGCACCCATATAGCTTTGTACGTCTGTAAACTTAATATCGCCCAGCTGTATAATTACATCGCCTGCTTTAATACCCGCCTTTTGCGCAACCTTTCCTTCACTCACGCCATCCACACGCACGCCGCTGCCGCTATATGTATAATCAGGCATAATGCCCAGTGTTACTTTAAAACTGCTTTTAGCACTGGTAGCAGCCTCTCTTGTTTTGGCAAAAGACAGCTTGCCCTTTTTATCCGCTTTTTCAATAATGCCGTAAACATATTTTACAATTTTCAGTTCGCCAGTATAATTTATTTTATCAGCATCATCGCTGGGTTTATGATAGTCGCCATGCACACCAGTAAAGAAAAATAATACCGGTATGTCCTTTCTGTAAAATGAAGTATGATCACTGGGGCCGGTGCCGCTGCTGTCAAATTTTATGGTAAAAAATTTATCTTTTTCACTCAGCAACTGCCCCCAGGCAGGAGATGTACCGTAACCGCCAATGGTAAGCCCGTGTGTGCTGTCGTTTAAGCGGCCCACCATATCCATATTGATCATATAATTAGCATTGCTTAAATTAACTGTAGGGTGCTCTGTAAAATATTTACTGCCATATAAGCCCAGTTCCTCGCCGGAAAATGATATAATAAGGTAGTTGTTGTTTTTAAATTTAGACGCTTTTAGTTGCTTGCTTATTTCAATCAATGCGGCTGTTCCGCTGGCATTATCGTCAGCACCATTGTGTATTTGCGGAGTTGTTCCGGTGTAAAGTGAGTTATGATCTTCTCCATAGCCCAGGTGATCATAATGGGCACCCAGTATAACGGTAGAAGCTGCGCCATTATCAATATACCCCACAATATTATGACCCGTTCTTTTTTTATCGCCTATATCCACTTTCAGTTTTATATCCAGGGTGGCTGTTTCATCATACAAATATTTTTTCTTTACTTCTGATGTAACATAAAGAACAGGAATTTTTACCGTTTCGCTTTTCGCCTTTGGTTCAAACTTCAGTTCATCAGCAATAGATGATGTGTTGTAAACTATCAGCGCTGTGGCACCTTTGGCAGCCATTTCATTCGCTTTTGTTTTAACCGCTTCTGTAAGGTCGAAGTGTGGGTTACTTTTATTTGCTTCAAGTAGTTCTTTCAAATCTAAAAACCAAACTGTGCCGCTTTCTCTTAAAGAAATGGATGGGGCTGCTTCCACGCTGCCATTGGGTGAAAAAATAAAAGGGAAATATTCTTTTTCCGCTTCAAGGTCAAAGCCGTTTATTATTAAGTGCGAAGACGGGTTTATCTGTTTTCCTTCATTAACTTCAAACTCCTGAATAAAGGTTCCGTTATCTCCTTTAGGCGCTAACCCTGTTTTTGCAAATTCACCGCTGATAAATTCATACGCCAGTTTTTCCCCGGCTGTTCCGGTTCGTCTTCCTTCCAGCTTATCACTGGCCAGGTAGCTGATGTTTGTTTGCAGGTTAGTTAATGTGGCTTTATCTGCTTTTTTAAGTTTTTGGGCAAAACAAATCTGAACGGTTAAAGCAAATAACAGGAAGCAATATTTCATCGTTGTTGGTTTGATTGTGGAGCAAAGTTAACTAAGCCGGTTACTTAATGTATTAACACATTGCAAAAAATTATTGCCGACGGTGGTAAGTGTTTCCCGTTTATACAAACCGGTTTCCCTCTTTCGTAATTATATACCGTTTATTGCCTGTAAATTTGCCACCTGGTTAACTTGGCAAAAAATATAAACATAGCATTGGTTGGTAACCCCAACAGCGGCAAAAGCTCGCTGTTTAATGTGCTTACCGGCCTTAATCAAAAAGTAGGCAACTTTCCGGGTGTAACGGTTGATAAAAAAACCGGAACCCTGCCACTTACCGCTGATATAACTGCATCTATTACAGATTTGCCCGGCACTTACAGCCTGTACCCCAAACGGGCAGATGAATGGGTGGCCTATAAAGTTTTATTAAACCAGGATGAACACATAAAACCAGACATGATTTTACTGGTGGCGGATGCCAGCAGTTTAAAACGTAACCTGCTTTTTTGTTCTCAAATAATCGACTTGAAAATGCCTGTGGTGGTAGCGCTTAGCATGATGGACCTTGCCAAACGCCGCGGCACACAAATAGATATTCCCGGCCTGGAGCTGCAGCTGGGCGTTCCGGTAATACCCATCAATCCACGAAAAAACAAAGGCATTGCTCCTTTAAAAAAAGCGCTTGAACAAACAGCAGAAAGACTGCACCAGATTATTCCTGCCAAAGATTTCATTGATGTAAAAGCGCTGGCACCGGCACCTGTTACAGAACTGCAGGGGTACTTCCCCCAGTTAAGTAATTATAAGAGTATTCATCATTTAATTAACCACGAAAATTTTGACCTTGATACCAATACACAGGAATTAATTGAAAGTATTGAGGAAAAAAACAACTTTAACCCTACCAAAACACAGGCAGAAGAAATTATGCAGCGGTATGCACGCATTAAGCTCATTATGCAGCAAACTGTGGTGGAAACAGACCCTTTGCAGAAAAAATTATTTACCGAAAGGCTGGATAATATTCTGCTGCACCGTTGGTGGGGCTATATCATTTTGCTTTCGGTATTGTTTTTATTATTTCAAAGTGTTTTTTGGATTGCGCAATACCCCATGGATGGAATTGAGTGGGTGTTTGGACAGTTTAGCGGATGGCTTAGCGGTGTTTTACCAGAAGCCTGGTGGAGTGATCTGTTAATTAATGGTGTGGTGGCCGGCTTAAGCGGCATTATGGTTTTTGTGCCGCAGATAATGATATTGTTTGGGTTGATAACCATTTTGGAAGACAGCGGTTACATGGCACGTATAAGTTTTTTAACCGACAAACTGATGCGTAAAGCGGGGCTGAATGGAAAAAGTGTAATGCCTATGATAAGCGGATATGCCTGCGCCGTACCAGCAATAATGACAGCACGCAATATTGAAAACAAGAAAGAGCGGCTGCTGACGATTTTGGTTACCCCGCTAATGAGTTGCAGTGCAAGATTACCCGTTTACACAGTGTTGATTGCACTGGTGATTCCATCCAAGCTATATTTTGGTTTTTTAAGTCTGCAAGGGCTGGTAATGATGATATTGTATTTGTTGGGCACTGTTATGGCATTAATAGTAGCCTGGGTAATGAAATGGTTTATTAAAAGTACCGAACGCAGTTATTTTATTTTAGAGCTGCCCATGTACCGTGGCCCGAGATGGAAGAATGCCATTACCACAATGATTGGAAAAGCACGCATTTTTGTGTTTGATGCAGGAAAAATAATTATGGTGATCAGCCTGTTGCTTTGGGCGCTCAGCACCTATGGGCCAAAAGAAAAAATGCAGGCCGTTACTGCCAAATATGAACAATTAGTTACCGCCAATCCGCAGCAGAAAAACGAATTAAACAAACACCGCAAAACAGAGCTACTGCAAAACTCTTATGCAGGCATGCTTGGCAAGGCCATTGAGCCTGCAATTAAGCCGTTGGGTTACGACTGGAAAATTGGTATTGCATTAATTACATCATTTGCAGCCCGTGAAGTTTTTGTAGGCACCATGGCCACTTTATACAGCGTGGGCGAAGACGCAGATGAAAACAACAGCACCCTGCGGCAAAAAATGAGCGCTGCCGTACGTGCTGATGGCAGTAAGGTGTACGATTTAGCCACCGGTTTATCGCTCATGATATTTTATGTGTTTGCCATGCAGTGCATGAGCACCCTTGCCGTTGTTAAAAGAGAAACACGCAGTTGGAAATGGCCGGCCATACAATTAGCATACATGACCGGGCTGGCTTATTGCTTAAGCTGGCTGGTGTATGTAATTTTTAAATAAAAAACCCGGCGGGGCCGGGCTATAAATTTTATTTTTTCATTTACCAATCCACTGCATAACTGATCCTGTTCTTCACCTGCGGATAAATTTTTCTGTACAGTTCATTTAATATATCTTCTTTTCGTGGCTGTTGATTGTAACGGCTGTTATTAATCAATGCCCAGTCATTGCTGTCTAATGCACGGCTGTCGCCTGTGTAAGTTGCATGTTCTTCTTCCCAGCGGTAATCATCACTGTAAGTATTATAGCTGATGTTTTTTCGTGTGGTAACATCTGTAATATTTACATCCATTTGTGCACGGGCTGTAAAACTCATTTTACTTATCTGCAGTGTTGCATAAACAGTTTGATAGGTGGTGTGGCCACTGGTATCTCTTCCTGTTTCAATACGTTTGCTGGCATTGCGGCTGTAATTGCTGGTAAATGGCCTGGGTATATCCAGGTTACGCAGGGTTAAATCAACCACCCATTGCGGTTTTACATTATCACGCCTTGCTTCCCATTCTGTATAAAAACGGGCAGGGTAGCGGCTGGCATATGTGCTGCCCAAATCCCTCACCAGGTTTTGCTGAAAATATTCGTTACTGTAATTATAACCGGTATTACCCCAGCCGGTGTTAAAGAAAAAGGAATTGTCCTGCACAGGGTTTATAAGCACATCAATAATGGCATTTTGATAGGCTTCATCTATTTTGCTGCGGGTGTCTTTATAGCCCGGCATCCACTTATCTGCTTTCTTAAAATAATTGTATGATTTTTTAATATCATCCCGGTAAGTGCTTTGTAAAAAAGCGGTGGCCTGGTTATAATATTCTTCTGCTGCCTTTTGTTTTGTATCAGCAATTTCAGCTTCATAACTTACAGCGTTTATCAGCCTTGCGGCGGCATCTACATTAATAGTGGCATTGTACATGTTTTGCAGGGCATAATATTCATCAATAAGCTTATCCCAATGATTGATGTCTTTACTATTTTGCAGGGATGCAATTTTACGCAGGTGTTTTTGCTGAACAGTTTTGTAAACCTGTGGCAGCGCATTCAGCGCATCTTCATCAGTACTTTTTTTATCAAGCCGTTTAACTACATCAAAAAATGTTTTGTCTTCATCAGCCCTGGACAAATAGTCTTTACTGGTTTTGCAGGATGCCAGTATAAATAATAAGGTTGTTACAAAGAGTAAAAGTTGTTTCATAAAATGGTTCCTCCTTATTGGTTATACGCAAAGCAGGTGCCCGGAGTTATGTAAAAAAACATGTTGTGTTAATTTTAACAAACAACTGTTAGTTTATTTTGAATAATAACGCCATAACAGCGCAGATATTTTTTTCGCCAGCACCCATGCTTCATTATTATCTCCCCAGCTTTTATCGGTGTTATTTTTAGTGAAGATGCTGAAAATGTAAGGACGCTTTGCCATTACCAGCAATACTTCACTGCGGCTGGCATCCACACAGCCGTTTTTGCTGGCAACAAATACATCCGGCGGAATTTGTGATATTGCCTGTTCATCCCAATAGTTGCGCCCCAGCAATCGTATCATTCGTTTGCTCATACTGTCGCTGATGATTTGCCCTTTGTATATTTTTTCCATCAATGTTGCCATTTCGTAAGGCGTTGTTTGCCCCCAGCCATATTGGGTACGGTTGTTTTCCCTGCCGGGAGTTCTTGAATTTACTCTTGTATATTTTAAACCGGCGCTGTCTAGCAATTCATTTATTCTTGTGCCGCTGCCGCTTAATTTTTGCAGCCACAAACTGGCGCTGTTATCACTGGTGGTCAGCATCAGCATCATTACTTTAGCCAGTTCAATTTTTGCAGTGTCTTTTAAATTGGCTGTAACATCAAAATCGCTGTAGGCTAAAGAATCCCTGTAAACCAGTTGCTGGTGGTATTCAAAGACGCCTTTGTTTATTTTGTCCATAATACCAATAAGAATCGGAATTTTTACAATGCTGGCTGTGGGGAAAACAGTATCGGCATTTATAGCCACGGTTTTATTATTGGTAAGGCACTTTACATACACCCCTGCATCGCCTTTAAAGCCCTTCAGTATTGCAGCCACTTCTTTGTATAAGCGTTTGTCTGTTTTTTGAGCAGAGATGGTTGCCGTAAAAAATAACAGGCTGGTATAAAATAAAAAATGCTTTTTCATCCGGTAAATTGAGTTATAAATCTACCTAAATAAAAAAGCATTTTATAAATAACCTTACAATTAGTAAGTAATTACCTGCTCTACAATAGATGCCGGTATTTCTCTCCACTCATACTGCTGGTTACGCAGCTGTGGTTCAAAGCCTGCATCTTTTATGCTTTGCTGAATAGTGGTGCTGGTGAAGCGGTGCGGTGCACCTGCAGCACTTACCACGTTTTCTTCAATCATAATACTTCCAAAATCGTTGGCGCCGGAGTGTAAACAAATTTGTGCCACCTGCTTGCCAACAGTTAACCAGCTGGCTTGTATGTTTTTTACATTCGGCAGCATAATGCGGCTCAGCGCTATCATGCGGATATATTCTTCTGCTGTGGTTAAATTATGTACGCCGCGTATTTTAGCCAGCAGTGTATCCACATCCTGGAAGGTCCATGGAATAAAAGCAAGAAACCCTTTTGCATTTTCCGGTTTACGGCTTTGCACCTCCCTTATTTTTACCAAATGTTCAAAACGCTCCTGCAGTGTTTCCACATGGCCAAACATCATGGTGGCGCTGGTGGTGATATTGAGCTTGTGCGCTTCATGCATAATATCCAGCCATTCCTGTGCACCACATTTTCCTTTGCTTATCAGGCGGCGAACCCGGTCAGTCAAAATTTCTGCACCAGCGCCAGGCAAGCTGTCCATACCGGCTTCTTTTAATGCCATCAGCACTTCACGGTGCGTACTTTTCTCAAGCTTGGTAATATGTGCAATTTCCGGGGGCCCTAATGTATGCAGTTTAATATTGGGGTAAAGGTTTTTTAATTCTTTAAACAGGTTTACATAAAAGCTTAATCCCAAATCCGGGTGGTGGCCGCCCTGTAATAGCAACTGGTCCCCGCCATACTTAATGGTTTCGTCAATTTTCTTTTTGTAAGTTTCAATGTCAGTTATATAAGCTTCTGCATGGCCGGGTATACGGTAAAAATTACAAAACTTGCAATTGGCAATACATACGTTAGTGGTATTTACATTACGGTCTATTTGCCAGGTAACTTTGCCATGTGGTACTTGTTTTTTACGCAATTCATCTGCCACATAACTCAGTTCGGCCAGTGCAGCATTTTCAAATAAAAACATGCCTTCTTCCACAGTAAGAAACTCAAACTGCAGTGCTTTTTGATACAAATCGTTCAGTTGCATAACTTCCTTTTGTGTAATAAACAACAAAAGTACATCCATTCAGTTGTAAATTTAACCAACGCTGTATGAGAAAGCCCTGTTTTATATTATTGCTTGTTATTTTTGCCCTCTCTCAAAGGGCTGCTTTTGCGCAGGAAATACTGCTGGAGCCGCAAGCACACCTTATAACCCGTTTTCCTTTTAAACAATACAGCGGCGGTGTAATGATGATCAGGGCAAAATATGCAGACATCCCAGATTCATTAAACTTTATTTTAGATACCGGCAGCGGCGGCATTTCGCTGGACTCGTCCACCTGCCTGGAATTTAACATACCGCTTACCCCAACAGACACTACTATTGCCGGTATTGGCGGTATTCGTAAAGTTCCTTTTGTTTTTGACCAAACGCTGAATTTGCCGGGCCTGGATATTAAGCACCTGAATTTTCATGTAAACAATTACGAAGTGCTTACCAGCGTGTATGGAGAAAAAGTAGACGGCATCATTGGATACAGTTTTTTCAGCCGTTACATTGTTGCCATCAATTTCGACAGCAGTTTTGTAGAAGTGTATAACCCGGGAAAGTTTGCCTATAAAAAACCCGGAACCTTACTGCACCCCGCTTTTACTTCGCTTCCCATTCAGTGGTTTACCATCAGGGACCGGGTAAAAAGTTCTTATAATTTTTATTTTGATACCGGCGCAGGCCTTTGCTTTTTGCTAAGTGACCGTTATGCTTCCGACAGCAATATTTTAATGAGCAGGCGCAAGCCTGTTGTAACCCAGGCACAGGGCATGGGAGGCAAACTGCAAATGCGGTTGTCGCTATTAAAGGAAGTACGTATTGGCCAGTACCGGTTTCGCAAGGTGCCGGTTTATTTATATGATGACATTTATAATGTTACTTCCTATCCTTATACCGGCGGGCTGGTTGGCAACGATTTGCTCCGCCGTTTTAATATGGTCATCAATTATCCAAAAAGGGAAATTTATTTATCGCCCAACTCTCATTTTGCTGATGCGTTTGATTATGCATACACCGGGCTGGGTGTTTATTATACCGATGGAAAAATTTTAGTGGAAGATATTATTGCCGGCTCACCAGCGGAAAAAGCAGGCTTTTTACCGGGTGATGAGTTATTTTCTGTAGGGGCTAATTTTTCGCACAACATAAACGTGTATAAGAATATTCTGCAAACTCCTGATACGGATATCAAGATCATTATAATCAGGAAAGAAAAGTTTGTTCAGCTCACACTGCGTACAAAAAGCATCAAATAATATAGCTGCTTCATCCCTTACCTTTGTTTCATGATTCAGTTTGAAAAGTTTACTTTAAGCAACGGGCTTAAAGTACTGGTGCATGAAGATAAAAGCACCCCAATGGCCGTGGTAAATGTTTTGTATGATGTGGGGGCAAAAGATGAGGACCCCGGCAAAACCGGCTTTGCCCATTTATTTGAACACCTCATGTTTGGCGGCAGCATTAATATCCCTTCGTACGACGAGCCGCTGCAGATAGCCGGCGGCGAAAACAATGCTTTTACCACCAACGATCTTACCAATTATTACTGCCAGCTGCCCGCAGAAAATATTGAAACAGCCTTTTGGTTAGAGAGTGACCGCATGCTTTCCCTTGCCTTCAGCAAAAAAAGCCTGGAAGTGCAGCGTAAAGTGGTTTGCGAAGAATTTAAAGAACATTATATCAACAAGCCCTACGGCGATGTTTGGAAAAACATTCGTGAACTGGCCTATACCACACACCCATACCGCTGGATGACCATTGGCAAAGAACTAAGCCATATTGAAAACGCCACGCTGGATGATGTAAAAGCATTTTTCTTTAAACACTATACTCCATCAAATGCTATACTGGTTGTGGCAGGAAATGTAACAGTGCAGCAGGTGAAAGCACTGGCAGAAAAATGGTTTGGCCCTATTGCTGCAGGTGAAAAATACAACCGCAACTTGCCGCAAGAGCCGCCTCAAACGGCAGCTAAGAGCGCAGCAATAAAAGCAAACGTGCCACTGGATGCCATCTATAAAAACTGGCATATTGCCCCACGCAGCCAGCCCGGTTATTATATAGCAGATTTAATTTCAGAAATTTTAGGTGGTGGCGCCTCATCCCGTTTATTTCAAACATTGGTAAAAGAAAAAAAGCTGTTCAGCAATATAGACTGTTACCATTTGGGCAGCACCGATGCCGGCCTGCTTACCATTGAAGGCAAACTGGTAAAAGGGGTAACCATGAAAGAGGCAGAAGCCGCTTTAAACGATGTTGTTCAGCAATTGCTGCAGCATGGTGTTACAGAGAAAGAGCTGGAGAAAGTAAAGAATAAAACCGAGAGCATGATGGCATTTGAAGACATGAGCGTAATGAACCGTGCCACCAGCATTGCCATGTATGAGTTACTGGGCGATGCCAACCTTATTAATACAGAACTGCAGCGTTACCAGGAAGTAACGGCTGATGCACTTTTACAGGAAAGCAAAATTATTTTCAGCGAAAATAATTGCAGCACCCTGTACTATTATTCTAAAAATTAACCAGGAAAATTTAATGACACTTAACAGAGCCGAAGCACCCGCCATTAAAGATGCGGTGGAATTTAACCTGCAACTGAAGCCTTATAATCATTTTACGCTTAACAACGGCGTACCGGTTTACACTATTGATGCCGGTGCAGAAGAAGTGCTGCAGGTAGAGTTGGTTTTTTATGCCGGCAACTGGTTTGAAAAACAAAAGCATGTTGCGGCTGCCACTAACTTTTTATTAAAAAACGGCACCAGTAAAAAAACAGCATTTGAAATAAATGAAGCGTTTGAATATTATGGAGCCCATTGCAACCGTGCCTGCCACAACGAAACAGCTTTAATAAATTTATCGCTGCTGAGCAAACATGTGGGTAAGCTGCTGCCGGTTATAAAGGAAATGATCACCGATGCTGTTTTTGCAGAAGACGAACTGGCCATCTATAAACAAAACAGCAAGCAACGCCTGAGTGTGAGTTTGAAAAAGTGTGATTTTGTTGCCGGCCGCTTAATAGATGCTTACCTGTATGGCGACAAGCACCCGTATGGTGTTTACACCAATGCGGAAGACCTGGATGCGCTAACCACCGGGCAGCTGAAAGCATTTTACAAAGATTATTATGTAAATGGCAGCTGTATCATTTTTGTAAGCGGGAAGCCACCGGCAAACATAAAAGAACTGCTGAACGAAAATTTTGGTTCCCTGAGTTTAAACACCACAAACAACAAGCCGCAAACCATCAGCCAGCTGCCGGCAACTGAAAAAAAATACCGCATACAAAATGACAAAGATGGTGTGCAGGGCGCAGTGCGTTTGGCAAGACCTTTTCCTAACCGTCATCACCCCGATTTTATGAAAGTGATGGTGCTAAACACTTTGTTTGGTGGTTATTTTGGCAGCAGGTTAATGGGTAATATCCGGGAAGATAAAGGTTACACTTACGGCATACACAGTTATATTCAAAACCATTTAAGCAATACAGCCTGGTTGATCAGTACCGAAGCCGGTAAAGATGTGTGTGAAGCCACCATAGAAGAAGTGTATAAAGAAATGAAAACACTGAGGGAAGAACTGGTGGATGATGAGGAGCTGTTAACGGTCCGTAATTATTTAATTGGTACTATCCTGGGCGATTTAGACGGTCCCTTTCATATTATGGGCCGCTGGAAGAATATTATTTTAAACGGGCTTACCGAAAGCTATTTTTATGATTCAGTAAAAATCATCAAAACTATTTCGGCAGAAGAAATAAGGGAGCTGGCAAAAAAATATTTAAATCCTGAAGATTTTTACGAACTAGTTGTAATTTAGGATATGCAAAAATGGTTGCTTAAAATTCTGGTGTGTGCAGTAAACGTTTTTATACTGGCATATATTCTTCCCGGCATTTTTATTAAAGATATGTTTACGGCGCTTATTGTGGCAGTAGTGCTTTCTTTGTTAGATGGATTTGTAAAACCATTGTTAGTGCTGCTGACGTTGCCTGCAACCATTCTTACGCTTGGCTTGTTTCTTTTTATAATCAATGCCTGCATTATTTTAATTGACGCACATTTTGTGGGTGGTTTTAAAGTAGACAGTTTTTGGCATGCGCTGCTGTTCAGCATACTATTATCCTTCTTTAATTCGTTTGTACATAAAAAGGCATGGCCCGAAGAAAAGAAGAACAACAACACGTACTAACCCAACCCTTATAATTAAAGAGCCCCGCAATAATTGCGGGGCTTCTTTTTATCCAGTTTTCCGGGTAATATTTTAATCAAGAAAGCGCTAATAAGTTTCGCTTTAATCTCCGCCATTGCCCCTTTAGGGGGTGGAGGGGATCTAATCAATCTTCATGTTATAACGCTTCACCTGTTCTTTGATCATCTTCTCCACTTCACTTTCCAGCGTTTGTTCTTTTTTAGTGTTGGCCCGTTTTACATTTTCTGCAGCGATGTAGGCGTCACGCTGTTTATTGAGTTCGGAAATTTTATGCTGTGTGGCCTGGCGCTGGTTGCTTTTTTCCTGCACTATTTTTTCAATCTCGTCTTTGCTTTTATTTTTTAAGCTGTCGGGCAGTTCAGCTTTTGACAATTTTTTAAAAGCGATACTGTCGTACTTATATTTATCAACAAGGTCCCACTCCACATTTTGATAAGCAGCGCTGTTACTTTTAGCAGCCACCCGTTTCAGTCCTGCCGATTTGCTCATGCTTGTATTGAGCATATCCATTTTTTGTTGTTTGGCAGCATAGGCGCCGCCGTAGTAACCATAGGCAACATAGGTTTCATTCAGCCTGCCGTTCATTACATACAGCAAACTATCGTACGGGGTGGGTATCTCTTCTTCCTTTGCATTTTGATTGATATTAGTATAGCTTCCGCTGCCACATTCTGCATTCAGGTTCCAGTGTTCATTAATACCCTGCTCCCGGTTGCCGCAGTAAATGGTGTTTACAATTACGCCTTTTTGTTTGGCCTTGTTGCAGGCTTCAATATATTGCACATCTCCCTGTAAAAAATCTTCATTGCCTGCTATAAAAATTACTTTGTAATTATCCGGGGAGGCATCCCACTGCAGTTCATCAATACTGCTTTTAATTACGTGGCCGCAATATTCATCGCCGCCGTTGGTGGTTAAACTAAAAAGATTTTCACTCAGGCTGTCTAAATTGGTAATAAAACTGTTGATGCGTTTTACATAACCCTGCTTTTCATCATTGCTGCTGCGGCCGTATTCGTACAGGGCAATTTCAATTTTCGGGGCAGCGGCATCTGTGCATTTTACTCGGCCCATAGTGTTCACCATATTCCACAGTTGCACCTTGGCCTGGTCAATCAATCCGTCCATGCTGTTGCTTACATCTAATAAAATAGCGGCTTGTATTTTGGGAGTTGCCGGTGGCGATTTTTTTATGGTTGTTTTCTCAGGGCTGGTTAAAGCTAAAAGCGCAATGGCCGAGGTGGTGGTTACAGCCAGCGCAATGGTTTTGAATGTTACTTTCATAAACAGAATTTGTAACAAGATGCAACGTCTGCAGACTTTGCACAAGAGCCTGTGCCTGTTTTTGAATTGTTTTAACAAATTAAACGTGTAACGGATTATTAATTGGGTGCAACGCACTTAAGAGTAGAATTACAAATGCTGTTGCTATCGCACCAAACAAACACAAACCATAAAATTTTACTGCAACGTATTAAAGAGCAGAATTACTGAAGTTGAAGTCACAGTAGCACAAAAGCTACATCAGGGAACCTTCCGGCAAAAGGGATGTAATCTTTTGCCGGGCTCTTTTTTTGGTTCTTTTTTGGAGAAGCAAAAAAGAACATAACAAAACAACAACAGCTTACAATAATTTAATAACTCCCGCCTAACTTTGTTCACCTCACAACAACGATTATGCAATTCCATCCCAATGGCCTGCCAGCCGAAACACTCGTTCATCTCTACAAACAGCTTTTACTGCCCCGCATGATCGAGGAAAAAATGCTGGTGCTGTTACGGCAGGGCAAAATAAGCAAATGGTTCAGCGGTATTGGGCAGGAAGCAATTTCTGTTGGTGTAACGCAGGCATTACAACAGGATGAATGGATAATGCCGCTGCACCGCAACCTCGGTGTTTTTACAGGAAGAAACATGCCGCTGCATAAATTATTCATGCAATGGCAGGGCAATAAAGAAGGTTACAGCAAAGGGCGGGAACGCAGTTTTCATTTCGGCAGTAAGGAGCACCATGTATGCGGTATGATTTCACACCTCGGTCCGCAATTAGCGATTGCAGACGGTGTGGCATTGGCATACAAATTAAAAGAAGAACAAAAAGTATCCGTTGCCTTCAGCGGTGATGGCGGCACCAGCGAAGGCGATTTTCATGAAGCATTAAACACTGCCGCCGTGTGGGACCTGCCCGTGATTTTTATAATAGAAAACAATGGCTACGGATTAAGCACACCCGTAAATGAACAGTACCGCTGCTTTAGTTTGGTGGACAAAGCCAAAGGCTACGGCATGGAAGGCGTGCGTATTGACGGCAATAATATTTTAGAAGTGTACGACACCATTAAAGGCGTGCGTGACTACTGCATACAAAATCAAAAACCTTATCTCATCGAGTGCATGACCTTCCGCATGCGGGGGCATGAAGAAGCCAGCGGCGTAAAATATGTACCACCAGAATTATTTGAACTGTGGGAAAAGAAAGACCCCGTAAAACGCTACGAAGAATTTTTGCTGGCAGAAAATATTTTATCAGCAACAGACATTGAACAAATAAAAGCAACCACCAAAACATACATCGAAAGCGAACTGGCCATTGCCTATAACGCCGCAGCAATACAACCAAACACGGCGGAAGAATTAGCAGATGTATACGCAAAAAGCAATGAACAAATAGCAACGAATAATGAACAATTAAAAGCAGGCTCCAAACGATTCCCTTCCGCAAGCGCCCAACAACAAACAACAAACAATAAACAACAAACCACCAACGACCAACGCTTCGTTGATGCCATACAAGAAGCTTTAAGACTAAGCATGCAAAAGCATGATAACTTAATCCTCATGGGGCAGGACATTGCCGAATACGGCGGCGCCTTTAAAATAACCGAAGGATTTGTGCAGGAGTTTGGCAAAGCCCGTGTGCGTAACACACCACTATGCGAAAGCGCCATTGTGGGCGCTGCACTCGGTTTAAGTTTGGAAGGCTACAAGGCAATGATGGAAATGCAGTTTGCCGATTTTGTAACCGTGGGCTTTAACCAAATTATAAACAACCTTGCCAAAATACATTACCGCTGGGGGCAAAATGCCGATGTGGTCATCCGTATGCCAACAGGCGGCGGCGTGGGTGCCGGGCCCTTTCACTCTCAAAGCAACGAAGCCTGGTTTGTGCACACACCCGGGCTAAAAGTGGTATACCCCAGCACACCCGAAGATGCCAAAGGTTTATTAATTGCCGCCATTAACGACCCCAACCCCGTGCTGTATTTTGAGCACAAGGCCCTGTATCGCAGCGTAAGCGGTCCCGTGCCCGAAGGGTATTACGAAACCGAAATTGGAAAGGCACGCATTGTACAACCCGGCGATGATATTACCATTATTACCTATGGCGCCGGTGTGCACTGGGCGCTGGACTATGCCAAAAACCACCCGCAGCTGTCCATTTATATTTTAGACTTACGCACCCTGCTGCCCTTAGATTATGAAGCGATAGAAGAAGCCGTTGGCGCAACCGGCAAAGTACTCATCCTCCACGAAGACACACTCACCGGCGGCATTGGTGGTGAAGTAGCCGCATGGATTGCCGAACATTGTTTTAGTTATTTAGATGCACCCGTACTGCGATGCGCAAGCCTGGATACTCCCATACCTTTTAACCTGGAGCTGGAAAAAAATTTTATGGCTTATAGCAGGTTGGGGGAAATGGTGGGGCGGTTGATGGGGTATTGATTTTTTGGTACAGGCTTTTGTAATTCTATTTAGCATCGTTGCGTCGCACTCTTGTACTGCGTACAATTATTGAGCTTTTATATCAACGGAGGATATGAACACTATTCTTTATTTTAGTCTTATGAAATTTTATTTAGGTGTTACAGATAATAATTGGTATAATTTTCTTGCCAAACAAAATCGTGAAGATGTGAATTTTTGGCAACCTAGTGGTAACACAAACTTTAAGTTGCTTCAATCAGGGGCGCCGTTCCTTTTTAAATTAAGGTTTCCAGCAAATGCAATTGGAGGGATAGGTTTTTTTTCCAGTCATACCTTCCTACCTATTTCAATTGCATGGGATGTTTTTGAAAAGCGTAACGGATGTGATTCATTACAAGAGTTACAAAAAATGATTATGCCACTAAGACAAGATCAATCTGATATAAATCCGCAAATAGGCTGTATTGTTTTAACTAATCCAATCTTCTTTTTTAAAGAAGATTGGATTCCTGCTCCCGAAGATTGGGGTAAAAGTATTGTTCAAGGAAAATCTTATTCAACAGATTCAACAATTGGTAAAGAGCTCTGGATTAAAACTGAACGTTTACTTCAAAAATATTTATATAAAACTGATGAAGAAGAAAAAAGTCAGCTAATACTGGAAGACACAGAATCACCAATGTATGGTAAGACTGTTTTAACTAAAGTCAGGTTAGGGCAAGGTGCATTCAGAATTTTGGTTACAGATGCCTACAATAGAAAATGTGCAATTTCTGGAGAAAAGACCTTACCGGTTTTAGAAGCTGCACATATTAAGCCATATGCGGCATCAGGAGCACACTTTATTTCCAATGCATTATTACTTCGATCAGATTTGCATAAACTTTTTGATACAGGTTATCTTACTATCACTCCCGACTTTAAGATTGAAATAAGTAAAAGAATCAAAGAAGAATTTCAAAATGGAAAAGATTATTACAAATTTCATGGTGAAAATTTATACAACCTGCCTAATAGACTACAAGACAGGCCTGCAAGTAGATTTATAGAATGGCACAATGAAAATATCTTTCAGGGATAAGTATTCTATCAGTAACATTTGGGATTCGTCTTTTAGTATTATGGTTATAGTTTACAACTTTAATAACATATTTTCAAAAGAGCATTTGTACCTAGATAGTTAATAAATGAATTATTTGTCTTTGCAAATGTCGGAATGTTATAATCGATTTATATGGCAGCAATCAATTTAAATGAGTAAGATTCAGAAAAGTTTAATTGATAATTGGTCTCTCGAACAAGCAGGCTCTCTACTTGATGGTAGTATCGATTTTTTTTCAATATCAGAAAAGGAGTTTATTATGTCATTAGGGGGGCTTTCGAATTATATCAACTCAATCCTTCTTTATGATGAAACAAATTTTTTAGCTAATGGGTTTGAGGGTGATTGGGTAAGATTTGGATGGTTTGAAAAAAATACAAGACTTATTATCCACCCAATAAACCCTACAAGTTTAAATATTGACTGGAATAGTAAAGCCAGTTATTCTGATAAGGGAATCAGAAACTATTTGGTTTCGTCTAATCATCTTAAAACTGATCTTTTTATCAGTCCCCAACGAGCAGAAAAGATTAAGAACAATGGCTTGCCTAAAATTGAAAATAATTTAAGCTTAGTACTTCAAAAAATTGATGAAAAAATCAAAGTTGAAAAAGACTCGTTATGGTTTAAAGATTTGAAAGTAGGCATTGACAGGAATTTTAGTTTTCCTTCTCTGACTCAATATGTACTTTCACAAGCTACAAGTTCAGAAGATCTTCTGACGGTTATCATGCAATTGAAGGCAAGTGGTAAAGTTAAGTCTGTTCGAGAAAAAATTGATGAGATTATCCAAAACTCCAAAGAAGCTTCAAAATTTCAAAAAGATATTGAAAAACTTATTAAATCAAATTTTGGAGAGTCCGCAAAGTCCGATAAACCTTGGTCTGTAAAATTTACGGTTTTATTTTTGACTCTTACTAAATCATTTAACCTCGACTTTTTTAAAAGGAAAGAGCATTTGCTTTTCTTAAAAGATATTATTGACTGTAGGTCTGAAGCTCAAGGGTTAAATAAAGATGTTGAAAGAATTTTTCGACGTTTTTTGTTGAGTAAATAAAGAGGCTCCTCTCTTCCGCCGCCGTTGGTGTTCCCTCCCTAAATCTTAATACGCCGCCGTCTTGTCTCCAACAAACGGCGCTAACCAAAAACCGGTAAAAAAAATACATGTCCCCAACTCCGTCGTTGGTCAGGAGACCAGACGACGGCAAAAACAATTAGTTGCCGGAACTGTGGGTAAGCATTCCAAATGCATCCTTCCCGTTAAAATAAAAACCGGCGGATGAATAATGATATTCCTCCGGGTACCTGCATAAACCTGCTTTTACGGGGTTGTTGTGTATGTATTCCAGCTTCTGGTTAAAAACTGCCGGCGTAAACAATTCAACACTTAATGATTCCCGCTTCCAGATCTGATATTCCCTGTCACTTCGGTTTGCTTTAAATTCTTCAAGCATGGTATTGCCAGTTTTAATCAGCAGCCGCTTTAATTGCTGGCCGGTATATTTCATAAACGATGCCTGTATATCATAGAGGCTGTAACCTGCAAGCGGCTGCCAGATCAAATGGATATGATTATTCATGATTACAAAGGCATAAAGTGCAATCCGCTTTTCTTTAACCATAAATTGCAGGCTTTCAACAATAATTTCTTTGCAGGCAGTATCCTGCAAAAGCGGTTTCCATTCATGAATGGTGGCTGTGTAAAATTGCGACCAGTTTTCGGAGCAGGGAGTTTCCATATCCGAATTTAAAAAATTAGTTACAGTAAAAGTGTTGCGCTGTTTGTCGGGAGACAAGACAGCGGCGTAAAACAACCCCAACTGGCGCAGATATGCAGCGCAGTTAACGCAGCATTGCGTATCTGTGCTTCCGGCCAAAAAGCCACTCACCCCATGCAACAAAACACCGTCTTTCATTTATCTTTAGTAAAAACAAATCTTCATGCAAAAAAACAACCGCAGGCAGTTTTTAAATAAGGCGTTCGCAATAAGTGCCGCCACTGTTTTACCATTTGCAGCAGCAGCAAACATGCCGGCAGAAAGCACACCGCCCATTCCATCCATAAAAGGAAGAAGAGTGTTGTTTACTTATGGCGGCTGGGCCGGGCACGAGCCGGAAAAGTTTAAAGATTATATATCGGCCTGGTTAAAAGAAGAGGGCGCAGAAGTATTAGTGTACGATAAACTGGATGTGTACACCGATAAAACAATAATGGATACTGTTGATTTGGTGATACAGATATTTACCATGAGCCAGATAACAAAAGAGCAGGAAGAAGGATTACTAAATGCCATTAAAAAAAACGGTACGGGCATGGCGGGCTGGCACGGCGGCATGTGCGATGCATTTCGCAATAATACCGAATACCAGTTTATGACGGGCGGGCAATGGGTGGCGCACCCCGGTGGTGTTATTGATTACACAGTAAAGATCACCAATCACAAAGATGCCATCACCAAAGGCCTTGATGGTTTTAATATGCATAGCGAACAATACTATATGCATGTGGACCCCAACGTAAAAGTTTTGGCCACCACCACCTTTAACGGTGCTGTTGATTCATGGATCAACGGTTGTATAATACCCGTAACCTGGAAAAAAATGTATGGCAGGGGCCGCATATTTTATACATCTGTGGGGCATAACCTTAGCCATGTAACACAGGTGCCGCCCGCCATTGAAATGATTAAGCGGGGCATTTGCTGGGCCGCTGCCAGTAAATATTTACCTGAAGAAGAATGGGTAAACCCGGTTTACAAAAAGTGATGCGGTTCAAAATAGTTCCATCGCCTTCGGTGTAATCCCTACTATAAATTGAGTATTCCATAAAAAAGTGTGGCAGGTATTTTTAATAAAAATTAGCCATGAAAAAAATACCTGCACTTTTATTGCTGTTTACGCTGGCGCTGGGTTGCAAAAAAAATAAATCAACCGGCAATGATAATTTACCAAACGGCTGGAGCCAGTTGGGTACCAGCTTTGGTTTAAGTTATACCAACAAAGCTGTTTGGGCCATTGCCGTGGACAAGTCTGACAATATTGTTATTTGCCAGGACTATGACCCCGCCGGTAAATGGACGCCCTTAAAATACGATGGCAGCAAATGGAGTAAAATGGGCAACCTTAACTCCACCGACATTTGGGAACATCTCCTGCTGCAAATGGATGCAGCAGGCAATTTTTATATTTACCAGAGAGAGGCCACCACCATTCCCAACAGCACTAACCTTGCTTTCCTGGCAAAATACGATGGCAGCAAATGGAGTATGGTGGGGCCCGAAAATAATGGCAGCGTTTCAACCGTTTCGTCCGGAATTCCATTTTGTGTTACACCATCCGGTACTGTATATGCTTCCTTTCTGCGCCCGGGTACCGGTTCTGTTTATACCAATGTTAAATGGAGTGGCAGCAGCTGGGATGCAATACCGTCTCAGTATACAGCAGGCAGCCAAACCGCCACCACCGCCATGAATTATGGAATGGCCTCGGATGCGGCAGGTAACTTATATACCGCCGGAATACAGGGTGGCATTGGTGTTATTTCCAAATACAATGGCAGCACCTGGCAAAGCATAGCCCTTCCTGCAACAGGCGGCCCTTATACTGCAGAGAAAATTGTTTTAGATAACAGCGGTGGTTTATACGCACTGCTGGAAAACTCCGGCAGCTATACTGTTGCTAAATGGAACGGCAGTTCGTGGTCAATACTTGGCGGATTAAACCCCAACAGTTATATCAACACCATAGCGCTGGGTACCAACGGTCATTTATATGCTGCAGGAAATTTTACCAACGCAGCCGGCAAACAATACATAGCAGAATGGGATGGCAGTAAGTGGGGTGAACTGGGCGGTACAAATGCACTTAATGTGAATGGACCCATTGTGGCGCTGGCTGTTGACTCCCGTGGTTATGTATATGCAGGCGGCGAATTTACCAATGCGGGCGGAGAGGCGTATGTAGCAGTGTATAAACCCTAATTGTTTTATTGCTTTTTTCAAAACCTGGTCTTCATAAAAAATGCTTGACTCATTGCATAAATAAAATGCCGGCGTTTCCGCCGGCATTTCCATTCTCAACTTTTCAATATTAAAAACAATAGTTCAATCCAACCATTACAAGGTCGGTAGTCATTGTATATGATACATTGCTGTTGGGTATGGCGCCATAAGGATTGGAGGATGTGATCATCATTGGGCTTAACAACGGACCGCTGGTGCTTCCGCTGCTGGTACCATGATGGTAAACAGCATTGATGGTAACTTTTTTATTTACTTCATAACCCAAACCCAGCTGGTAACCGTTTTTAATAATGGCAGTGGCTGGTGTGGAGAAAAAGGCCAGTTCGCTTTTTATTGGATTAGAACTATAAGTATAACCTATTCTAATGGGCAGTTGTTTTACTCCCTTGTATTGTATGCCTGCAGAAAGTATGGAAATATTTTCCCAGCCAAAACCGGCAACAGCTGCTGTACTGGTCCAGCCTTTTGTTTTAAAGCCTGTGGTGTTTTTGTAGTTTACAAAACGGTAGTCGAGTGCAGCATCAATCTTATTTTTAGAGTAACCAATGCCGGCAGAAAGTATGGCAGGATAATCCATTTCAAATTTTACATTGGGCGCTTTGCTGCCATCGAGATAGGTGTTTTTAAAATCGAAGCTGCCGAATTTTTGGGGCGTTTTATACGAAGCACCCAGTTTTATTCCTTTGCCTGAATTATAAAAAACGCCAAGCTGTGCACCAATGCCAAGCGCTGTGGCTTTATCACTTACAGGGTATCCCAATGTTTGGCTGGGAGATGAAAGCGGGTTGGGCGACAGCTTTAGTGAGGAATAATTAAATGTGGGTGCCAGTCCTACAGCAAACTGTTCAGTTACTTTATATGCATAGGTAAACCCTGTCTGCATCAGCTGGTAGTCTGATTGTATGCGTCCAAAACCTCCGGCACTTTGCGGCATGTTAATGGCATTGGTATTGTTTTGCGGAAAGGTTACACCAAAACCGCTGATGCCAAATGCAGAAACACCGAATGTATGACGGCTGTTTTTTTTGCCCCATACCATGGCAAGTGCCGGCATTACAGATGCACCCCTGTCATCTTTGGTTACTCCGCTAAAGGAGCCATCAGATGTGGGTACAGTGGATGAAAGCTCGGGTGCAGAAAAAAATAGTCCTGCATTTGCCGAAAATATTTTTTTATCAAATGCCGATATGCCGGCGGGGTTCCATTGTAAAGCGCCATTAATATCCAGCGGCTGTGCAGTGGCGGCACCACCCATTGACATGTTAACAGCGCCAATGCCCTGCATAATATGACCGGCCTGTGCAAATAAAATAACGGGTAACAAACCAAAAACGGATGTGAGTAGCTTTTTCATAACACATAATTAAGCTGCAGTTGCTGCAGTATAGATTTGAGAAAATTGTTTTAACAGGATTTGTAAAATGCACATGCAATTCAGCGGTTATGCTGTTGCAGCATAACCGCTGAAAAAAATAGCCGGGCTGGTTTTACTTATCCCTATTTAAAACAACCCGGCCACGGGGCGGTGCCGTTAAATAAACAGCATGTGTACGCCTTCGCCTTCGCTGCGTTTATAAAAATCGCCTACGGTAATAATTTCTTCCACGCCTTCGTACAGGTCTTCTTTTTTATAATGGAACATGTCAAAGGCCAGTTTGCAGCCCCACATGCGCACACCGGATGCAGAAAGTATATCCAGGAATTCGGGTATTTCGGGCATATCAATTTTTTCCATTTCCTTCTTCATCATATTGGTGGCAAAGGCTTCCATACCCGGTAAACCGCCAATCATGGTGGGAATATGCATGGCGGGATTACCCACCGTTGCCACATGCAGGTGCTCCAGTTTTTTTCTGTGCACGGCCTCCAGCCCAAAAAAGGTGAAGAATATTTCTGCCTCTATCCCTTCCATGCGGGCACCATTGGCCAGCACAAAAGCGGCATACACATTTTCCAGTGTTGCCTTGGAAAGGATGATCATCATCTTATTTATTTTCCCATTGGTGCTCATAACTTACATTTTAAGGTTAAATACAACTGGCGGGTTTGGGTATACCTGCAATTTTGGTGGCTGTTTTTAATGGTGCCACAGGAAAAAGCTGGTAAAACTCTTTAATATCCACCACGCCGCTTTTGCCCACACGGCGTATGCTTAATGCCACTTTGTTTTGTTCTTCTTTTTGCAAATACTTAATCACTTCCCAGTGGCGGGGTGTTAATGCAACATTGGCTTCTGTTGCCAGGGCCTCGCCCACTTTTTCATCCCATTGGCTGAAGTCTTTTAAATAACCTTCTTCATTAACGGTGATTGTTTTGCCTGCAATTACTTTGTCCATATTGATAAGTTTTTAGAATGAATGTTATGCATAATGTTTTCCGCTTTCGCTCATGGTGGCCGATACAAAAGGAATATGCGTGCCTTTCAGCAGCATGTGCCAGTATATCCAGCGGAAAGCCAGTTTGCCCATATGATTCATGCGGCTTTCTTTCAGCAACCGCAGCGGGCCAATACCTGCAAAGGGAAATGTTCCTTCCACGGGTTCGTGTGTGTAATTAAAATCAATCAGCAGCGCTTTGCCGCCGCCGGTTTCTATAAAGCAGTTGGCGTGGCCGTCAAATTCTTCTTTCAGCGGTTCGCCTTTTACAAAGCGCAAAATGTTTTCGGTTAATATCTCTGCTTCAAAATGCGCTACCGATCCTGCTTTTGATGCAGGTATATTGCTGGCATCGCCCAGCACAAAAACATTTTTATAATTCAGCGATTGCAGAGTTGCTTTATTGGTGGGTACATAATTCAAATCATCTCCCATGCCGGAGCGCTCCATTAATGCATCGCCTTTATTGGTGGGCACGGTAACCAGCAGGTCGAAAGGAATTTCCCTGCCACCATAATCCACAATGGTTTTATTTTCATTATCCACTTTCTCAATGGCAAAGTCACCTTCAATATGAATGTTTTTATCCACCAATAAATGTTCCAGTGTTTCTGTGGCCTTGGGTTTGGTAAAAGCGCCGCTTAATGGAGTTACATAAGTTATTTCCACTTTGTCACGCATGTGCTTGTTCTTAAAAAATGAGTCGGCTAAAAATGCAAACTCCAGCGGGGCTACCGGGCATTTAATGGGCATTTCGGTTATATGCACCACCAGTTTTCCTCCTTCCCATTCCCTTAATTTATTGCGCAATGCCAGTGCCCCTTCAAATGTGTAAAAATCAAACACTGATTTTTGCCATTGCTCACCTGCCATGCCTTCTGTTTCTTCCGGTGCTATTTTAGCGCCGGTGGCAACAATAAGCACATCGTAGGGCAATTCTTCGTTATTGGCCAGTAACACTTTATTTTCTTCCGGTGCAATGCGGTTTATTTTTTGTTTCAGCAGGGTTACATCTTTAGGGATGAATTCTTCAATGGTTTTTACAATGTCTTCGGGGCTGTAAATATCAAAGGGTAAAAAAAGATAACCGGGCTGGTAATGATGTTCTTCCCGTTCGTCGATGATTGTAATATTCCAGTCTGGTTTTTTCAACTGGTGATGCAAATGGTTTGCCATCATAGTGCCGGCGGTACCTGCGCCTAATATTACCAGATTTTTCATGTGTTACTTTTTTAGTTGATCAGATTACGATGTAAAATTCCGCTGGGATATGCCCCTGCTTTATGATTTTGGTGTGCCTGAAAAATGAGGTTTATCAATGAAAAAAATGATTGTTTAACCAAAAGGCCGGCACCGGGGTGCAGTGTTACAAATGTTACAAATAAAGAGTAGGCCGTAGTTTAATTTTAATGGTTTTACAGCTATCAATACACATTTGCACAGAAGTGGTGCAGGTATTTCCGGCATTGTGTTTATGGGTTATAGCTCCCGTTTACTGTAACAGCAGCACTTGCACAAACGCAGGAAGACAGTTTGTTTTCAGGGCTTTTTTATGTTAATGTGCATTCGGCTGCTTACCCCGGTGTAGAAATAAGAGGAGTTTTCTTCGTTATAAGCGGAAGCATTGTACTCTGCAACCCGGCTGTTGGTTAAAGCACTAACAAATACCAAAAGGTTTTGCTTAACAACTAAACCCTTTTGTTTATTCAGCCGCAATAAAGCCGGTTACGGTTTCTTCATTTTGCTGGTGTAAATCGAATACCACAATACTGTTATTCCCTTTTTGTAAAAAAGATGCAGGACAGTACAAGCGTTGCTGCGGACCAATATTCCAGTAACGGCCAAGATTATGTCCATTGATATAAACAATGCCTTTGGAATATTTGCTCATATCTATGTACGTATCGCCTGTTTGATCTAATATAAAACTTCCTGTAAAAAAGTTGCCGCCTTTTTCTGTTGCTGTTGCCGCAGGCCTTGATGAGTTTATCTTTTTTATAAAGGCCTCATTCATCGGCAGCAGGTATGTTTCCCAGTTCATCAGTGTCATGCCGTTCAATGTAACCCGGTCCGTAATACCCTTGCGGTCGATCATAAACTGTGCAAAGTTGATATGCCCCATTCCTTCCACCAGTATTTCAAGCACCGGGTCTTTCACATCTGTTTTTGGTAACACTACTTCCCATTTACCACCATCACGAAAAACCGTATCAATAAACTGCCCGTTCAAATATACCATTGCATAATCATGCGGCTCCCAAATTTTCAGCTTGCCGCTTTTATGGCCCACCAGTGTTGTTTTGTATAATATCAGTCCCTGGTTTTGATCAAACATTTCCATGGGTTGCGGTTGCGCTGTTTTAATGGCCATGCCTAAATGATTCCAGATGGCATCTGTTTTTGTGAGTTTTATTTCAGGAACCGTAATGGTATTAATTGGTTGGGGAATTTCAGGTAATTGTTTGCCGGTGTATTGTGCAATCAAATTCCGCAGCATAAAATATTTTGGCGTGGGCAGGCCCTGTTCATTAATGGGCGCATCATAATCGTAACTGGTAATATCGGGTTGATAAGCTGTTGGAGAAAACGCATTGGCACCCGCAGTAAAACCAAAATTGGTGCCGCCGTGTATCACGTACAGGTTGAATGATTTTTTATTACTGAGCAAATACTCCATTTCCTTTCTTAAATCTGCGGTGTCGGGCCTGGCCCATTTTTCGCCCCAGTGTGTAAGCCAGCCCGGGTAGGTTTCTGAGCTGAAAGCGGGCACATCGGGATTTTGTTTTTTTGCTTCATTGAAATCAGCATCGCTGCTGCCGCTGTCCAAACCAATAGCCGCATCTTTTAATCCGCCTGCTTCCAGCATATAAGGCGTAGCGCCGTCCGCTGTATAAAAGGGTACTTTAATGCCGTTTTGCTTCCAAAGTTGTTGCAATGTTTTAATGTATTCTTTATCGTTGCCGTAACTGCCATATTCATTTTCCACCTGCACCATTAATATCGGTCCGCCATTTACACATTGCAGCGGTGCCAGTTCTTTTGCAAGATGCACAACATAATTTTTTACTGCAGCCATATAACGGCTGTCCATACACCTTAATTTGATGTCAGGTGTTTTTAGTAAATACGTTGGCAGGCCTCCAAAATCCCACTCGGCACAAACATAGGGACCGGGGCGCAGCAGCACCCACATACCTTCCTGCTGGCAAATACGTATAAACTCCGCAATATTCTTATTGCCTGTTTTAAAATCAAATACACCGGGTTTTGTTTCGTGGTAGTTCCAGAAAATATAGGCAGCAACGGTATTGCAGCCCATGGCCTTTATCATTTGTATGCGGTGGCGCCAGTATATTTCCGGCACCCGTGCCGGGTGTATTTCTCCGCTAATGATTTGAAAAGGTTTGCCATTCAGTAAAAAATCGTTTTTGCCAAGAGAGAACGTATTCCTTGTTTGTGCTGTTGCCGTAATTGTTATTGCAAAAAGGATTGTAATTGTTGCAATGAATTTTTTTATAGAGTGCATTTATAAAACTGTTATTGGTTGGAAGCGTCTTTTTTCAATTTATCCTGGTAGTCTTTTTCAAGTTCTTCCAGTGCTGCATCATAACCGGCACGGTCGGCAAAAGCCATGGGATTATAGGCATCACCGGGCTTGTGCTTATCATGCATATTAAACTGGCCGGCATGCGATGCCATCCAAATGTCAAACTGCAGTTGTTTCATTTTGGTGAATGTTTGGGCATAGTCACTGGTTACAGCAGGATAAGCACTGATATCAGCAAAACGCTTACTGGTTACAATGGTGGGCATATTAGCGATCAGTACCCGGTAACTCCTTACTGAATCTGTTGTTGTAAAAATATAACTGCAGGAGCCTTGCGTATGGCCGGGATGGCTCAGCATAACCAATTTTGTTTCGCCAAGTGCAATTGTATCTCCATTATGCAAAAGGCGGTTTGCTTTAACCGGTTTAAAAAGCGGCTCTTCGCCGCCGAGAGCATAGTCCGATGCTCCCCCTGTTTTTAAAACATCTTCTTCTGGCGCATTAACCCACAACTTTGCTTTTGTTTTCTTTTTAATGGCAGCCATAGCGCCCATATGATCATAATGCGCCTGCGTGGTCAGCAGTATTTTAATATCAGAAAATTTAAAGCCAAGTGCTTTTATGTTTTGTTGAATTTGTTCTTTCGATGAAGCCATGCCCGTGTTAATTAAAATACTTCCCTTTGTTGTTACCACTAAATAGCTGGCAAGGTCGTATGTGCCTACATAATACAGGTTGCCTGCAATGCGGAAGGGTTCAAAAGGTTTTTCCCATTCGGGGTTGGAGGCTTTGGGTTCTTTTACTTTTTGGGCAGTGGCACATAAAAAATAAAAACAGGTGGCAGTAAATAAGAAAATCGTTTTAAAAATTCTGGCAGGCATTGTTTGTAATTATAGTGTCAAGATACAACCGGCTTCATCCATAAAAAAGTTTATTGCGATGCTGCAGTATTAGTTCAGTAAATTTATACCATCAACCTGTTGATATGACCGGTTTTAAAAAATATTTACTTCCTGTTTTAACCGCCAGCCTGCTGCTTACTAAAAATCTGTACAGCCAATTGCCTGTTCATGATGATTTTGAAGCGCCTACCCTTAATAAAATATGGGCTACCGACCGGATGGTGGACAGCTCCTTTACAATTCAGCACCGCATTGTACGGCGTGGCAATGGCGCAGCCATGATCACTTTAAAAAGCAGAAATGTTTTTGAAGCAGGTAAAAACGGCAATAAAGATTCTGAACGGGATGAACTGCGGGAGTCCAACAAACTTATTTCGCTGGAAGAACATGTGTATGAATACCGGTTCAGTCTTTTTTTGCCCGACAGTTTTCCCGTTGTTCCCGTACGGCTGGTGATTGCGCAATGGAAACAAAGTTGCGGAGGCAACCCGCTTTGCGATGATGACAGCCCGGTATTGGCCATCAGGTACCGGGGCGGACGCTTATTCATCACTCACCAAAACGATACAGGCCAGGCCACCATTTTTTCAACCACTGAAGAAGTAAGGAACCGCTGGCTTGATTTTATTTTTAAAGTAAAATTTACCCGGCAGGCGGGAGGTTTTATACAAACCTGGCTTAACGATAAGCTAATTGTCAATTATTCCGGCATTACAGCATACACTTCCAAAAAAGGATATGCTGCAAAAAGTTATTTCTACTTCAAAACAGGCTTGTACCGTGATTTAATGGAACAGCCCATGACGATCTATATTGATGAGTACAGTAAAAAAGAAATTACCGAGTAAAAAGAAAGCCCGCTTTTCAGCGGGCATTTCTTAACCATTCATACCTGTATAACCTAGTTCTGCATACTTTCGGCGG
This sequence comes from Ferruginibacter sp., assembly GCA_044225995.1. GTDB lineage: Bacteria > Bacteroidota > Bacteroidia > Chitinophagales > Chitinophagaceae > Ferruginibacter. The sequence goes on along the minus strand of JBGAHV010000035.1, from coordinate 4,012 downwards.
CATTCTGGTCGCCATTGCTGCTTTTTCTTTTAAACAGTGTCATATCAATTTTTCCAAAGCGGTAAGAGAAATTGATGCGGAACATCTGCGGGTCTCTCAGCCTTTCGTAGTTCTGCACAAAATAATTGCTGTAGCTGTACTGGCTGCTGATCCGGGTGCGGAAGATATCGCTGATATTAAATGATACCGATGCCGCATTATTTTTCAAGAATGATTTTTTGAACGCAACATCCATTCCCCAGCTGGGTTTGATATAACCCTGCGCCGCACTCTGGCTTTGTGACATTTGCGGCGGACCCCCCATACCACTGTTGCTGTTCACCGGCAAATTGGTTTTGCTCTGGTAAGTGGTGGTAAGCTGCATGGCAAAATTGGCAGGCAGTTTAAAATTGTTATTCAGTTTTCCAAACCAGCTCCATAGGGCATCCTGTGCGGTGGCACCGGATATATTGCTGGTATTGATCTTTGAGTTGTAGATATTCAGGTTGGTGCTCACATCCCACCATTTGGTAAGATAATTAATTCCGGTAAGCTCGGTACCCACTGCGTAACTGGAGTTGGCATTGATATAACTGTTGATGATATCATTATTGCCCGTAGTGCTGTTATACTCTTCGGTGAGATAACGGGTGATTAAGTTATCGCTGTGTTTGTAATAAGCCGATGCCAGGAACGTGTTTTTAGTACCATAGGTTTTTAAATAAGACAGTTCGTACGACTGTGTAAACTCTGGTTTTAAAGCGGGGTTACCCCTTGTGATGTTCAGCTTGTCGGTATAATCGGTATAAGGTATCAGCTGAAAAAAATTGGGGCGGTTGATCCTTCTGCTGGCGCTGAATTGCAGCTCCTGCCTGTTGTTCAGTTTCTGGCTCAGGAATAAAGAAGGAAATAAACTTACTGCGTATTTATTGCTGAACTGGTCGCCGGTATTGGTAAGTGTGCCGCTGTAATCAGAACTTTCTGCACGCAAACCGGCCTTATAGCTGAAGTTTTTGATGGTATTGCTCAGTGTTACATAACCGGCATACACATTGTCTTTGTTGGTATAATTACTGGTGGCCGATGTAATGAGTTCGTACTGACCGGTACTGTTATTCATCACATAGTTATATGTATTGTTTTCCCTGCTGCGGATGGCCGCCCTTAAACCGGTTTCCAGTTTATAGCTTTTTGCAAAAGGCAGTACATAATCTGTTTGAATGATAAAGTTTTTATCGCTGCCATCGCCATTTACTTTTTCCAGGCCGGTAGCCTTGCTTGCGCTGCCGCTGCCAAAATAATTGGTGGTGTATAGTGAATTGCTTTCCATCTTACCGGTAAAATAATTCGCATCAACAGTAAACTCTTCTCCTTCTTTTTTAAACAATTGCTTCATGCCAAATACCAGTCCCTGCCCGTTAAAATCACGGGTGCCGGTGGTAACACGCTGGCTGCTGCTGGAAATTTTACCGCTGTTGTACAAACTGTCGGTGGTGATATTGATGGTTTCGTATGGCTTGAACTCCCCGTGAACTTTTATTCCTGATAAAGACAATGTGGTGCGGTTGCCTGCAAAATAATCCAGGCCCGCTTTGGCAAACACAAAACCACCATTTGATTTATTATAGTTTTGCTGGTAAACAGATGTGAGGGGTGTGGTAAGTAAGTTATCCCTTTCGGTTGTTCCGGTGGTAATGCCTTTGTTCTGGTTGGTGTTTACCGATGCGGTAAAGTTGAATTTATCCTGCCGCAGGCTGATATCACCGCCGGCGTTAACGCCACCCCGTTTATCAACACCCGCACGCAGGTTACCGTTATAGCCTGATTTTTTATTTTTCTTCAGCACCACGTTGATAATACCGCCGCCGCTACCGCTGGCATCATATTTTGCCGACGGGTTGGTGATCACTTCCACACTTTCAATTACATCAGCCGGTATCTGGTCAAGCGTTAAGGTGGTGGGCCTTCCATCTACCAGTAATTGCGGCGCCGCGTTGCGTACAGTAATGTTTCCATCTATATCCACGTTCACCGAAGGCACATTGCGCATTACATCCACGCCGGTACCGCCCGTGCTCATGATATTCTTTTCTACGTTAAATACTTTTTTATCGGCACTCAGTTTTAATGCCGCTGCAGAAGATACCACGGTAACGCCCTGCAGTTCCTTTGTATCCGTGGCGAGGGTGATATTACCCAGGTCTTTATCAAACGAAGGCATGGATGCAGGTGTGGCATTTTGCTTTGGTGCGGTTCCATTCATCTTGGGCATAAAAGAAACGGTGGTTTCATATGCTTTAAAACCAACCGCCGAAATTTTTAAGGTAAGGTTACCCCTTACCGGCAGTTCTTCAAAACTGAAGTCGCCGTTGTTTTTAGTAATCGTAGCACTCAACAAAATATCTTTCATTTTTTTAGTGGTGCTGTCCATCTTTTTCTGCAGCAGTAATACCGATGCTTCCGCAACAGGCTTGCCTGCATCATTTATTAATTTTCCATACACATGGCCCACATTGCCGGGACCGCCGTTTTGCATGCCTGCGGGCATGGCGCCGGGCATTTGTGCCATAGTGTTCAGCCCAAAAAAGATGGCTGCAAGTGTTATTAATTTTTTCATTGCTTTCTGTTTTATTGAACACAAAGCTATTTTGCAATACCGGGGTGGTTATTGTAAATGAGATAAAAACCGTTATTCCTGCGACGAAAATGGTGCTGAATTTTTTTGTGCTGTACAGGCGGAAAATGAAAAGGATGTGCGGTGTTTACTGGCGGCCAGTAATGGCCGCCAGCGTTTCTTTATAATTATCGCTTACCGGTAACTCAAGCTCGTTGATGAACACACTTGATTTGCGTACAGAAGCAATAAAGGCGACTGAAACAATGTAAGACTTGTGTATGCGCACAAACTTATCTGCGGGCAGCTGTTCTTCCACTGTTTTCATGGGCATGCGGGTAACGATGGGTTTGGTGGTGCTGTGCAAGTGTATCTTGATATAATCTTTCAGTCCTTCAATATAAACTATATCATCGTGGTTTACTTTAACCATGCTGTATTCCACGTTCACAAAAAAGTAGCCGGGTGGTGTTTTTGCTGTAGTTGATTGCTGTTTCAGGTCAAACAGTTCTTTTGCCTTGTTGCAGGCTTTAATAAAACGTTCCAGCGATACGGGCTTTACCAGGTAATCGGTCACTTCCAGGTTAAAACCCTCCAGTGCATATTTTTCATAGGCTGTTACCAGTATAAACATGGGTTTTACCGTAAGGCTTTGTATCAGTTGCAGTCCGGTTAACCCGGGCATTTGTATGTCCAGGAAAACAAGATCTACCTGCTGGTGCTGCAATGCGTTCATGGCATCAATGGCATTATCGTAACTGCCCACCAGTTTTAAATACGGCAGTTTGCTGATATTATCTTCCAGCAGTTCCAGCGCCAGTGGCTCATCATCTATGGCAATGCAGTTGATCATGCAGCAAGATTAATGGTTAATGCGGTGATAAAAAAGCCGTTTTCTTTTTTAATGTCAAGCCGGTGACGTTGCCGGTACAGCAGTTCCAGTCTTCGTGCCACATTAGTAAGGCCAATACCTGATGCCTTGTCTTTTACTTCGTTGATGTCTTCGTTGTATTTATTGGTAACTGTAAACTGCAGCACATTGTTTTGGGCCAGCAGTTCAATTTGTATCATGGCCTGTTCTATCATACCGGTGCCATGTTTAAAGGCGTTTTCAACAAAGGGGATCAGCAGCATGGGTTCGATATAATACGCTTTATCGGGTTGTTGAAAATTGGTGTGGATGGTTACTTTTTTCCCAAAGCGCTGTTGCTGAAGGTCGATATAGCTCTGTAAATATTCTGTTTCTTTTTCCAGTGATACTTTTTCCTCATCGGCCTCGTACAGCATATAGCGCATGAGTGAAGAGAGTTTTATCAATGAAGGCTCCAACTGGTCCGACTGCTTCCTGGCCATGGCCACCATATTGTTGAGCACGTTGAACATAAAGTGCGGACTCACCTGTGAACGCAGCAGCGATAA